>CAZFIB010000028.1:0-50465 GCA_964518865.1 uncultured Thermodesulfobacteriota bacterium
CCCTGTTTTCAGGGGCCAACGAGTTTTTTTATTTTTTAGATGGTGAATCAGGGATTCGGCTTTTATCAATCGATGCGAACAGTCATGCTGCAGCGCGCTTCATCCGATTATTCCGGCTTCATAGTTGAGTATCGATAAAACTGCCAGGGCAGCGGTTTCCGATCGTAAAATACTGTTGCCCAGGCTTATGGTTTCAAAACCGTACTGCCGGGCACGTTCTGCTTCATCGCCGGTAAACCCGCCTTCAGGGCCGATTACAAAAATTACCGGTTTTGTCGGATCCTTTTCATGAAGTATTTCTCTGAGATGTTTTGATTTTGCCTGCTCCCAGAGGATGATTTTTGTATATCCTTTGTAGTCACTGCCGATTATCGCGGAAAAATCAGCAACCGGCATCAGTACAGGCGGCCTCCTTATGCCCGACTGTTTTACGCTTTCGAGAATAATTCTGTTCCAGTGATCGCTTTTCTTTCTTTTTCGCTCACTGTCCCATTTCTGAATACAGCGGTGCGACAGAAACGGTTGTATCATGCCGACACCCAGTTCCGTGCTTTTTTGAATGATATAATCCATTTTATTCGGTCGTATGACAGCCTGACACAACGTAAACGGACTTTGTCCGTTTTCCTCTGTCGACTCTTTCGAAAGTATCTCAACCTCCACGCGCCCTTTGCGCAGTGAACATATTTTCCCACGGTATTCAGTGCCGTCGCGGTCGAAGAGTCTCAGAAGTGCACCGCACTCGTACCGCAGCACAGTACAGATATGATGTGCCTCCGATCCCTCTATGACAACAACATCTCCTGGAGCGGCAGGCCGTACCAGTGAAAAAATCCGTTGTCTCTTCACTGTCTATACCCTTTAAATGATGATCGCCTTCAATTATAGACTTTACTTGAACGGCGTTTAATGATACATTTTATACTCATTAAATATAATATAATTTATTAACTATCATTCAGAAAGGCTTGTTTTTATGCCAGAAATAAGAAGAGCTCTTATCAGTGTCTCGGACAAGTACGGTATTGTCGACTTTGCACGTTCGCTTTCCTCATTCGGCGTTGAAATACTCTCGACCGGCGGAACGGCAAAAATCCTCAAAGGTTCCGGCATAGCTGTTGTTGATGTTTCAGACTATACACGCTTCCCGGAAATGATGGACGGTCGTATTAAAACCCTGCACCCGAAAATTCACGGTGCTCTGCTCGGTATGCGCTCGAATGCCGAACATCGTGAGCAAATGCAGATACATGATATTACGCCGATCGATCTTGTAGCCGTAAATCTGTATCCGTTCGAAAAAACCGTTGCCGATTCATCATGCACGCTCAATGATGCAATTGAAAATATCGATATCGGCGGCCCGGCCATGCTGCGGTCATCGGCGAAAAATTACCCGGATGTTACCGTCATCACCGATCCTGCCGACTACCCGGCTGTTCTGGATGAAATGAGTCAGTCGGCAGGATCCGTTTCCGTTGCAACGAATTTTTCACTTGCAAAGAAGGTTTTCAGACGCACTTCGGAATACGACCGTGCCATAATTACGTATCTTGATAGCATACCACCGGGAGATGTACAATAATGAAAGTACTTATAATAGGCAGCGGCGGCCGTGAGCATGCGCTTGTCTGGAAGGCCTGTGAAAGTCACTCCACCGATACCGTGTTCTGCGCTCCCGGAAATGCAGGTACAGCAGCCATTGCCGAAAACGTTCCTATCGGTGCTGACGACCTCTCAGGCTTGTGTTCTTTTGCCGAAAAAAACAAAATCGATTTGACGATTGTCGGTCCCGAGCAGCCGCTCACCGACGGTATCGTCGACATGTTTCAGGAACGCGGTTTGAAAATATTCGGTCCCGACCGCGCTTCAGCCCGACTTGAAGGCAGCAAAGCATTTGCAAAGCAGGTCATGCAGAGCGCAGGCATACCTACCGCTGATTTCGTCGTATTTTCAGACCCTGATCAGGCGCTATCCTACTGCAGGACCCGCAAGCCTCCCTTTGTCGTAAAGGCCGACGGTCTGGCTGCCGGCAAGGGAGTGATCCCCTGCAAAACGGCCGACGAGGCCTTGGCCGCTGTTGACAAAATCATGATCAAACGCGAGTTCGGTGATGCCGGTTCACAAATCGTTATCGAGGATTTTCTTGATGGCGAGGAGGCATCGTTTATATGCATCACCGACGGCACTGTCGTCCTGCCGCTTCCCTCCTCCCAGGATCACAAGCCGGCATACGATAACGACAGCGGACCGAACACCGGCGGCATGGGGGCCTATTCCCCGGCACCGGTCATTACCGATTCACTGCAGCAATTCGTTCTCTCATCCGTCATGGAGCCTCTCATACAAGAACTCGCCTCACGCGGCATCAGTTTCAGGGGGGTTCTGTATGCCGGTCTCATGATCAAAAACGGCTTACCGTATGTTCTTGAATTCAACGTTCGTTTCGGCGATCCGGAAACGCAGCCGATACTCTACCGGCTTCAAAGCGATCTAATCGAGCTGTGCAATGCATCTATCGACGGTACTCTTGAATCGATAAGCCTTCTCATCGATCCTCGTCCGTCGGTATGTGTCGTTATGGCTTCCGGCGGATATCCGGGATCGTACAAAAAGGGTTTTACGATCAGCGGACTCGACGCTCATGCCGATGATCCTGATAGCGTGGTCTTTCACGCGGGTACCACGCTTCACGATACTGCGGTCGTTACAAACGGCGGCCGTGTACTGGGTGTTACCGCCAGGGATGCGACACTTCACGGAGCCGTAAAAAAGGCCTACCATCGTGTTTCCGCCATTACCTGGCAGGATGTTCATTACAGAACAGATATCGGTTCAAAAGCGCTCAACCGCTGACGGTATACCACCAGTAGTATATACACTGCAGTATTGAAGTTTCTTTACCGTCGGTATGCTTACTACATTGCAAACGCAGCACCACAGGGAGATACAAATATGAAAAAGCCACTTGTCGGCATCGTCTTAGGCAGCGATTCAGATTTCGATATCGTTAAGGATGCTCTTGCTCAACTCGATGAATTCGATATCCCCTATGAACTGACTGTTTCCTCGGCACACCGTTCACCGGCCCGGACACACGCATATGCGGCAGATGCCAGGGATCGCGGTATTGAAGTTATTATCGCTGCCGCAGGCTGGGCTGCTCATCTTGCGGGCGTTATCGCATCCGAAACAAGGCTTCCGGTTATCGGTATCCCTCTCGAATCTTCTCCGCTCAACGGGCTGGATGCCCTCCTTTCAACCGCACAGATGCCCGGCGGTGTACCGGTTGCAACAATGGCGCTCGGTTCCCAGGGGGCCCGCAATGCTGCTGTTTTCGCTGCACAGATTCTGGCTCTCAAATATCCAGAGATCGACGAACGCCTTGCTGCATTCAAGCACAATCTCGAGAATAAAGTAGCTGCAAAAGATCAGGCGCTCAAAAACAAAATTCAGAGCCGTTAATTCCGTCGTTTTGCGACGCCCTATGCATAGTGTATGATCTTGCGGTATGCCGACTGTCTACACAATAAATCCCCTTGATCCCGAATACAGCATTATTGAAAATGCCGCTTCAACGCTGCGCCGCGGCTCGATTTTCATCTATCCTACTGAAACCCTCTACGGTCTCGGAGCCGTTTACGACGATGACGAGGCGCTGGAAAAAATATGTTCCGCCAAACAACGTGACCGTGAAAAACCGCTTCCGCTTCTTATTTCATCTATCAAAGACCTCGATTTTCTTGCCTCCAAACCGTCACGACGGTCGTTGGAACTTGCTCAGCGCTTCTGGCCGGGACCGCTGACGCTTGTTTTCAGAGCCGGGGACAACCTTCATCGCTGTATCAGTGGCAGCCAGAACAGGGTCGGCTGCAGAATTTCAAGTAATCCCGTCGCACAGCATCTTGTAATGTCGATCGGCAAGCCTATCATCGCAACCAGTGCGAACCTTTCCGGTGAATCAAGTTCTGCGTCCCCGCGTGATCTTCCGGAAGCGCTTATTGAAAATGTCGACATCCTCATTGATGCCGGTCCCGCACCCGGTGGTCAACCGTCTACTGTTGTCGATGTCTCGACAGATCAATTCACTGTACTTCGATCCGGGGCGATCGATATTTCCTGCCCCCCTGAATAATCCCTGTATCTTTTTGATAAACCGGTACCTTCCCTGTTCACAACTGCTCCGTACACTACCACAGCACGATGACGGACTTTTTTATTGAGCTGACACATGTTTTAATTTCATTATCACCCCTCTCCGGGACAACTATCAGCATTGACAGAAACGCATGCCGTCGAGAATCAGCAGGCTGCGGTAATTCTTCAGTTGCCCGGCTGCTTGCAGCAGGGTGGTTCATTTGCCTTGCCATCTACCATGCAGTATGTTAGTTTTTCTTAAAATAAAATCATTTAATTTAGATAAGATAACTACGTTTTTCTGAAAATAATGATTAAATTTCACAAGGTTTCTAAAATTTATGATTCATCCTCATCGGCACTTGTCGATATCGATCTTGCGATCGGCAAAGGGGAATTTGTATTTGTTACCGGTCCCAGCGGTGCCGGGAAAACAACATTTCTAAAACTGATATTTTTGTCCGAGCGCCCGTCAAAAGGTGAGATCGTCGTTGATAATGTAAATATTGCCCGGATCAAACAATCGGCAATTCCTTTTTTCAGAAGAAAAATTGGTGTGGTTTTTCAGGATTTCAAACTTATTAACAGCAAAACCGTTTATGAAAATGTCGCTTTTGCACTTGAAATTCTCGGCACCAAGCAAAAAACCGTCAAAAAAAAAGTTTGGCAGGTGTTAAAATGGGTCGGCCTTCTTCAGAAAAAGGACTCATACCCGCCCAGTCTTTCAGGCGGAGAACAGCAGCGCGTAGCGATCGCCAGAGCGATCATCAACAATCCGGTTCTTCTCCTTGCCGATGAGCCGACAGGAAATCTCGATCCGGTGCTTTCTTTTGAAATAATGAAGCTTTTCAAGGCAATCAACGCCCGCGGAACAACTATCATTCTGGCAACCCACAACAGACGAATGGCTGAAAAATTTTCCGACAAAACCGTTTATCTGCTTCACGGACGTATCGATTCATCGATACAACCCCCTGAGTGATGATTAGCCAATGCTGACAAAGTTCGTATACTGCATCAGGACAGCGCTTCTTAATCTTAAAAAAAATATAATACTTACTTTTATATCTGTTACGACCATTTCGATTACCTTTATACTCTGTATTTCCTTCGCCCTTATTATTTTCAACCTGGCATCATTTAAAAAAAGCTGGGTTGATACATTGCAGGTCATCGTTTATCTCAAGGACGATTCGAATGCAGCTGCTGTTGAAAAGCTTCAGTCGTATATCGATCTTTACCAGGGCGTGCAGACTGTCCGGTATGTATCACGAAAAGAGGCGATGGAACTTCTCAAGGAGTCTCTTCAGGGCCAGGACGGTATTCTGGAGGGCCTTTCAAAAAATCCCCTTCCTGCATCGCTTGAAGTGACGTTCCGCGAGGAGGCCCTTTCAATTGATCTGATTGAACGCTTTGTGAATGATATCGACGGCAGGGGGCCGATCGAGGATATTGAATACGGACAGAAATGGCTTGAACGGTTTATAACAATTTACGATATTTTTACTATCAGCAGCCTTACACTCGGCATCTGCCTGATAGTCTTTACCTATTTCATTATTGTCAATACAATCAGACTTATGGTTTACGGCCGAAGAGATGAAATCGAAATTATGCGTCTGGTTGGTGCCACGAACCTTTTTATCAAGCTGCCGTTCTGGCTGGAGGGCATGCTTCAGGGTTTTGCCGGCGCTGCCGTTGCCCTCCTTTTCATATATGCCGCCTTCATGATTTTCATAGAAAGAAACATCAAGACACTTTCTTTCTTTTTCGGCAGCGGTGAAATTTTTTTCCTCGATACCTCGCTGAGCTGTTTCATCCTTCTGCTCGGCGCACTCATCGGCCTTGTCGGCAGCCTGTTCTCGCTGATAAGCCTTGAAGAATTCACATTGTAACGATGATACACCGCTTTTATGCATTCTCTTTATTTATGATTGCCGCACAGGCAGTCCTTGTGTTATCGCAGGTGCCTGCTGCTGCCGAGGACATTCTCGATAAAAAAAAATCCCGTCTCGAAACCGTTACCGAGGAAATAAAGTCACATAAAAAGAAGCTCGACAGGGTAAAAAAGCAGGAAGCTGATGTCATATCAACACTCAATAAGATCGAAAAACAGCTTTCAAAAGAAAACCGTGAATACGGTAAAATCAATGAACGTATTCGTTCCATGCAGAAACGCATCAAAAAAACTCATGCCGATATCGACAGACTTTCAAATCAGCTGCAGGACAAGGAATCTCATCTGGCTGCCAGGCTCACGTCACTTTACAAATATTATCGCAGGAGCGGCCTTCGTATTCTCCTCTCAGCCGATTCCTATAATGAATTCCTTAAACACGAGCGCTACCTCTCAGTTCTGGTTTCTCAGGATCATCAGCTGTTCAAAACCAGCCGTGAAAAGCTTCTTGAAAGAAAAAAACAGCAGGATGAACTCAACAGACAAAAAAATCAGCTGTTAAAAGATAAAAAATATCTCGCTTTGAAGCGTGACGAGGTTCGCTCATCCCGCAGGAAAAAAATATCGTATCTTGAAAAAATAAAGCGTGAAAAATCAATGCAGGTGAAAGCGCTACGCGAACTGGAGAGGTACTCCCGTGAACTGCAGTCGTTTATCGATACCCTGCCGGCCGAGACACAGCGGTACAGGACACATGGAAAAAAATTTTCCCGCCTTCGCGGCATGCTACCGTTTCCTGTCCCTGGAAAAATTCTCAGCCGTTTCGGACGACGCGAGCATCCGAAGCTGCATACGTTCACCTTTCAAAAGGGCATAGAAATCCAGGCCTCGAAGGGCACGCCTATACAAGCCGTCCACGACGGCAGAGTCGTGTTTGCCGACTGGTTCAAGGGGTACGGCTACATGATCATCATCGATCACGGCGAGAGCTATTACAGCCTTTCGGCCCATGCATCCTCACTTCTAAAAAAGGTTGACGATATCGTTTCAGCAGGCGAAACTATAGCTCTTGTCGGTGACACCAACTCTATCAAGGGGGAGTGTCTTTACTTTGAGATTCGCCATCACGGCAAACCCCAGGATCCGCTTAAATGGCTTAAAAGGGGATAACTTGTATTTTCTGGTTTTTGATGAGATTGTCGAGCAGGAGGTTCCTTGAGATGAACAAAAAATGCATAACGATCGCTTTAAGTCTGGTCCTGCTTTCCTTTCTGACTGTTGCCGGCGGATCGCTCAATCGTCTTATTGCCGAAACCGATGATACGTATGAGCACCTGCAGACCTTTTCAGACATCCTTTCAATCATACAAAAAAATTATGTTGAAGAACTCGACATAAAAAAAATCATTTACAATTCCATTAAGGGAATGGTTACAAACCTCGATCCTCATTCTTCTTTTATGCCCCCTGATGTGTATAAAGAGCTTCAGGTGGAAACCAAGGGCAGTTTCGGCGGTCTCGGCATTGAAATTACCATTAAAGACAGTGTCCTCACCGTTGTTTCACCCATAGAGGACACGCCGGCTTTCAGGGCCGGCATCAAGACAGGCGATCGAATCATTAAAATCGAAAATGAATCTACTAAAGATATGAGTCTGATAGATGCTGTAAAAAAAATGCGCGGTAAGCCGCAAACCGAAATTATTATAACAATTTTACGTGAAGGTCTCAGTGAACCCCGTGATATAAAAATTGTCCGCGATATAATTAAAATTAAAAGCGTCAAAAGCCGCATTATTACCGATAAATATGCGTATATCAGAATAACGCAGTTTCAGGAAAACACGGTCAGGGATTTTAAAAATGCCATGAAATCACTGACGGAGTCCTCAGGGGAGCTTGAGGGTGTCATTCTCGATTTGCGCGGCAATCCCGGAGGTCTGCTGGATCAGGCCGTCAAGCTGTGCGATGAGTTTCTCGACAGCGGCCTCATCGTCTATACCGAGGGCAGAATTACCAGCCAGAAAATGCAGTTTTTCGCCAAGGAAAACATCCATCACTACACCCTTCCAACCATTGTGCTTGTCAACGGCGGAAGCGCAAGTGCATCTGAAATTGTTGCCGGCGCCCTGCAGGATCACGGCAAAGCAGTTGTTGTCGGAACCCAGACATTCGGCAAGGGCACCGTTCAGACGATTTATCCGCTTTCAGACGGTTCGGGCCTTCGCATAACCACTGCAAAATACTATACGCCGGGTCACCGTTCTATTCAGGAAAAGGGCATCACACCGGACATAATTGTCGAGGAAAGTGCAGAAATCTATGCTCAGGGTAAAAAGCTCAAGTTTCTGCGGGAAAAGGATTTGAAAAATCATTTTAAGGGTGAAGAAGAAACCGGCGCTGAAGAAGACGATGAATCGCCGGATCAGGAACTTGAAGCTAAAAAAGACACGCTGTCGTCAGATCCTCCTCTGCAAACCGCCGTCAATATCCTGAAAAGCTGGGAACTTTTACACAAATCCGGCAAGGCCGCCAATGAATGAACAGAATTGTTTTATTGTGCACCCTTATCTTTAAGAAACGGACCGTATTTTTTATCGGTTTCCAGGATATGCTTTTTAAGCCAGTCTTTTAAAAAATTAGTGATTTGAATCGGACTTTTTACTGCTCCGGCACGGTACTGTTCGGCAAGCTTCAACACATGCTTTTTCATGCTCTCATGCTTTTCTTTATGCATCGGATAATCAGGATATTCATACAGCTTCATCATTGATTCTTCACTCAGAAAATGCTCATTCGTGTACTGCACCAGATTGTCGAGGGCAAGACCGAGAGCCTCATGCCCCGTGCCCTGCTGCATCTCTTCATACAGCATATTGAGGATTCCTACAAGCTTTCGATGCTGGTTGTCTATTTTTTCTATACCGACACCGTAGCGATCTTCCCAGGGGAAAAGTTCCATACCGTAAGCTCCTTCAAGAACGGTTAGTTGATTTATTGCCCTTCCATCTTGTATATAGAGTATGTTTGATACCGAAAAGATCCAGGGTTTTACCGATCGAGTGCAGTATGATATCGTCAATCGATTTCGGTCGTGTATAGAATGCAGGAACCGGCGGCAGCACAATACCACCCATTTTTGTTATCATTGCCATATTTTCGATATGAGCTAAATTTACAGGCGTTTCCCTGAAAAGAACCACAAGACGCCTACGCTCCTTCAGACAGACATCCGCTGCTCTGCTTATAAGCGTAGCTCCGAAACCATTGGCTATTGCTGCCAGTGTTTTTGCGCTGCACGGTGCTATGATCATACCGTCGTTCATGAACGATCCGCTTGATATCGGAGCGGCATAATCTGCATCGTCGTACACCGCATGTGACAGTTTTGAAATTTTGCTGAAGTCATCAGCGTTCATTTCATGTTCCATAATCGTTCGTGCCGCTTCGCTGACAATCAGATGTATTTCACTGTCTGCTTCGCCAAGCACCTGCACGAGACGCACACCGTACACAACGCCGCTTGCACCTGTTATACCGACTATAATTCTTTTGCTCACCATTGTTCCCTGATCTGCAGCACAAGCTGTGTGCATAATCTATCAGCCGATTTTTCTATTTCGAAAATCATTTTTTCAGAAATATTTTCTACATGTATACCGGCTGTCACAACACATACGGCATGTGCAGATATCGCCACTTGCTCTGCAAAACGCCGTGCAAGTACCTCATCCTTATGTCCTGTTCTGTTGAAAACGGATGAGGTTGCACTGGTGTTCCGGGAGTTCTTCATGCTTTTGCGGGGAACAGCTATTGCGACAGACCCGATATGGGGCCGTTCACCTCCCCAAACAGCTATCAGTATATCTTCTCCTATCCTTCTGGCCTCACACTGCAGACACACATTGTTACAGACGTTTTCAAGAACAATACTCGGAAGTGCTGATGCGGCCATAACCTGTTACCCTCCTGCGATAGGAGGAAAAATACAGACCGAATCTTCTTCCCGGATTTCATAGTCCTGCTGAACCTGTACATCGTTTACAAGTATGATGACCGGAATATCATTCGGCACCTGCAGCCTTTCCATAAGATTTGAAACACGAGTTCCCGGTTCAACGTCAATTGTCAATCGTCCGCGTTCGCGATCATCCGCAAGGCGGCGTAACGTTGCAAAAAGCGAGACAGTGACTTTCATAATTCGCACCAGTCGATAGTGTACGTGATTGAAAAAAACTATATGAATATCGTTGTTTTGTCAAAAATTTGTTGACATGATTCGAATTATAATTTAATTTCATTTTTTATTTTCAAACCCTGAAGAGAGGAGAATGCCATGAAAAGCCATCATGGCAAACGATTGAGGCAGCGTAACAACTATGCCGTTTATAAATCGATCAGCGGTACATGATCAAGGGGGTGTTTTCACATACATCTCATTCAACCAGCTTCTCGCCGTCTCCCGTGAGCGCACCGCTTTAATCATTTAATTTCCGCTTTTTTCATCGATACGTATAGATAAACAGTTGTCTTTTTCATAAAACTTCTGTTTGTTTTCCATTCGCTTACCGTCAAGCCGCTTTTCGGCTTTTCATGAAAGGGGTACGGCCTATGAAGATATTAGGGCAGCACATTCTTGTAGAATTTCTCGAATGCAGCTCGGCTGTGCTTAACAGCAGAAAACTGATTCAGCAGTATATGGAAGAGGCAGCCGTACGAAGCAATGCAACCATTGTTAATTCATCATTTCATCGTTTCAGCCCGCATGGAATCAGCGGTGTCGTTGTTATAGCAGAATCACATCTGGCCATTCATACCTGGCCGGAATATCAGTATGCAGCAGTCGACCTCTTCACCTGCGGCACAAGCGTCAATCCCTGGATCGCTTTTGATGTGCTAAAGGACAAACTGCAGGCCGGGCAGTTTACGACAAAGGATTTCAAACGCGGCATACCAGATCTCAGCGGCGCAGCCGACGTGCACCTTGAGCACAAACCTGCTGCAGCTGTTTGAAATACAATGGACACACAGTGGTTACGCTCATATTATTCCGACAGTGCCGCACTATCTCTGCGAGTAAAAAAGAAATTATTCGAAGAGCACAGTGCCTTCCAGAAAGTCTCCGTCTATGACACCCATGCTTTCGGAAAGGTTCTTCTTCTTGACGACGCCATAAATGTCACCGAGCGTGACGAATACATTTATCATGAAATGCTGACCCACGTTCCGCTTTTTACTCACCCCTCTCCTGAAACTGTTCTGGTTGTCGGTGGCGGTGACGGCGGAATCATCCGTGAAGTAGTAAAACATGCTTGTGTTCACACTGCATGTCTTGTCGATATCGATCCTCTCGTCACCACAGTTTCAGAAACGTATTTCCCAGCGGTAAGCTGCTCGTTGCATGATGAGCGTGTTCGTATACACCATGACGACGCCTCCGCATTTGTCCGTAAATCCGATACCGTGTATGACTGTATCATCATCGATTCTACCGATCCTGTCGGACCCGGCAAGAAACTTTTCACCGAAGAGTTTTACCATAACTGCTGTTCGTCACTCGCTGATAACGGAATTATGTGCGCCCAGTCGGAATCACCGTTTTTCGACCCTCACATTGTTTCTGCTATGTATGAAAAAGCACGGCATGTTTTTCCGATCGTGAAAATGTATATTGCATTCATGCCGTCGTATGTCAGCGGTATCTGGAGTTTCATGTTCTGTTCAAAGCTTTATGATCCTCCTTCACTGTTTCAGCAGCTGCGTTATGAATCCGCTTCCCTTAATGCACGCTACTATAACGATCGGATTCATGCGGCATCGTTCGTATTACCGACATTTTTAGAGAATACGGTTACCCCGTAAACGGCAGTGCATCCTGACCTTCACAGGCATCTCGTTACATGAGCATCAGGGTTGCTATCGAAAAGTATGTTCAGGGCGGATCGGGGCTCGGATACCATAACGGCCTCGCATGCTTCATACCCGGTAGTGTTCCCGGAGACACGGTTACTGCGGATATCACGCACCGGAAAAAAAACCATTATATCGCCGAACTTCGTGATGTCCTGCATCCCTCACCGCACCGGACGGAACCGTTGTGCTCTCTTTTCGGGCGCTGCGGCGGCTGTCAGTGGCAGAATTGCGAATACAGCCGCCAGCTGTACTGGAAGCGGTGCACAGTGTCGGACTGTCTTCGGAGAATCGGCGGCATACAGAATGTTGCTATTAGGGATACGATTGCGTCACCCGATATCTTTCATTATCGTTTCAGAATGAATTATAAAATTCAGCCCGGTACAGATATGCTCGGCCTGTATCGTCTGAAAAGCCACAGCATTATTCCGGTTCAACATTGCTTCCTTGCACAGGATCAGTTGAACAGCATTCTATCCGGCTGCAGGCCATTTCTTGTCTTCAAGAACAGCTCTCGTCGCTTATGCAGTGAAATCGATATCAGGTACAGTGCATCCGCCGATTCGACTCTCATTTCCTTCAGGTCTTCAAAAGGAAAAATCATTGACAGCTCGCTTTTTTCGCATCAGCGCGGAACGCATATCCGTCCTGCCGATTCCGTCTTTGAAAGTGTACAGGGTCTTCGTTTTCGCAGAAGTCTCGAAGGTTTTTATCAGGTTAATCACCGGCAGAATCTCAATGTAATAGCATACGTTCAGGATGTGTTTGCTTCTCACGGATGCGGTTCTATTCTGGACATCTATTGCGGCTGCGGTAATTTCAGCCTTTTTCTGGCAGGTGCCGCATATGTGATCGGTATCGAATCGAACCCGCACTCCGTTGATGAAGCACGCCTGAATGCCGATGAAAACGGCATAGCCAACTGCAGATTCATTACCGCCGATGCATCCGAAATCCCGGAAACAGTTAAAAAATGTGACGGCATTCTTCTCAATCCGCCCCGTCAGGGCTGTGAGCAGCGTGTCGTGCATGCCGCGGTTTCAGTTGAACCGTCTCTCATTGTATACGTTTCATGTAATCCTGCCACACTCGCCCGTGATGCAAAAAGCATTACCTCGCTCGGATACGCTATTGACAGTATTCAACCCTTTGATATGTTTCCTCATACCTATCACACTGAAACCGTAACGGTGTTTACCCAACATTGAATGTAATATTTTATCTATTCATCAGTATTTTTTTCTGATACATTCCTTTAGCAATTCAAACTGCACCGCTGCACTCAATGCGGTTCAGACCGCATGCCCTACGTATATACGTAGTATCACCCGACGGAGCAGCGGATGAAGCGACAGTATCGCAACCGTTATTCACTACACTCTGTCATCCATGGAAAAACCGACACTTCGCATACTGCACAACATGGCACGCTCCGGCGGTACGCTCATATGCAAATGCCTCGGATGCATGGATTCAGTAACACTGCTGAGCGAAATTCATCCGGCCGGCACCAGGCTTTTCAACCCTCTGGCGCAGGCGCACGACTGGTTCAACCTGCTCAGCGATGATGATACTGCCGTTCTCACCGGACAGGGCACCGTTAACTTTACCGACGCCATTCTTCTCATACACCGGCGCTGTAATGAAATCAACAAAAGTCTTGTTGTCAGGGACTGGAGCCACATCGATTTTACGGCTGTGCCGTTTGTTCCGCGGCCGACATACAGACTTACAACCGCCGAGGTTCTTTCACGGCATTTCAGCGTTATCAACACTGCATCCGTACGTCATCCCATCGATCAGTGGCTAAGTCTCAGACGACTCGATCTTATCAGAGGCAAACTGACTCTTGCAGAATATCTCAAGGGATACTGTGCTTTTGCCCGTCATTGCCGTTCAATCGGCTTTATCAGATACGAGGATTTTGTTGTATCAGCCGAATCCGCTCTGATGACGCTGTGCGCACGGCTGCATATCAAATACGATGCTGCATTTAAAGAAAAATGGTATGACTACACCACGATTACCGGCGAGGTACAGGGCGGCCGCGCCGGCGAATCAATCAAACCGGTTCCTCGCCGTCCGGTTGAAGATGGCCTCATGAAGGATTTCACAAACGATGACAACTATTGGGAGTCTCTGGAATTGCTCGGTTACCGGCATCCGTCGTGACAGCTGACGCTTAATCGCTTCCTACACATTTGCAGCCAGCCGAACGCCTGCCTTGTCTTTCCGTTTGGCGTGACGTTCCCACAGCATTCGATACAGACCTTCCAGTTTTTTTGTATAACGATTATGATCCATCAAAACTGAGGACTTCATAATATTTCTCAGATTATTTCTATAATATATTAATTTATCATAGTTATAAGCTAAATCACTAGCGCACTTGCAATACTTCAGGTCCGTATCTGCCACAAGTCCCGCCACACCTGCAGCATGAAGCAGGCTCATTGACACCCGCGATGAATGACGTGTTCCTGCCAGTGAAACGACGGGAACGCCCATCCAGAGGGATTCGCAGGTAGTTGTCGTACCGTTGTAGGGGAAGGTATCGAGGCTTATATCAATTTTGTCATACAGTTTGAGGTGAGAATCGGTTCCTTTGATAAACCCGATACATTCAATTCGTGCTGTATCTGCACCGGCGTCATTGAAGCGTCTGAGGAAAACTTCTCTCGTATACCGGTCTGAAAACTGTCTGGATTTCAAAATCAGTCTGGCTCCCGGAACAGCAGCAAGTAGTTTTATCCAGATTTCGATCATATCCGATGTTATTTTGGCGCAGTTGTTGAATGATCCGAATGTCACATATCCGTTTTTAAGAAATGGCGCTTCTGCAGGTTCCGGAGCAGCGGGTGGGGGTGTATAGCACAAAAAGCATCCGCTCATACGTATCAGATTTTCGGTATACCTGCGGTCCGAAACACCGGTCGGATCCGCTATTTCATCGGTAATTCGATAATCCATAACGGTAAGACCGGTTGTGTCCGGATATCCGATATAACTTATTTGCACCGGAGCCGGCTTTCGTGCAAAAACTTTCATCCTGTTGTGCGCGGTATGGCCTGCGAGATCTACAAGAATATCTATACCGTCATCGCGAATCACGGATACGGCTTCTTCATCGCTCAGTCTGCTTATGGTTCTCCAGCTGTCTGCATAGCCCTGCAGGCGTCGGGTAGTCGAATCCTGTTTTTTCAGATCAGCATAACATGATATATGAAAACAGTCGTGATCATGACAGGCAAGAAACGACTCGGCAAAATATGCTACCGAATGCTCGCGAAAATCAGGAGACACATACCCGATACGTATTCTATCATCTCTATTTTCAGCAGCGTGCAAACTACCGGGCTCTGCATATACTGAATACTGATGTGCGGCGCCCCACTTCCTGTGCTCATTGAAAATATAATCATCATCGAGCCATTTGTGATAATGCAGATTAAGAAGCAGGTTCGAATGGGCATCACTGAAGTCCGGCTTGCACTGCAATACCCGGTCAAACAGCTCATATGATTCCTCGAGCCTGCCCTGGTCCTTCAGTACAACCGCAAGATTGTTGCAGGCATCATAATTATCCGGATCCCCTTTCAGTGAAGCCCTGTAGCACTGCACCGCACCCTCGAGTTTGAAATCCTCCTGCATGATTATCCCGATTCCGCAATGCGCCCTGGCCTCGTTCGGATCGAGCGCAAGAACGCTTCGATAAGCAGCCAGCGACTCCTTTTTCTTGCCGGTCGCATACATGAGCCTGCCCATGTTGAACAGTGCATCTATATAGTTCGAATTAATACGCAATGCACGACTAAGATGCCGGTATGCATCTTCATACATCTGCCGTTCGATGTAAAGAACCCCGATATTATTATGCGCATCAGCATAGTCCGGATTATACTTCAGGGCCTTTTTGTAATGCTCGAAGGCTGATTCCGTATTGTTTTCAATCTTCAGGATATTGGCAATATTGTTATGCGCGAATGCATAATCCGGTTTATATTGAATTGCCCTTCGATAATGCTCGGCTGCTTCATGCGTCTTACCCAGTTCCCTCAAGGCATTACCGAGATTGTTGTGGGCATATGCATTGGAAGTATCGACAGCAAGTGTCCTTGTATAATAGTCAACAGCCGAATGCAGGTCTCCCGTTTCATACGATGTTATGCCGCAATTGAACAACGCAGCTGTATTGCCGGGCTGAAGTTTTACGGCAGCCGTGTAACAAACAAGAGCATCCCGATTTTTCTTGAGACCGTATAATGCATTGCCCATGTTAACATGGTAATACGCAGCATCAGGCTTCAGCCGCACTGCTTTCTGAAACAGTACGACAGCATCGTTGAAGTTTTTCTGCTGATAGCAGGCCAACCCGCAAAGATTTATAATGTCATGATTTTCAGGCTGTACGGCGATAATTTGACGGTACCTGCTTTCAGCCTCATCAAGTCGGCCGGTTTTATGCAAATGAAGTGCATTGTTTTTCAGCTCATCAAGCTTCTTAGTACCATTTAATTGATTTTTCTTTTGTTTTTTTAATTTGCGTCGGCGTTTTGATTTCTGATCGGACATTGCAGTTTTTCCTTTCATTTATCATAGAAAAAACTGCAATATCCGTTCCTTTAACAATAAATACCTGCGGAAGAACCTGGCCCTGCTGAAGCCGGATCACTCATGTTATTTATTTTTTTATTGATTTATACTATATGGTAACGTAAGGGATGACATGCAGGTAAGCCGGATGATGGCGGAAGGGGGGGGATTCGAACCCCCGAAGCGGGGGGTACCCGCTTAACGGTTTTCGAGACCGCCGCCTTAAGCCGCTCGGCCACCCTTCCGTTCACTGGAGACGAAATATTATATGATACAAGCCTGGCGGACTTCCAGTATTTTATTACTTTTCATATGATAAAAAACTGATCAATGAAGAAAACGTTATTTTCACTGCTGCTGATCATTACAAGCCTGACGTTCTTTCTGCTTATACTGTTACTGTTCAAAAACGACAGTGACTGGCTTATCAGTCTCACGCAAAACCGGTCATCCATCAAAAAGTATACCGAGGTGGCATATGTCGACATTCCAAGTGTTATTGTAAGCCTGCCCGGCCGCGCCGACCAGTACTGCAAAGCCGGTTTTACGCTTGAAATCTCTGAGGGTGACTCACGGCATTTCAAGAATCACACGTATACGGATGTGATGCAGTCGATGATTACCACGCTCCTGAGCGACTATCCAACCGACAAGCTTCTTTCATACAAAGGCAAACTGCAGCTCAAAGAACACATACGCATCAGTATCAATAAAAAGCTCGATACCGATATCATTGATGAAGTATATTTCAGGGAGTTTATTCTTCAGTAAGCTCACTGCGCCTCACAGTGCTCTGAGAGATTCATCCCGCAAGGCACCTAAATTTTTCTGATCGACAATCGCATCGAGCTCTTTCAGAACGCGTTCCCTGTCCCGCGGCAGCCGCGCCCGCACCGCATAGTAATTTGAAGCATGATTTGAAAAAAAAAGGCATCTTCTAAGCTCTGATACGGCGATCATGTCGCGCAGTTCCCTCACGAGACCTAACTTATCAGGCATTTCAAATGCACCTGCCATAGCTGCAGCATGCAGCGGCGTGCCCGGAACAAGCATAAGTGTCAAAGCACCGATGTGGTCCGGCTGCATTGAGTTGAGCACCCGCATAGTCTCTTCAGCGTGGATTCTGCTTCGGTCTTTGCCGGCCACACCGAGTAAAACAGTAACATTCAGTTTTATACCCGCATCATTTATGCGATCGGCGGCGTCAGTCATCTGTTCCGCTGTTATGCCTTTACGGATACTCTTAAGGGTGTGGTTGTCGCCCGATTCGAGCCCCATATAGCATATTCCAAGCTTCCTTTTTTTCAGCTCATCGAGCTGCGAACTGCTTTTCTTTAAAACAGTATCAGCCCGTGTATATATACCGATTCTCTGCAGATTCACACATCCGGACATGCAGCAGTCGAGTACTTCAACAAGCGCATCATGCGGCACACCCATCGGATCGCCGTCGCACAAAAAAATTCTCCGCACCTTTTCTCGTGACTCCGGAGCGACCGACCGCAGTGCAGCCTGTATTTCGTGAAATTCTTTTATTCTGAAGGTCTTGGATTTATAGGCGGGGCAAAAGGTGCATGCATTATGCGGACAGCCGACACTTATCTGAAGGATAAGGCTTGACGCTTCACTCGGCGGTCGTATTATTAACCCCTCATACTCCATCGCGCTCGATCTTGTTCGTTACCGTCTCGACAAGACGCTCAAGCGGCACGCATTCCTGTGTGCCGTCAGCCATGCACCGCACGGTAACTGCATTGTCACGGGCTTCATCAGTTCCTCTGATAAGCACAACAGCAAAACCTCGTCCTGCGGCATAGGAAAGCTGCTTTTTCAGTTTATCAGGCTGATAATGAATCTCGGCTGCGATACCGGCATCGCGCAGCATCCCGGCAATTTTCATATTGCCCGTCATAAGCTCTGCATCGAACAGGGTGATATATACATTTTTTTTTGACCCGTCACGGCAGCTCAGGCCAAGTTCCTCGATGACGGTTACAATGCGCTCAAGGCCGAACGATGTACCGGTAGCCGGAATGCTTTGTTTTGAAAAAAGGCCGATCAGATCGTCATATCGACCGCCGCCGGTAATGCTGCCGATACTCGGTTCTTTGACAACCGTTTCAAAAATAGGACCGGTATAATAATCAAGCCCTCTGGCAAGGGTCATATCCAGTTTGTAGAACTGCTGCGGAATATCATAGGCCCGCAGCGTCTGGATGATTTTTTCAAGCTCATCAAGTCCTTCCCTGCCCTGCGGTTCATCTTTCACCAGGTCGGCGACCGATTTGAATGAATCATCATCCGAATGAAAGGTTTCCTTAATAATTTCTTCCTGCCGCACAGTAAGAGTTATTTTTTCTTTCATTTCAGAAAAAACCGCACTCCAGCCTGCTTTATCAATCTTATCCAAACAACGCAGGAAGGGTGCTGTCGAATCGTCGGTCCACCCGATTTTTTTCGCAAATGCGTTGAGGATTTTCCTGCTGTTGATGCGCATTTCAAAATCATCGAATCCAAGGGCTTGCAAAACCTCGTACGTCAGCACCAGAAGCTCACCTTCGGCATACGGGCTCGAAGAACCGATAATATCCACATCGCACTGATAAAATTCCCGGAAGCGCCCCTTTTGCGGTTTGTCGGCCCGCCACACCGGGGCGATCTGATACCGCTTGAACGGCTTCGGCAAATCTGAATACATTGCAACAACACGGCTGAGAGGAATGGTCAAGTCATATCTCAGGGCCACGTTTCGTCCGCCCCGGTCCTGAAATCTATAGATGAGTCGGTCGCCTTCCTCACCGTATTTTCCTTCAAGTGTTTCTGCGTATTCAAGGCATGGCGTGTCAAGCGGCTGAAAACCGAATTTCTCGAATTTTTCAGTCATCCGCTTGATAATTTCATTTCTGACATTCATGCTTTTCGGCAGGAAATCCCTGAAGCCTTTTGGAATCTGCGGTTTTATCATTATCCTTTTTTTCCTGTTTTTAATATCGGCTGGAACTGCAAGCTAGACATCATTCTGCGCTGCCTGTTTCTGCTGTTCCTGTGCAGTATATGCATCGTGAAAAAGCCGGAAGCTGCCTTCAATCAGTTTCCGGAAAAAAGTAATATCCTCCGGATTGACATTTTTCCGTGACAGCAGTCTGGCGCCGTTCATAAGCACCCGAACCTGCTCTTTGTCCCCCCCTGCATAATTAAAAAATGCGTTTTCCTCGAGCCGCCGTCTGAATCCCCGTATGCGCTGCGGCGTGAAAAAACTTTGTACAGCTTCATCTATGAGAGGTTGGACTTTTTCCTGAATGTGCTGGTAATCATGGGTATCTGATTCGACGTAAAGTTTTCGCAGTTTTTCCAGAGTGGTACGGGCTTCCTCTGATACCACATACCAGTATTTCACATCCGGTGCTTCCAGCAGCCGATCAATCACATCATTCTCTGACAGATCATCAGTATCGAAATCACTGCATATGTCATAAACAGGTGGTTGTTTCTTTTTTCCGACTGCGTCCGAGAATATTTTATTCCATTGATCTATGTTTGCAGATATGATCGTACCATGATCGCGTGCAATACGACAGGCCTCATCGACAAGAAATGCACCGGTTGCTTCATCAACCTCGAGAAACTCGGTTTTTTTATCGGACTGTAATTTTTTAATAAAATTGCGCGTGTCTTTGCGAATCGAGTTGATTACCTCGATGCTGTTCATGCCGCGCTCAAGGTGAATCATCAGGTTGAATATCTTATCCTCATGCGTCGTAACCGGTTTTATCATAAAAACAAGCCGGAATCCTTCAGCATCAACCCGTGAAATATATGTTCTGCTTTCAGGCAGATCGGCGTTTTTAAAAACGGCTTTCTTCTCCTGTTTCACAATCGGCACATCAACATGAATCCCTTTCTGCTTCAGTGCATGAGCGATTTTTTTCAGCAGTTTCGCAACTGCCTTGTCCTTCGTTTTTTTATATACATCTGCGATGATGTTAAATGAGTCTTCAGTCTGACGCTGGGCGATCTGTTTCAAAACAGATTCACCTTCATCATTATTGCATTCGTAGATCATGGCAACAAATGCGGCAGTATCACGTGCACATTCCTCGATAATCTGGTTGAGGATACCCACCCGGTCATTTTTCGTTTTTTCAAGAAAGGCATGTACCGCAGCCTTATCGGAAACGGTCCCTGCACAGATCTGTTTTATCTGCTGTACCAGGGTATCAAGCTCAAGCAACCTGCTGGCCACACCATCGCGAAGCATTGCATCACTTTTGTTGAAGAGCTCAAGCATAATCATTCCAGTGCGCGGCATAAATGATTCATGTTCGGCATAATTCTGTAAAAATTCGATATGATCATATCCCTTAAAAAACATTAGCAGCCTGAGAATAATTTCCTGCTCGGTGGATTTGGATCGCTGAAATCTTCGTGCAACCTGTTTGAAGCAGTCATCGTCGATTGTCGAAAGTTCTTCGGCTTTTTTCATATAATAGGACTCTATCCTGTCCTCCTGCAGTGACTCCCGAATAAGAGAGTCCAAAAATTCATCGACGCCGTCCGCACGATCGATTTTCCCGGTTCCAGTCTGTTTTTCGTTATTTTCAGTCATGTCTACCATGATTCCTCCAGAGTCAAAAACACGCATCAAAACATTAAATTATATGGAAATCTAATATTGAAGTCAAAATGAATTATCGTTCCAAAAAGACGTAATTTTCAGCATCTGTCTGCTAAAAAGCACAGGATCGCACGTACAGATACCTACCTCGTCCTTTCCGTTGTAACGTTGCACTAAATCATGCTGTCTCCAGCGTACGTTAATGATGATTTTAACTTGACTGATTCGGCATTCTATATTAATTTATAAAGATTATTTAACATGAAAATGTATGCTGGGGGATCGTATAATGGCAATACGCCAGACTCTGGATCTGGTTATCCAGGTTCGAATCCTGGTCCCCCAGCCATGAAAAAATGGTCCCATCGTCTAGCGGTCAGGACGTCGGCCTCTCACGCCGAAAACGGGGGTTCGATTCCCCCTGGGATCATACTGTTCAACAAAGGGTCAGCAACGAGAATGCTGACCCTTTGTTTTTAAAAAAAATCAATTTATTCATTTTAAAAGATCACATTTTCAACACAATCAATTTCAAAACTCTGTTGCGTTATATGTGTAATTTTTACACTTTTTATTAAACTATATAACTTTTTAATCGATAAATAAAACCATACACAGAAAATCCAATGAATATATATCGGTATTAAAATATAATTTTTGATTTGTTACATTATTTAATTCATATATTATCGATCAATATAGATTAATTTGATTAAATTATAATTCCTATAAAATTATATATTGATTCTATTTATATTATCTTGACATTATTTATTATTATTGTATAATTTAAATTTATTATATCATCTATATTATTTCTATTAATATGATTATTTAAATATATATCAATCACTAGTATTTGAACATAAAAATCAACACCAATTAAGAGTAATCATTTCATTATCATTGCAGTCTGTTACTGCTACTTGCAGATAAAAGAGAGGGTACTCCAATGTTTCTGAATCAAAATATTTCAAACATTCGATTTAATGTTTTTGCGTGCAGTATTCTTGTGCTTGTCTGCATATTCGGCTGCAGCAGAAATTATGATGTGCGCATTAACGAATCGGAAGATGTCGAAGAAGCAAAAACCCTTGAGGACCTGCTTACCGTCACTCCGGAAAAAGCCGCCCTTCATTCCGATTATCAGATAATGGAGCGTATTGCCGTTCCGTATGTTCCCGAATACCGTATCGGTCCCGGCGATATTATCGAAATCGTCTATCACATACGCTATGAAAAAACCCCTGAAGACTACCGCCTCGAAGTACAGGATAAGGTTAGCATTTATTTTCCGTTCCATCCCCAGTTCAGCACTACTGCACTTGTTCGAACAGACGGTAAAATTACCGTTCCGATCCTCGGGGATGTGGAGGCTGAATCGAAAACCCCGCAGGAAGTAGCCGACTATCTGAACAATCACTACAGTGCATATCTCAACAATCCTTCCATCACTGTCGCGCTGGAGCGATTCAATGTAAAAATCGAGGAACTGAAACTTGCCATTACGACCGCTCCCCGCGGCCAGAGCAAAATCGCGCCGGTTGCTCCAGACGGCAGAATATCTTTTCCTATCATCGGTGCGCTTCAGGCGCAAGGATTCACACGTTCACAGCTCGAAAAAACAGTAAACGAAAAATACAGCGCGTATGTCCGCAATCTCAGGGTAAACCTGATACTGCTCGAAATAAAGAACTCCAAATTCTACGTTCTCGGTGAAGTCGGCATGCCGGGCAGCTATCCCATGCCAAGCAGAATGACGCTGCTTGATGCGCTGGCTACCGCCCGTGTCGATACCAAGAGAGCTAATTTCAGAGATATCGTCATTATCCGCAATGACGCGCTTGAGCGGCCTGTTGCATACCGTGTCAATGTTTCTCGTGCTCTGCGCGGTCATGCTGCAAACAATATTTATCTCAGGCCCGCTGATATCGTCTATGTGCCGAAAGATACCCTTACAAATCTTAACGATCTCATTGAAAAAGTATTTGTTAAAGGCGCCTGGAGCATTATGCCCTTCATGACCGACTTCTCCTGGGGTGAAAAAGATCTTGGCGGAGACGGTGGATACCAGGGCGATTAACGTTCGGCTTCACTACATATACAGGTATGCGTAAATAAAACGGAGAGTAAACACCATGGAAACCACGATGCAAGAAACCCTGGCTGCTCCGCGTGAAAGCACTGAATCAAGCAAGCAGCACAATCTCCTGCGTGAGTTCACATTTATCATTTTCGACCGCATAAAGCTAATTATTCCGATTTTCCTGGCGGTTTTCATCTTTTCAATCCTCATTGCCGTCTTGCTTCCCAATGTATACCAGTCGAGCGCAAAATTCTCACTGAGTATTCCGAAAAGTCTCGATCCCCTGCAGAAAACCGATTACTATGATTTCAAAAACAGGGTCAGGCGGTCGCTGCAGGATCAGAAGGAGCTGATTCTTTCCACAAGGGTTCTATCCAAGGTCTACAGAGAGATGACCGGCCGCGACAAAAATTCTCCAAAAGCCGTCGAAAAACTTCGAGAAAAAATCGGTGTCACACCGCCAAAGGGCGAAACATTCGAAGACACCAGTGTTTTCTATGTCAGCTATGAAGATAAAAATCCAAATCGGGCTGCAGAAACAGCAAAAATTATTGCTGAAAAGTATCTTGAAACCTACGGTGAAATAAACTACGAACGAACATCGTACTCTCACGATTTTTTCATACAGCAAACGCAGCAGCTCTATGAAGAGATGCTGCAGAAGGAAAAAGAGCTTCGTGAATATGAAACAAAACAGGCAGTTGCGCTCATCGACATTCTGAATATGGGATCCGGAGCGGCATCTAATGATGAAGTGGGGCCGACTGCACTTCTGACGCAGTTCAGAAAACGCTACTATGAACTGCAGAAAAAGCTGGCCAGCCTCAGAATTGCCATAGAGGAAATCGAAAATGAAATGAGCAACAACAAGATTCCAGCGATTCTGCCTGACATGGAGGTTTACGGCCGTACCATTACGACGTTCAAGGGCAAAGTAGCGCAGCTTCAGATTGAACTGAACGACATCAAGCCCCGATTCAAAAATACCTTTGAAATATCTCAGCAGGTCAAGCAGTCGCTTGAAATGAATATCGAGTCGCTTCGCGAAGAGCTGCAGCGTACGGTACGTGCGCAGAAAATAACCGCAAAAACGATTGAAGCTGAAATCGCCGAACTCGAAAGTGTCATCCATCAGCTGAAAAAGAATATCACGGAAACTGCAAAAGAAAAATCCCAGTATGATCACCTGGTACAGGAGTACAATATAGCAAAGGAAGCCTACACGCTGTCACGCAACAAGCAGCAGGAAGCCCGGCTTGCCAGGTCTCTTAATCAGGAAAAACAGTACATCACGCTTGTTGATCAGCCGTCTGTTCCATCCGACCCCTATAAACCCAACCGTATTTTGCTTATGATGATGGGATTGTTCGCTGGAATTTTTCTCGGTGTCGCAGTTGCGTTGACGCTTGATCACTTTGACCACAGCATCAAGCATCTCGAGGATATTGAAAACTATCTCGGCATCGCCCCGCTCGGCTCTGTTTCGGCGCTCGAAATACATAAAGAAAAAAAATGAATATATTCTTTACTGTCATTATAGTACTTTCGGCGATAATTACGCTTTTGATGTGCATTATGCTTTCTAACAAATATGCACCCAGAAGCGATCATCCGGGTCTTTTGTGCCTGTGCTACGCCTTGTGGCTTGTGGCTGTCGTCGTTTTCGGACCACATTTTTTTAAATATCCTTTTGCACTCAACCTCGGAATACCGCTCAGCTTCGACATCAGCATTGAGCGGGGTCTTTTTATCTGTATCGTCACGGCAATGATTTTCGGTTTATACAGCGGCAGAATCGACATGGGCAAAAACTTCACTGTAGAGCTGCTGATGCTTGTTTTTTGTATCATCTGTTTTGTATCTATGATTCAGCACGGCTTCACCCGCAGCAGCGAATTTTATCCGGCACCCCGCAACTGTTTTATAAATGGTTATTTTTTTCCATTCCTATGCTTTGTTTTTGCAAAATATTATCTCAGCACTGAAAAGGGCGTTTCGGTTGTGCTGCACACCCTTTTTTTTCTCGGTGTATACCTTGCAGTAATCTCATTTTTTGAATTCTTTGATTTGGACCGTTTTGTTTTTCCACGCTACATCACCGATGAAGACTTTCTTATTCATCTCGGGCGCGCACGCGGGCCGCTGCTGAACTCGGCCTTCAACGGTCTTGCGCTCGCAATCGGTTTTATCTGCGGCATCCAGCTTCTTCCACAAAAAAAAGGCATCCCCCGCACCTTTTATACTGCATGCCTGCTCATTTTTTTTCCAGCTGCTTTTTTTACGCAAACCCGATCGGTATATCTCAGCTTTTTGATGATGCTTGTTTTTTTGTTTTCATTTTACCGGACAACATTTTCTAAAATGAAGGCCTTTTCGCTGCCTATCTGTCTTGTGCTGGTTTTTCTCCTGTTTAATTCGCCAAAATTCTTTTCACAGGACAGAAGAATCGGCGGTCTGTTTCAGTCCGATGAGATCGCTCAGCGCCTGGGACTCATAAAGAGATCTATTCATATGATTTACGACAACCCGTTTTTCGGTGTCGGCTTTTCACAATTCGTTCCTACAGAAGTCCAGGAGTATTCGGGAAGAATAAATCTTTATGCCGGACAGGATACGATTGCACAGCACAACCATCTGCTCGGCCTGTGGGCAGAGCTCGGTTTTCTAGGCTTTTTTATATACATTTCCATAATTACCGTAATTTTCAGGCACATTTTTCTACTTTTCTCTACCATTCCCGAGCGTGGTTGTCTTGGCCGCAATTTTCTCATTGCAGTTACTGCAATCTGGATCGTATATATCAACAATAATATGTTTGTTGAGCCGAGCTTCTCACTTTTCGTCAATGCGGCACCGTTTACATTCGCCGGCATAACAGACGGCCTTTATGGAAAATCAGCATCTGCAGAATTTTCAATGCAGCCATTAACACTGAGGACCGTGTCATGAAATTCGATTTTTACAAAATGCAGCAGGATGCCTTCAGCAACAGGCCAACGCCGGATGTGTTTTTCGAATCGAAAACGCATGCCCAGGGATGGCAGCTGCTTTTAAAGGGCATTTCGTCCGGCGAGCCGTATATGGCTGTTGTCGGTGAATACGGCATGGGTAAGACCCAGCTGTGTCTCATGCTTGTCCGTGAACTCAATAAATCAGACCGTCACACGACTGTCTACATACCTTCCCCGTCTATCGGATTTGCCGGTATCATAAATGAAATAGCACGCGTTATCGGGCTGAGCGGCAACATTCAGGATCCTGCATCCGCATTTTCTTCTGTGCAGTATCATTTCACCAGCGGGAGAGCCACACAGGAAATGTACCTTATTCTCGATGATGCACATGAGCTCACACCTGATGATCTGTGCAAGCTGCGATCTCTGGTGGATCTCAATTACAACAGCTGGTTCCCCATCCGGGTAATTGTTTTCGCTCATCCTCTGTTGTTCGAAACCCTGAAAACACCTGCCCTGGTTCCACTTGATCAGCGATTCAAAATTAAATACCGTTTAAACACACTCGGATTTGCAGAAACAAAGGAATATATATATTTTCGACTTTTCAAATCCGGCGCACCCGGCGTCCCGACGTTCACAAACGATGCTTTGCATAAAATCTTTTCCTTCAGCAAAGGCGTGCCCCGGCTCATTAATAATCTCTGCGAGGCCGTACTCATATCCGGAGCGGCACAGGGCCTGACGGTTATCGATGCCTTTCTCGTTAAAGACGCTGTTTCCGCACTTGAGAGCGGTGACATCAGCCCCTCGAGGATAAACAGTGACCGTTTTGCCAATCCGATGCTCGAGGTTCATGAGGAAATCACCGGTCAGGTAAAGCTTGATCTCTCGGATATTGATACGTCCGAACCTCCTCCCGAGCAGAAGCTTTTTCTCAAGCCCCGCAAAAAAAAGAGCTTTGCTGAAAAATCGATCGAATCCATGCAATCAATAAAATCCCGCACAGTTAAGATACGAAACCTTGAGATAAACACAGCCGTTTTTGCGTTCATACTCCTGCTGCTCATAGCATTTTCCGTCATCCTGTTCAGACAGTATGTACCATTCAGCATTTTCTCACATAATCATCCCGATACAGAGATTACTTTTACTGCAAAAAAGCCGTCGGTATCTTCATCGAAAACTGCCGAACTGACTCCGGATGATTCAGCCCGCAAGCGCACGCGACCTGCAACACGGCCGCAGGCAGCATCAGGCACACTGCCGCCTCTTGATCTTGATGTAAAAGATGCACAGGCTACCGCTATCCCCTCACCCGACCCATTAAATTCTATTGAACCGCCTGCAGCGTCAGATTCCCCGGATATTTCTAATGCAGATCAAACAGACACCCGGCCTGCTGTTTCTGACAGTACTCGCCAGGCAGATACGCCAAAACGGACTGAGACTGCTACCGAATCGGCACCACCTCAGGATTCTACAGTTTCCGAGTCGGTTGCCCCGGGCTCACAAAGCACCATGCCTGCACGACAGGTCCGCTACCCGTATGCCATTCGCCTGAACTGCTTTAAATCAGAGGAAAACGCCCGTGACCAGCTTGCTGAACTAAGAAAAAAGGGCCTTCCCGTCTATTGTGTCCGGGTCGATCTTGAGGGACAGGGTATTTGGTGGAGACTCTATCTCGGCCATTATAAAACATACGCTGATGCCAAACGCGCCGCCCGGATGTATGATCTGTCCGACATACTGATAAAGAAAACCCCGTATGCCAATCTTGTCGGATCATATATGTCTACTGATGAACTGGATGCCATGTCTCGCCGTCTGCAGAATCTTGGGTACTCCCCTTACAGCATCGACTCCAAATGCGGTCTCCAGCGTTTATTTGTAGGTGCATTTATTACGCGCTCTGGTGCTGAAAATTGCTATGATATTTTATTGCAGGACGGCATCCAGAACGAAATAGTATTGAGATAAAAAACGTATCTTCATCGGCTGTATCGTGAACAACAAAAATGCTCTCATAGTATATTCGTCTGTGGCCTATTTCATACTCGGCACGGTTCTCGTTAGCCTCATTTCCTACAAGCCGTTTTCTGATACTAATGAATACCACACACTTGCTGTTGAAATTTCCGAAACGCTTGAACTGTATCCTCATCAGCACAACCTGAATGACCGTATCATCTGGCCGTCATTCTACATCAATGCACTGGGAATCCTGTATTCCCTGACGTCACCTTCTCTTCTTACCGGAAAGCTTTTTAATGTCGTTCTGGCATCACTGCAGCTCATCGCGTTGCTCAAAATTGTTATGATAATCTTTCCGGTAAACAACGGTGTGCCACAGTGCTGCGCTTTGCTGTTCTGCACATATCCCAATGTCTATTTCACCAATATTTTGATTACTACCGAGCCCCTTTTCATAACCTGCCTGCTGTTCGGATTTCTTTTCTATCTCGATCTTATATCCAATCGCGGTAATGTACTGCGTAAGGCCGCTCTGAGCGGAACATGTATTACTTGCTCGGTTCTTGTCAGACCTGTTGCACTGCTTGTCCCTATCTTCATGGTCGCTTTCTTGTTCATGCGTAAAGTCAGGCCTGCAGCCGTCTGTACCTTTATCGCATGCGTATCTGTTGTTTACGGTGCATACGGTGCAATTGCCAAATCGAAAATAGGTCACTTTAACGCTATAGGCACAACCGGCGGATACAACCTATTGCTGTCATTCAATCCCTTCTCATACGGCAGGTACAGTCCTGAATCAGTCAGCTATGTACACAATCTGCCCGTCGGCACCATGAATGTATTTGAAAAAAACTCCTATTACACAAAGCTCGCTGTTCGATTCATCATCGAACAGCCGCTGCAAGCTCTGCAGTCCCTTGTGTACAAGATCTTTTTTCTTTTCATGTATGATGGCAAACAGATTGAAGCCGCATTCAATATGGAAAGTCAGGTCAGCCGCATTTCACTGAAAGCGATACTTGCAAAACTGCAAAACAGCTTTTCATGGATCATTATCCTGAACCAGATTATCTATGTTAACATCCTTGCCATGATTTTTTGGGGAGCACGAAATCTGCTTTCAGCAGGTGAAACACAGTCACTTTTTCTTCTGTCTGCTGTGCCCTGCTTGCTGCTTGCCCTGACGCTTCTTGCGCTTGCAAGCACACGATTTCATTATCCTATTGTCATATCCGGTCTTCCGATTGCATCATACGGGTTATATACTCTTTACAAAAAACAAATTTGCAGGGCCTGAGCAGCAGTTACTAACATCATTCAGGGGATCAGACCAATGAATTGGGAAAAAAAATTCACTACAAAAAACACAACCGGTTTCAAACAGGCGCCTCACGACCGTGCCGCCGCCGCACGCTCCCAAACCGATCAAAACCCCGATGCAAAAGACAGCTCGTCGGCTCCAGCGGTATTGAAAAAAATTCATCGCTCACTCGATGATATATGGTCGAATATTTATCTCGAATCTCATAAGAAACAAAACATGCTTTTTTTATGCGGCGCGGTTCCCGGTGAAGGCTGTACGTTTATTTCTTTTCATCTTGCTCTTTTTCTTGCTCACGAGCACAATATGAAAGTTCTGTACGTAGAAACCAATACGGATTCCGACGGTGATCACAGCCTTTTGCCGCAGCTGCATGAAAAACCCGGTCTCGCCTCCTACTATATCGAGCACAAACCGCTTTCATCACTTATTTTGAGAACCGAGTACAAAAACCTTTTTGTTCTTCCCTCAGGCTTTAAAACTGCCAAGGACCGCATCAAAAACAAGAACATTATTTTCAAGCGTGAAGAAGTTGAAAATCTTGTCGATTTTTGCAGAAATAATTTTGATGTTACAATCTTCGACGGCCAGCCGATCACGTTCAGTCCCGTCATGATCGGTTTTGCCAAGGTCGTCGGAAAGGTCGTCATGGTGTGCCGTTACGGGTATTCACGTCGTGAGGTTACAGCGCTTGCCCTGGAAAAGCTACATAAAAACAATATTTCCGTTATCGGTGCGGTACTCAATGATCGTCATTACCCGATTCCGCCAAAGGTCTACAACCTTTTAAAATAACCATCAGCGGCCGCTCTTTTCATGGCACTGCACCACAACGGTACGTCCGCTGAAACCACGATTCTGCATGTCATTGATGTTCTCGATTTCGGCGGTGCACAAAGCTATATGAGCCGACTCGCTCGCTTCACGCCGTCGGACAAATATAGAACTATCGTTTGTGTTCTGCAGTACTCTCCAGAGCAAAACCTTGTGCAGGAACTGCAATCAGACGACATTCCTGTTTATTGTCTCGACAAGCACCGTCCGAGCATATTGCTGCCCCACGCTATGGTGCTGTATTTTTCATCATGCCTGTGGGAGATTCTCAGAATCAGCCGCTTATACAGCGTTGACTGCATTCAGTGTCATTTATCAGACTCCGAATATATAGGCTGCATTGCCGGAATGCTGCTGGATAACGTTACAACAATTTCGACCGTTCATTACCCTGCCCTTCTGCCGAAACGGCGCCCATTTGATCCGCGCAACGCTCTGCGACGCATCGCGGGAAGAATGATGTATCATCTTTTTGACCATGTCATCGCAGTCTCTCATGACGTATCCGACAAGCTCAGCCACCTGTTCCATGTAAAACATGATAAAATTACTGTTATGCTGAACCGCATCGATGTCCGGTCATATGCCGCACTGCCGTCATCGGACGGTATCCGCGCGGATCTCGGACTGCGGCCGGATTCCCGAATTTTACTTACGGTCTCACGCCTCATGCCGCCGAAGGGCATCACCCATCTTCTCGATGCCATGGTGCATATATCGGCAAATACTCAAGACACGATTCTGGTGCTGGCCGGTGATGGCGATTTACGAATTCCACTCGAACACAGATGTTCAGAACTGGGATTGCAGAAGAACGTCATGTTCCTCGGAAACAGATCCGATATTCCCGCTTTGCTTTCGCTTGCCGACCTGTTTGTTCTTCCTTCGCTCTCCGAAGGTGTTTCCATCGCTCTTCTAGAAGCCATGGCAGCCCGACTTCCGATTATCGCCACCGACATTGAGGGTAATCGTGAGGTTTTGAAACATGATTCCAATGCGCTGCTTGTTCCTCCGGCGGATCCTGATGCTCTCGCACGCTCAATACAGGAGCTGCTCGGCGACCGCTATCGTGCGAAACGGCTCGCCGGGCAGGCACATTCCGACGTTCGTATGAACTTTGATATTCGCCGGTCGATTACGGAATTCGAGCCGCTGTGGCTTTCGATGCAATGAAACCGGTGCGTGATGAACGGCTGACTGAAAAACCTTAACAATTATGAAAATCGCTCTTATCGGAAGTCGCGGCATACCGGCCAATTACGGAGGTATTGAAAAAGGCATTGAAGAGGTTGCCCCCCGCATTGCCGTGCTCGGACATGATGTCAGTGTTTTTTGCTGGAAAAGTAATAACCTTCACGCACCTGATACGTACAAGGGTGTGCGCCTTGTCCACGTACCGACACTCCAGTCTAAACACTTCGGTAATTTCATCTGTACCGCACGTGCGACACTGCGCACATTCGGAACTGACTTTGATATCATCCGTTATCATGCACTCGGTCCCGGTCTTTTTTCTTCTGTGCCGCGACTCCGCGGCACAAAAACCGTAGTTTCAGTCCATGGTCTCGACTGGAAAAGAAAAAAATGGAATGCAGCGGCTGCTTTATTTCTAAAACTATGTGAAGCTGCGTCAGTTAGATTTCCCCACAGAACCATCGTTGTTTCCCGATCTCTTCAAAGATATTATTCTGAAAAATACGGCATTGCTCCCGCTTTCATACCGAACGGTATCACCTGCCTGGAACCCTCCCGCCCGCATGAAATACATGCTCTCGGGCTGCAGGGCGACGACTACATTCTCTTTCTGAACAGACTTGAACCTGAAAAAGGCGTTGAGTATCTTATTGATGCCTTTGCCCAGCTTGCAACAGACAAAAAACTTGTCATCGCCGGTGACGGTCCCCAGCTTGAAAGCCTCAGAGAGCAGCACGCCGGTAATCCCGGCATTCTGTTTCCCGGATTCGTGCGCGGCAGTCTCAAGCATGAACTGTATTCTAATGCATACCTTTTCGTTCTGCCCTCTGAAATAGAGGGAATGTCCAATGCTCTATTGGAAGCAATGAGCTACGGCCTGTGCTGCGTTACCTCGGACATTCAGGAAAACCGTGAGCTTATCAGCGGGAGCGGTTTTTCCTTTAAAAACAAATCATCACAGAATCTTTCCGCACTGCTTTCGAATCTTCTCGTCCATAAAGAACGCGTACGCGAATCCGGACAAAGAGCCCGGGAGCACGTTCAGAGCAACTACAGCTGGGATTCTGTTGTTGTAAAAACACTGGATCTCTATCGTGATCTGCTGAGCACGTAAGCATTCCAGTATAGATATTTACCTTTCCGGGGTTACTATCATTTTACTGGAAATTATTGTCTGTTTAATTATCAGTATGCATGGTATACAGTTATCACTTAAGAATCGCTGTCGCAGTCAAGCGTATCGATATTTACAATGAATGCACACTCTGTTATACGTTATCTTTTCAAAATTATTCTGTTGCTTGTATTTCTACACGCCCATTCCCATGCATCACCCCTCAGTTATACAGATTCCTATGCCGATCTTGCCGCTTCGTTTGCTGAAATAGCTGCGCAGGACGGTTTTCTTGTCCTCGATGGAATGCTCTATAACGCCAGCACGCAGGATTGTGAATTTCTCATACAAACGACCGGCAGCTGTTTCGGCAATAATCCGCAGACCCCCTATGGTTATTTCATGTTTCCGAAAATCTCGAGTGAGCTTGAATTGCCGCCGATCCTGTTTTTCGATATGGGCATGTATACTCTGTGGCAGCTGTCCGGCAGTGAGGCGCTGATATATATCGGCCACACTCCTCCCGAAACATCCTACTTCGGCTATACTCCGTATGTGGTTTCGCGATTTCAGGAAATGAGTTCCGCAGGAGCGCCGATATACAGAACAATTTTTGCCAGCACCAACGATACGATCAACAACACGAACATACGCACGCTCAATGATCTGATCTATGACGATCTGACCGTCATCGTCATCACAGCCGACCAGCATACCGAGGAATATATTGTTAGCGTTCTCACAGGTATCGGTTACCCCGAAGAAAAAATCAACTTTCACCGGATACCCTCTCTTTTTGGTGATTCTCTTGACTGCATTACGCATCTGGGGCACGGATTGAGCAAGGATGTATTTACCTATATCGTCAGAACCAATATGTTTTCCTCCGAGGAAGAAAAGGATGCATATTTAACCAGCCCGAAAATCAGCCTGCTCCGCATCATACCATCTCCTGAAAATCCTGCTGATGAGCCCGTAATCCCGTACGTCGCCGAACAGCTGCAGTCCCGTGAGGGCTTCAGTGAATCGGAGCTGAAAAAGCCCTACAACATTCTCAGAAATCATTTTGAAAATAAAATGCGAAAATACATACTGCGTGACTACAAAGCAATACGGTTTTCCATGGTCGAGGGATACAGCTGCCTTAAATACGGATATCCGTGTGCCGGCGACAACCGTGACACGACCTACATCGGCACGTCGGTCGGCCGGTATCGTGATGATGTCTCCTATTATGTCATCGGCATAAATCATACAGCGTTCGGCAATGCCGTCTATTCGAATGTAACCCTGTACAATGTCAATAACTTTGTCGGAATATCGTCGAGCAGTAATCAGGATTATGCAGGCTCAGCCTCCTCCTGGATAGACGACATGGCTGACACAAATCCTTCCAAAAAACTACTGCAGAATAATCAACAGTACTTTTACATTGTCAAATTCAGCCGCAGCTGTAACGGAGAGGAGTATTGCTATGAAATACCTGCAGGAGATGTAGGCCTCAATCCGGGTAACATTGCAGGTTTTATGGCCAGAGCCTATGTTGTTCCCGGCTCGAGTGTTTCAATGAGCTACCGCGATGCGCTGCCGTTCACCGTCTATGCCGTCAGGTGAGTCCCGTCAGCTTTTTGCTTCCAGTAATCTCGTAAAGAGTTCCAGCAGTTCGGTTGTATGTTTTTCTATCGAATTATCCGCAATGACCGATCGCCGGCCCGCTGCCCCCATTTCCTTGAGCCGTTTTGTGTCCTGAAGCATTTCCTGCAGTACACGGCACAGGTCATCCTCGCTGTCCGGCTCGAAAAGACGACCGGTTACGCCGTCCACAATCTGCTCGGGAATGCCACCGTTTCGAGCGCCGGCAACCGGTGTGCCGCACATCATGCTTTCGTGAACGCTCAGCGGAGCATTGTCATACCACCTGCTCGGAGTCACGCTCAGTAAAGCCCGGCTCACGATTTCAGCAAGCTCTTCGCTCTCGACAAAACCGCAAAATTCAATTCTTGACCTGTACTTCGGCTGTATCATTGATTCCAGCCGCTCCTGTTCGCCGTCGTAGCTTCTTCCGGCTATTTTCAGTCTGTAATGACCCTCGAGCCTCTGAAAAGCCCGAATGAGGATATCGATTCCTTTCTCATACGATATCCTGCCGAAATAGATAATATAATCCCGCTTTTCTTCGGCTGATTCAGCCATTTCAGATACAACCGGTGAGGGTATCAGGTGAATTTTATCATCCGGATAACCTCCCTGAACCAGGCATTCACGCATAAACCTGCAGGTCACGACAAACGCGTCGATATGCCGATAGACACCAAGCCATGCATGCAGCATCATGCTGAAAACCCGCACAGCAGATGCTGCTAAATTCTTTTTAACGCATACGTGGCGCAGCCCGTGCAGGAAATTGCCTCGTATACATTTTGTGCATGGTTTCCCGTTGCGCAGAAACTGGTAATTTGGACATAAAATATTGTAGTCTCCAAGTCGCATCACAACAGGTATATTGCGACGTTTAATAGTATGTATAATACTCGGAGACATGTAATTATAAATATTAAGGAGATATGCTATCTGTACGGGCCCGGCATCGGCTAGTAGTTTTCCAAGCCGGTAGCGGGCTTCAAAAGAATACAGGCTCCTGTCGATCAGTCTCAAACAGGTGAGCGGAGACAGCCTGATACTTTCAAGCTGAACCTCGTCCGGAGCAGACGGCGGTGGCAGAAAATACTTTTTGTATGATGAGTCCCAGCTGTTTTGGTAGTTGACACTGAACGGCACCGATTCATTACCGCGCTTCTGTATTTCTTCCATAAGCGCCTTGAAATAGCTGTCGGTACCGCCGTTTATAAAAAAATATTTATTGCATATAAGAATCTTCACGCTGCAGGGGCCTCGTGTTTCGTTACCTGTATCGCGTCTTTAGTCGATACTATCTATAGTATTTGTGATAGAATTCCGCTACATGTATTTTTACCGGCACGGTAATGCACATTTCAGGCTATCAGTATGAACGGCGGCAGCGATCTATACCGGCAAATAACAAAAGCAGGCACCATTCTCTTTGCCGTAACCCTGTTCGACAAGCTTCTAGCTGTTGCCAAGGAAATGCTTGTCGCTTACCAGTTCGGAATTTCACGGTCACTGGATGCATTCAACGTTGCCCTGGCGCTTCCCGGCACACTACTGCTCATAGCTTCAGGCGCATTGATGTCTGCGTTTGTACCGCTGTATTTTGAATGGAAAAGACAATACACCGATGCGACTGCCGACAGACATTCGCTTGCCCTGCTGTACTGTTCGTTCTTTTTCTTCCTGCTGCTTGCAGCTTTAGTCTACGCCGGCACACCGCTGTATTTCCGTCTCATAGAAAGCTTTGGTTCCTTTGACACAGAAGCATGCAGTCTTGGCATATCACTCGGACGACTGCTGTCGCTTATCATAGTGCTGGATGGTTTTTCCATCCTTTTGTCGGCCCTGCTGCACGCGCGCAAACTTTTTCTGAGCTTTCAGGTTTCCAACTCTTTTTTAAACATCTCCACTATCGCACTTCTGCTCGTTTTTCGTCACCCGGCCGTATACATTCTCGCCTGGGCTCTTATCGTGGGAAACGCCCTGAGAATAACCTATATGCTTGCAGTTCTTCACCGTCGCGGTTTTTCATTTCTTGCCAAACCCAAAATCAGCGGTAAAGCGCTCAGTCGCTTTCTTGTCGTCGCCCTTCCGCTTACAGGAGGTGCCCTGCTTACCAGTATCAACCTTCTGGTCGATTTGGTTATGGCATCCGGCCTTGCATCCGGTTCTGTATCAACGTTGCGCTATGCTCACCGCATTTATGAAATGCCGATAGCTCTTTTTGTCATCGTGCTTTCAAAATCGATTTTTCCATTCATCAGCGAGCAGGCTGCCGCCGATGATTACCGTGAACTGGAAAAAATCTTCGGACGCTGTCTTATCGTCCTCGGCCTGCTGACGTTTCCGCTTACCGTTGCCGTTTTTCTGCTCTCGGATAACATCATAGCTGTTGTATATCAACGAGGCGCTTTCGATGCCGACGCCGCCCGCCTTACCTCTTCGACACTTGTTTTTTACTATGCGGGTCTCTTCTTTTATGCCTACACCTATATCAACGGCGCTTTTTTCTCAGCTCTTAAAAACACAAAACCGCTGCTTGTAATAGGCGGCGTGTCAGTGGTGCTCAATATTGTTTTTAACCTGGTTTTCATGCAGCTTTTCGGGGTACGCGGCATTGCCCTGTCTACGACCATGACCCTGGCGGTAACGTTTTTGTGTTTCGTCGGTATTCTGAAAAAGCAGTTGCAGCTTTCTTTTTCAGGCACACTTGTCAATAACCTGCTCCGCATTGCCGCAGCAGCTATCAGCATGACGCTTGTCGGCATTCCGGTCAAGATTTCTCTGCTTTCAGCCGGATGCACTGATTTTACGGTTTGTCTCGCAGCAGGCCTGTCCATGCTGTGCGTTTTCTGTGCGGTTCTCTGGATACTCAGAACCGACGAGCTTATGCTGTATATCAAAATGATTAAGAAATCTGTGAAGCCCGGCAGCAGTGAGTGAAGTCTCAGTCAATAATTCTGAAATATCTGCGGTAAAACTGAGCTGGCTGCAACCGAACTGACATGCTCTCTTCCGCCGAAACCGCGAGCCCGTCTTATCAGCAGGGGGTCGATGCCGTCCCAGTGGTTAATTCCGCTGTTCGCCGTGAAGCCAAGCTCATAGCCGCATGAACGTGCAATTGCCGGTGTTGATGCTGTAATATTATGGATATCACCAACCGGATATGAAATTGCTGCTACCTTTTTATCGATTCTGTTTTCAAGAACCTCCCGTGAGGTGCGCATTTCTTCATGCTGGTCTGCATCACTGAGGGTCGCAAGCACCCGGTGAGTTGTGCAGTGCGATCCGATTGTCATATTTTTGCTGCTCATCTCCCGGATATGATCCCAGGTCATCAGTTCCCGGTTCTGAAACATTTCATCAGGTACCTGCACTTCACATGCTTCTGCAAGGCGTTCGATCAAATGTCCGGTTTCATCAGACGGCATTTCGGCCATCATTGAATGAAAATAGCTGATTGCACCCGATCTCTCCAGCGGCAGCGAAAACATCCTGTCTTCCCATGACAGCTTTTCTAAAATGCATTGCTTTATAAGAAAAGAAATCATATCCCACCACCCCAGGCGCCGGGATTCAATTATTTCAGTCGGAATAAAAAATACAGCCGGTAATTCCATTTGATGCAACACCGGGTACGCAACCGTGTAGTTGTCGATATACCCGTCATCAAAAGTCAGTATCACCGTCGCCTTGCCCGCCGGTTCTCGTTTGTTGAGCACTTCCGGCAGATCCTGCACGGAAATGATATTGGTATTGCGTTTAAGCCATCTCACATGGCGGATGAATTCTTTTTCTTCTGTATTGTACACACCGCTGTCGAATGCCACATCAGCACTCTGCCCATGGGCATACATGCGATGATAGGTGAATACGATAAGACAGTCAGGAGAACGAAGCATGTTAAAAATGCCTGAAGCATGCAACACCCTGGCAAATATCTTTTTTTTACCCTTCATCGGCTTTATCCCGTGATGATACCAGTTTCGAAAGAATCGAAATAAATGTATTCATCATATCGGCAGGATACGACCGAAAGGCCTCCCGTGCCCGGGCACCCATCCGCTCAGCCTCATCTGGATTGTCCCACAGGCGTTGCATCTGGTGTTTGAGGGAGGCGGCATCCCGTGCTTTACAGAAAAGAACATCAACACCGTTCTTCGCATATGCTGCGGTCGCCGTATTTTCCGTAACAACCAGCGGCCTTCCCAGTGCCATTACCTCAAGCATCGACTGCTGGCCTGCGGCAACTTCCGCAAACTGCATCGGCAATACGACAATTCGGGCTGCTGCAATCAAACCGATCATTTCCCGCTCCGGTACTCTCTTTCGTATTATCTCAATATTGTCAGGCAGCTGCACTCCGGGTGCATAGTCTTTAGAAAGAATTCTGACCGGCAGGCTTGTTGCCCGGGAAGCTTCCACAAGCGTATCGAAATCACGATCGCTTGTGCCGTATGAAAAGATATAGTCCTTCCGTGCGTTTCCTGGTGCATCGATAAGGTCCGGATAATATTCTGCGATGGGACAGAAATATATATTTTCAGTTGGTATCGAAAACATCTCTGAATACAGCTGCTTTTCACGCTCAGATGTGCACATGAAACCGTCGATGCCCGGCAGCGCCAGGCGCAGCAGAAAAAGACGTAATCGGTAGGCACGGTCGCGTCGGGTGGTATTGATGTGAAAATCATAGGCGATGTGAAGCGGTCTTTCATCGGACGGTACCAGCCTGTTGAGGATGCCGTACATAACCGATGCACGCATGACCCAGGTTATAACGACATCATAGCTTTTTCGTTTCTTCAAAGCAGCAAACGGCAGATACAGCTCGCTGAAGCGCAGGTTCAATCGCTCAAGGCGGCTGCTGAACTGTTTTTGTTTAAACAGCGGCTCCAGTGCCGTCAGCTTTCGCACACGTTTTTTAAGGGCACTGAAAAGATCCCATGAGTCATCGTGCTTCCAGTGCACCATGATAAGGATGGACATTTTTTGTAATACACTGCCGCTGTTTTCACTCACTGACATTACCCGGTATGTGCCGACATCATCAAATAAACACGTTACATTGCAATACAATTTTGTGAACTATACTATAATTTTATTGATTTGCGTTAAAAAAATACATAGTATCAGTAACAGTATTTACACTATTCAAAGGCACACCGATTGATGAATATCATCGAATCACTCAACCGCCTCCCGCATGCGGTTTCTTTCCGGGAGTGCTGCCGCGCATTGCTGCATGCTCTGCGCACTGCATCACATGCGCTCCGGCACGCGTATCTCAGAACCGCCTTTTACCGTAAGAAACCGGGAACTCTTACAAGGGCCGGTGGTTTTCATGTACGCATAGCTGACGGTCACAGCTTTTATACACAATACAAGGATATTTTCCTTCATAACATATATCATTTCAAAACATTTTCAAAAAATCCGCTCATCATCGACGGCGGCTGTTCGGTCGGGGTATCCGTCCTGTATTTCAAACACCTGTATCCCGATGCACGCATTTTGGGTTTTGAACCTGATCCTGGCATATGCCGCATGCTCGAAGACACCGTGAGGCTCAATAATCTCGACAGTGTGAAAATCATTACTGCAGCATTGGGAAGCACTGACGGCAGTATGCCGTTTACCGCCGACAGCAGTGACGGTGGCTGTATCGACCCCGGAAAAGGCACATCCATGGTAACGGTGGCACGTCTTTCCCCCTATATAACCGAGCCGGTAGATCTTCTCAAACTCAATATCGAGGGCCAGGAACTGCAGGTTCTTTTAGAACTGGAGGAAGCATGTGTTCTCAATCTCGTCCGAAAGCTTATAATCGAATATCACGGCTGGGCGCATGCCGAACAAAAACTCGGCTCGATCCTAACGCTTCTCGAACGAAACGGCTACCGCTACCTTGTACATGACTTTGATGCTGAAACGTGTCCGAACAGCAAACCGCCGTTCAGGTTCGATCAACGAAACGACTGGTACTGCCTGATCGCTGCATGCAAAATGCAGCAATAATGATCCTCACCCGAATGGCATATCCTTTTGATGGCACCCGTGCGGTGACCATCAGTTTTATCCACAGATAACCGTTCAGAGCACAACAATGCCGCATAGATCTCTTCACGATATTCTGATCCGCAAACTGCTTCCCGAAAAGTACTACCGCTGGCTTGTGCGCCGGCGTCAATGGCGAAGTACCTGGGCACCCTCTGCCTGGGCAAATCCTGCGTCACCATCGCGACTGCAGCCTATCAGCAGAGAGTTCGGCTGCGACCGCGGTATGTGCATCGACCGCTATTATATCGAATCATTTCTTAAAAGACACTCAGGTGACATCAGGGGCCGTGTTCTCGAGGTGGGCGATCCGCGCTACACAAAACGTTTCGGTGCCGGGAACGTCACTCAGTCCGATGTCCTTCATGCTGCCCCCGGCAATACCTTTGCAACGATTACCGGCGATCTTGCATCAGGTGCCGGCATTCCAAAAGCAGCCTATGACTGCATTATTCTCACACAGGTGCTGCACTGCATTTATGATATTCATGCTGCTGTTGCAACAGGTTTCGAGTGCCTCAAACCAGGCGGTGTCCTGCTCGCAAGCATCCCCTGCATCAGCCAGATCAGCCGCTGGGATATGGACCGCTGGGGCGACTGCTGGCGCATGACAAGCTTTTCGGTACGCAGGCTTTTCGAATCGGTTTTTCCGCCGGATTGCCTTGACGTTCATGCGTGCGGAAACGTGTATGTTGCATCGGCGTTCTTGTATGGACTTTCAGCGGATGAACTCAACAAGGAAGAGCTGGATTACAACGATCCGGATTATGAGCTTGTGATAACGGTCAGATCGCAAAAGCCAAAGCAACCATGATTCATGGAATCACACATCAAATAGTGATACAGCAGACGTAAAAATACTATCTGTAAAAAAGCATCCGGAACAGCCTAGACTTATTCACTGTCTTTGTCGGCAGCAGGTTTACCGCGCTTTACTGCCAGTTCTGATCTCCTGTTGAGTGCCCTTCCCGGCGGGTTGTCCTTACCCTCTGCTGTTGTATTCGGTGCAACGGGCTGCAGTTCGCTGTAGCTTTCAGTGCTCATGCGCAGCTTCGGTATGCCTTTTTTCAGCAGATAACTGTAGACCACCTGTGAGCGCCGCTCGGAAAGTCGCTGGTTGTAGGCAACCGTGCCTTTGGCATCGGTATGGCCCCTGATGACAACATGATACGTCGGGTAGCGGTTCAGAAAAGAAACAGCATGATCAAGAATTGTGCGGGCTTTTGCGTTCAGGTTATAGCGGTCGAAATCGAAATGCACCAGCTTTATGAAATCGTCCGGACATTTGTCGCACGGCGGGGTTTGTGCCCCCGGGGGGCACTTGTCGCAGGGAATCTCAATGGCCTCACCCTTGGCCGGATAGATAACCGTTGCATACAGATCCTTGTTTTCATCGAAATAAAACGCTATGCCGTCATCATCCAGAATGTATTTGTACTTCATCACCATGCCACGGCCGTAGAGCTCATACAGCATCCGCTGCCCGCGGTACTCAAGCGGCAGGGGGATACCCTCCTGCTGCAGAATACCGATATCATATTCCGTCTCATCGGTGGCACGCGTCTGAAGATTGCCGGACGGTGCGTAGGTCCGGCGCTTCGTTTCAAGAGGCTCGCCGAAGGTCGAAAAAATATCATCCAGCGTTACAGTATCACCGTCATTTGTACGAACGGTACCGGCAAAATTTTTTCCCATATAGATGAGGGCCACCTGCATATTGTCGTTGAGAAAGACACTCATGTCGAACGTATCGTAGTGATAACAGGTTCCGTCACTTTTAATGCGATCAGGGGCACCGATTTCATAGGTCAGCTCAAACCTTGTCATTCCGAGAAAAATCTCCCGCTCCATCTCTCCACCGATACCGGTTGCCGAATCAACACAATAGCCGGTGCTGACTGATGCCGCCACGAGGGCTCCTGTAAAACACACAACTACAATAAGGATTTTTTTCACTATTCCGTCTCCCTGTAAGGAAATTATATAAATGTATATTAATTAATGCATTATCGTTAATATTAAATATTATAATAGCATATTAAATTATTAAATGTCATCTTTTTTATACAAAATAATTAATTTATTGCTGGATGGATACGATCCGGGCTTCAATGTCGCTTTTCATAATGCCCGCACCTGTTCCAGAAAGAACAAGTGTATTTGTAGTATCGATCGTAAAAAGGTGGGGGTTGACTAAAAATATCAGATCAACAGTGTCTGAGGCGGTAATGTGGATTGGATGCATCGCCGAGTCGGTTTCCTTGATGTCGATCATATAATCTGACAGTTCCGTGGAATCGATCTCAAACGTCTGCTCATGCACGGTCAGCGTACCCGCGCCGTGGGCTGCGTGCAGGATAAGCGGCAGCTCGATAGTCCCGCTCCAGCCGGCCGGCAGTGTCATTTGCAGGTTACCGTAGTTTTCCAGCGCAAAATATTCACCGTAAACCAGCGAGCTGACAAGCGGTCTCTCAATAATGCCCGGGAATGAAAGTGAGCCGTCCGGTGGCACGGTAAACGTTGTATCGTAGAAATACTGTTGTTCCACCTCCCAGTCGACAACAACGTTATCGTCGGTTGTTGCATAGCAGTCGGCATAGTACTGCCAGTAGGCAGGAGCATCCAAGCCGAGTATCGGATCTATGGGGTCGGTTACAAGGTCAGGGTTTGCTGCAAGATCCTCAACCCCGGCAACGTTTTTATCCTCTGTATAATAATAGATCTTTTCATCTGCATCATACATCTCCCAGCAACCGTTGTTGTACACCTCAGACACCATATGTCCTTCGAGCAGCCACACTCTTGTTTCAAAGCCCATCCACTGCCACAGGTGATAGCACATCGCCGCAGCATCACCACACCAGCCGATACCGGCGGAATTGAAATACACAACCGGATCATGATACCACGATTCCGGCCTGCCGAGCGGATACTCATGGTGCTGATAATCGCAGGCAAACCGCCACACCTTGCGCGCAAGATCCTCTCCTGAGTACTCGTCATCCATCATCTGTATCTGGTCCGCAATATCGTCGATCGAGCTGAAAAACGCCTGGCCGTTCAGCTCAACGGTACAATGAAGATCATGAATTCCGCGGTTTGTTATTGTAAGCGTTGTATTGTCCGTATTTTCGGTTCTGAGATTGAAGGTATACTGCCACTCATCCAGCGGCCGGCAGCCTGCTGCCATGCAGTATATCGCTGCGGCAAAATAAAAGATGTTCAGAGGAGCTTTTTTCATTACCGCCGCCCTTTAATCCGTTACAACAATAAAGCCTGTTTAGTTATAACACTGACTTTCATCATCTGCACGTTTGAGAGCACGACAGCTACGCATCATACCGCGTGATATATGCAATTCTCTTAACCATTATCTACCGCGCAGGTGGCCTGCGTACTTCACGAAACAGTTTTTCAAAGCTCCGTGCCATATGATCGACGGTAAAGCGTTTTTCTACCATATCCCTGGCCTGCGTACTCATGCGCTGCCGCAGCGTATCATCGCGTAAAATGCAGAGAATACGCCCGGCAATATCCCGGTACTCACCCTGATTCACCAGATATCCTGTCTCACCCTGGATGACGATTTCATCCATCGATCCGACCCTGGTACTCACTACCGGAACACCTGCCGACAGTGCTTCCAGGCACGCAACGGAAAGCGTTTCCTGTGCCGGCATGGATGTAATTGCGTTTACATCAACGGCGGCGAAAATATCTCCCAGATTTCTCTGAAATCCAAGAAAATGAACATTACCGCTGATACCCAAATCCGCTGACATGTTTTCCAGAACCGCTCGCTGCGGGCCGTCGCCGATAACAAGAAAATGAGTGGCAGGCAGCTCGGAGCATATTATCTGCGCTGCCTTTAAAAATATTTCATGTGCCTTGTCCGGACGCAGAGCTGCCAGAATACTAACTACATTACTCTCCGGAGGAATCCCCAGTTGCCGCCGTGCTTCACCCCTGCTGAGCGTCGATTTAAAACGCGCCGGATCGACGCCGTTGTAAATGACCGTTATTTTTTTTTGTGAGATTCTTTCGGCTTTTCGTATGTAGTCGGCGTGTCCGTTGGCCGCCGCCACCACACGTTGTACTCTGAGGTGCAGCATACTGCGTGCCAGCATGGTCAGTTTGTGCATCGGGTAGCGACGGTTTGTCTCATTTTCCCAGTTTACAACCGGAATGCCGGCTCTAACTGCAGCGGCAACACCGTAAAACAGCGTGTTGAGATGATTGATCAGCAGCAGTATGTGCGATCCGTTTCGCTGCAGCTCACTGGAGATCATACCCACCCCGGCAGTGTCGAATCGTTTTCTGATGACATCGGTCGTGGCAGTGTACCCAAGCTCAAGTATTTCACGACCGATCTGTCCCGGATCCCGCAAAAAAAGCAGCTGTATGTCAAAACGATTCCTGTCGATTTTTCTCAGCAGCTCGAGCAGCAGCTGTTCGGCACCGCCGATCGTCAGCTTGGATATCAGTATCGCAACCTTGGTGATATCATCCATACCGTCACTGTTTTCATTTGCAAACTGCATAGTATCGGGAACTCGTTATGAAAGGCTGCTGTTATAAAGGCGGGAATATGCGTCACGATCCGTATCAAGTCCACTGTCGAACGGCTTCTGTTTTTATTGTACGGACGGCACAGTCGCATCACGCAGGCGTCCGCGATACATACCGATGCCGCTGTATCCTATAAATACGGTGTCACGAACTGCTGCAAGACAGTTTATCGTATGACTTGGTGCAATCGGGGTGCTGTGCACAAAAGACTGCCCGCCATCCCTGCTGATGAAGAGACCCTCAGCGGTTTTAAAGTAGTACGCCAGCGTACCTACGTATACGGTCTTGGAGTCCTGCGGATCAATCGCCACGGCATTGGCGGCGACATGTTTCGGACGCCCGCCGGGAAGCGCAATTTCCTTCCAGCTCAAACCGCGGTTTTCACTCAGTATGATTTTCTTTTCCGGACAGCACGCGATGATTTTCCGCGGATTTGACGGATCGAATGTCATACCGAACGTGAACCTGTAGGGCATGCTCACCGGTACCCAGTAGCCTCCGTTATCGATCGTTTTGTACACACCGCCGCCCAGCGTGCTTGCATATATCGTATCCGGATCGCGCGGATCGATCAAAAGCCCGCCGGGCCCCTTTATATACGGTGTTTCGATGCCGTGACTTCGTGCCTGCCATTCCTTGCCCCCGTTGGTTGTTTTGTAAATACCGTAACCGTTCGTTGCCACATACACTGTTTCGTCATTTTTCGGATCGATTTCCAAGTTGGTCGACAGACCGTCCACATAGTCGATCTGCGGCAGGATTTTTCCTTTCAGCGAGACGCTTATGTCATTCCACGTTGCACCGCCGTCACGGCTTTTGTAAACGAATATCCTTCCTTTTTCGAACCATGGATTCATGAGAAGATATAATTTTGACGGGTTCTGCCGCGAAATTTCGAGCTCCTGAGCATGGCCGTCAACAACTCCTTTCATTTTACGCTTCCATGATCTGCCCCTGTCGGATGAAACCATGAGCCCGCAATCTGCCGTACAGGCATACAGTACGTTGCCGCCGGAATCTGCTTTGATATCGAGGACACAGGTGTTCTGCAGCCCTCGATGGCGCTGGGTCCATGTTTTGCCGCTGTCCGTACTGTGCCAGACATTCCACCAGTCGGCAAGATACACCTGCGACGGATCCGCCTGAGCAAAAGCTATTTCTTCAATAGCTTCGAGATTTTTGGTCCAGTTCCTGGGAGCAGACGGCAGCAACGAGAAACCTTTGACTATGTTCCATTTTCTGCCTCCGTTTTCTGAACGATACAGAACATAGGGCCATTTTTCCGGGTGTGAGGCCAAAAGAATCAAATCGGGATTTACCGGATGGACAGACAGAGACTTAAAGCCGTACAGTTTATTTTTTATCTGCTTAAAAAGCCTGACAGGGCGATGTTCCCAGGTATTGCTTTCATCGTTGTATACATACAGCCCGGTTGATTTTTCAACAGCAAAAAGTCTCTTCCTGCTATGGGAAGTGATATCTGTCATGAACGGTTCAGGAGGCAGGCCCTGATTGACCGGCTGCCATGCAGCGTTAGAGTATTTAAAAACACCTCGCTCGGTTGCGGCGTAGAGAATAGTGCCGTGCAGGGTTATAGCGCTTATCAGTGCACCCCCGAGGCCGCTGAGCGGCATAGCTCTGTAAGAACCCTTCAGTGTGACAGAGAACACACCTTTTGTATCGGTAGCAACCAGTAATCGTTCGTTATCTGAAAGCAGAAGAGAACTTCCCGGATAACGATAGGTATACGACACATCGTCGTTAACCTTGCGCCAGGTTTCACCGTTGTCGCTGCTGCGGTAAAGCCCCCCGTCGTTTAAAAGAAACAGTATTTTAGAATCAGAAGGAAGAAACACGATATCCGCAACCGCCAGTTCCTGCAGTCCCTGTGCTTTTAATGCATACGTTTTTCCGCCGTCGGCGCTTTTGTGCACGCCGGCGACATCCGATCCTATCAACACGGTGTTTGAATTATTCGGATCAACGGCAATTGATGTCGAGCGACCGCCGCCGCCGAATCCGGTTGATGAAAACGATATGGTACCGCCGTGTATTTTTAATGTTTTTTCAGCAGAAACAGTCTGGGGTACAATTAAATATACGATACTGATGATTACAAAAAAGCGTTTACTTTTCATAAGGTATATGCTGCCGCTGTTCTGTATCGCGGGTGATTCTGCCGGTAATGTTTGCAAAATAACGCACATAGGACTGCTCTATCGGATCGTACCCTGATAGCTCGACGTTTCCTTTGACGCTCGTTTCGTCAAACGAAAGCTCAAGCTCTCCATGCTGCGCGACGACTTTTGTCGGCAGCACGGTACGCTCATCAAGCAGTCTGTCCTCTTTTTCCCGGTGGGTGAGCGGCTTTTCACCCAGACGCAGCCGCAGCAGTTTGGGGCTCAGATAATGAAAATCTATTCCCGGCTCACAATTCGATGCCAATGATTTTTTCAATGAGCAGCGCACCGTATTGTATGATCTCACTATCGAGCTGTACATCGAATTCCACATAAATGAATTTCGAGCTCCTGAGTGAGGATAACTGCTGATCATAACAACCAGAGGCGGGCCGGTTTTCTGTTTGGAGTATGTTACCGAAAGAACTGCAAGGACCCGGTTGAACCTCTCATTGTGAACCGATCCGGAAAGCTCCAGCAGATACTGCTTGCCGCCGATCATGAGACTGTCGTTCCTGTCTTCTGCCTGAGCATGAACGGTTGCAGCAAAAAGACTGCCGGCTATACTATTAATAAGTAAAATCAATATGGCAGAATGATATCCACATAATCCAGCAAAATATTTCATCGATACCCCTACGCTGTGTATGCGCAACAGTGCATCATCCTCTATATTCGGATAATTAGTAGCACACCATTTTATAACGGGCAAACACTTCTTGCTTTGAACGCAAAAAAAGCAGGGCATCCACCCTGCTTTTTTAATCATGCAGTTTCGACTGAAATCCTTATCCTGATGTATATCAGGGAATCACGCTGACCGGTCCGTGCTTTGTGGTCTGCCCGTAAAAGTCGACATCCTCAAGCTTATAAAAGTACTGCGGTCCGTTTTCCGCATTTTCATCGACAAAACGGTAATATGAACCCTCAACAGCCGATCCTTCAGCAGGTATTATGGTTTGATTTATTTTTTCATACGGACCGGCTGCGCTTTCAGCCCGGTAGATGTTGAATCCGGCATTATTTATCTCAGCTGCGGTTTCCCACTCTATGGCGACTGTGCCGTTCCAGGCATAGGCGTCCAGCAATGAAAGCTCGATAATTGTCGACTCGCTGCAGTAGTCTTTGATTTCCTGATGTGTCAGAGCATGATCGTAAATGCGCACTTCATCTATACCGCCTCGAAAGCTTCTGTTGTTAGGAAAATCCCAGGTGTATTTACCGATAAAAACACCTTCCTCCTCCACCATTCTTTTATTATCGAAATGCTGACCGCTGCCCTCAAGATCGCCGTCGACATACAGTTTCATTTCATTGTTGTCATCGTATGTAGCAACAACGCAATACCAGCGGTTGATAGTGTGCTCATCACTTCCCACGAACGTATTTGTTGCCGCGTTGCGCTTTAATTCAAACCAGAACCGTGGTTTGAGATGCATCGGATTTGCATCGCCGTTCTCCAGTTCCGTTGCCGTGTCGACCTGATAAATCAGTGAATATGATGTCCATTTGATCGCATACCCGGCACCGTAGTCCTCACCACCGGTCGTCACAATGTAATGGCCCCAGGTGTTGTTGTCCGATGTCGGCTTCACCCAGGCTGCAAGGCTCATCTCATCTTCTTCACGTAAGCTTGTGTTTTTTGATGTATTTATATGACTGTTGCCGTCAAAGCCAAAAGCCTTTGTTTTGTTGATCGGATCATCTATGCAGGCGAGCGCTGCCGGGTTCGTGTCATTATCAAAAATCTGACCGTCAAACCCGTTACCGCTGTCATCTACCGGTGTGCAGGCATCAAAACTCCACCAGGCAACCAGTCCGGCATGCGCCGGAACACTACCGATGAGAAAAAGCAAAGCCGCTGTTATGCCTAATATTCTTATTTTTCTAATGTATAGTGAAAACATTGTTCTTACCCTCCTTTTAATGAATAGACGCATACTCTTGCTGTAGTATCGAATTTTTTTAAGTTTTCTTGATACATTTCCACTGTTCAGGCAGATGTCCCGTATATCTCTATAGTATAATAATAAGTTTTATTTGTTAAAAAACAATCAGTGTATGGTATGGTTTTTCTTCGTATTTACGGGAAGGTGTAATTAAGAAAAAAGTAGTATATTATTCGGTAAGGCACAAACGGAATCCGAGAGCGTTGTACGCCCCGTCTGCACTATTGCGGCCGCGTGCAGAAGATCTGCAGAATCGTGCTTCGCTCAGCCAGCTTCCTCCGCGGGTTACATATACAATCCCCCCTTCCTCATAGCAATCCAGCTCCCATGCGCTGCCGTTGTCGGGAGCCGCTTCATAGCTCGTATGATAGCAGTCCTGCACCATTTCCCACACATTGCCGCTCATATCATACAGGCCCCAGGCATTGGGCTCTTTCAGACCGGCTTCATGCGTATTCGGCAGCTCGCTGCCTGATTCTTCGAAATACCAGGCGATTTCCGTCAGGCACGATTCACTGCCGCCGCAGTAATATGATGTTTTCGTGCCGGATCGGACAGCATACTCCCATTCAGCCTCGGTACACAGCCGGTAGTTCTTACCGGTTGCAGCATTCAGGGTTTCGATAAACTCAAAAACATCGTTGCGCGAAACATTTTCAACCGGGCAGTCAGTGCCACACGTCGCGGCCGATGAAGGATTCGTACCCATAACCGTCTCCCACTGCCCCTGAGAAACCTCGAACGCCGAAATCCTGAACGGCGATACGGTAACCGTATGCTGCGGCAGTTCATCACCGGCGCATTCTGCATCTTCAGGAGAACAGCCCATTTCGAACGTCCCGCCTGCAATTGAAACCATATTTTCATAAATGCTTTCAAGTGTGTACAGTATGCCATCCACTGTGGTCGTGGTCGACGTCTGGGATGCTGTTGTTGTGGTTGTCGTGTTATTGTCCGGGTCGGGAATGAAGCACCCGGTCTGCGGCAGACACAAAAGCGCACAGGCAGCACAAAAGCACACACAATGCAATGGTCTCATAAATGTAGTTCCTTTCTCAGCGGTCCGGATCGCCTCAGCACATACCGGCGTTTCCCTAGATATGCGGCACACCGATAGAAATTTTATCAAATTCAATCGGGTTGCACAGATTGCCGCGGTCACGGGCTACGCGGCCGCAATTCATGCATACAAACTTCGCATTACCCGCCAGGTCGGTTATCTTTGCAAAGTCGGCCTTTCCCGCCAGCGTACATATATGCTGTGTGTGCTCCCCGGTGCAGGGCCTGCCAGGCGAGGCCGTCATATCCTGCGAAGTACCGAATTTTTTCAAAAAAGTTTCAGCACGTGCCCACCACATAGAACCTCCTCCTTTTTGTTGTTCGGCTTTTTTATTTAGAGCCAGTCCCGCAGCCGCAAGCCCTTTAGATACAGGGGTCAAGGCGGAGCGG
>CAZFIB010000029.1:0-49521 GCA_964518865.1 uncultured Thermodesulfobacteriota bacterium
ACTCCGGTGGCTTGCAAATAGTGCGCCTGTGAAATGAGGCGGTGGATTTTGGACCGTTTCGGCGCTTGACACCTGCGGCAATTACTGATACAAAAATCAGACTATTCCTGAATTGCCATGCTTCATGGTTTCACATACCATTTGCATTTTCGATTATAGAATTCATTCAAGAGCGCGAGCATGAGAGATCCGGACGACAGCGGGCATCACTGCACACCGATCGCCAAGGTCCCGACCGGCATCAGGGGAGTCGACCGGATTCTTGATGGAGGTCTGCCGGCCGGGCGGATGACCGTCGTGAGCGGCGGACCCGGTGCGGGCAAGACCGTTTTCGCTCTCGAGTTTCTGTATCGCCGGGCACTCGAAGGCGAACCGGGCGTTTTTATTACCTTCGAGGAGAGCGCCGATGCCGTACGCGCCAATGCCCTGTCACTGGGGTGGGACCTCGCATCACTCGAACAGGCGGGTAAATTTTCGGTCGTGCACGCGAACATTCCCGAAGGGATGATCACCTCGGGGGATTTCGACATGCAGGGCCTGATCGCGATCATCGAGGGACGCTCAGGCGCGCTGGGTGCCGTGAACCTGGCGATCGACGCCGTCGACATCATTATGAGCGTTTTCGCCGACGACCGCCGCAGACACGAGGAATTCAGACGCCTGCAGATGCACCTCTCGGGCATGGGGCTCTCGGTCGTTCTGACGCTGAAAATTTTGCAGCAGGAGACCGTCTACCCTTTTCTGGATTACATGGCCGACTGCATGCTGCACCTGGATCACCGGGCCGTGGAGAACGTGCGCACCCGGCGCTTGAGGGTCGTGAAATACCGGGGTTCGGGGTTTCTGAGCAACGAGCACCCGTTTCTCATCAGCCCGAAGGGTATGGAGGTCATGCCCGTGTCGAGCGTCGGTTTGAGCACTGAAGTGAGAGGCGAAAAACTGTCCAGCGGCAACGCCGTGCTGGACGGGCTTCTGGGCGGCGGTATCCACCGGGGCTCCTCCGTTCTGCTGGCCGGCCCGAGCGGCATCGGCAAGACGACCCTGGCGTGCACCTTCGCGCTTGAAATGTGCCGCCGCAGCGAAAACGTACTGTATTACAGCCTGGAGGAATCGGAACAGGCGCTGACAGCCGGCATGCGCAGCCCCGGCCTCGATCTTTCCTCCCCGGCGGAGAAGGGCCTGCTGCGGCTGGCGTCGCAGATGCCCGAATCCCGGGGCGCCCAGGAGCATCTTGCCGCCGTTCTTCGCGAAATCGAAACGTTCGCACCGCGGCATGTCATTTTCGATGCCCTGTCGGCCTGCCGCCGCATTGGGTCGCACAATGCGGGTCACGATCTGATGGTGTATCTGTACACGATATGCCGCAGGCGGAACATCACCTGCCTGCTGCTCAATCAGACGGAAACCTTCTCGACGCTCGACAGCCTTACCGGGGGATTCGATATCTCCTCGCTGACCGATACGATTATCGGGCTTCGGTATGCCCATACGGGGCTGGAGCTGGAGCGGCGGCTGATCGTGCTGAAATCCCGCGGATCGGCCCATTCGCTGCGGTATCACCGCCTGAACATAACGCAAAGCGGCATAGAGCTGAGCGAACTTTCCGGAGGGTAAACGTCCTGCCATGCAGAAACAGCGCGTGCGCCGTGCTCAGGCAGGCGCAGAAAACGACAACCCGAGTCGCTCCCTGATCCTTTTTGTCGCCGGCGACCGTCCCAATTCGCGCATTGCGCGCAGTAATTTCGAGCGCCTCCGGCGGGAGGAGCTTCGGGACTTCAGCCGGGTGCGTATCGTCGATGTGCTGAAGGATTACGAATCCGCCGCGGCCCATAATGTTTTTCTGACCCCGGCGCTGCTGATGCCCGAACCTCCGCCGGGGGTTGTTATCGTCGGCAACCTGAGCGACACCGAGGCTGTTCTGCAGGCCCTGCACCTGAGGAGGCAGCAGTATGAATAGCGGCACACCGCCCGAAAAGATCTATGCCCTGGAGGCTCTCAAAAAGGGCCAGGTCGATGCGATTCTTGCAGACGGCAGGGTTTTACTTGTCACGCCCGCGGAATCGCACAAACAGCGTCGGATACTGCGCGTGTTCGTCGTCGACGATCACAGCATCGTGGTCATGGGCCTGCGGAAACTGCTGGAGCTCGAAGAGGGCTTCGAAATCGCGGGGAGCACGACCGACAGCCGCGAGGCACTGCGGCTGATCGGCACGCTGCTGCCCGACATCGTCATTCTTGACATCCTCATGCCGCATATCGACGGGATCGAGCTGGCCGGCCTGATCAAAAAGGCGCATCCGGATATCCGGATTATCGGCTACACCATGTCGGATGAAGAGGAATACGTTTTCCCCCTGTTTGCGGCCGGGGCGGAGGGATATGTCCAGAAAAACGAGCCGTTCGAGAATCTGATCAAGGCGATGCGGATCGTGGGAAACGGCGGCATGTATTACAACACCAGGTTCAGTGCCGTGCTGCGCGAGCATCTGCTGGAGCTTCAGCAGGAACGGGACGGCAGGAGCACCCTCGATGTGCTGAGCGCCCGCGAGCGCGAAATTTTCCCCCTGCTGGCCGACGGGCTCAGCGCGGACGAGATCGGCGTGCGGCTTTTCATCAGTCCTAAAACGGTCGAATCCCACAAGTACAATATTTACGAAAAACTCCAGGCACAGTCCCTTGCCGATCTCACCAAGATCGCCTACCGGGAAGGCGTGCTCGATATCCGGTAAGGCGGCCAGAGTGAACCAGCGTTAAAAGCAAAAACAGGAAAAGCACGCAAAGCGACTAGCGATACAGGAATCACATTCGAAATACGACTGTGCGGATTCTAAAAAGCCGGACACGCTGGCGCTTTGTCCGGCCTACGCCTGCATCGTCTGCGTCTGTTTGCATGAACCGTCGTTTTTATCCGCCGTTGCGCGGAATCACGGGGTGAAGATGATGAGGTCAAGGCAGGAGCAGCCTCCGGCCGCGAAAAAATCGCAGCTGAAGCAGCTCCTGCAGGATCGCACCCCCCCGGCGATACAACTGCACTGACCACTCCCGCCTCACCCCGCCGTCTGCCTGCGGCGGGCGAAGATTTTACGTATGTCGATGAGGATCGTCGACACCACGGCAAACCCAAGGCACAGCAGTACCTCCGGCAGGCCGAGGCCCCGGGTTTCAAACACCGGGCGGGCGAACGGCAGATACACGATTGCGAAATGAAACAGGGCGGTGACGGCCGCGGAACCGACGAGAAACCGGTTGCGGATGATATCCCGGATGCGGAAGAGGGTAAATCCCGGCGTGCTGACCGAAAGGGCGACCCCGATCCGCCCGAGGATAAGAGAGGTGAACAGCACGGTCTGCCATGGCATGTCCGTGCGGGTGAGGACAGCCTGCAGGCCGAGCAGCAGAAGGCCGACAATGGAACCGATCAGCAGCACATCCCGCCCGCGGCCCCGCGCAAGCACCCCCTCGCGCGGGGGATGCGGCGGCCGCTCCATAACGTCCGCATCGGCGGGCTCGGCCGTCAAGGCCAGTCCGGGCAGGCTGTCGCACAGGAGATTGATCCAGAGAATCTGGATGGGCATCAGGGGCAGCGGCAGCCCGAAAAACGGGGCAAGGAAAATCAGCAGGAGCGTGCCCGCGTTGGAGCCGAGCGAGTAGGTGATGAATTTCAAAATATTGTCGTAAATGCGGCGCCCCTCGCGCACGGCGTTGACCAGCGTGGCGAAGTTGTCGTCGAGCAGGATCATGTCGGCCGATTCCCTGGAAACGTCCGTGCCGGTGATGCCCATGGCGACACCGATGTCCGCCGCGCGCAGGGCGGGCGCATCGTTGACGCCGTCGCCGGTTACGGCGACGAAGTGGTGCCGGTCCTGCAGGGCCTTCACGATGGAGAGCTTCTGCTCGGGCGCGATCCGTGCATAGATGCGGACATCCACCACCTGTCCGCCGAGCCGTTCGGGGGTCATGCCTGAAAGGTCAGAACCCGTCAGAACCCGGCCGCCGCCGTCGACGATGCCGAGCCGCCGCCCGATGCTGTGCGCCGTTGCGGGGTGGTCGCCGGTAATCATGACCGCCGTGATGCCGGCATTCGCGCACAGCTCGACCGCCCCCCGGGCCTCATCGCGCGGCGGGTCGATCATGCCTACGAGGCCGAGCAGGCAGAGCTCCTGTTCGACCGATTCGGCGGTGCACTCCTGCGGCGCTTCGTCCCACTCCCGCACGGCGACGGCCAGGACCCGCAGGCCCTCCCCGGCCATGCGTTCGTTTTCCTCTTCCAGGGCCCCGCGGTCGAGCGGCTGAACGCCGTCTGCGGTCCGAACGGTCGCGCACATTGACAACACGGCCTCCGGGGCGCCTTTGGTGCAGGAAAGCGCGCCGTCCCCGCGGCAATGCAGGGTCGTCATGGCCTTGCGCTCGCTGCTGAAGGCGATTTCGTCCGTGCGCGGCAGGTCGCCGGAGAGACTGCGAACGTCAAGCCCGGCCCGGCGGGCCAGGCGCAGAAGCGCGATTTCCGTAGGGTCGCCGAAAAAATCGCCGCCGTCGGTTTCATGGGCGTCGTTGCACAAAACGATCGCCCTGAGCAGGGTGCCGAAGGTCTCCGGCGGCTCGGAAGGCGGTTCGTCGAAGCGCTCCCCGTTGCAGAAGATGCGCTCGACCGTCATCTCATTACGGGTGAGGGTTCCGGTTTTGTCCGAGCAGATATAGGTGACGGACCCGAGGGTTTCCACGGCCGGGAGCCTGCGGATAAGGGCCTGTCGTCCGACCATTTTGCGCGCTCCGAGCGCCAGCGATATGGTGGTCACGGCCGGAAGCGCCTCAGGCACGGCCGCCACGGCAAGGCTCACCGCGGTGAGCAGCATGAGCATGACCGGCTGACCCCGCAGAAGGCCGGCAGCGAAGATGACGGCGCAGATGCAGAAGATCGCCAGGGCAAGCTGCTTGCCGAACTCCTGCAGGCGCACCTGCAGGGGCGTGCGCTCCCCGGTTTCGCCCTGCACCATGTGCGCGATGGAACCCATTTCGGTGCGCATGCCGGTGGCAATGACGACCCCCCTGCCGCGGCCGGCGGTGACGACGGTTCCGCTGTAGGCCATCGAGCGGCGGTCGCCGAGGGAAAGATGTTCATCCTCGAGCGCCTGGGCGGTTTTGTCGACCGGGACGGATTCGCCGGTCAGGGACGATTCGTCGGCCCGCAGGTGAGCGGCCTCGATCAGCCGCATATCGGCCGGCACGATGTCGCCGGCCTCCAGAAACACGATATCCCCCGGAACGATGCCGGATGCGGGAACGTTCACGCGGCGGGCATCCCGGAGCAGATTCGCCTCGGGGGCTGCCATGCCGCGCAAAGCGGCAACGGCTTTTTCCGCCCGATACTGCTGCGCAAAGCCGAGCGCGGCGTTCAGCAGGACGATGGCCATAATCGCGGCCGCCTCGATCGTATCGCCGATAACCCAGGCAGCGCAGGCGGCTGCGATCAGTATGACGATGAACAGATCCTTGAACTGATCCGCGGCCATGCCGGTAATCGTTCGGCCGCCCCGCTCTTCAAGCTCGTTCGGTCCGTGCTTGTCCAGCCTGCGGCGCGCGGATTCGGCGTCGAGGCCGTTCCCGGCAGAGGTTTCGAGCTCGGCCAGTACCTGTTCGACGGTTTTCGTGTGCCATGCCATGACAAAGAGGTATGGCCCATACAGGGTGGTTTTGTCAAATGTTTTCGGAACCGTCCGTTACCGGAGAAGGCATTCGATACCGATCCCGGTAGCGACCCCGACCCCGATAACAAGTAACGGCCGCAACGGAGCGTGGCTCTTCAGCTGCATGCAACAGCGTCATTGCGAATCACGCCCCGGCGCGACGAAGCAATCTCCATACATAAAGCCGGACACGAACCTTCTGAAGCAGTGTCTCTGTAGGCCGGACAAAGCGCCGGCGTGTCCGGCACTACTGCGGGCATGCATGTATCCTCCCGGTTCTTACTCCGGCCTACGTCTTACGCTCCCCGCAATGAGAGTTTTTGAATTTTCCACATTCGCATTTCGTGCTTTTTGGGCTTTTTCTTTTAGCTGTATTGCCGGACACATTTCATTTTGTCCGGCATGCATTATTTTGCCTCTTCACCTCTACATCAACTGCAGCAGGGTCACGCCGCCGAGATAGACGATCAGGATGATGATGCTTTCGAAACCGATATTGGCGAATCCGCGCTTCTGCCTGAACATAAGGCCGAGCACCAGTACGGCTGTCATCAAAAGCGTGACCGCCAGAAGCAGTATCTCGCTCCGGGATGCACCGTGATAAATCGAGCCGGACCGGTAAAAGAAATCAGAGAGCGCCGCCTGGAGAACGTCGAACATGTTGCCGCCCATAATGACCCCGACCGCCATTGTCAGCGCGCCCGCCCGGATGGCGGCGACCGTGGTAACAAGCTCGGACATGGAGGTGACGATGCCGAGCATCAGGGCGCCGACGAAACTTTCCGTCAGTCCCGTTTTTGCGGCAATCGTTTCGGCCGCGTTCGTCAGCATCCAGCCGGCGATCACGACGACAACAGCGCACAGCGCAAACTCGCTCCACATCCGCAGGGTGGACCCCGCCGCGGCGCTGTTTTCTTCGGGGATGTCGGTTTTGGTGGCCTCTGTCATTCTCGGGCGCCACATGGGCGTTTCCTCAGAGCGTGCGATCATGCGGATGCCGAAAACATATGCCGGAAAGAGGATAAGGGTGACCGGGTGAATGCCGAAAAAGCTCATCTCCGGGCCCAGCATGGCGATGATGTTCAGGCCGAGCAGGATTATCAGAAGTGTCGCCGACAGCATGTTGGAAAGCGAAGCGGCGGCGTGCTCGAGGTTGGCTTTTTTGTAGGCCATATCAGCCACGGCCAGATAGGCGGTCTGGGCGGCGATGCCCCCGAACGCATTCGAAAGCGAAAGCCCGGCATGTCCGTGAGAGGCGGCTGTGACCGAGGCGGTGATGCCGGCAAGCGATGTGCAGGCGCCGAGAAATACGGCGCCCATGAGAGCCTCACCGAGTCCGGTTCGGTCGGCGAGCACATCGGCGCATTTGCTCAGCCGGGTGCCGGCAAAGCCGATGAAAACAGCACATATAAAAAATACGGCAAAGCTTGCGGGGAGGGACATAGATTCCGGCTGCGCCGGCCTCCTTTGCTGCAGGTAAACAACCGCACATGGTTCATGTGTTTATCAAGCAATATCTCTGCCAAGACGGGAAAGCCACAGAGGCAAAAACATAAAAAAGCACGAAATGCGGCTATCGAAACATACAGCAAATATGAAATTCGAATGTTCAAAAGTGAAAACGTTTTTTCATGCGGCACTGTATGACCTTTTTGCCGTCACTTTTATTCGACGCAGATGCTTTACGTATCCGGCACGCAAACGGCGAAGCGCACCGTCTGGTGTGCAATCCCTGTACAGAACTGTCTTTCGCTGTAAAAAAAGAACACACCACCCCTCACCTCTGCCGCGCTGAAGTTTTCAAGAGCGTTTTCGGAGATTTTGTGAAAGCGGGATGCAGATTGGTATCGCGCTTGCAGATTATCTGCTGTGTCATGGCCGGATACATGGGTTACCTGCTTGCATACTATCCGGGTTGATTCACTACCGAGGTATGGAGGGCACAGAGACGGATCATACTTCATTCCCCGGGAGATACCGCCCAATGAACCGGTGTGCACAGCGACGCCCAAAGGCACCATCTTTTTTTCTGCGGGCTCTGTGTCTCCAGCGCAGCGGGCGGTAAAACAGCAATGGCGGCACTGAAAAGGAACCCCGGGAGGAAAGGAGAGAAACGCCATGCATGAAGCGCGTTTTTATGAGAAGCGAACGGGCAGCCGGGTCCGCTGCGGTCTGTGCCGGCAGGCGTGTCTGATCGGAGACGGGGGGCGGGGCCTGTGCGGTGTGAGAGTAAACCGGGGCGGCTTTCTGTATACGCTCGTCTACGGCAGGGTGATTGCCGAAAACGTCGATCCGGTGGAAAAGAAACCGCTGTATCATTTTCTCCCCGGTTCGCGGGCCTATTCGATCGGCACGGCAGGATGCAATTTCACGTGCTCCCACTGCCAGAACGCGGACATATCCAGGGCGCCCGCAGATAGCAGATACATTGCCGGACGGGACAGAACGCCGGGGGAAATCGTGCAGGCAGCCGCCGATGCTCACTGCGATTCGATCGCGTATACCTATACCGAGCCGACCATATTTTACGAATTCGCGGCGGATGTCGCCGCCTGCGCCCGCGAGCGGGGGATCTTTTCCCTGTTCATCAGCAACGGCTACATCGCCGAAAAGCCCCTGCGCAGCGCCGCACATCTGATCGATGCGGCCAATATCGATTTGAAATCCTGTTCGGACACATTCTATAAAAACGTCTGCGGCGCGCGGCTGGCGGGTGTTATGGAAACAATCGCGATCATGAAAAAGCTCGATATATGGATCGAGATCACCACCCTGATAATTCCTGGCCTGAACGACACAGAGGGCGAACTGCGCAGCCTGGCCCGCTTTATCAGAGGAATCGGAGCGGATACCCCCTGGCATATCAGCCGGTTTTATCCTGTCGCAGACATGCCCGACCGCCCCCCGACCGACCCCGCAACCCTGCACACGGCTCTTCGCATCGGGAGGGAGGAGGGTCTGCAGTATGTGTATGAGGGAAATCTGCGCGAAGGCGCGGAGCAGAATACACGTTGCCCGGGCTGCGGGGCAGCGGTGATAGAACGCTCGGCATTCGGCCTGCTGAAGAGCAGCCTGCGGGAGGGGGCCTGCCCGGAGTGCGGGGGCCGGATTGCAGGAACGGTGTAAGCAAACAGGAGACCTTGCATGCATATCGATTCATACTCATTCGGCAGCATGACCGTCGACGGTACCGGGTACGGGCACGATCTTATCGTGTTCCCCGATCGTGTCATGTCCGGATGGTGGCGCACACCCTTTCCGGGAATTCCTTCGAAAACGAATACAGGGAAGCGGCATCCGGGGAGATGAATACCGCCAGGCCTTCCTTCTGATGTTCCCAGAAGCTGCGGTGGTTGAGCAGATCGGCTGCCGGTGCCAGAAAACGCCGGATGGTATTTTCTCGCAGGCCCCGGGCTTTCAGGGCCCTTCCCGTTACGCCGAGCAGGTTTTTAAACCGGATCGGATTCTGTTCGGTTTGCGATCCCTTGCGCACCATGGGCATATACAGGGACGCCAGATGATCCCCTCTTCTCCGGCAAGCTTTTTTATGGTTTCACGTCCGATTTCTTCCACGGGTATCCTCCTGCGGGGCCCCGGGCGCTCTTGTGCGCACCCCGGGCTTGTCGACTATCTGTACGGTGGAGGCCTGCGGGCCTTTCTCGCCCGATGTCTCGACATAGCGGACGCCGGTGCCCGGCTCGAGCCTGTCGAAATCGTTGTGAAGCACACTGTTTTTATGGAAGTATATCCGGCGGTCGTCCCTGGTTCTCAAAAATCCGTATCCTTCTTCCCTGAAAAGACTGTCCACCAGCGCGCCGGTCTCCTGGGCGGGGTGGCGCTTGACGTCGCGCCGCCGTTTTTCGTTTTTTTCGATCAGCTGCCGCCTGGCCGCGTTGAACGCATCGTGCACCACCGATATGAGCGGCGCGTGCATCGGCGAGTCGCCCGGTTCGCGAACCACGACGATATCGCGTCCCGCGGCCGTTATGACAAGCCTGACCCTGTAGGGATTGCCGGCCTTCTGATGCTCCTGCGGTTTTTCGATCGCGGCGCTGCACCCCGTTATGCTTTCGGACAGGGAGTCGAGCCTGGCGAGTTTTTCCCGAACGCTATGCTCGATTTCAGGATCTTTTTCCATATCCCTGAATGTCAGTTTCAAAGGTATGTCGACCATGGGGTTCCTCCGATCATATGAAACGTATGCCGTTGCTGTATCTCATTGATTCGCAATATCCGTGCCAGTGAAACGGCACCGGCAGCCGATGTAAAGCCGCAGCGCATTGCGCAAAAGCAGGATGCGTATGTTTTCCGCTCGAATACTTGTAAAGCTGAGATACAGATTTTTGTTTCGGTGTACATGAAATGTACAGCAATAACCGCAGCGAAGCCGTGTCGCGTCGTAACAGAGCCAGAAAAACCGGAAAAGAGTTTGTTTTGCGGTGAAGCCAAGGTGGCCCGTCCGTCTGTGTGTCACGGCACAGGCATTGCATTTACGGATACTAAGGGCTGTTCTGGCCTTGCCGGCGTCACCGACGATCCGGTGGTATCCTGGGAGACGATCCAGGGCAGCCTGGTCTCTCTGGTGGATCGGGGAATGCCCCGGGTGGTAAACGGTGATTTTTTTTCAAGGTTATGGGCTGATGCGACAACGAATGGGGCTATGCATGCCAGATGGTCAAGGAAGGCATCCGCACAGGCAGAGATATGTAAGCCTGCGGGGAGCGGGACGGACACAGATGCGAACGTCCCGCTCCGTCCGAAAGCCGATCGGGGAGTATGCGTATGAAAGTATGGCCGGGTTCGCCTGAGCCGCTGGGAGCCGACTACGACGGCTTCGGTACTAACTTTTCCCTGTTTTCCGAAATAGCGGAAAAAGTCGTTCTGTGCCTGTTCGACGACGGGCGGGAAGTGTGCGTCGAGCTGTCGGAAGTGACGGGCTACTGCTGGCACGGCTATCTGCCGACGGTCGAGCCGGGGCAGCGCTACGGGTATCGCGTGTACGGGCCGTGGAATCCGGCGGAAGGTCACCGCTGCAACCCGGCCAAACTGCTGCTCGACCCTTACACCAAGGCGATCGACGGGGAGGTGAACTGGAACGAAGCGGTCTTTCCCTACAGGTTCACGGAAGGCTCCGACGCGGCCGGCGCAGAGGACAGCGCGCCGTTCATGCCCCGCAGCGTGGTACACCAGCCGCATTTCGACTGGAGCGGTGACCGCTGCCTGCAGATTCCGTGGCACGAAACGGTCATTTACGAGACCCACGTCAAGGGGTTCACCGCCGGGCGCCGCGACATTCCGTCCGAGCTGCGCGGCACCTACGCCGGGCTTGCGCAGCCGCCGGTGATCGACTACTTCAAAAAGCTCGGCATTACCACAGTCGAGCTCATGCCGATACACTGGTTCATTCACGACAAGTATCTGCTGGACAGGGGCCTGCGCAATTACTGGGGATACAACTCCATCGGCTATTTCGCCCCTCACAGCGAGTACTCCTCCGACAAGCGGCCCGGAGCGGCCGCGGCGGAGTTCAAGCAGATGGTCAAGACGTTTCATCAGGCGGGACTGGAAGTGGTGCTGGATGTGGTCTACAATCACACGGCCGAAGGCAACCACCTCGGGCCCATGCTGTGTTTCAAGGGAATCGACAACGCCTACTATTACCGGCTGACTGAGGACAGGCGCCATTACAAGGATTACACCGGCACCGGCAACAGTCTGAACATGCGCAATCCCCATGTGCTGCAGCTGATCATGGACTCCCTGCGGTACTGGATACTGGAGATGCACGTAGACGGCTTCCGCTTCGATCTGGCCGCAACGCTGGCGCGCGAACTGCACGACGTCGACCGCCTTTCGTCTTTTTTCGACATCATCCAGCAGGATCCCGTCATCAGCCGCGTCAAGCTCATCGCCGAACCCTGGGATGTGGGAGAGGGGGGATATCAGGTCGGCAATTTTCCGCCGGTGTGGAGTGAGTGGAACGGCAAGTATCGTGACTGCGTGCGCGACTTCTGGCGCGGCGACGGCCGGTCGCTGGGAGAATTCGCCTCCCGGTTCACCGGCAGCTCCGATCTGTACGAAAACACGTCCCGGCTTCCCTATGCCAGCATCAACTTCGTGACGGCCCACGACGGCTTCACCCTGCACGACCTGGTTTCGTACAATGAAAAGCACAACGAGGCCAACGGGGAGGAAAACCACGACGGGGAAAACCATAACCGCTCCTGGAACTGCGGGGAGGATGGGCCGGCCGAAAATCAGGAAGTGCGGGAGCTGCGGGACCGGCAGAAGCGCAATTTTCTTGCTACGCTCTTTCTCTCACAGGGCGTGCCCATGCTGCTCGGCGGTGATGAGATCGGCCGCTCTCAGGGGGGGAACAACAACGCCTACTGCCAGGACAACGAAATATCCTGGTATGACTGGGAAACCATGGATTCTGATCTGTTCGATTTCTGCAGGATGCTCATTCATTTTCGAGGCCGTCACCCGGTGTTTCGGCGCCGCCGCTGGTTTCAGGGGCGCTCGATCTACGGCAGCGAGGTGAAGGACATCGCCTGGTTCACCCATAAAGGCGAGCAGATGAAGGACATCGACTGGGACCGGGAAACGAGGCATTCGATCGGCATTTTTCTGAACGGCGAAACCATTCCGAACCCGAACCCGCGCGCGGAGCCCGTAACGGACGACAATTTTTACCTCATTTTTAATGCACATCACGAAACCATCGCGTTCACATTTCCGGACAGCGAATGGGGGGAGCGGTGGGTAAAAGAGCTCGATACGGCCAGGGACTGGATTCGATCGAAAAAAAAATATACGGCCGGAAGCCGTATCAAGGCAGGTGCACGGTGTGTTGTGGTGCTCAGGCAGGTTTCAGGCGAGGCGGATCGAGAAAAGTGGGGAGACAAAGTGAGCTAGATTGATCTAGGGTGAGCTAACGTGACTAGAGTGAACTAACGTTACAAGCAAAAAGATACAAAGCACGAAAAACGAATGTGCAAAATAATAAAAAGCTGTCATTGCGAAGAGCGCAGGCGACGCGGCAATCTCAGAGGATTCCGGCGGCAGGGCAGGACACTTGCCTCAGGCCCTGCCGTAGAGCTCCGTCATGTCCCTCAAACGCTGCACATGAGTATCCGTGAGCAGACCGGGTGCCATGCGCCAGCGCCAGTTGCCGCTGGAAGTGGCGGGCCGGTTCATTCTCGCCTCGCTTCCCAGACCGAGAATGTCCTGGGTGGGAATGATGCACATGTCGGCAACCGACATCATCGCCAGGCGTATCATTTCCAGGGGAACTTCGGCCGGGGTTGCCTCGCGGCCGATATAGCTGAAAAGCTGCTGTCTGGTTTCGGGTGAGGACTCCTGCTCGAACCAGCCCCTGACCGTATTGTTGTCGTGCGTGCCGGTGTAGATCAGCGAATCTTTTACGACGTTATGGGGCAGGTAGGGATTTGCGGGGTCGCCGCCGAAGGCGAACTGCAGGACGTTCATGCCTGGAAAGCCGAAGCGCCGTATCGCTTCCCGCACGTCGGCCGTGATGGTGCCGAGGTCCTCGGCGATGACGGGCAGATTGGGAAAATGCTTGAACAGTTGATTGAAAAAAGCGTCCGTAGGTACATCCGCCCAGGCGCCGTTGATCGCCGTGGATTCGGACGCCGGAATCTCCCAGCAGGCCACAAGGCCGCGGAAGTGATCGATCCGGACCATGTCGTACAGCCGAAAGGTATAGTTCAGGCGGTCGATCCACCACATGAAATTCTGCTTCTGCATTTCATCCCAGCGATAGAGAGGACAGCCCCAGAGCTGGCCGGTTTGGCTGAAATAATCCGGAGGAACGCCCGCAACCGCCGAAAGCTTTTTCTGCCCGTCGAGCTTGAACAGCCCGGGGTGCTTCCACACGTCGACGCTGTCGTATTCCACGTAGATGGGAATGTCGCCGATTATCTGTATGCCGCGCCGGTTGCAGTAGCTCTTCAGGCGGGACCACTGCCGGGAAAACACGAACTGCAGAAACATGACGAACTCGATACCTTCGGCGGATTCCCGCGCGGCCGAGGCGAGGGTCCGCTCGTCCCGGTCGCGGTACCCGGCGGGCCAGTCGCTCCAGGCGGCGCCTCCGAAGCGGTTTTTCAGGGTCACGAAAAGAGCATAATCCTGCAGCCAGCCGGATTCTTCATCGCAGAACCGCTTGAAATCACCGGCGGGCCCGCTGGCTGCAAAGCGGCGGAATGCGCGCGCAAACAGGCTTTTCTTGTACTCCTCGACCGCCGCGTAGTCGACCGCATCCGGGCTGAAGGCGGGGGCGCCGTCCAGTTCGCGATGTTCCAGCAGTCCGTCTTCAGCCAGCATCTCGGGGCTTATCAGCAGCATGTTTTTTGCGCATGAGGATACGCTTTTGTAGGGCGAGCTGTCGTACATGAGGGTGGTGGGATTCAGGGGCAGCACCTGCCAGCAGCTCTGCCGGGCTTCGGACAGAACGTCCGCAAAGCGGTATGCCTCGGGGCCCATATCGCCGACGCCGAACCGGGACGGCAGGGAGGTTATGTGATGGAGTATGCCGCTGGAACGTTTTTTCATGTGCTCTCCTCTTCGCTGATAAGCACGGCGGTCGGGAAGCGGTTCAGCACCGCGCCGGCATCGACCGGACCGGCAGCCTGCAGTGATTCACCCGTTACGGCATCGGTCCATGTTCGGGGAGCATGTCCCGGAAAAGCGATTTCCGTATCTTTCCAGACCTCGCCGCCCAGAGGCAGAACGCCTTCCGGTACGACACGCGTCAAAAAGCGCGGCGCAATTGTCACGAGCCGGGTGTTTTTCCATGTGCGCTCGAACGCCACGAGGCTCTCGGCGCAGCGCCCGGCGGCTGTGAGGGCGCGGTAGCCCCCGTCGCGGAAAAGTTCCGGGCAGCGCGCGCGCGCCTGGAGAAGGCGGTATGTCAGAAAAAGTTTCACGCGGCCGTCCCGCCACCCGTTCAGCAGCTCCTCGATAAGGCCCGGCGTGTCGGCGGCGTCCCTTTCACGGATCTCCGACAGCATGGCGATGCGACGGTCGTAATCCACCGGCCTGCGGTTGTCGGGGTCGACCAGGCTGAGGTCCCAGAGTTCGGTTCCCTGGAAGAAATCGGGTACGCCCGGAACGGTACATTTCAGCGCAGTCTGAGAAAGGCCGTTCAGCATGCCGTAGAACGCCGTCTTGTTCTGAAAGGGCAGGAACGATGGCAAAAAGGCGTTGTGATCGGCGGGGGTCAGTATTTTTTCGATAAAATCGAGGCAGGCATCCTCATAGGCCGAATCCGGCTCGATCCAGGCGGTATGCACTTTGGCCTCCCGCACGGCCTTGACGATATATTCTTGCATGCGGGACAGGAACATTTTCCCTTCATCCTTGAGCGGCCAGGCCCCTATCAGAGTCTGATAGATAAAATATTCGTCGTTGGCATCCGGAGCGTCGCCGGTTTTGCGCCTGCGGTTGGCTTTTTTCCATTGCCTGACGCAGGTGCGCCATTCATCTGCCAGCTCGGACAGCACGTGTATGCGCGCCCGGACATCCTCGCCCCTTTTGGTGTCGTGGGTCGCCGTGGCGCTGAGGCTGTACGGAACGGCAGCGGCGCGCGAGGCATTGAAGGCGTGAAACTCCCCGCGCGCGATACCGAACCGGGACGGGTTTCCCCCGACCTCGTTCAGCGAGATGAGCCTGTTGTAGCGGTAGAACAGGGTGTCCTCCACGGCCTTGGCCGTGACGGGGCCGGTATGCTGCTGAAACGTCATCACGAAGTCGACCCACCGGTTTTTCTCCGCATCCGGAATGTCGCCCCAGGCGAGCAGCAGAAACGTCCGGATAAAATCGAGCTCGTAGCGCTGGCCGGGCAGGGTGGTACGAGCGCTGTCAACGGCACGATTTATGCGCAGGCGGTCGGCGGTATCGACGGGCAGGCCGCGCACATAGGTTCGGTAGACCTGAAGATGCGACATTATTTCCACCAGCGCGCGCTTCAGTCCATACATGGTGATATCGCGGCCGCGGCGGTCGCGGGCGGACAGGTTCTTCAGGAAGCGCGCCAGGTTATCGACGCTGCCGGCCAGGTGCCGGCCGATAATCAGCTGCCTGGTCTGCAGCGCAAGCGGCGCATAATAGCGCTTGTGCCCGATGAAGCGATTATAGGTCGTTTCGGTTGTCCGGCGCTGATCGCTTCTGCAGAACAGACCGTTCAGGATGTTCAGCATGTCGTAGCCGGTGGTGCCCTGCACTGGCCAGGACGGGGGAAGGCGCTCGTCCTGATCAAGGATTTTTTCGACCACGATATAGGCATCGGGGGCGGCGGCGCGCAGCCGGCGCAGATAGACTTCCGGATCGTAGAGCCCGTCGATGTGATCGACGCGCACCCCGTCGAACGTACCATCATCGAGGCAGTGCAGCACGGTGGTGTGCAGCTCCGAAAAGACGGCCTCGTTTTCGACGTTGACCGAAATCAGATCGTTGATGGTGAAAAACCGCCGGTAGTTGATTTCCTCGGTGGCGACCTTCCAGTACGCCAGGCGGAACAGCTGTCCGCTCAGCAGCTCGTCGAGAGCATCCCAGGTCTCTGAAACCCCCTTCCTGCCGTTGTACACATCGATCGTGTCGTCGATGTGCTTCTGCATGCCGGCGCTTTCAGCATACAGGCGCAGCAGATCGTCTTTCGCCCGGCGCAGTGCCTCACGATAGGGCTCGTTCTCCTCGATGGCGGCGAGCGCGGAAAAGGAGGCCGTGATCTTTGCCAGACGCGCGCAGTCGCACTCCGGGCCGGGGGGAAGCTTTTCGAGAACGGACGCGTAGGATTGCGCTCGCAGCGGAAACGACATCTGAACGTACGTTATGCGGAAACCGCATTCGTCGAACGCCAGCCGGATGTCTCCCCCTTCGAGGGCCTCGGCGTACAGCTTTCCCAGTACCGGCATGAGAAGGCGGCCGCGCAGGTTTTCATCCGGATGCTGCCAGTCTATATCGAACAAATCGTACCAGCGGGACCGGGGGCCGCTCTCCAGCACATCCATGAGCCGCAGGTTTTCGCTGCTGAAGGCCATGTGATTCGGCACGATGTCCTGCAGCCAGAACATGGCGCTGTCCCTGACGAGGGCGGTGAGCGCTTTGAACTCTTCCGGGCCGCCGAGCTCGGGGTTCAGGCGGTTGGGATCGACGATATCGTAGCCGTGCTCGCTTCCGCTGCGCGCCTTGAAAACCGGCGAGGCATAGATGTGGGAAATGCCAAGCCCGGCGAGATAGGGCACGATCCGTCCCGCATCCCGGAAGCCGAATCCGGGGCAGAACTGCAGCCTGTATGTCGCACGCGGTATGTTCATCAGTCGTAAGGGTTTTATCCTGAGCAGGTGCCCCGGATCAATCGTTTTTTTCATACAGGGCGATGCTGCGCGGCGGCAGTGCGCACTGGTGAGCGCCGTGCAGCTCCAGCGGCAGCATCGGGCCGGGGCCTTCCCAGCACCGGTCGGCGGAATCCAAAATTTTCACCCAGGTGCCCGGCGGGGCCGTGAGGGCGCAGGTGCTCTTTCCGGCCGACACGTTCAGTATGACGAGCACGGCCTCCCTTCCGCAGCGCCGGTGCAGGGTTATGACACCGTTTGCGTCGACAAGGGCCGCGTCGAGCGATTCCCGGTCAGGATTCCGCAGGGCCGGACTGCTGCGGCGCAGCTTGATGAGCCGCGCATACAGTGCGAGCATGGTTTTATGGCGTCCGGTGGCGCGCTTGTCCCACTGCAGCCGGGATCGAAGAAAGGTTTCCGGGCTTGCGGGATCGGGCGGCTCGGCCTGCCAGGCAAAGGATTGAAACTCTTTTTTGCGCCCTTCGCGCACCGCCTCGAGCAGATCGGGATCGTTGTGATCCACGACATACAGAAAGGGGGCGTCCTCAGCGTATTCCTCGCCCATGAAAAGCAGCGGTACGAACGGAGACGTCAGCACGGCGCCCGCCGCGAGCTTCAGGCTCTCGAAATCCGCAAGCTCGGAAAGGCGCTCGCCGCACATGCGGTTGCCGACCTGATCGTGATTCTGGGAGCAGACGATGAACCGGTCGGCCGGGATACCCTCGGTTCCGCTGCCGTGGCGCCGCCTGCGGTAGAGCGAGTAATCCCAGGTGTAGACAAATCCGTGCCGGTAAGCCTTGTGCAGATGCGCAGGAGTTCCGAAATCGGCGTAATAGCCCTTGCGCTCGCCGGTGAGCAGCGCGTGGAGGCTGTGATGAAAGTCGTCGCTCCACTGGGCGTCGATTCCGTAGCCGCCGCGTTCGCGCCCGCTCACCACGCGGCTGTCGTTCAGGTCGCTTTCGGCGATGAGGTACCGCTTCCGGCCTCCCGGGAAAGCGTCCTCGACCGCCTCGGCCATTTCCTGCAGAATGTGCTTTGCGCTCATATCGATGATGCCGTGAACGGCGTCGAGGCGCAGCGCGTCGATGTGATAGTGTCTGAACCAGAAAAGAGCGTTTTCGATGAAAAACGAGCGCACCTGTTCGCTCCAGGCATCGTCGAAATTAAGCGCGCTTCCCCAGGGTGAGGTATACTTTTCAGAATAATACGGGCCGTACTCGCCGATGTAGTTGCCCTCCGGGCCGAAGTGGTTGTAGACGACATCCAGTATGACGGCCATGCCCCGCAGGTGACAGGCGTCCACCAGGCGCTTCAGACCGGCGGGGCCGCCGTATGAGTTCTGAACGGCGTACAGGTACGCCCCGTCGTACCCCCAGTTGCGCCGGCCGGGAAACTGAGCGACCGGCATGATCTCAAGGGCGGTGATACCGAGGCTCTGCAGGTCGTCCAGCCGCGGCAGCAGGGCATCGAAGGTGCCCTCGCGGGTGAAGGTGCCCACATGCAGCTCGTAGATGATCATGTCCTTCAGCGCTATCCCGTTCCAGGACCCGTCCTGCCAGGCGGAGGAGGCGTGATCGACGATTTCCGAGGGCCCGTGAACGCCCTCCGGCTGATAATGGGATGCGGGGTCGGGGCGCTCGACGTTTTCATCGAGGCGGAACAGGTAGCGCAATCCGGGCCGGACTTCTTCGGCTTCCGCGTGCCAATAACCGCGCTCGTCCCGCCGCATGGGCAGGATGCCCCCGTCCGGGCCGGGCACCTGCAGCGAAACCTTTTCCCGCAGCGGCGCCCAGACCGTGAAACAACATGAGCCGTTACCCCGATAATCGCATCCGATATGCATGGAGCATCCTGTCTGAGGTTCAGGTGAGAGTGTAGCCGAAAACGATCCATACCGCCAGTGCGATTACCGTTATCCGGCCCGCGGGACGTCAGGGCTTATTATTCTCGATATAGCCACTTCAGAGCAGCGTTTTCCGTATGCATCCGGCGCATCCGGCTGCGGTCAGCCGGAACCCCGCAGCCGCCAAAAATGGACGGGCACGTCGTATATCCTGCGGATGCGAACCGCCATGAACGGATCCTTTCCGTATCAGTGATCGTGCGCCGCAGGCCCGGTGCCGTGCATATCATGGGTGTGCGTGCCCGGCAGCGCGCCGCCGCGGTAGAGGCCGAAGCAGACGGCCGCAATGAACAGAAACGCTGCTACGGCGATCCAGGTACGTGTCAGTTTGGTTGTGCGCATGCCTGCTCCTCCTTACGCCGGTTCGCCATACATAAAACGGGTCAAAAAGCCGGACACGATCCATTGGCGGCGGGCGGCGAACGCGCAATGATGCTTAAATAAACGAAAACAGCTCCGTGTGCATGCGGCTATCCGTTACGCCGAGCGCCTTCAGGTTCTGCAGCACGGAGGTGCGCAGGCCCGGCGGCCCGCAGATGTAGAAATGCGCCTTGTCGAGCAGTCCGCGGCTGCACAGGCGCTCTATCGTGCTGCGGTCGATATGACCGCGCTCGCCCGGCCAGTCTCCGCCGGGTCTGCTCACAACGTGCATCACGGTGAACGAGGGAAGGGCTTCTGTCAGGCTGTCGAGCTCTTCCCGGAACACGATGTCCTTTTCAGTACGGCTGGCATACAGCAGCAGCGTCTGCATCGAGTCGCCGGTGTCGCGCATGTGCCTGAGCATGCTCATGATGGGGGTTATGCCGATACCCCCGGCGATACAGACGACGCCCTCACGGTTCGGGTGAAACACATAGGAGAATCTGCCGAACGCACCGTGCACGGTTGCCGTATCGCCCGGCCGCGTGTGGCCGATGGTCGAGGTGAAATCACCGGATTCCTTTATGGTGGATGCGACTGTCTCGGCTGCCGGGCTGCTTGAGATCGTCCAGTGGTGTTCCTCTTCAGGAAGATCCGGGCTGCGGTGAAACGTTATAAAATGAAACTGTCCCGGCAGCCGGTGAGCGTATGAGGCGCCGGGCGGCGGGGCCAGATCGACGGTCCATACCCGGTGGGCTTCCTGTTTGACGGTGCGCACGGTCCAGGGCTGTTGCTTCAGCCGGGCCGGACGTATGAATTTGTGAAACACATAGGCGCTCAGAGCTGCGGCAAGGACGATGCTCCACAAGATCAGCAGGGGGATGCTGTCGAAATCACCGCCTGCGGCTGTGCTGTGGATGAACGCTCCGGCGAGCAGAACGGGCGCGAGCACGGCGTGGCTCAGCCGCCAGGTCTCGAAGCTCAGATTGAGGTGCTTTTGAAACACGGAGACCCCGAGGTGTATGACGAGAACCGCCAGGGCGCCCTTGCCGAGCCAGATATACCAGGGCAGATCAAGGCCGATGAGGAGCTTCCACTCTCCCTCCGCGGCGGCGATCAGCAGAGGATGCAGTACGATGAGCCCACCCCCGAAAAGGGCAATGACGCGGTGGTAGCGCAGGACGATATCCAGGCCGAACGCGCGGGTTATCCATCCGAAGCGCCCCGCCAGCACGGGCTGCATCGCAACGATCATAAATCCCGTCAGCGCAAAGGCTTTGCCGGTTTCCTCGACCGCCCCGTGCCCGGAAGATGCGGCAGACAGGACGATCACGGCCAGGGGCATGACGGCTGCCGCACAGTACAGCAGTATTCTCAGGATACCCGCACTCACGGCAGTCTCTTTGCTGCGCGGTATGTTCGTTGCCGGCGCTTCGCTCATTGGAACGCGGTAAACGCTTTTTTTGCGGCCTTGCAGACGGGGCAGGTGTCCGGCGCCTCTCCTTCCAGAGTATACCCGCACACGCCGCACACCTGCACCGGCCCGAGCTCCATATCGCTTCCGGTCCCGACCGAAGCACGCGCTTTTTCGAAAAGCTGTTTATGCACTTTTTCCGTTGCGTAGGAGTATTCAAAGGAGCGCTGCGCACCGCTTTCTTTCTGGAATTTGGCAACCTCGATATAGACGGGATACATTTCGGTGATTTCGAACGTTTCTCCCATGATGGCCAGGTCGAGATTCTTGGCCGTATCGCCCGGTCCGAACGCCGCCATGCTGTTCGCAACGATGCCGTCCTTGAGATGCGACAGCTCCCGGTAGTGATCGCCCGCGTGCACGTATTCGGCGTGGGCGACAGCTCTGAACAGACGGGCGATGTGGGGGAAGGAGTCGGCCTCCGCCTGTTTTGCAAAATGCAGATAGCGCATATGGGCCTGGCTTTCGCCGCCGTAGGCATTGATCAAGTGCTGCTGCGTCATTGCGTGCATATTCGCTGCTCCTTTCCGGGTGCGGCATGAGGGCTATTCCTCAATGATGATTGCTTCCACAGGACAAGCCCCGGCCGCATCGAGGCAGCTCTCCCGCAGGTTGTCCGGAACGCTTTCCGATTTTGCAACCGCTGTCTCCCCCTGCATTTCAAACATGTCCGGGCACATTTCCACGCAGGTTTCACAACCGACACATAACTCCGGATCGACGTTGGCTTTCATGGTGCATATTCTCCTTTGCGGACCGCCTGCGTTTGGAAAGGACCGGCGGCAGTGTTCATGACGAAAATTTGCAACCATTGTGCCAACATCTTTTCCCGTAAAAAGCCGACCGGCGGGGGGGTCAGGAGGCTGGTAATCGTCCCGGCGCAGCCAGTGTATACGGATCGTACATTTTTAAAAAAAAGTGTAAAAACCTTATACAAAAGCACTATGGGCCGTGAAGCGCTTGTGCGGAAAGAACGGGCGGAAAAGCCGGGCGGCCGTCTTGGCATTATTATTGAATTAGTAAACCGGGAAGGATGCACAGGAGAGGAGTACAGTCATGCCGACTTACGAATTTTACTGCGGGAAATGCGACAAGGAATTCAGCATCAGCCTCAGCGAATATAAGGAAAAGGATGTTGAGTGTCCTGACTGTGGAGAAAAGCAGATTACAAGAAGGCCGTCCGTATTTACGGCCCAAACGTCCCAGAAAAGCTGAAGACTGCTCAGGCGGCAGGGAGGATGAACGTGAGCGATATATCGGTGCTTATCGGCGGCGAGGCGGGTGACGGCATCAACCAGGCGGGCGTGCTTATCGCGCGGCTGTTTTCCCATGCGGGTCTGTTCGTCTCCATGTATTACGATTACCCGTCGCTTATCCGCGGCGGTCACAACTTCTCCGTCATCCGAGCCGCGGACAAAAAGATATCCGCGTGCAGGAAGCCTCTGAACTGTATTCTCGCCGTCAATCAGGATACAGTCGACGTTCACAAGCACAGGCTCCTGCGGGAGGATGCGGTTATATTCGATTCGGAGGTGGTCGAATCCGCGGGCCGGGGCCTCCCGCTTTCCAGGATCGTGAAAGAAGAGGGCGGAAGCAGGATTATGCGCAACTCCGTTCTCATCGGAGCTCTGGCAAAGGCCGTGGGCATCGAATATGACATTGCGGAGCGGGTGCTTCGCCGGCATACCTCGAAGAAAACGGATGTCAATGTCGCGCTTGCCCGGCGGGGCTACGAGGAGGCCGAAGAGATCGAGCGCCTGGAGGTATCACAGCGGAAGCCTCTGCCCGTGCTGACCGGCAACCAGACGGCGGGACTGGGGCTTGTCAAGGCGGGCCTCGACGCCTACGTGGCCTACCCCATGACGCCGTCTTCGAGCCTTCTGCATTTTCTCGCCGGGGCGGCGCAGGATTTCGGGCTTACCGTCATTCACCCCGAAAACGAAATCGCGGTCATACTGGCGGCCCTGGGGTTTTCCTGCACCGGCAGGCGGGTTGCGGTGGGCACGTCCGGGGGCGGCTTCTGCCTTATGACCGAGTCCCTGAGCCTGGCCGGCATGGCCGAACTGCCGGTGGTCGTTTTCGTCAGCCAGCGGGCGGGCCCCTCCACAGGCATACCGACCTATACCGCCCAGGCTGATCTGCGCTTTATCCTGAGCGCCGGGCACGGTGAATTCGTGCGTTTCGTCACGGCGCCGGGGGATGTCGAGGAAGCCTGTTTCTGGTCCGGTGCCGCGCTGAATCTGGCCTGGGCATATCAGATACCTTCGATCGTTCTGTCCGACAAAAACCTCAGCGAAGGCGCCTTCAGCTTCGAGGCGGGCGGGGCCGCGGATTTCCCGGAAGCCGAAGTGTCCCTGTGGGACCGCCAGGGCTCCTATGAGCGCTACAGGATGACGGACACCGGCGTGTCGCCCCTGGCGTTTCCGGGAGATCCGGACGCGACCGTCAAGGTGAACAGTTACGAGCATGACGAGTACGGATTGACGACCGAGCAACCCGAAGCGGTCGTTCCCATGTACGACAAGCGGCTGCGCAAGGAAGCGGCGCTGGCTGAAGCGCTGGAGGCGTACGAGACCGTGCAGACACACGGGCATGAAGGCGCATCGACCGCGCTGCTGTGCTGGGGCTCGACGAAAAGCGTGTGTGCGGAGGTTGCACAGCGCCTGGGGCTGAAAGTCATCCGCCCGCTGGTGCTGGCGCCGTTTCCGGTACAGCGGCTGCGGGATGCGCTGAACGGGGTAGAGCAACTGATAGATGTGGAGCACAACGCGACGGCCCAGCTCGCGCGGGTCATGCGGGAATACGGATTTTCGGTGGATGCAGCCGTGCTGAAATATGACGGCCGGCCGTTCACCGTCGAAGAGCTCGAAGAGCGCATACGCGAGGAGATGTCATGAGCGGAAACGAGGCAGGCACCGGTGCGAAGAATACGTGGTGTCCGGGGTGCGGAAATTTTTCGATTCTGAACGCGGTACAAGCCGTGCTGCAGGAACGAGCGGACGCGGATGAGCTGCACAACGTGGTGCTCGTTTCCGGTATCGGCTGTCACGCGAAGATCGTCGATTACCTGGACGCCAACAGCTTCTACGCCATCCACGGGCGGGTGACGCCCGTGGCCGAAGGAATCAAGCTCGCAAACCCGAACCTGACGGTGATCGGCTTCGCCGGTGACGGCGATTCCTACGGCGAGGGGCTGGCCCATCTGATGTTCGCCGCCAAGAGGAATATCGACATCACCATGATTATACATAACAACCGGGTCTACGGGCTGACGACCGGACAGTATACGCCGACATCGCCGCTGGGCCTGGCGAGCCGCTCGACGCCGCACGGGACGCTCGAGATGCCGATCAATCCCCTGCAGATCATGCTCGCCTCGGGCGCTACGTTCATAGCCAGGGGCTTTTCGCACGGTCTGGATTTTCTGAAGAACATCATCCGAGAAGCAGCGGCGCATAAAGGATTCGCTCTGGTCGACGTTCTGCAGGTCTGTGCGACGTTCTACAACATGTACGGCTATTACCAGAGAAGAACCTATGAGCTTGACGACCACGACCCGACCGACTATGCTGCGGCGCTTCATAAAATCAGAGAGTGGGACTATCACCATGACGGCCCGATAGGGCTGGGCGTTTTTTACAAAAAAGAGGCCCCGACCTTCGATGCAGCGGTTTACGCCGCACGGCGGGAGAAGGCGGACATCGATGCGGGGATTGAAAAAACACTTGCCGGGGCCGTCTGAGCGCGCCGGGCATGCAGCCGTGAGGCAAAGGAGTTCGTATGAGCGGGGACACGTGTAAGATAATAGAGCTCGAGGGATCTTCGCCAAGGACGATCGAAGATGCGGTCGCAAGCGCCCTTTCACAGGCATCGGAATCGCTGCGTCACTTCAAATGGTTCGAGGTGACGCAGATACGCGGAAAAGTGGAACAGGAGGCCGTGGCGGAGTGGCAGATCGTTCTGAAGCTCGGCTTTGCCGTGAAAAGCGGCAACAATGAAGAACCGACCGGGGAAAAAGCAGCGCCGGAAGCAGCCGGCAGATACCGCTGTACGGTCTGTGGCTATATTTACGATCCCGAAAAAGGCGATCCCGACAGCGGGGTCGCAGCCGGTACGGCGTTCGAGGACCTGCCCGATGACTGGGTGTGCCCCGAATGCGGGGTCAATAAACAGCAGTTCGTGCCGGTGGAGGATGAATGATATGAGCGAAGCGATCGACCACGACCGGTTTACGCGCATGCGGGAGTCCGGCGAGCCGCACACGCTCGTGGATGTGCTGTCGGCGGAAAACTACGAAAAGGGGCATATCGAAGGGGCCGTATCGCTGCCGCTGGAAACGATTGACCGGCAGGCGGCCGAGCGGAAGCTGCCGAAAAACAAGCCCGTTGTGGTGTACTGCGGCAGTTCACAGTGTCCCGCTTCCGCAAAAGCGGCGGAGAAGCTGTCCGGGCTGGGCTACGAGGTGCTGGATTATACGGGCGGTCTCAACGAGTGGCAGGAAAAGGGCAATCCGCTCGTATCCGTCTGAGGGAGTTCCGGAAAATCCGCATGTGCCGCTGTTGCCGTAGACACGGCCGCCGTCCTCTGCTATGATGCTTGACACCATCGGGCAGGGGCCGGTCTGCTGTCCGCCTCGCCCGCCCTGCGGTTCACAACAGTTGTTTGCAGCACCTGAAGATCACCCTGATAGCTGGAAGCCCGCACGGCCTGTCGGGCTTCGGCGGAACGCTGGCCGGAATCATCGCGGAGCGCCTGCGCCGTGCGGGCACCGCTCTCGCTCTTTTTCCCCTCGCCAACCCTGTTCACAAGGTAACCATAAAATCTCGCGGACGGTCGCTCGGGGCTACCTCGCAGATTCCGGAAGAAGACCGATACAACCTGAGCAGGAGCTATGTTGAAAACCGCATCGCCGTGATGTTAAGAGGGAGGACGGCGGAACGGCTCGTTTTCGAAGAAAGCACCACCGGCGCGTCGAACGATCTGAGCAGTGTAACGCACCTGGCGCGCATGATGGTGTGCCAGTGGGGCATGAGTGAAAAAATCGGGCCGGTTGCAGTACGTCATGGAGAACAGCACCCGTTTCTCGGGCAAGAAATGACGGACCCGAAGGAATACAGCGAGCACACCGCAAGCATTATAGATGAAGAGATTCAGGCTGTCGTACAGCGGATGGAATAAAAAGCCCTTGTCCTCCTGAGACGCAACCGCGATAAACTCGAAGGACTCGCCGCCGCGCTGCTCAATAAGGAAACGCTTGAAACCGAAGATCTGCAGCAGTTTGCGGCCGGTGGTTCATGAATATATAGAAATCTCTTGTGTGCGATTTTCATTCACCGGGCCTGCGGCGACGCGGTAATCGCCGGGGCATGTTTTGTCAGAGAGGAATGTTGTACTCCTCGAGCTTGTTGTAGAGGTAGCGCCTGCTCACACCGAGGATTTTGGCGGTTTGCGACTTGTTGCCGTTCTTTATTTTCAGGGTCTGGATGATGTACATCTTCTCGAGATCCTTCAAGCACAGCTCCGGAGGAAGGCGAAAGGCATCCGGATTCCGGTTTGTAGTACTGCAGATACGCAGCGGCAGATGCCCTGCCGTAATCGTTCCGCTGTTTGCCAGGAGCATGGCGCTCTGGATCACGTTTTTGAGCTCACGCACATTGCCGGGCCAGGAGTAGGCCTGCATGCGTTCGCGCGCTTCATCCGAGATGCCTTCTATGCTCGTGGAATCCATCTCCCGGCTGAACTGGCGCAGAAAATGGTCGATCAGAACCGGAATATCCTCCCTGCGCTCCCGTAGCGGCGGCACCACTATGGTGAACACTTCCAGGCGGTACAGCAGATCGCGCCGGAAACGCTTTTCCTTCACCGCAGGCCGTAAATCGTTGTCATTGGCTGCAATGATGCGTGCATTGGTTTTCTGCAGCGTTTTTCCGCCCACTTTCCGAAATGCGCGGTTTTCAAGTATCCGCAGCAGCGTCGTCTGTATTCGCGGATCCATGCTGCCGATTTCATCCAGAAACAGCGTACCGCTGTCGGCGGTCTCGAACAGGCCCTTTCTGTCGTCGGTCGCCCCGGTGAAGGCGCCCTTTACATGACCGAATATCTCGCTCGATCCGATCTCGCTCGTAATGGCTCCCACGTTCACCGGGATGAAAGGATTCTGCGACCGCCTGCTCTTGTGGTGGATCAGCTGCGCAACCAGTTCCTTGCCTGTGCCGCTCTCCCCGAGAATAAGCACCGTCACATCCTCACGCGTCGCAGCCTCGATGCGGTTCAGCACCTCCCCGATGGCCGCACTGGTGCCGATTATACCTCCGGTCGTCCGTGTCTGTTCGTCTTGCTGTTTTGCCATTGGCTTTGCTCCCTTTTTGCCGGCCGCCGTATCCACATGCATTGAAACAAGCACTGCGGAAAACGGCCGGTTGTTATGTAACACCTGCATTGTATTGCCGAACGCTGAGCAGAGTGCTGCTGCCGGCAGCAGCTCATACGGTACCTGCCCGCTTCCTTTTATGTAGACTTTCACGCACGGCTTCGGCGAATCGATCAAGATTGCACGGTTTTTCCAGATACGCATCGGCCTTTGACAGGAACGAACGGTTTTTTTTTACATCGATCCCCAGGTGACCGCTTGAAACGATAAACGGTATATCCGGCCTGATACTGAGGATCTTTTCCATGAAGCGCACGCCCGTCATTCCCGGCATCATGACGTCGGTGACAATCAGGTCAAAGCTTTCCGGTGCAGCCCGAAACAGTTCGAGCGCCGACCTGCCGCTTTCTGCAAAGACCGGCCTGTGTCCTTCGCGCTCCAGTTTCCTGGCATAAAGCTTGCCAATGTTTTTATCATCATCGACAATCAGAATGCGGCGGCGCTGTCCGCTTGTCTCAAAAAGCTCTTGATGCAGCGCATTCGTCCGGGGCAGCCAAATGATGAAGCGAATCCCGGAGCAGTAAATTTCGCAATGCATGTTTCCGGCCAGCTCGCGCACAATCGCCGCCATTGTTGTTATGATGTCGCATGCACTCGAGCGCATCCCCTGCAGCAGGGCTGCCCGATGCTGCTCTGGCGTGTGACGCCTGATTTCAATCCTCGTTCTAACGCTCGGTCCCGCCGGGAAGAGACTACGGTGCGAACCGGGCACACAGCCGCTGCAGTTCCGGACTTCGATGTCGATCATACCGCCGCCGCAGTCCAAGCTCTGCTGAGCGAACGAATACAGGTTATCAAAAAGACGCCGCAGCTGCCCCCCGTCGGCGTTAACTGCAGCATCGTTACCGTTGTTCCGGTACTGCACCGTTATCTGCGGATCGATTCGGTTGTTGAAGCGGCTTTCCTGAAAGATATTATCCAGGCAAACCGTGCCGCGGTGAATGCTGATGCCGTGCTGTTCCTGCATGCCCTGACCTCCGTATGCATTTAAGATTTATGTGTTGCCGGGCGGACGCGCTGCTGGGCCGTATTCACAGCCGCTTCTCCCGAGGGGCAGCGCAATCCGCTGTCGTGTAACCGGGCGCCTCGATTCTCTCTGCCGGGGTTTTCAATGCAGCCGATCAAGCCGATCCACACGCCCATCGCCGCACCTTCGGAAAACAAAAACGTCCCGTAATCATGGACATCGATATACCCGCTGCTGCGGGTGCGGATACGGTACTCAATGCTTGCCGAAGCATGCAACACGCGTCTGCGTTTGTGCAGGGAAAACCGCTCTTTGTCTTTCGGGTGTACCAACGCTATCAGCTCCTGCATTGAAGCGGGAAACTCGGATGGTGAATAACCGAGCCTCTCAGCCAGTTTCCCGTACCACGCTATCGTGTCATTGTCGCAATGCCATTCGTATGCAACATCATAGTCGCTTTTTTTTGGCTTTTTAGACATGACTCACTCCTTTCAGTTTAGAGAGTAACAGTCATTTTGATTACTCTATGCAGTAAAATAGCAGATGGACGGGCGGTGCGACCATCGGGAGAAAGCGGATTTTTTCTGAGATATTTCTTAACACTGTTCTTAAAAATACAACATGTTGTTATCCTGTAAATCGGTATACCAGCAGAAGTGTTTTGAGAAAACTTACGGGAAGTGCAGCGTAGGGTAAATAATTCGGCGATAGAATAAAATTTATTTTATGTCAGGAAGCGCTTTTCGGTTAAGGTGCGGTTGAACAATCCTGAGCGGCAGGATCAGGGCTGGCAAATCATATTCTTCGAGTTTGTATAACAGATATAACCTGCTTGCGCCGATTGAATGCGTTTTTTATGCGTTTCTCAAGAACAGTATCAGAGAAAATCCCAATCAGCAGCAGTTATAAAATTGAAACCATGATTCAGCGGTTCAGCCGATAGACGGTTTCAAAAGATGCGAACATGTCCAGGTACTGCTCCAGGAGCCGCGGCAGCAGAAAGTCCGACCTAACCGTTTCCCGAGCTTCCGCTCCCATACGCTCGCGCAGCCCCGGGTCGTCGACCAGCCTGACGATACGATCAGCCGCCTCTTCTATCGTGGACACCAGAAACCCATTTTGTCCGTCCCGTATCTGGCAGGGTATGCCGCCCACATTGCACCCGATTACCGGCGTCCCTTTCCACATGGCCTCGGCAACGGTCAGCCCGAATCCTTCACGGATTGATTTTTGCAGCACGACGGCGGCCGTTTTCTGCAGCGTATTGACGAGGGCCGTGTCCTGCTTGCAAAGGATAATGATGTCGTCGTCGCGCTGGCTGATGAGCGATTCATAGACTTGCTCACCCTCGGGGTCATGCGTTTGCGATGTTGCCGAGCAGCACCAGACGGCAGGGGGTGCGGGCGATTTTAAAGGCTTTTATGACACCCTCCGTATTTTTCCAGCGGTCGAATCGCGAGATCTGAACGACCAGCGGTCGATCGGTCGGAATGTCGTAATGAGCCAGGCGCTCCCGGGTTTCCTCGTCGCTTAATTCGCGGTTGCTAACGGAAAAATGGCCGATGGCGGGCATGAATACGAGTTGGGGCAGCGACAGCTTTTTTTATATTTATCGATGCTTACGATCATCGTATCATACTGCTCGATAAAGCCCCGCAAATAATCCCAGATGCCTTTTCCCGGTTCGGATATGTCAACGTGGCAGCGCCATACCCAGGGCCCGCTTTTACTGTAATGTCGGATCAGGAGAAGAGGCTGGGGATCGTGAACGATGACCATGTTGTGGTCAAGGTGATTGCGTATGGCGTTTTCGTAAACCACATCCTCGTAAATCTTTTTTTTCCGATCCGACAGGTTCAGATCGTCCCCCTGAAGCGCGTTGTGCATTTTTTTTGTTACGCTGAAAAAATCCGGTGCCCCCTGCAGAACGCGCCACCCCCGTCTTGATCCCCACGCTGTCCATCAATAGGGTCAGCGAGGTGAGCAGGGCGGCTACCCCGCCGCCGTAATAGGTCGAGTTGATATGGGCAACATGGAAACCACAGAGCTTTTCCGCTTTTGCGGTGATGCGCCGGACCCCCTCCTCGCCGATGAGATCGGTATAGTCCTCGAGGCTTACGGTTTTGTTTTCGCTCAACCCTTGCTCCTTTCAAATTACGCGGGCGGGGTTACGCCGAAGGCCGCTGCCCGCTCAAGGCGGCGTAGCCGGCCACGATATCCATCAACTCTTCGGTAATCGCGGCCTGCCGTTTTTTACGGAACAGCCCGGTAAGTTCCCGGCGTTTTTCATCGATGTTTTTTTCAGCCCCCTGCATCGCGGCCAGCCTGCTGGCATTTTCGCTGGCAAGCGACTCGGCAAATCCGCGAAACAGCGCGATAAAAAAGTGCTGTCGGACGACTGCGGCAAAAAGGGCGTTCCAGTCCATGCTGATCTGGGGCACGCAGGAGCCGCACCATTTTTTTTCAGCGATACTTTCGAGCCACGCCCCGCGCAGGGGCAGCAGCTGAACGGTGTGCTGGTTGTAGGATGCCCCCCCTTCGTATTTGCTGTACAGCAGGCGTATCTCACAAACATTGTGGCTGAAACGCCAGCGCTCTATGACCATGACGAGCTCCTGTACGGCCGCTCCGATGCGTTCCGCAGAGGACGGTACGGCCAGGGTTTCCGTTACCGCATACCCGGCGTCCTCCAGCCTGCCGCGGACCCGGCTGCCGACGGCGGCGATGCGCTGTGTCCGCTCCTGCCGCATCTCCGATTCGGCGTGCTCGACGATTCGATCGTTCATCTGTCCGCACATGCCCTGATCCGATCCGCATATGATGCAGCCGGATGCAGTTCCCGGCCCGGCTGCCGCATCCTTCCATGAACCGGCCCTGTGCCGGAGCAGCGCATGCAGCGCCTTCTCGACGGTCTCGGTATGGTGGTCGAGCGACTGCACGGCTTTTTCATACTGCCTGATATTGACCGCGGCGAGGGCTTTCATCGTCTTGACCACCGACTGGAGATCGTCGACCATGCCGATCCGCCTGCGTAGGGCTTCAATCGTCTGCATCGCTGTTTCTCCCCATTTCATCTTCAGCGATACGCCGGGCAACGTCAAGGATCGTAGAACGCATATCGTCGCTCATTTCCTCACCTTCATCTATGCGCCGGCTTACGTCGCCCAAGTCGTTCCTGAACCGTTCGCCCAGCTTTTTTCCCGCATCGGCAATCCTTTCCGGCTCGACGTCGTCGAAAACGCCGCCGCTGATGGCGGTCAAGAGGGCCACCTGCTCAGATGCGGGCATGGGCTCGTACTGGGGCTGCTTGAGCATCTCGCGAACACGCCGCCCGCGCGCGAGGGTCCTTTTCGTACTTTCCTCGAGGCGGGTTCCGAAACGCGCAAACGATTCGAGCTCTTCAAACTGGGAGTAGGACAGGCGCAGATCCCCGGCGGTCTCACGGTACGCCCGAAGCTGCGTTTTTCTGCCGACGCGGGAGACCGATGTGCCGATATCAACCGCCGGAAGCACTCCTTTCTGAAAAAGGTCGGGCGAAAGGTATATCTGACCGTCGGTTATGGAAATGAGATTTGTCGGTATGTAGGCTGAAACGTTTTGCGCTTCCGTTTCAACGACGGGAAGCGCGGTGATCGACCCGCCGCCAAGATCTTCGCGCAAATGAGTCGAGCGCTCCAGAAGCCGGGAGTGAATGTAAAAAATATCACCGGGAAACGCCTCCCTGCCCGGCGGCCGCCCGAGCAGGAGCGACAGCTCCCGGTAGGCCCGCGCGTGACGGGTGAGATCGTCGAACACAACCAGTGCATCCCTGCCCGACCGCATGAAATGCTCGGCCATCGTCATGGCGGCGTACGGTGCGACGAACTGGAGTCCCGGCGGGTCGTTTTCGGTTGCAACCACGAGAGTAGAGTACTCCAAGGCATTATATTTTTTTAGGTCCTGCACCAGCTTTGCGACTGCGGCGCTTTGCTTGCCCACAGCGCAGTATATACACAGCATGTCCTTGCCGTGCTGGTTGATGATGGTATCCAAGGCGATGGCGGTTTTGCCAGTCTGGCGGTCGCCGAGTATGAGCTCGCGCTGACCGCGGCCGATCGGTATCAGCGCGTCGACCACTTTCAAGCCGGTTTGCAGGGGTACCGTGACCGGCGCTCGGTCCATTATTGCCGGGGCAGCAGACTCGACCGGCAAGCGTCGCTCGGCGCGGATTGCTTTCCGACGGTCAAGCGGCCTGCCGAGGGCATCTACGATACGGCCGGTCAGAGCATCGCCGACAGGCACATCCAGAACCCTGCCGGTTCGGCGCACCTGCATGCCCGACCGAACGGCGGATGAGAGATCGAGCAGCACGAGGCCGGTTTCGTTCGTGTCGATGTTGAATGCTACTGCCGTTCGACCGCCAGGCAGGCTGATGAGCTCTTCGTAGGCCGCTCCCGGCAGATGACCGGTTCGTGCGATACCGTATCCGACCGATGTGATTTTCCCAGCATGGTAGGTGCGCAGGCCGGCTTGGTACCGGGAAACGGCCCGGTGTATGCGCCCACATGTTTTAGCCGCAAATCCCTCAAAAAAACTTTTTTCGGACCCGTCTTCGGCGTTCATGTGCCCTCGTTTTCCTCCTCATCTGCAGAGTTCGTTTTTTCAGGTGCTTCTTCTTCGACTGCCGAGCGTATCTCCTCGGAGAGTTCATCCATATATCCTGAAAAGCTGAACTCGATTGTTGCGCCGTCCGCTGCGAGGCGGATGCCCGCAAGCAAAGATTCCGAAATGCTGTACTGCAGCGGGCGCTGCAGGTCGAATACCTCCCGGCAGGTTTTTTCTATCTGCTTACGCGAATCCGGAGCGAGTTCGAATGCGCTGCTGACGCTCAGTACGGTGTCCGGGCGCGCGAGCGCGCGTGAAAACGTCTCCCGCACATCATCCGCACTCTCTATTTTATCGATAAAATTCGACATAATTTTTTCTTCTAGATCGGCGCTGGCCATATCGTTCAGGGCGCGGCGGGTGACAGCGCAAACCTGCTCGGCTGTTTTTGCGCGAAGGTCGCGCAGAAAGGTTTCCTTGTCCTGCCGCAGCGAATCGTGCAGCCGGTGGCGCAGACTATCGATTTCGGCACGGGCCTTTTTTTTAAGCTCTTCCTGCAGCTCATCCGCTTTCTGACGGGCGCTGGCCATTATTTTTTCGCGATCTTCGTCCAGGCCCCTGTTTTTTTCGGCATACTCTTTGTGCTGACGAGCAGCCTCATCCAGTTTCTGTTCCGCCTCTTCCAGCCTCGATGATATCGCTTTTTCTCGCCGATCCATAGCATCGATGATGCGACCGTAAAAAAAGCGCTTGAGCAAAGCGACCAGTATCAGAAAATTGACGATCTGTGCGGTAACCGTAAACCAGTCGATCAGCACCCTTCGTCCTTTCTATGAAACCACATGGTTCCAGAAGGGATTGGCGAACAACAGTATCATTGCAATAACGAAGCAGTAAATAGCCGTAGACTCGATCATGGCAAGGCCGACGAAAAGGGTGCGGGTGATCGAATTCTTTTCATCAGGCTGCTGCGCCATGGCCGTCAGGGCTTGGGCCACTGCGCGGCCCTCACCGATGGCCGGGCCGATCGCACCGATGCCCATGCCGATTCCTGCGGCCAGGATGGAAGCCATGCCGATTATGCTGATGCTGTCCATTGTCCTGTCTCCTTTCTGTCGGGAAGGCCCTCAGGCCGTATTCCGGTTGTGATTGTGACTGCTCTCGTTTTGTGCGCGCATTCCGGATGCGATATACACCATCGCCAGTATGGAAAAAATGTATGCCTGGATTACGCCGGTCAACAGCCCCAGTGCATGCATAACGATCGGGAAAAAAAGCGGTGTCAGGCTCAGCAGTATGGCGCCGATTTTTGTCCCGCTCATGACATTGCCGAAAAGGCGCACCGCCAGCGCAAGCGTGCGGGAGAGCTCCCCCATTAAATTGAACGGCAGCATGAGGGGTGTCGGCCTGACGTACTGGAGCAGGTAGCTGCGCAGGCCCTGTTCGGTTATACCATAGAGCGGAACTGCTACAAAAACGCACAGGGCCAAAGCAGCTGTCGTCGACAGCGAACCGGTCGGGGCGACATAGCCGGGGACAACGGTCAGAAGATTCGAAACCAGAATGAACAGAAACAACGTACCGACGAAAGGCAGGTAACGGCGGTCGTTCTCCTGCTGGCTGACTTCCCGGATTTCGTGTCTGATGCCCGACACCGTCACTTCAAGCAGATTCTGCAGTCGCGGTATATGCCTCTCCGCCGTAAGCTTCCGCGTCACCATCCAGGAGACGAGAGTGAGCAGCGACATAATCCCCCAAGTATATAGGATAGTCGCATTGAGTTTTACCCAGCCCCACTGCAGCAGTACGACCGCATCGGGGCTGATGTCCTGAATGGTTAAAATATCCATGCCACTCTCCTTTACTTCAGAGGTTATGAAATTTTTGTCCGCACCGCGGCAACCGCACCGCGGTGCGCCGCGAAAAAGCCGAACAAACAGCAGCTTCCCGCCAGAGCGCCCTCGGCAGAACCTGCGCAGAGCACCGCGGCCGCAAAGATGATGCGCAGTAAAAAGCTGCCTGCCGCCAGAACTGAAGACCTCCGCGGAAGGATTACACAGCGGATCGTCATCCACAGCATGCACGCATAGACGAGCGCTGCAGCCGCGCCGGTAAAAAGGGCACCAAGAGGTACGAAAAGCGGTTCCATCGTCATTATGTACCCTCCGCAGGCGGTTATGCTAATCATGACGGCTCTCACGGCTGACCCAGTACCAGGCATTCATGCAGCCCAGTACGATGCCGACAAAAAGTAGCGTCAGTGTCCATGAAATCGTTCCCGGCAAGCGACTGTCGAGCCATATCCCGAGCGCGGTGCACAGCAGTGTTGGTACGGCAACCGACCAGCCCACCAGCCCGAACATTCCAAGGCCGAATAGTAGGGATCGGTTTTTTTCGCGCCGCGCTTTGATCCTGCGATTTTCCTTTTTGCCTGCAACAGCAGCCAGTGCCGTCTCCGGATCACGGTTGCGGCCATCGTGCTCGTCGCTCATTCTCACCCTTCGATCTCAATGAAGCGCCTGATCAGGTCCGCCTCGATCCTGAGTGCCGCTGAATGCGTTTTTTTTTCTTTTTTGCTGCGGTGCATGAATTCCTTCTCGACTCTTTTCCGGATTTCGCCGAGCCGGCCGCCGAGAAATCCGCGGCGAACCGAAACGGTCACCTCTGTGCCATTTTTGACGAGGATGCCTTCGTCTACGGCCGCATATTGCTCAGAGCCCCCATCGATTTCATATGACAGAATGCCCGGAATCAGTGCTGCAACAACGTCTACGTGGCGGGGCAACAGACAGAAAAAACCGTCGGCCGCTTCGGCGGTCACCTTTTCAACCTCGCGGCTGAGAAGGATAGATGCGGGCAGCAGTATGCTAAGTATCATCTTGTCGGGCTTCATCAATCGATCCGATCATATAAAGAGCTTTTTCGGGATAGTCCGCAAACTCGTCGTTGAGAATCCGCTCGCAGCCTTCAATGGCCGCCTCGATGCCGACGGATTTTCCCTCAATGCCGGTAAACTGCTTGGTAACGAAAAACGGCTGGGTAAGATAGCGCTCCAGACGGCGGGCGCGGTATACGGTACGGCGGTCATCCTGCGAAAGCTCCTCAATGCCCAGCATGGCGATAATATCCTTGAGATCTTCATACGTTGCCAGAGCGCGTCGTATTTCCCGGGCCACGCGGTAATGCCGGTCTCCGACGATATGGGGAACGAGCATCTTGGATCCCGACTGCAGCGGGTCGGTCGCCGGGTACAAACCCTGACTCGCCCGCTTGCGCGAAAGCACAATTGACGATGAGAGATGACCGAATGTGTGTACCGCAGCAGGATCGGTGAAGTCGTCGGCCGGAACATAGACGGCCTGCACCGAGGTTATCGACCCGGTGGCTGTACTGCAGATACGTTCTTCCAGTTCGGCCAGTTCAGTCCCCATGGTTGGCTGATATCCCAGCCGAGAGGGCAGGCGGCCCATAAGCCCGGAAACTTCAGAGCCCGCCTGTATGAACCGGAATATGTTGTCGATCAGCATAAGTACATCCCGGCGGGCATCGTCGCGAAAATACTCGGCCATCGTCATGGCCGTATGCCCCACCCTGAAACGCGCACCGGGCGGTTCATTCATCTGACCGAAAACCATGACCGTATTGTCCAGCACGCCGGCTTCCCGTATCTCCCGGTACAGCTCCTCACCTTCACGGCACCGTTCACCGATGCCGCTGAAAATGCTTATTCCCTCATGCTCACCAAGCATGTTGTGGATCATTTCCATGATCAGTACCGTTTTCCCGACACCCGCACCGCCGAACAGCCCCGCCTTGGCTCCGCGCTCTATGGGGCTCATGACATCGATGGCTTTGATGCCGGTCTCGAATATTTCGGAAACCGGCGACTGGCGCACCAAGGCCACCGGACTCTGGTGAATCGAGCGCCGCGGGGTGTTATCAAGCCGGTCACTGTTTTTGTCGATGGTTTCACCGAAGACGTTAAATACCCTTCCGAGCAGCTCTTTGCCGACGGGCACCCGTATCGGCGCACCTGTATCGATGATATCCGAGCCGAGCGACAGCCCCTGGGTCGGTGACAGGGCTACACCCCGTATGCTACGGTCGTCGAGATGATTCATTACCTCTATTGCAATGTCCCGCTCGTCGCCGGCGGTAAGAATGTTGTACAGGGGTGGAAGGGAATCCGGAAACCACGCGTCTACAATACTGCCTTTAACTGCGGAAACCGTACCCGTATTACGCATGATCGGCATGATGATTACATCCTTTCACGAACCTTGATCTGTATCCGGTCCGAACACAACAGGTTGCTGCGAGGGCGGCCGTAATAATCATAGAGCTGCAGCTCATACCCTTCGTTGACCGGCTCGGCAGGGTCGTATTCCGGAGATCTTAATGACTATATGCAAAAGGAATTGCAAGCTGAGTACCAAAAAACGGTAAACGGCCGGCAGGGACTGCTGCAGACCTGAGAAAGCAAGAAAAAACAGTAGAGCAGGGCTGCAAGTCATGAAGATGGAGACAACGAAAAGCGGAGAAAGGGTCTGAATATAGTGTAATGTGACTTTACAGCACGAATACTTTATGTAAATATTTTTCACACATAGATGCTGCAATTCTCAAAAAGCTGTTTTTTTATACGCACTCGGCACCATTTCTCACGTGCATATATGGAATTTATAAGAACGGTTTTTGAGATAGAAAAATTAAAGACGGAAGGGGTTTGTGTGACTGCAAAAATGCATTCACACAAATATCGGTGTCAGCTGTCGTGAGAATGAGTGAGCGCATAGACTAAAAAATGATGTTGCACTCTGCGGGGGCTGTTATGCGATGGCACCTCAAAGGATGAGACTTTTTGCAGGAGGATCATGGTCAGCCGCAAAGCTTATCATGCGCTAGCGCCGATTCCTTTGATACCGGTCGACGGCGCGACTGTGCTCGCGCAGGGTGCGGGAGAACCGGTGGGTGCCGTCGTTTCTGGAGACAAAGAACAGATAGTCGACATCGGCGGGGTTGAAAACGGCGCGGATCGCCTCGCGGCCCGGGCTGCAGATCGGCCCTTTGGGCAGACCTTTGATCACATAGGTGTTGTACGGGGTTTTCTTCCGCAAATGCCGGGTTCTGAGCCGGCCGGTAAAGTCCGGGGTTTCCTGCCGAACGCCGTAGATCACCGTGGGATCGCACTCCAGACGCATGTTTTTTTTCAGGCGGTTGAGAAATACCGCCGCGACCAACGGCTTCTCCTCCGTGCGTGCTGTTTCCTTTTCAACAAGCGAGGCAAGTATAATGACCTCCCGGTCTGAAAGGCTGCTGTGCGCCGCCCTGCTTCGCTCCTGCCGCAGCACGGACCGGCAGCGGCGGGCAAGGGTTGTAATAATGGCTGCCGGATCGGTGTGCCTGCTGAAGCGATAGGTGTCGGGAAAGAGAAAGCCTTCAAGGCCGCTTTCGAGCCCCAGCTTGCGCAGCAGCTGCGTATTACCGGATTCGGCAAGCACTGCCTCCGCGCTGCAGAATCCTGCAGCCTCGATGAGTGCGGCTATGTCGGTAAGCGAGCTTCCCTCCGGAATGGTCACCGGATGAGTCAGAACCTCCCCGCGGGTAAGTTTTTCAAGCACGTCAAGCGGAGTGAGCGGTTTGGCAAAGAAATATTCTCCGGATTTCAGGCCGGCGTCCGATTTTTTCATAACAACCAGAATCCTGAACAGTGCCGGATAATCGACAACCTGCTTTTCAGCAAGCAGGCGGGCAATCGTTTTCAAGCTGCTGCCGCGGGGTATGGTGATGAAGGTTTCGGCCGACCCTGCAGCCGGAGAATTGCAGTAGGAGTAAAAAAACAGAACAGAAAGGGCACCGGCACTGATGAGTGCGGCAAGCAGGGCAAGAACTATTTTATTGCTGCGTGCCATATGGGATCCGCACACAAAAAAACCGGAAAACCCTGAGGGTAACAGGGTTTTCCGATTAAAACTGTTCAGGCGGCGGCAGGTGCTGCAAGCGCCGTATTTACCACTCCTCGTCGGGGTAGTAGCCGAGATAGTCGTCGTAGAGATCGGTGCGCCGGTCAGTGTGCGGATTGTTGAAGTCGGACCAGTGACGGTAGCGTGCAGCCATCACGTTGATTTCGGCCATGACCACCTCGGGCTTGTCGGGGTCTCCCGGCCCGGCAGCGAATCCGCCGCCCGGATCGGTGATGCAGCTGTTGCCGATGTAGACGCAGCCGCGCTCCTCTCCCACCCGGTCGGCACAGATGCTGTAAACGGCATTCATGAGCGACATCTGGGCTGACGACGTGGCTGCAGTCGGCTTTTCCTTTGTCTGCAGGGGATCGACAACCACCCAGTTGGTGGAGTCGCAAACAATGTCGGCGCCCTGCACAGCATATATTCTTGTCACCTCCGGGAACCACACGTCATAGCAGACCCGGCAGCCGATTTTTCCAAACGGCAGGCTGAAAACGGGGTAGCCCAGATTGCCGGGCTCGAACCACATTTTTTCTTCATTCCACAGGTGGGTTTTTCTGTACGTTCCGATGTAGCCTTCGGGGCCGACAACCACCACGCTGTTGTACAGGTGGTTGCCCTCACGCTCGCAGATGCCGGCTGAAATGTAGGCATTGTACTCCTGGGCTTTTTTTATCCACTCCTGGGTCGTAGGGCCCTCGGGAACCTCCTCCGCAAGAGCAAAGGCTTCCTTGCGCGAGTTGAAAATGTAGCCGGTGTTGCACAGCTCGGGCAGCACCATAAGCTCGGCGCCCTTTTTCCCGGCCTCATCTATTATTTTGAGGGTCGCTTCTATATTGTGATCCTTGTCGGCGATGTGGGGCTCCATCTGCAGCGCAGCGGCTTTAACAAGGCTTTCCTTGCCGGGGTCGCGCTCTCCCGGGTACGGGGGTACCGGAATTTGCTGATACTTGCTCATGATAATCTCCTTTGCTGAAATGAATTTTGACGAACTCGCAAAAAATCTATTTTTCCCGCCGTGGCGGGATTTCGCTTAGCTCAGCGTGCAACCGCCTGAAGCTTCCAGCGAACTGGAGCTTATACTCCGGCATGTATCAAAACAGTGTAGCCGGGTGGGAGCGGCCTTTGGCCGCGAAAAAATCGCAGCTAAAGCAGCTTCTGCAATTCAGCACTACCCGGAGGGGAGCAGCAAAAGCATTGTGCGATAAGTGTGCCATCAACATAAAATACGTTCCAAATTTTCAAACAGCGATTAGATTCGAGCCTCTTTTTTTAAAAGATCAAGCTGCAGGTTGCCCTCCGTATCCCGCGGAATCCGTTCCAGAAATTTTACGATGCCGGGGACTTTGAATTTTGCCATACGTTCGGCACACCAGTCAATTAATTCCTGTTCCGTGCAGGCCTGACCGCCGTCAAGCACGATAAAGGCGCATACGGCCTCGTCGCGCATCTGGTCGGGTACGGCCAGGACGGTTGCCTCGGCAACGGCCGGATGCATGACAAGGACGTTTTCAACTTCGCGGGCGGAGATGTTTTCCCCGGCACGCTTGATAACGCTTTTTATGCGGTCCTTGAAATACAGGTAGCCGTCCTGATCCATAAAGCCCATATCGCCCGTGTACAGCCAGCCGTCACGAATCATTTCCGCGGTCGCCTCGGGCTCTTTATAATAACCCTTCATAAGAGTCCGGCCGGGCACGCCCTTTACAATGATTTCACCGGGTGTTCCGTGAGGCTGCTCGCTTCCGCTCTGATCGACTATTTTCACCTCATTGCCGAGGCGCGGAAGCCCGATGCAGTTTTTCTTGAACGGCCCGTCAATGGGGTTTACGGTGGTTGCCCCCAGGGTTTCGGTCATTCCCCACAGGTCGCACAGCCTGACCTGGAAGCGGTTTTCGAACAGCTCCCACTCTTCATCCGTAATGGCTATGGCATACATTATCAGGCGAAGGCTGTTTTTGTTGTCAAGATAGTGGGGGGGCTGGTTGAGCAGCATTCTTACCGTAGCCGCCACCAGGCTTGACGTGGTGGCGGCGTGACGGCGCGCCTGGTCCATGTAGCGGCTCGCGCTGAACTGCTCGGTCATGATGAGCGCGGCGCCTGCGGTCAGCGTCGGCATGGCCGAAATAAAAAGACCGTTGACGTGAAACAGCGGCAGGACCATCAAGTGCCGGTCTTCCGGCCGCACCTTCCAGGCCTGCGAGCCGAACGTCCCCGCAAAGACGGCGTTGGCGTGGGTGAGCATCACGGCGGATGCCTTTGCCGGCGTTCCGGAGGAAAAGAGAATCATCACGTCGTCTTCAGGAGAGAGGTCAGCCGGAGGCGGAGCCTCAAAATCAGCGTCCAGAGCGTCATTGATTATTACAGAACGCTCAAAAAGACGCTCATTCGGATACCACGCAACCGTGCGGGCGAGGAACAGAATTTTTACACCCTCGCAGTCATCGGCAACCTCGCGGATCATTTCAATATGCGTCGGGTCGGTGACAATTGCCGAGGCATCTGAAAATTTTATATAATGCTCCATTTCAAACGATGTGGCGAGTGTGTTCGTGGGAACCATGACCGCGCCGATGTGCGCCAGGCCGAACAGTATAAAAAGATATTCAGGGCAGTTCGCCATGTGGACGACAACCTTGTCACCGCGCCTGATACCGTTTTGGGCAAACAGGGCAGCGTACCGGGCTGCGTATGCCTCAAGCTCGCGGTACGTATAGCGGGAAACACGGCCCTGGCGGTCCTCGAAAACGATACACTCTTTATCGCCCCAGGTATCTGCCCTGTGCTTGAGAATGCTGTTGATGGTTCGCGTACCGATGCAGTCCATAGAGTAATTGGATATCTTCGGAATTCCCGGGCGGGATTCAACCGATGCTTCGCGGATTGTTTTTTATACCGTATGTTACTGTTGCCGCCGATGCTGCCGGGCGAGCAGTTCTTGATTGTATAGAAGACAGGCAGAGCCTGTCAAGTCTTTTGGCTTTGCGGCGCTGCGGGGGCGCTGCGGTCAAGGGCGCGGGTTTTTTCCCGAACGGCGTGTTTCAGCTTTGCGGGAAGCAGTTCGACAAGAAAGGTAATGCAGGGCAGGCAATATTCGCAGATGATGGATTTCTGCAGCACACTCTGGCCGCGCGGCACAAAAAGCACCGCGATGATAAGGCAGGATATGATTATATAGGCTTTTGCCGCTCCGACGAACGCACCGGCGGTTTTGTCAAGCGAGCTGAGGCTGATTTTTTTGAGAAGAGCGGACAGCAGCGATCCTGTCACGTTTATCAGAATATAGACGGCAAGAAACACGATCGCAAAGGCTGCAAGAGTCCGCCCCCAGGCAAGGGAGATATAGGGCTGCAGGAGCGGCTCAAGCAGAGCGGCGTAGCGGAACGAGCACAGGAAGGCGAGCACCAGCGCCAGCAGAGAAAATATTTCACGGGTTGCCCCGCGCAAAAGACTGCGAACGGAAAAGAAGGCGACGATGACTATGAAAATCCAGTCGACCAGGGTCATCACAGGGGAGCCGCCGATAAAAGGGTTGCGAGCCGCCCGCCGGTGTGGCTGCAGCTTTCAGCCTGCCGTTACAGGTTGTATATTTCCGTGCCGAGCGTGCGGACCCAGTTGCGTTTGAGGACTTCCTGAGCCTCTTCGATTTTGTCGACACCGAGTATGACGATGGCCTGCTCGCTGACGCGCCCCAGGTACGGATATAGATACAGGACGTTGACATCTCCTTTTTTCAAGGGAGACAAAACAGCGTTAAGCCCGCCGGGATGATCGGGTGTTTCGACGGCCAGCACATCGGTATCATAGACCGTATAGTCGTGTCCCTTGAGAATGTTGAGAGCCTTTGCCGGATCATCTGAAACAAAGCGAACCGTACTCACTTCCGAGGTGTCGGCTACGGAAATGGCGCGGATGTTGACCCCCTCTTTGCCGAGCAGCTCGCTTAGATCGGCGAGCACTCCGGGGATGTTTTTCAGCACAACGGAAATCTGTTTGATAATCATGTCTTGGTTTCTCCACAGTAGTTGTAGCCGAGCTGAAAAGCTTCTTCGTTTATTTTCAGAAGGCGCGACCGCGCTGCGCCGAGCAGCTCGGGCAAATTTTTCAGCATGCGATCGAAGGATATAAGATTGCTTACCCGCACGAACGCACCGAGCATAATCATATTGGCCACCTTGACGTTGCCGAGATCACCGGCAAGCTTTGTTATGGGCACGCCCATCATTTCGATATCACCGCGAGCCGACGAGGGCTCTACCAGTGAGGAATTGTACAGGAGAAATCCGCCGGATTGCAAGATGTTTTGAAAGCGGAAATACGACGGCTGGTTGAGGGCAACAACGAACTCGGGTTCGGAGGCAATCGGGGATGCGATTTCCTCGTCTGAAATCGTGACCGTGCAGTTAGCCGTGCCGCCCCTGACCTCCGCGCCGTAGGACGGCAGATAGGTAACATGCCGTCCTTCCAGCATTGCGGCGCGGGCAAGGGTTTGTCCGGTGGAGAGAACGCCCTGTCCGCCGAACCCGGAAAAGATGGTTTTAATCAGCATGATGTCTCTTTCACGATACCGAGCGGAAATTCTTTTGCCATGACGTCGCTTATCCAGGCGCATGACGCCAGAGGGTCCATTTTCCAGTTTGTCGGGCACGGTGAGAGAATTTCAACCAGGGTAAACCCGGCGTTTTTCATCTGGAGCTGAAAGGCTTTTTTGAGAGCCTGTTTGGTTTTTTTAACGTTCGCCGGCGTGTTGACTGCGGTGCGCTCGAGGTAGGCGGTGTTGTCAAGCTGTGCAAGCAGCTCGCACACTTTCAGCGGCGGCCCTTCGACCTTGGGATCGCGGCCCTTCGGCGAGGTCGTTGTTTTCTGGCCTGCCAGCGTCGTCGGGGCCATCTGGCCGCCGGTCATGCCGTAGACGGCATTGTTGACGAAGATAACCGTTATGTTTTCGCCGCGGTTGGCGGCGTGCAGGGCTTCGGCTGTTCCGATCGCCGCCAGGTCGCCGTCGCCCTGATAGGAAAAAACCATGTTTTTGGGCCGAACCCGCTTGATACCCGTAGCCACTGCCGTCGCCCGGCCGTGGGGCGCCTCGACCATGTCTATGTCGATATAATTGTATGCCAGCACGGCGCATCCGGCGGGCGGCACGCAGATTGCTTTTTCGCCAAGCTTCAGCTCGTCAAGCAGCTCGGCAACAAGGCGGTGAATAATGCTGTGACCGCACCCCGGACAGTAGTGCATGGAAACCCTGCGAAGCGACCGGGGCCGTGAGTAGACTTTTTTCATTTCCTGCGCTTCCTCTGCAACTGATAGTAGCGTCGCGCCATGCTGCGGCTCAGTTCGGCCGGGGTGGGCACGACACCGCCGGGTCGTCCGTAAAAATGAATCGAACCCCTGCCCTCAAGCGCCAGCCGGACGTCTTCAACCATCTGCCCCGCACTCATCTCAAAGACGAAAAAATCGCTGACCGTGCGCACGGTATCCCTGACGGCTTTTGTCGGGAACGGCCACAGCGTGATCGGACGAAGCAGGCCGATGCGGACGTTTTCGTCCTGCCGCCGCAGGCGGTTGATGGCGCCCCTGGCGATGCGGGCCGCAGTGCCGTAGGCGATAACGACCATTTCCGCATCATCCAGCAGATACCCCTCCCAGCGGGTTTCCTGCTGCTCGATGAGAGCGTGCTTCCGCGCAAGCTTCCAGTTGTGGTCCTCCATTTCCTTGACGTCAAGAATAAGCGATTTTACCAGCCGGGCCGGGCGGCCCCTGGCGCCGGTCAGAATATAATCGCGCTCGGGTACCTTTTTCTTTTTTTTCTTCGGGATTACCACCGGCTCCATTATCTGGCCGAGCATTCCGTCACCCATCACCATAACAGGAATTCGATAGTCGTCCGCCAGGTCGAAGGCCAGATAGGTCATGTCCGCCATTTCCTGAACGGACCCCGGCGCCAGCACGATCATGCGATAGTCGCCATGGCCGCCGCCCTTGGTTGCCTGAAAATAGTCGGACTGGGCGGGCGCGATGTTACCGAGCCCCGGCCCGCCGCGCACAATGTTTACGATGACGGCGGGAAGCTCCATGCCGGCGATAAACGAGATGCCTTCCTGCTTGAGGCTGATGCCCGGGCTGCTTGAGGATGTCATGGCGCGCGCACCGGCAACGCTGGCGCCCAGCACCATGTTTATGGATGCCAGCTCGCTTTCGGCCTGTATAAAAACGCCGTTCGGCACCTCGGTCAGCCGACGGGACATGTATTCGGGAAGCTCATTCTGCGGTGTGATCGGATAGCCGAAATAGCAGGTGCAGCCGGCCTGGATGGCAGCCTCACCGATGGCGTGGGTTCCGTACATCAGCTGCTTATTCACGGTACACCTCTATTGCCGCCTCCGGGCACATGGTCGCACAGGTTGCACATCCCGTGCAGCCCGCGTTTTCTCTACATTGGGCAGGGGCATATCCTTTAGCGTTAAGCTGTACGGAAACCACAATTACCTTTTTCGGACAAAACTCGATACAGAGGCCGCAGCCCTTGCACAGCTCTGTATCGATTGCTATTCTGCCTTTCATCGCTGTATACACCCTTTACAAAAGAGCCCAAAGCGTATCGGTCTGCAGGGCTGCCTGTCAAACAGCTTACATGCCGTAGAATTTTATAACCCGAAAGGGTGGCGCGGGGTGCTCCGCCTGCAGCTATGAACCGAGCTTCTGCAGCTCTTCCCTGACAATCCGGCTGATGGTGCCGCCGTCGGCCCGGCCCGCCAGTTTTTTCGTCAGAACGCCCATGACTTTTCCCATTTCCTTCGGGCTGCCGACTCCCAGCTCCGAGATAACGCACGCTGCTTCAGCGCGTATGCCGTCTTCGGAAAGCTGTTCAGGGAGGTACTGCTCGACGATTGCAATTTCACGCCGCTCCTTGTCGGCAAGGTCGTCTCTGCCGCCGGTTCGGAACTGCTCTATGGCATCTTTGCGCCTGCGGACCATACTCTGAAGCACCTGGTGTGCCACGGCTTCATCGACCGGGGTTCCCTTTTCCTTTTCCTTACGCTGAAATTCGGCCAGAATCATTCGAAGCGTCGACAGGCGCTCAGCTTCCTTTTGTTTCATAGCCTCTTTAATGTCGCGGCTGATACGGTCTTTCATTCCTTGTCTTTCTTGGAAGTGCTTTTTTTATCACCGGCCAGCAGGCGGGTCTGGCGCTTCAGCTTTTTCAGCTGCTTTCTAAGCTCGGCTGCTTTTTGACCGTCTTTTTCATCCAGCGACTTTTTCTTGTCAGCCTTTATCGTGCGGATACGTTTTTTCAGCGCGGTCATTTTTTCGGCGTCTTTCACTATTTCCTTGACCGGCTCTCCGCGGGCCTTCAGAACAGCCTCGACCAGCTCTTCTTTTTTCATGCCTGAAGCACCGGTTATTTCTGTATATTCCCTGGCCACTTCGCGTAGCTTGGTGGCGGTCATTTTTTCAAGCTCCGGCCTGCTGCTCATAATCCTTCTCCTGAATGGTATAGGTAAAAAAAATTGTAATTTAAATTAAATATTCAGTGTATTATAAATAAACGAAAAAAGTCAAGCAAAAACAATATGATTATTGTTAACAGAAAATAAAGTAGACTTTGGGGTGCAGGCTGGTATATGTAATTCATCTACCGCAGCAACTGCTAATTGAGAACACGAGGTCTGTCATGTCGCGTATTCCCGTAACGAGCAGGGAAGAAGTAACTCCTGCGCTGCAGCGTATCAAGGAGCTCCGCCTGCGGGTGGCAATTTTGCACTCAGGGGGGCCCGCTCCCGGCGCCAACCGGGTGCTTGCCGGTGCAGCCAAACAGTTTCTGGACCGGGGCATCCCGGTTCTGGGCTTTTTTAACGGCTATGAGTACATACAGGAGCTCCCCCCACAGCAGCTTATCCCGGACAAGCACTACATTCTCATCGACCGCGATATCATATCGCTGTGCATAGATTCCAACAATTTTTTTCTCAGAACGTCACGGGCCAATCCCGGTAAGGATATTCACAGCCCGCAGGACCTGTTTGACCCGGCAAAAACCGAACGGCTCGCTCATATCCTCGAGGTTTTTGAGCGTCTGAAAATCGGGGCGCTCATTTCCATCGGCGGTGACGACACGCTCAAGACCGCCAATTTTTTGTATCAGCTTGCGGAAAACCGGGTTAAGGATAATCCGTCGCTGGTTTTTCAGGGCGAGGTTATTCATGTGCCGAAAACAATCGATAATGACTATTACGGCATTCCCTGGACGTTCGGCTTTTTCACGGCAGCCGAAGCGGCCGGCCGGGCCGTGCGCGGGCTCTATGATGATGCCAAAGCCACCAACTGCTACCACGTGGTCGAGCTTATGGGGCGCAAGGCAGGCTGGTACACGGCCGCGGCAAGCATTTTCGCCCGCGGCACGAAAGCGATTCTGCCGGAAGATTTTGAAGGGGAAGAGCAGGTCGACCTGCACCGCCTTGCCGGGGAGCTGCTGCGCATTGTTCAGCTTCGCGAAGAGCGCGGCAAGGGCTACGGCGTTTTCTGTATTGCCGAGGGCCTGGCCGACAGACTGCCCGAGCAGGAGAAGAAGCGGATGGAAGAGGACCGTCACGGCAATCCGCGCATGGCGGAGGCCAAGATCGGGGCACATATCGCCAAGAATCTTGAACTCCTGTACCGGGAGAAAACCGGCCGAAAAAAAAGCTTCAAGCCGCAGCTTGTCGGTTATGAAACACGCCAGAACCCGCCCTCGCTGTATGATGTTTTGCTGACGTCACAGCTCGGCGTAGGGGCCTTCCGCCTCATCGAGCATGGCCGCAAAGGGGAAATGGTGACCGTGCGGGACAACCTGGAAATCGACGGCATTCAGTTCGGCACCCTTGTCGACCAGGAAACCCTGCTTGTCAGGAACCGCAATATCGATGTGAACGGTGACTTTTATGTTCTGACGCGTTCCCTGGAAGAGGCTCTTTCCGAAAAACAGTTCAAGTAAATTGCAATAATGCAATATATTGCAACACAATAATTGCATTTTTGCATTACAGTGGTTTCAGACACCTCCTTTTGTTTTTCTAATATACCGTAATATCTTTAATATTTATAAATTAACAAGATGGCATTCAAGTTGCATAGAATTAATATGCGAGAAGGAGAGTGCATGAAAATTGCAATATCTCTGTTTCAGGGCCGCATATCGCCGCGTTTTGATTATGCTCCGGGCATTCTTCTCGTAACGGTGCTGATGCCGGAAAAACGGGTGAGCGAGCAGACAAACATACCGGTTGCGAACATGAGCGGATTTGAGCGGGTTGCGGCGCTGGCGGACTCCGGCGCGAACGTGCTCGTTTGCGGCGGAATAGGACGGGAGCTGGTTGCTTTGCTCGAAAAGAAGAAAATACAGGTCATACCATGGGTCACCGGCGACGCTCAGGATGCTCTGCAGCTGTTTCTGCAGGGCGAACTTCAAAGCGGTGCCATGCTGTGTCCGGGCAGAAAAGCCGGCAGATGGCGCTTTTGCGCACGGGCCCGCTCACGAAGGCGCAGCAGGGCAGGTTGAGCGACCGGTTTTTATCAGAAAGGAGGATGAAACAATGCCAGGATTTGATGGAACAGGACCGCAGGGCTTCGGCCCGAGAACAGGCGGCGGTCGGGGATTCTGTGCTTCATATGCACCACCCCCTCAGTACGGATGGAACGCAGCCCCGGGTACCCCGTATGGAGCATACGGCTATGGGCCGGCCCGCGGTGCCGGTCGGGGCGGTATGCCGTGGGGCGGCGGCCGCGGCAGGGCATACGGCGGCGGCCGCGGCAGAGGCTACGGCGCGGGCCGGTTTGCCGGTCCGTATGCCTACGGCGGCTACGGCTACCCCAATCCGTATGGCTGGGGTCCGAGGTGGTAGGATATTCCCGTACCCACGGGTGAGCAGCTCCGCAGCCTGATGTGCGGTATCAGGCTGCGGAGGCAAACCCTTTACCGGAACGTGTCGAGAAAGCCCCGCTTACAAAGCGGGGATGAATCGGCACAATTCCGAGATCAATGTTAATTACCGGGATGCCCCGCCGCGCAGGCGGCAGGCATCACAACACAAGAAACGAGGTGGTGTCTATGCCTTACGGACAGGGAAGAGGCGGTCGCGGCGGCCGGTGGTACGGTGCCGGACCATACAACCCGTTCCCCGGCGGCAACCGGGCCGGTGGGGAAACAAGCAATGATATAAACAGCGCTGAAGCTCCATCCGAACCTCAGTACGATCCCTGGAATTGTGCACCGCCCCCTCCGCCCTGGGCGTATCATCCCGGCGGATGGGGCCCCTGGGGCTGCCCTCCGGGCGGCGCTGCCTACGGTGCACCGTACTATCAGCCGAACCCTGAAGAGGAAAAAAACTTTTTGCACAACCGCGCACGATTTCTTGAACAGGAGCTCGAGCAGATACACCGGCGCCTCGAGGAGCTCGGTGGCGGTCAAGGACAGCAGTAACCCGGACTGAAGCGGCAGGGCCGCTGTTGTCGACCCCCGAAGGGCTGCCGATGAGTATTTGCTGCGAGCCCGCGAAAACGGCATGAACATTTTCGGCAGTCGATACGCATAGGACGTGTCAAATATAGAAGGGCTGTGGGCATGCCGAGGGCGTTATCGGCGGCATGAGCGACTGGAAACAGATATATGAGGTTTTTTGAGAAGGGTACTCTGCCCCGGGGTGTTTTTGGACGAATCGGTGACGGCGACAATGCCGGTTTGACCGTTTTCGCAGGCAGAAAAAGCCCCGATTCACCACCTAAAAAAAAGAAAAACTCGTTGGTTCCTGAAAACAGGG
>CAZFIB010000030.1:0-48308 GCA_964518865.1 uncultured Thermodesulfobacteriota bacterium
GGAAAGTTACCCTCAGCAGATTTTGGTGAAAACGCAGCCTGGTGGTGGATCATGGATCAACGGCATTGTTGATCAGGTTGGTAAACAGTTCGCGCAGCTCCGAAGGATTGCCGGCAATTGCCGGCACATCGGCATAATCGCGGTTGATGGTTATTTCAATCTGTTTTGCTTCGGCGTCGTCTTTCCACTTGGTTTTCGTGAACTCGATCGAGTCGTCGATAATCTGATGGATGTCGACCGAAAAAAAATACTCCGCATCATCCTCACGGCGCGAAAACTCCTGGATGCGCCTGACGGTTTCAGCCCCGTCAAGGGCTGCTTTTTCTATGATATCCAGACCGCCCTGCAGCGTTGAAAACGTCGATTCCACATTGTCGGACGAAGGAAGCGGATTGATGAACCGCTTCAGCAGCTGCGTTCTGCCGAGTATCGCAGCCAGGATATTGTTGAAATCGTGCGCGACCCCGCCTGCAAGCTCGCCCAGGGAGCGGAGCTTTTCACTCTGCAGCAGCCGGTGCTCCATATCCTTGCGCTCTGAAATGTCACGCACGAGCGCCGTAAGATAAAACTCCCCGTGAAGTTCCAGCGCAAAATAGGAGGTTTCCGAGTGGAAGACGCTGCCGTCCTTGCGCCGGGCCGTTCCGCTTACGGTAATGCCGAACCTGCTCAGGTCGCGGTCGTTGCGCATAATCTCCATGGTATCGAGCTGCTTGTGCCGGTCTTCTTCAGGCACGAGAACCGACGGGTTCCGGCCAAGTATTTCATCCCGGGTGTAGCCGAACAGTTCCTCAGCCTTTTTGTTCCAGTCGATGATCTCTCCGTCCAAATTTGCAGAGATGATGGCGTCGTTTGCGTTTTCTATGAGACCGCGGTACCGCTCCTCGGAACGTTTGAGCTCCTCTTCGGCCAGCCTGCGCTGCGAAATATCACGGATAACCGACAGGGCCCCGGTGACTTCCTGGGCCTGTTCGTACAACAGCACGATATTCTGATCGACAGGAACAAGCCTGCCGTCTTTTCGTACAAGGCAGGTCTCCCAGTTGCCGATTTTGCCGTCCCGGAAAAGACGCTCCATTGCCTTGCAGGCGTCCTGCCTGTGGTTTTCGGTGATCAGGACCTGCGAGCCCGTCGTGGTGGCGTAGGTGCCCGGGCTCATTAGTGAAAACTCGGACATGTGTTTTTCAAGCACTTCATCCCGGGCATAGCCCAGCAGATCGAGAAAGGCGTCGTTGACGCGTCTGATCGTGCCATCCGGGTTGTTGATGATGATACACTCGAGCGAGCTGTTGATAACATTATCAAGAAAATCGCGTGTTTTCTGAACCTCATCGAGGGCTTTTTTCGTATCGGTGATATCGCGGGCCGTCAAATGCAGCACATCCCGCTCCTGATAACGAATAAGGTTGCCGCTCATTTCGCAGGTATGCCTGCTGCCGTCGCTCATGACAAAATCAAGCTCACGGGTGGTGCATGTGCCGTTTTCCCGGATGTCATTGAGCATCTGCCCGGCGGCTGCACGGTGTTTCGGATCAAGAAGGCCGGCAAAATTCTTCCTGCCGCTGATATCCTCCCGCGGGCAGTCAAGCCACTCGGCGGTATAGGTATTGCAGTCGATAATCGTATGCGTTGCGGTATCGACGAGCATTACCGCCAGCCGGATGCCTTCCGACATGGCCCTGAATTTTTCCTGATCACGCAGGCGCACGTAATCGATTGCATTGCTTACAAGGCAGCTCAGAAAATCACCGAGCAGCTCCATCGTGCGCCTGTTGTTGTGGACAAAAGAATCCGGTTTGCTGTGACTTATATTGATCACGCCCAGCAGCCGGCCTCTGTCGATAAGAGGCGTGCTGATGATCGATCCGATCGGCACCCGGTTCTTCTGCTTTTCGTAGTCGCTGTCGATGCGGACATCATTGATCAGGATTGTCTTCTGTTCGCTGGCGGCTTTTCCGCACACTCCCTGGCCGAAGCTGAAGGTGATGGGCGATGCTGAAAGATCGTCGAAAAAGGTGTGTTCCTTGTTTCTGCCCTGAGCTGCTTTTACCACAAGCTTGTTTGTTTCCGGGTCGGCAACCATGAAGGAACAGTTTTCAGCACGTGTTTCTTCCAGTATGATAGAAAGCAGTTTTTCGCTGAACCCCTTCAGGTCAAACACATAGCGCGCAATATCACCTACCCGTCGAAGCAGCGACAGTTCGCTTACTTTTTCCTCAAACTGAACTGTGGCCGAACGCAGTGTGTCGGCAAGCGGTGAGCTCGTCTGGTTTTGCGCGTCGTTCGGGGGCGTTTTTTTTCTGTTCATCGTTTCGGCCTATGCTGCGGCGCTGACAAATGTTTCAGCCTTGTCTTTCAGCGCGAGCACCTCATCGACAAGTCCGTCAAGCTCTTCATCTCGAATGCCAAGTTCCGACAGTGCGGCCGAATCGGCGCGACACGGTGCCGTGTCTCCGCTGCTGCCGATGGCGGCTTTTTTACATACGATATCGGCCAGGTGTACGGCTGCGCACAGCCCCTGCACGCCAGGCGGCGCCGTGCCGATGCTGTGGTGATACCCGACGGCCGCCACCAGCTGTTCCGGAAACTTCCAGCGCTCGCACAGCCAGGCGCCGATTTCCGCGTGCGTAAATCCCAGCACCTCCTGCTCGGCCTGAATAAGACTCGAACCGTTTCGGCGGCCATGTTCCAGCGCGCAGCCGTATCCATCGCCGAGCACCAGATGCAGAACGATTTTGCCCACATCATGCATGAGTCCGGCGGTGAAATACAGACCGGCATCGCTTCTTTCCGTTTTGAACCGTATCGTGCGGGCTGCCAGCGCACACCCGGCGCTGTGCATCCAGAACGCCCTGGGGCTGAACCCGCACGTGTCGGCTGCATGATTAACCGAGTTTATAATACCGATACCCAGCGCAAGAGTCTTCACTTCTTCGAAGCCGAGGACGACAATTGCCTGCCGGACCGTGGCAACTTCATGCATTGCGCCGTAATAGGCGGAGTTGGCAACTCTGAGCAGCCGCGCGGAAACCGCCTGGTCATAGGAAATGAGCTCCCCGAGATCACGAGCCGTTGCAGTATCGTCTTCAAGCAGTGCAATAATTTTCTGGACAATTATCGGCAGCGTCGGGATGAGTGTGGTATCGGAGATTATTTTTTCTTTTATTTCATATAGTTCCATTGTATTCCTTTTCGGGCGGGAATCTGAGCTCCTCACCGGCATAGGGGTAACTAACCGGAAAATCTTTTTATATTATCGGTACGGCTTCCTAATACTTGAAAAAATTTAATACTGTTTTAACAGACAGGTATTTTTCAGCTTTTTCCGCTGCCTGTGGGATTGTCACCCTGTCACATAAACTGCCGGCATGAAAAAAATAATGCTTTTCTCATATGTTGAAGTTGATGCCTGATGATTTTCGCGGTACAATACAATAATGCCTGCCGGTGCTGTAGTGTTTCTTTGCCGGAACGTACAGAAACAGCACCGCTTTGTAAGCGGGAATGAATCTGCACAATCCCGGGATCAATTGCAATTACCGGGATGCTGCGCCGTGCAGACGGGGAGCAGCACATTAAAACACAAAAAAGTACGCAGAAACCCGAATAGCGGGAGGCCAGGGCACGAATGTTTACCATAGTAAGACGCAAGGAAATGGCAGACGGCACGGTAATACTGAATGAGATCGAAGCTCCGCTCATCGCTCGGAAAGCTCTGCCGGGTCAATTTGTTATTCTGCGGGCCGGCGAAACCGGCGAGCGCATACCCCTGACCATGGCCGACAGCGACCCTGAGCGCGGAACCATTACGATTATATACATGGTTGTGGGCAGGTCAACCGCTCATTTCAAAACCCTGCAGGAGGGCGACGGTTTTCTGGATGTCATCGGCCCCCTGGGCAGACCGACAGACATCGAACGTGTCGGGACTGCCGTGTGCGTGGGCGGCGGTACGGGCGTTGCTGTGCTGCACCCCATAGCCCGCGCCCTGAAAGAGGCCGGAAACAGAATTATAAGCATTCTCGGTGCGCGCAGCACCACCATGCTTATACTCGAACAGGAAATTGAGGCGGTTTCCGATGAGCTGAGCATCTGCACGGATGACGGCACACGTGGGCATCACGGCTTTGTGACCGATGTTCTTGCAGAGCGGCTTGCCCTGGAAACGCCCGGTCTCGTTGTCGCGATCGGACCGGTGCCGATGATGAAAGCGGTCTGCGAGATTACCCGGCCGCTCGAGGTTAAAACACTGGTCAGCCTGAACCCGATTATGATCGACGGCACCGGCATGTGCGGGGGGTGCCGCGTTTCGGTCGGCGGAAAGAACCGTTTCGCCTGTGTTGACGGTCCGGAGTTCGACGGCCATGCGGTTGACTTCGATCAGCTGCTGCAGCGGCTTCACGCCTACGAACGTGAAGAACGGGAAAGCATGGCTCAGCACGACTGCAGGCTGGGATAATTACTGTCTGAACGGAAGCTCCTGCTGGACAGACTCTGTGAGACGACTCGGGAGGTACGATGAGTGCAAAAGACGCTGGCCGAAAAAAACGCATACCCATGCCGGAGCAGCCGGCTGATGTAAGGCGAAGAAACTTCGACGAAGTACCGCAAGGCTACACCGCTGAGATGGCTGTGAGCGAAGCCGCGAGGTGTCTGCAGTGCAAGAACCCGGCCTGTGTTTCCGGATGCCCGGTGCAGGTCGATATTCCCGGCTTTATCGGCCGCATAGCACACGGCGATTTCGATGGGGCCATTCGCACAATCTGGCGCACGAACAGCCTGCCGGCCGTGTGCGGCCGGGTGTGCCCCCAGGAAATACAGTGTGAAGGCAGGTGCGTTCTGTCCCGCACGGGAAACCCCGTCGCTATCGGCAACCTTGAGCGCTTTGCCGCAGACTACGCGCAGTCAGCCGGATGTGAGTCGCAGCTTCCGGATGTGCAGCCGACCCACAAACGCACTGCCGTCGTGGGATCGGGGCCCGCAGGGCTGACCGTTGCCGGTGATCTTATCGCGCGGGGGCACGGGGTGACGGTCTTCGAGGCATTTCATAAGCCCGGCGGGGTGCTTGTGTACGGAATCCCGGAGTTTCGTCTTCCCAAAGACATTGTATCATTGGAGGTGTCACAGCTTGTTCAGCAGGGGGTTGTGCTGGAATGCAATACGGTCGTCGGAAAAACACTTTCCTGTGAAGACCTTATCCGGGACGGCTTTGATGCCGTCTTCCTCGGCGTCGGGGCCGGGCTTCCCACGTTCATGAACATTCCCGGAGAGAACCTCATCGGTATACTCTCGGCTAATGAATATCTTACCCGTGCCAACCTTATGAAGGCCTACCGGTTTCCCGAGTACGACACGCCGATACCGAGGGGCAGGCACGTTGCGGTGCTGGGCGCCGGCAATGTGGCCATGGATGCCGCGCGCACGGCCATGCGCCTGGGCGCGGATACCGTCAGCATCGTTTACCGTCGCTCCCGTGATGAAATGCCGGCCCGCGCGGCTGAAATCCACCATGCCGAAGAGGAGGGAATCGAATTCCGCCTGCTGACAAACCCCGTTCGCTACTTCGGGAACGCCGACGGTCGCGTTGAAGCTATGGAGTGCCTGAAAATGCAGCTCGGCGAGCCTGATTCCTCCGGCCGCAGGCGGCCGGTTCCCATCGAGGGCACTGAGTACCGTCTGGAATGCGACCTCGTTATTGTTGCCGTCGGTTCGGGTGCCAATCCGCTGCTGACCTGCGCCATGACGGATTTAAAACGGAACAAGCGGGGCTATATCGAGGCCGACCCCGAAACAGGCAAAACAAACATTCCGAAAGTATGGGCGGGCGGCGATATCGTAACCGGGTCCGCAACCGTCATACTGGCAATGGGCGCCGGTCGAAAGGCTGCCGATTCGATACACCGGGACCTGACGGGCGGGCGGTAGCGGGACATGAAAAGAACTCTAGCGCTGCTGTTATGGGCACTGCTGTTCGCTGCGGGCTTTGTGGTGCCGGCAGCCTTCATACACAGCAGGACCGGGCTCGAGCGGGCCGGGCTGAAAGCGATCAGCCTGGACCGGGCAGACATTACCTTAAAAGTAACCGTCGGTCATCTGTTAAACAACCCGGGTGAAATCATCCTTTCCGTGCTGCTGTTTTTAGTCCTCCAGGCCTGCGCCTGGCCGCTGCTGTATTATGCCGTCCGCCGAAACCGGTAATAATTAATTCCGCAGTAACAGAGCTGTAATTATTTTTTGAGATAGCAGATGACCGTATTTTAATAAGATCAAATGTGAGGTAACGAAAAGCAGCCGAACCGTTATTGTCTGCGTTACGCAGCATCAATTACGGCCTCAGCAGGCATTCCGGGTTTCAGTATCTCTTCAGCGTTCTTAACTTCCGGTTTTACGCCGTACACGAGTTTCACCCGCTCTTCTTTGGTCCGGATGTTTTTTGGGGTGAACTCCGCTTCAGTAGCAATACAGGTAACGGTACCGGGAAAGGGCCTGTCCGGACAGGTATCGATATGCACGCTGCCCTTCTGGCCGGGCGTTATCCTGCCGAGATTTTTTCCGAGACATACGCCATTATCCAGCAGTCAGTAAGATGAATGACGGTCAGGAGCAGGCTGCCGGTGGAGACAAGCTCGCCCTGTTCAGCGTAGTTTTCGCTGACGATACCCGCCAGGGGGCTTGTAATGGTTGCGTCCTGTATCTTTCTGCGGATCAGACTGACGGCAGCCTGTGCCGCGTCGATATCTTGCGTGCGATAGCCGTCGGTGAATATCCGGTACTTGTTCCGCAGCTGTTCAAAGCGCTTTACCGAAGCCCTGTACAGCGTTTCGGCCCGGTCTTTTTCATGATCTGATGCGACACCGCCATTGAACAGCTTCAAGATGCGCCTGTATTGGCGCTTTGCATCCGCAACGTTGATGCAGGGCATCCCAAACCCTTTCGATCTCCTCGTCCCGAAACCCGAGCTGCAGAAGCGACAGCCTGGCTGTGAGCTCCTTTGCTCTGGCCTGCGCGCCGGCTCGGAACAAACTGAAAGCAGGATGATGAAAAGGAGTATGTTTTTTTCATGCCGTTCAACCGGGGTGCATTATTTTTTCTGTACAAACAGCGGGCCGGGTTTCTGTGATTTGTGCATTTTACACACCGGGCAGGTGTCGGGCGGTGTCTGGCCTTTGTATATATACCCGCAGCAGGTGCATCGCCATTTCTTCATTTCAGTTCTCCTTGTCGTGATTTTAATTTCCCAGGCTGTTGAAAATATCCGTATGTCCCGCCATGGCGGGATCACTGCGACGTACAAACAAGTACGCCTCTCGCAGATCCCGACCTGTCGGGGAGTTCTCATGAACTTGCGCGCCATGCCTCATGGCGGTTTTGAACAGCCTGAAAAAAACGATACCACACAACAACAACGTCATTGCGAGTCACGCCCCGGCGTGACGAAGCAATCTCCATAAACACAGTACCCTATCCGGTGAGATTGCCGCCACCCTCCGTAGCAAAGCTACTGCGGAGGACGGGGCGTCATCCCGCCTGTGCGGAAACAGCACATGAAAAATAACGTATCGGTAAAAAAACATCAACAAGCGTTTTTTTTCAGGTGCTTTCGGTATGCTCCGCGATACGGCCTGCAAGCACTGCCAGGGCATGGCTGACATTCATGGATTTTTTATATCCCAGCATGGGAATACGGACGGTCTGCACACAGCATCGGCGCAGCGCCTGTGCTATGCCGTATGTTTCATTGCCGAGAACGATGCTGCAGGAAGGGGGCGGTTCCCAGTCGTTAAGAGAAACGGCACCGGTATCGTTTTCAAGGCCGATGACCGGTCTGTCGGCATTCCCGAGATACCCGGCAAGATCGTTTTCGCAGCGGACCGGAATCCACAGCTCGGCAGAGCGGGCGGCTTTTTTCAGCTGGGGATGATCGAGGCGCAGCCAGGGGCTTGCATGCACGAGGCCCTCGAAGCCGAAGTTGTCGATAAGGCGCAGAACAGAGCCGACATTATAGGGGCTTCGCACCTGATCGATGACAACCTCGACACAGTGCCTGGGCTGCCAGGCGGGAGGCGCAGTTCTGTCGGGATGCTGCGCTGCAGAGCCTTTTGTGAGGCTCAGGCCCTCGTGAAACGCCTGATACTCTTCGAGTGCTTCCTGCGCGGAAAGCCAGGCAGGGGGGGTGTAGCGGTCAAGCTCGGACCATGCCTGCAGCTCATCATAGCGCCGGAGAAATCTCTGCATATCCTTCTGATCGACTGCGCAGCGGGCAAGTTCCGCCAGGAGGGCATGGCGCCGCCTGACAGGCAGGGCGCAGAATTTTTTCCGGCTTATGGTTTCAGCGGACCTTTCCATTTTTGAGAATGCTTGTAGTGACGGGCCGGCCGCCAACGGTACAGGGCTGGTCGTCGAACAGAAGCTTTCCGTCAACAACGCGCAGCGGCGCGGATTTAAACAAATTGATAGTGATTTCGCTGTGATCGATCTTCTGGTCCGGCACCTCCACAGTCTGACCGTTTTCAAAGGGCTGGGCGTCAAGCAGCTCCATTTTATTGCGTTTTTCGCACACCAGCACCATGCCGCGGGACTCGATGCCGCGAAGCTCGGCTGCCTGTAGATTGGCGAGCACAAACACCTTGCGCCCCAGAAGATCATCGGCGCTGTAGTGTTTTACCAGCCCGGCTACAATCGAGCGCGGTTCTGCCTCGTCCAGATCGATTGAAAGATGATACAGGTGGGAGGCATTTGGATGGTTTTCCACAGCGCGTATGCGGCCGACCTGAATTCTGAAGCGGCCGAAATCAGGCAGCTCCCCGCTGAACTTCTTTCTGAATTTTTCAGCAAGCTTCATGTCGAGCTTGCGATAGAGGATTTCAGGCTTACCGATTTTGTGCCCGTCAAGGCCTTCAAAAACGCCCACAGCAGACCAGTCCTGCGGGGACAGGTTGAGCATGGAGAGGATCCGCACGGCAGTCTGCGGCATGAACGGCTCCAGTGTTACGGCGATGCTGCGCACAAGGTAGGCAAGCGTTGAGACTGTTGCCCGGGCGCGGGGCGGATCCGTCCTGACGGTATCCCAGGGGGCCATGTCCTGAAAGAACTTGTTGCCGCGGTTCCCCACGGCAAGCACGGCCCGCACGGCGTCGCGCAGGCGAACCTCCTCCATAGCCCGCGTCACCGCGGCAAGATCCTCCCTGCACGACGCGATAAAGGCCGCATGATCGGGAGGGGTATCGAGGTCGCGGATCGTGCCCTCGCAATTATTGGCCAGAAACACGAGCGTTCTGTTGACAAGGTTTCCGATATTGTCGATAAACTCGGCATTGACCTTTTCGAAAAAGTCGTGCCAGGTGAAAGAGGTGTCGTTGCGCTCGGGCCTGTTGGCCAGCAGGTAAAACCGCCACAGGTCGACCGGGATGCCGGTTTTCTTGACATCGTCACCGAAGACCCCGATGTTGCGGGACTTGGAGAATTTCGTGTCTTCGTAGTTCAGGTACTCGGTTGAGCTTATATGATGCAGCAGCGTCCAGTCACGGCCGGTTCCCAGGAGAGATGCGGGGAAAATGACGGTGTGAAAGGGAATGTTGTCCTTGGCCATGAACTGATACAGCCTGACCCCGGAGGGATTCAGCCACCAGTCTTTCCAGTTCTCACGAGCCCCGGCGGTAATCGAAATGTAGCCGATGGGGGCGTCGAACCACACATAAAACACTTTGTTTTCATAACCCGGCCTGGGGACCGGAATCCCCCAGGACAGATCGCGCGTTATGGGCCGGGGCTGCAGCCCCCGCTCCAGCCAGCCCTGGGTTGTCTGTATGGCGTTGTTGGCCCACGCGCCCTCCTGCCACGATTGTTCAGCCCAGGCGACGAGACGGTCCTGCAGCCGGTCGAGCTGCAGGTACAGGTGGCGGGTTTTTTTCAGCTCCGGTGCTGCACCGCACTGTTTGCAGCGGGGGTTTTGCAGGTTTTCCGGCTCGAGCAGCTTGCCGCAGCTGTCGCACTGGTCACCGCGCGCATCCTCGTAGCCGCAGAACGGGCAGGTCCCTTCAACGTAGCGGTCGGCAAGGAACATGCTGCACTGCCCGCAGTAGGTGCGCTCGGTAACCTGCTCGGCTATCAGGCCGTTTGCATCGAGATCGTTGAAAATGCTCTGCGCGATTTCGGTCTGCTCGCTTGTGGAGGTGCGGCCGAACACATCAAAGGAAATATTGAAATCACGATATATTTCCGCGTGAATCTCGTGATACTTGTCGCAGACCTGACGGGGGGTAAGCCCCTCCTCGCGCGCTCTGGTTTCGGTTGCCGTGCCGTATTCATCGGTGCCGCACACGTACAGGGTTTCATAGCCGCGCTTCCTGCAAAAGCGTGCGTAGGCATCGGCGGACAGCACGCAACCGATGATATTGCCCAGATGCGGCACATTGTTTACATAGGGAAGGGCGGAGGTGATGAGTTTTTTCATGTTTTTGGTTCCAACGGTTCCACCGGAAGCAGTATAAGAAGAAAAATAATAACTGAAAACAGACGGATAGGCAAGAGCTTGAATTCGTGTGAATTCGTGATGCTTTGCCGATACTTAAAAAAGTCTGTGACATGCCGGGGTCTGAAGGATACAATGATTTCATATCTAAAAAAACCTCTCGCTCTCTGGGCGAGAATGATCTTTTATTTTTTCATAAGGACAAAAATGCACAGCACTTCCAGATTGATTAATCTGCGTTTTATCGTTGTGATACTCTGCCTCCTGCAGCTACCGGTTCCGGCCGTGCAGGCGGAAAGCAGCAGGCCGGAAAACACTACCATAACGGCGATACCGGGTATCCGTGTCGGGCATTACACGGACGCTGAAAGCCTGAAAGGCTGTACCGTTATCCGGTTTGCACCCGAAGGCGTCACGGCGGCGGTAGATGTGCGGGGGGCGGCGCCGGGGACACGCGAGACAGATTTGCTTGATCCCATCAACCTGGTGGATCGGGTTCACGCGGTGGTTCTTTCCGGCGGCAGCGCCTACGGCCTTGATGCCGCATCCGGTGTCATGGCCTGCCTGGAACAGGAAAACATCGGCCTGCCGGTGGGAGACGGGATCGTGGTGCCCATTGTACCGGCAGCCGTGCTGTTTGACCTGGGCATCGGAAATGCCCGGGTCAGGCCGACCGCACAATGGGGATTTCAGGCCTGTAAAAAGGCGGATCATATGCCGGTAAAAACAGGCAATGTCGGTGCGGGAACCGGTGCCACGGTGGGCAAGCTGCTGGGAAAGGACAGGGCTGTGAAATCCGGCCTGGGATCCGCCCTGCTCTGTTTGAGCGGCGGCGTGATGGTGGGAGCGCTGGCAGCGGTAAACGCGCTGGGCGATGTTGTCGAGCCGGACAGCGGAAGGATTGTAGCCGGCATCCGGGGGGATACAAAAGGTGCTTTCCGCTCATCGGTTACGGTCGCCCTCAGCCGGGGAAAGACAAAGATTTTTCCGGGCACCAGCACCACAATCGGCATTGTGGCCGTCACCGCCCCGCTGAGCAAGGCGCAGCTGAAAAAGGTTGCCGGAATGGCCCATGACGGAATGGCACGGGTCATCAGGCCGGTACACACCATGTATGACGGAGACACGATTTTTGCGGTTTCGGTTCCCGGCCGGAACACAATTTCAGGAACCGCTTCGGCCGATGCCGTAAATGCAGCGGGCACGGCTGCTGCCGAGGTCATGGCAGCGGCGATACTGAATGCCGTCCGGCAGGCCGCATCCGTCCCGGGATGCCCTGCCGCCTCGGACTGGAAGAAGTGAACCTGTCGTTCGCTGACCTGTCGGGCAGCCGCACTATGAACGGCCGCAAACCGACGGTCTGCTGCCCCACACGCCGTCATTTTCCGATATCAGCCCAGGGGTACTGAGCCTCGACCGGGCCCTGCTCCGCGCCCTTCAGGGTACGCAGCTCATTGATAATGCCCGCCATCGCAGCGTGTGTTTTGGCGCAGAAGGCCCGGGAACGCAGCGGGCGGATGTGGGAAAAGCCTTTTGTGTACCAGCCGAAAAATTTGCGGAAGAGCATCACCCCCACCTGCTCGCCGCGCACCTGTGTGCAAAGACCGAGGTGATCGAGCATGACCTGCATGCGCTCTTCAAGACCGGGCGGCCCGGGGGGAGCGGCTCCTGCCAGGCGGGATTCGATGCGCCGGAATATCCAGGGATTGCCGAGCGCTCCCCGCGCAACGGCCACGCCCGCGCAGCCGGTTTCATCAAGCATTTTCTGCGCAAGCTGCGGTGAAAATACATCGCCGCTGCCGATAACCGGAACGGTAACAGCCTGTACGACGTCTCTGATCAGTCCGTAATTTACGCGGCCCTTGTACAGCTGCGATCGCGTCCGACCGTGAATGACAACAGCCTGCACCCCGGCATCCCGCGCGCGCTGCGCAACCTCAACGGCATTTACCGAGTGCATATCCCAGCCGGCCCGTATTTTTACGGACACGGGGACGGGCGAGTGGCGCACAAGCGTTCTCAGCAGGGTTTCGAGCCTGCGCGGCTCCTGCAAAAGGCTTGCGCCCTCGCCGCGCCGGATCACTTTTTTGACCGGGCAGGCGGCGTTTAAGTCGACAAGATCCGGGCCGAGGGGATGGAGCATGTCGAGCGCCCGGCGCAGGTCGTCCCCGCTCTTTCCGACGAGCTGCACGCCGAGCGGTTTGTCGGTCTCATGGGTTTGAAGAAGCTTGCGGGTTGTGGGAGCCTGCATCACGAGGCTCCTGGCGCTGAGCATCTCAATGAATGCAAGGCAGCAGCCGTATCGCCGGTTGAGCATCCTGAAGGAAAGATCGCTGATGCCGGCAAGCGGCGCAAGAACAACACGGGACGGAATGGTGAAACTGCCGATGCTCAGTCGCTGCATTGTGGTAGCATCTCACTTCTTTCGGCGGAGCCCAGCTGGCCGCAGGCAGCCAGTATATTTCCGCCCCTGCTCGTGCGCATACGAACGAACAGATTTTTCTCCCTGAGGCGCGAGCAGAAGCGCTGCACGGCGTCCTTCTCCGACGGGATGAAAGGCAATCCCGGCACCGGGTTGCAGGGTATTATATTAATGCGCACGGGCAGACCGTCAAGAAAGCGGGCCAGAGCATCTGCCTGGCCGGGGCTGTCGTTGATCCCCTGCATGAGTATATACTCGATGAAAAAGATGCGGCCCCGTCCGAGGGGATACTCCCGCAGGGCCTTTCTCAGTGCGGCAAGCGGATATCGTGCACTAACCGGCATCAGGCGGGAGCGAAGCTCATCATCTGCGGCATTCAGCGAAACGGCAATACCCAGCCGTGCCCATCCCCGCTTGGCAAGTTTTTGCAGCCCCTCGACATGGCCGCAGGTCGACACGGTTATGCGGCTGTGTGCGATATCAGACCCGCGCTGATCGCTCAGAACGCGGACAGCCTGCACAACGTTGTCGAGATTGTCGAGCGGCTCACCCATACCCATGAACACGACATTGTCGACAGCATGCCCCAGAAAAGTACGGGCAGCACAGACCTGCGCGACGATTTCTTCAGCGCTCAGATTTCTCTGAAAGCCCATTTGTCCGGTTGCGCACATAGTGCAGCCCATGCGGCAGCCCACCTGACTGGAAACGCACAGGGTTGTCCGCCGGGGCATGGGGATAACAACGGATTCTATCACGCCGCCGCCGGCAAGCCGGAAGGCGTACTTGACAAGATCACCGTCGTGCAGTTCATCTGCAGTCTCAAGAATCCTGCGGGGGTCAGCGCCCGCCTCTTCGGCGATCTGACGGACTTCTGTGTCAGGGGAGCCGTTCGGCAGAAGCTCCTTGAAAAAGCGGCGGTAACGGGAAACCGCTTCAATCGCAGAGATTCCGAAGTGTTCGTTAAGCCGGCGGGAATATTCTTCGCAGGTCATGCCGAGCATTGAGGTCATAATTCCCTGCCTCTCGTCAATATGGGGCACGGAACCGAGCGTTCATAGTGCACCGGCAGCAGGACCAGATTCCAGTGCCCGGCATATGCTGCAATGGGCTGTTCGAGGGCTCTGAGGTGTGCTGCCAGGCGCGGCTCAAGGAACGAAAACGTGAGACCAGCCTGATTGTCCACGATGCGAAGCATCACCGTAACGGGATCGCCGGCCGGAGCAAGGGTGCACTGATACCGCCGTATGCACTCGGGGGCCGTATCAGTGCTGCAGGCGACCTTTACAAGCGCTGTGTTCCCCCGGCACGGAAGCAGGAAGGCATGCAGGCCGAAGCGGGGGTTCAGAAACGAGTTGGCAGCCTGCAGTACGGCCCGCTGCTGTTTGAACCCCTGTCCCTCACGGTCGAGCCGGTAGGAGCTGTAGCATGAGCTGATGCTGTGCAGAAATTCATCCGGGCGTGAGAGGTCCGCCTCAGGAGCATCCGGCAGGCTGATGTCAAGCTCATCGGTAAACAGGAGTTCCGTCAGGGCATGAAAAAGCTCGGGTTGCCGGATAAGTATTTCAGCATACGCGGTCAAGGGAATGAGGTGCTGCCGGTCGAGCTGCTGCGCCAGTCCGCGCAGCGCCTCAATGTCACTGCCGCAGCTTCTCCGGCCGAACGGATACCCGGCGGACAGAAAGACGGCAAGGCACCATTGACAAAAGCTGTCGAGAAAGAGTTCTTCGCGCGTACCGATTTCGATAATACGTTCCATATACTGCAGGTGGTCTGTCAGTATTTTTAAATCAACACGGGGCATAAGCGAGCGGACCTGCACAAAGATATCCGGAGTGTTGAATTTCAGCGAAGACCTTACATGAAAACGCCTTCCGTGCATCTCGACAAGATAGAGATCGATACCTGCTTTTTTTATTATTGTAGCCGGACAGATTTCCCCCAGTCTGAGGAAATCGGCAGGTGATGATACTTTTCCGCTTTCAGGCTTCAGAGAGGTCAGCAGCCGTCTCAGCAGACGGTTCGGCATATCCGGGCTCCTGCGTTGTATGAGCCGCCCGACAGTTCGCCGACACGACGAGACCTGCAGCGGCAGAGCTCGGAAGCAGGCAGAACCACAATCACAGCGCTGCTGCGGTGATGCCCGCGGGTGATATGTGCCGGGGTATGTCAGGAATCGAAAACGCTCGGTTTTTCTTTGAGGAAATTTTTAAACTTGGCCTTTTCAATACACTTTTTATAGGCCTCTTCGGCCGCGATCGTTTTCTTCTGCAGCATATCCATCAGAGCATCGTCAAGGGACTGCATGCCCACCTGACGCCCGGTCTGGATGGCCGAGGGCAGCTGGAATGTTTTACCCTCACGTATGAGATTGGAGATGCCGGGGGTTGTAATCATGATCTCAAGCGCGGCCACACGGCCGGGCTTGTCGATTCGCTTTAAAAGCGCTTGAGCCACGACGGCCTTGAGCGCCTCTGAAAGCGTTGTGCGCACCTGGGCCTGCTCCTCGGCCGGAAACACATTTATGATACGATCAACGGTTTTGGTCGCACTCTGGGTATGCAGCGTACCGAACACGAGATGTCCGGTTGCAGCCGCTTCCATAGCGAGCGATATGGTTTCAAGATCGCGCATCTCTCCCACCAGAATGATGTCCGGGTCTTCACGCAAAGCCGCTCTGAGGGCCTTGCCGAAGGATTTTGTGTGGGTGCCGATCTCACGGTGATTGACAATACAGCCCTGACTCTGGTGGACGAATTCCACCGGGTCTTCGATGGTCAGAATATGGTCTTTCCGGTTTTTGTTGGCATAGTCGACAATGGCGGCAAGCGTGGTCGACTTGCCGCTGCCGGTCGGCCCGGTTACCAGCACCAGCCCTTTTTCGAGCATGGCAAGCTCCTGGCAGACCGGGGGCAGGCCGAGCTGCTCGACCGTCAGTATTTTACTGGGAATTTCCCTGAAAACCGCTGCAATGCCGTTTTTCTGCATGAGAAGGTTTCCGCGGTAGCGCGCAACGCCCTCTAGTTCGTAGCCGAAATCAAGGTCGCCGGTTTCGTCGAACTCCTTCTGCTGTTCTTCATCGATAATCTCATAGAGGATGGCCTTGAGCTCTTCGTGAACCAGCTCCTTGTACTTGACCCGCATAAGGTCACCATGAACGCGCATTGCAGGCTGCTGTCCCGACACAAGATGAAGGTCGGAGGCCCCCTGCTGGTTCATCGATTTAAAAAAGGCGTCTATTGCAGCCATGAATCTCCTCCACGCGTTATCATGGTCGTTTCTCGTTCGTGTTTTCGATCGATTTTCTGAAATCGGTTTCCTGCACCGAAATATAATTTACTGCGCTGTAGGGAATGATATACAGCCGGCCGATATCGTCCTTTACGGTTACCTGATAGCCCAGGTCGGTCGCCACAACCAGCAGGATATGGCCGCTTATTTTTGTTTTGTTGGAAAGCTCCATCTCGATTGCGGCGTTTGAGCTGATAAGATGCTGCATGCTCAGGGCCGAAGCGCCGCTGATCTGAAGGTTCCACTCGAGGCTTTCCCGGACCTTCTCGTTTGTGGCCCGCAGCCGGGCGGTGAGGATGCGGTTCATCTGCTGCATAATTTTAAATGTCAGCTCGGGTCGTTCCAGGAGAAGCCTGTCGAAGGACTCCCGCTTTATCATGAAGAGCAGACAGTCGTCCAGGGCTGTGGCGGTTGACGAGCGTGACGTGCCGTCGATAAAGGTCATTTCCCCGAACACATCACCCTCGAAGACAAGCGGGAGGTGTTCTTCCTGATTTTCAACAATACGCTGTGTTATCTGTACACGTCCGGAGGCAACCAGAAAGAGCGAGTCGCCCGGGTCGTTTTCGTGGAAGACAACATCGCCCTGGGAAACAACGATTTCCTCGCATGCTTCGGCAAAGCAGCCGACCTCACCATCGCTCAGCAGGCTGAGCAGATTTATGTTTTTGAGTTTCTCGACATCCGACATTAAGGACTCCTCCGCTGTTTGGACCTGTTACTTCTTTTCCGCTGACTGGAGCGGCGTATGCAGGCTGAGCGAAGTATAGGACAGGCGAAAACAGCATGTCAAGCATTTCCAGTTTTATGTGAAATGCCGGGCTGCTTTGCTGCGCTCACTGTCCTGCCGCGCTGATCAGCTCTATTCCGCGCTTCAGAAAAAGCACGGCAAAAACAGCCAGGCATACACCGATGCCGCGCATAACCGTCGTGTAGCCCCGGCCCCGGATGCAGGACCTGAACGCCGCCGTGCACAGCGCTATCATCAGAAAAACACCGAGCAGCAGCAGATAAAATCCTGCCAGAAACAGCACCGGGCAGGCAGGGCAGCTGTGCCATGCCCGTACAATGGTCGGCGCACCGACCAGGAACCAGAAAAGATACGGGTGCGGGCTCAACAGATTGACAAGCACCCCTTTTTTGAGTGACGCTGCAGAAACCGGGACAACATCAAGTGAAGGGGGCGCAGCGTTGAACGTGCGCCATGCCAGCACGAGCAGGAACGCAGCTCCCGCCAGCGAGACAATCCCTACGGCCTGCAGGCTGTCGGCAAGTCTGCCGAAAAGGTAAACAGAAATCAGCGCAATCGGAGCATCCGTTATCAGGGGCGCCAATGACACTTCTGCGCCCCTGCGGCGACCGTAGCGAAGCGTTTCTGATAGTACAAGCGCCTGCAGCGGCCCCGGCGCAAGCCCGGCCGGAGCTCCAAGTGCAATGCCGGTTAACAGAAACCCGAAAGGTCCGTCCATTCTGCTTTCCTTCCGGCAGAGGGTTAGTGCATCCTTGTATGAAAGCCGAGCGCCCGCAGCCCTTCCGCCTCCTGCTCCCTGCCCCGGGAAATACGGACAGTGTAGCAATGAAATTCGCGTCTGACCGGGTAATCGCGGCGCAGGCGGTCAAAAGCATCCCCCCGGGCACCCGCCCCTGTGGCTGCAAGCGCCGCACGCAGCTGCCGGTCATCGTTTTGTATGTCGTAGCAGTGACGCCGTGCTTTGCGCAGCAGGTCATCGCCGCAGAGGGATTTCTCCGGAGAAACTACCGGATCAGAAACGCTGGGCATTATGCTTTGCAGTGAAAGGTGCTCAGGTATCCCGAGATGAGCGCAGGCTGCCCGGTAGAGCATCTCGGTGCCGGCCGCTTTTCCTTCCAGGCTGTATCCGGCGATGTGCGGTGTTGCGATTGCTGCCTTTTCCACAAGCGCCTCACATACTTCCGGTTCGCCCTCCCAGACATCAAGCACGGCATTGAGATCATCGCGAGCCTGTAATGCCTTGAGCAGCCCGTCATTGTCGAAAACCGGTCCGCGGCTCGTATTGATAATAGCAGCACCGGTCGGCAGGTTCATAAAAAAATCATAATCCGCCAGGTGAAACGTCGGGTACGCTCCCGAAAGCGTGAGCGGCGTGTGAAAGCTGATGATGTCGGAATCCGCAGCTTGCGCAAACGAGACAAGATCCTGCACGCCGGCATCTTCAAGCGGGGGATCGTTTGCGCGGCAGCGCAGGCCGAGCCCGCTCAGCTTTTTCATTACCCTGCCGCCAACATTACCGCAGCCGACAATGCCCGCTTTTAATCCTCCGAGGTGCATGCGGCGCATACCGGCGATCTCGAGCAGTGCCGCAACAACGTATTCTGCGACCGATTCGGCGTTGGCGCCGGCAGCAGATACATACGCAATAGCATTTTTTCGAAGATAGTGCAGGTCGATATGATCCTGCCCGGCCGTGGCGGTCCCCACAAAATTAACACTGGAGCCGCTGAGCAGCGGCTCGTCGACACGGGTCACCGACCGGACCAGCAGGATGTCTGCATCTGCTACATGCGGAGGTGAAATTTTTCGTCCCGGCATAAGGACGGCATTGCCCAGCGATGAAAAAAACTCACGAGCAAACGGTATGTTTTCATCGGCAACTATTTTCATGCCCGACCTTTTGGCTGAAGATATTCATGCGCTCAAGGCACAGATACAGCTGTCTGCCGACCCAGGCGTCCGTTGCCGCATAGCGCAGCTGCGCCTCGGTGAGCTCAGGCTGCGACCAGTCGGACAGCGCTGCCCGTTTTGAAATCCTGAACCCCAGCAGCACAGCGCCCATGCCGCGAAGGCCGTAATTTTTAATGCCCGCCCGCCTGCCCGCCTCGCTCAGATCGACTACCGAAGAATCCCTGAAGTCGGCAAGATCTTTCAGCTCGAGAATGTCGCGGGACGGGGCGACACCGGCTTTTACGATGCCGGAAGCTGCAAGCAGGTCTCGAATCTCCAGGGGAAGCCCCAGGCGCGTGAGCTGAAAAAGATAGACCGCCGTGCTTCCTGCAAGCTGCAGCAAGGCCGGGGGATAGCTTTCGCCTTTGGAAAAAGCAGGTTTTGTTTCCGTATCCAGACCGAGCACACGCTCACGGGCAAGTGCGGAGCAGGCTTGTGAACACGCTTCACTGGTGCTTACGAGGCGGATCGGACCTTCATAGCGCTTTACGGGGAAGCGATTGATTTCATCCCGGGTCATGCGCCGATCGAATCCGGGCCGCTCACGGCAGGCTGATTTTTGGGGTGTATCCAACATCGCTTCTCTACTTCCAGTCGATATAGGTGATGCGTGTTATGCCGGGGATGAGACGTCCCAGGTCCGTGCAACAGCGCAGCACGACGATAAAAGAGCTCGTTCGTTTCACATCCATGCAGACCTCCTGCAAAAGTAATTCTTGCAGCATATACCGCTATACTATAACGTATTGAGCGGCGGGGCCAACATAAAAAACAGACAGAGCGTGTGCGATGGTCGGCCTGCTGCAGAGGCAGCATCCGTGTCGGTAAAACGTTTTGAAAAAAATTAGTAAAGCCAGGACGGCATGCAGCAACACATCTGCAGTCGGGCGTGCAGGATGAAAAGTTTTTAGTAAAGAAAAATGCCGTTCAGCGGAGGGGAGGGTCACTGAACGGCATAATACAAAAACGGTCGCCTCGGGTCTTGTGGCAGTTGTTTTGTATTGGTGCTTAAAATATATATAAAACGGATTAATTTTATATTAACTATTGATTAAAATTCAATTATATTGATTACATTTGAAATAAAAAAGCAAATAATATTTTTAAATTATTATTATTGTTTAATTTAGCATTATATTACAGTCAATTAGGGATAATTCCTTACAACTTTCATGAGGTTTTTCACGTGAAATCTCTGCGATCGGCAGACAGTATCGTCTGGAACCTCGATGACCTGTATCGCGATCCGGAGGATCCGGCCCTGCGCAAGGACCGAGCAGCTGTTTTACAGGAGGCACAAGCCTTTGCCGGACAGTACCGTAATCGTCTGGCTGAGCTTTCCCCGGCACAACTCGCAGAGGCGTTTGAACGGCTGGAATCGATTGAGGCCCGAAATAAAAAAATAAAAGCCTATGCCGAACTTTTCTGGGCAGCTGACCGGTCCAACGGCAGGGCCGGCAGCCTGCTGAGCACAATAAGGTCGCACAGCAGCCAGGTTGCCCGGCATCTTTCATTTTTTGCACGTGAGTCAGGGGGTTTTTCAGATATTCAGGAGCAGCGATTATCAGGACATCGCCGGCTTTCCGCAAAAAAACAGTATTTCCGCAGGCAGCGCAGAATGGCCCGCCATCGGCTCAGCGAATGCGCCGAGCAGGCGCTCGGCGACAAATCCCTGGTAAGCCGGTCGGCATGGATCGACCTGTACGATGCAACCGTCGCCGGTTTGCGTTTCGGCAGCGCCGGACGCACCATGCAGGAGGTGCTTGCCGACATGTATCATGCCTCACGAAGCGTCAGACGCCGGGCATCGGGCGAGCTTGCCGGTGGCGTACAGCCAGCCCTGCGGGTTTTTGGGCATGTGCTGAACAGCATCGCCCTTGACCGCGAGATCGACGACCGGCTTCGCGGTTTTTCGAGCTGGATCGAGGAGCGTAATCTGCTCAACGAGGTGAGCCAGGACATGGTTCGGGCGCTTGTCGGTGCTGTCCGTGGACGACAGGATATTATAATGCGGTATTACCGGTTAAAAAAAAATATCCTGGGATATGACATGCTTTACGAGTATGACCGTCCGGCCCCGGTTTGCGAGGAGCACGGCCGTACACATCTGTCCTGGGAGCAGGCCTGCTCTGCGGTTCGAGAAGCATTTCATGCTTTTTCACCGGAAATTTCAGATACAGCAGGTATGTTTTTCAATAATCCGTGGATTCATGCTGCGGTATCGCAGGGAAAAGCCGCCGGCGCTTTTTCACATCCCACGACCACCACCTGCCATCCCTATATTCTGCTTAATTTTACCGGGAGTCCACAGGACCTGCTTACGCTTGCCCATGAGACAGGTCATGCAGTTCACCAGCTGCAGGCGCGGGACCGGGGGCCCCTGCTGGCTGAGCCGTCCCTTATTATCGCCGAGATTCCCGCAGCATTTGCTGAGCTGCTGGTTATTCAATGGAATCTCGGAAAAACGGGCTGTTCCGGGGAGAAGCTTTTCTGGCTGTGTCTGCTGATAGAGCGGTGCATAATGACTGTTTTTCGACAGACGGCACTGTACTGTTTCGAAGACCGCGTTCACCGCGGCATACGCAGGTACGGCAGGCTGACCCATGAAGAGATATCAGAACTCTGGATGGAAGAACAGGAGGCCCTGTATGGATCAAGCGTAAGGTTGAGCAAGGATTTTCATTCCGGGTGGGTGCAGGTGCCGCACTTTTTTCAGAGCCCCGGCTATGTTTATGCCTATTCCCTTGCCTGGCTGTCGGCCCTGGGTATACATGAACGGTATCAGGACGGCGGTGAGAGATTTGTAAATGACTTCAGGGATTTTTTGTGCGCCGGGGGAAGCGCACACGCGCTCGATCTGCTCGGTCTCCTGGGATGCGCACCAGACGATTCCGAGGTGTTTAACAGCGGTTTGAGTGTGCTGGAGCGGTATATTGCAAAAGCCGAACAGTATGCACAGGTATGCAGCGGCAAATCTGCGCCCTGATCAGTGAAGCCATTTGCCCTTGCTGTAAACAAAGATTTCCGTAACCGGACAAACAGACTGGCAGGTAAACGGACCTTCGAATGCCTCGGCCCGGGTGGTTGCAGAGCGGGAATAGCTTTTTTCAGTATACTTGAGAATGCCGATATAGGGAGATGTTTGCGAATCGGTTTTTTGAACCTCTACGGAATACTCCGGGCTGTATGCGGTATAGAATGCAGTGTATGCATTTTTTTCGTTTCGCGCCACCCTTTTTGCAAGTGTCGACTGAAGGGACTGTATGCGCTTGCGGCAGAATGATCTGAAGCTCTGCTCGACCTCCTGAAGTCCGGCGGCATGCACATCCGTAAACATGATACCGAGCAATCCTATCGCCAGGAACACAACAAACATCTCTTTCATGGCGGGTATGCCTCCACGGTATTTTTTCGGTACACCGTTCGAACCGGCGGCTGTGCCGTCGGCTCTGTTTTCGGAAAGCGTGTCTGATGTAAAGGATAGCACGGTCATTGATATCTTCCAGTAAATGCTTCGCAGGAAGCGTGTTAACAATTTACGCCGGTTTGCGGTGCGTATCTGCAGTGGGCAAAAAAGGGGCGGTGCTGAAGCACCGCCCCCTCCATTTTATCCACAATTCCAGAAACTTTTATTACTCCACGACAACAAACTCGACCCGTCTGTTGCGCCGGCGACCGGCATCCGTCGTATTGTCGGCGATCGGATCCGATTCCCCGTAGCCCTTGGAGGTCAGATGTGTGGGAGTGACCCCCTTGCTTACGAGATAATTTCTGACCGACTGGGCGCGGCGCAGCGACAGCCTCTGGTTATACTGCTCCGAGCCGACAGAGTCGGTATGGCCTTCGATAATAACGTTTTTATCATCATGTTTTTTCAGAACACCTGCAGCGGCGTCAAGAGCCGGGCGAAATTCGCTTTTGATTTCAGCGCTGTCAAAGTCGAACATCACGGCGCTCAGAACGATTTTTTCAATGACCGGACGCTTTGCCGGGCGGGCGGGCTCATCCTTGCATTTTTCTTTAAGGAATACGTCCCTGACAAAGTCAGCCATGCCGTCTTTTGTTTCAAGGCGGTATGAAGAAATAAGATAGCCGCACTCGCCTGCGCGGGCGACTTCGTTCATTGTTTCAAATCCGCGGTCATCGTTGCCGACGAGTACCGTATAAATACACAGGCGTTCCCCGTACATGAATTTAAGCTGCTGAGCAGCACGGACGGGGTCGGGGCAGGCCTTGCCGTCGCTGATAATGATCACAGCGATATCGCCTTCGGTTTTCTGCAGGTCTTCTTTTGCAGCATTGATGGCTTTTGCCATGGCGGTGTTGCCGTGTGCATAATCGATTTTTTCAGCGATTTTGTCACGAAGCGCGCTCTTGGAGTATGCTTCCATGCCATAGACAATTTCGGTTTCATTTACCGGGAAAAAGTCGAATCCGCGGCCGAACGTTCTCAATCCGCCGTTCAGCTTAATTGCGGGAATCGCTTCGTTCATGCGGCAGACAAGCTTTTTAGCGAAATCAAGTTTCCTGTCTTTACCGTACATTTCATTCATGGTACGGGATTCATCGAAAATAATGAGGAAATTATCGACTTTTTGTGTGTACCCATCCATGGAAATCTGCGGGCAGTCCTGCTTCTGACAGCCGTATTGCAGTGTCTTCGGGGGTACCGTACACCCGAAAAACATAAAAACTCCAAGGATAATTCCAAGAACTCTTACATACTTCATCATAGCCTGTCCTCCTCTTAGGGGTTAAAAAGATTTTTGTTGCGGGTGTGATACGACCCGCGCAGATTACGTAATGTATACAACCACATATACAATAATTTTCGTTTTGTCCAATAAATTTTTATTAACATCTCTATAAAAAAACTAAACACTAAATTTAACACAGTATTAACTGTAGAAGCATCCTGTACAACCGATAAATTAAATTTACTAGAGTGTCAATACTATACTTATAGAGATACGAGGATAGAAGCGTATGCAGTGCATACGAACACAACCTACTTCGGCATCTATCAGGTAAAGTTTAAAATTTTTATTGCATTGGAGCGGAGCATAATGTTGAAAAAAACAACCACACTATTGTCTGCCCTGTTCAGCCAGAACCTGAAAATAAAACTGATCGGCAGCTTCTGTATAGTGGCGTCCACGACATTTCTGGCAGGTTACATAAGCTGGAATATTGCTTCAAAATTGAGCAGCCATCTGCATGATGTGGGCAAGGTCCGCCTGCCGAGCATATATAACATCATGCAGGTTAGTGAAAAACTTGAAGAAATTCGCATATCGCAGATGGTGCTCGTCGATGCCGCAACCACTCGGGATGAGCGTTCCCGACAGTACGAAATTATGGGCGAATCCACCCGCAAACTGAAAGCAGCATTTGATGAGTTCGGGAAGCTTCTCGCCGGGGAAACCGAGCGGAACCTGTATGTGAAACTCCAGAAATCGCTGGATCTGTGGAAACAGGAAAATGAGAAGATTATCGAACTCGCGCAGCAGCTTGACAGACTTGATGTGTCCAACCCGATAAAGCTTAAAAAAAACATCGAGCAGTTCCGCGGAGACCTCTATCAGCTAAAAAGTCAGACATCGTATCTTATTCAGACAAACACCGGCTTTGAGGGCGGGGATGATCATGCCTCATCGAATTTCGGCAGGTGGCTGTCCGAGTTTACAACGGAAAACAAGGATCTGAATGAAATTATTCGCGATATCATACCCCTTCATGAACAGTTTTACCGGGGAATAGCAAAAATAAAGAAACTGGTAACGCTCGGGCAGCTGCAGGATGCATCGCTCACGTATTTTCTGGAGATGATTCCTGCCGCCGACCAGATGTTTGTGCTGTTCAACCGGCTGCGGGACAAGGCAACCGAAGCCGAAAAAATTTACCTTGCGCTGAATGAACAGGCCAAGGTACATGCGTTTAAACGGCAGCAGGCTGTGGCCGCGATGCTGCAAAGAATCATAGAGATGAACGATGCGGCGGCAAACCGGGCTGTTGCGGTCTCGATGAAAAGCGCGGAGTGGGCGAAAATAAACGCCCTGGTGGGCTGTGCGGTCGGGACCGTCTGTTCGCTGCTGTTCGGCATCTTCCTGAGTTTTACCATCACCGGGCGGCTCAGTAAAGCAATATGGGCATTTCAAAAAGAAGCTCAATCCATGATCAACGTTTCACGGCAGCTGGCTTCCGGAAGTCAGACCCTGGCAACCGCCTCCAACAAACAGGCCTCAATGCTGGAGGAAACATCGGTATCGCTCGAGGAGATGCTCTCCATTACCAAAGATAATGCATCCAATGCAACGGAAGTCGATTCCATTATGAAGGAGGCATCGGGCATTGTCGACAAGGTCAGCCGGCACATGGACGACATGACCGATTCCATTAACGAGATAACCCGAACAAGCGAGGAAACCGGAAAAATCGTTAAAACTATCGATGAAATCGCTTTCCAGACCAATCTTCTGGCATTGAATGCTGCAGTCGAGGCGGCGCGCGCCGGCGAGGCCGGCAGGGGATTTGCTGTTGTCGCCGATGAGGTGCGCAACCTCGCGCAGCGCGCGGCCGAAGCTGCCCAGTCGTCGTCGGCTCTGATCGAAGATACTATCCGGGCTGTAAACAAGGGCAATAAAATAACCGAGTCGACAAGCGGTGCCTTCAAGGAGAACATCGATATTACAAAAAAAGTCGAGGAGCTTGTACAGAATATCGTAACCGCCTCACAGGATCAGTCCCGCGGCATTGAGCAAATCAATGCCGCGGTGACCGAGATGGACAAGTTCACCCAGCAGAACGCCGGCAGCGCAGAAGAGGCTGCATCGGTTTCTGAGGGCATCAGTGCTCAGGCAGTACGAATCCGTCAGATGGTGCATGAGTTAATCGTGCTTACCAAAGGCGGGCAGGTAACCGGCAACGAAGCACCCGCCGAGCAACAGGCGGGTGACGAACCCGTCGAGCTTTCCGATATCGATTCCCTTATCAAAATCGACATACACGATACCCGCAAGCAGCTGCAGCAATCCCAGGACGAGGCTGGCCGAAGAGGCACACCGGTATCGCCATCGGATAATTCTTCCGGGTTTGAAGATTTTTAACCGCTGATCGGATCGTAACCGGTTGCGCCGAATTCGAAATGGAACAGCACAGCACAGTGAAAAGCAGCAAGAAGTACAGGCTTATACGGTCGGGAATCGGCATCAGGCTTTTTCTTATCATTTCCCTGATACTGCTTGTTTCCATGACCATTTTTGCTGTGCTTGCCGTTTATCTGATTTCCGATTTCGGTGAATTTTCATCCGCAACCAATGAAACAAGTATCCGCCAGCAGACAAACGCCTTTCTCGGGCGCCTTGTGCATGAGCAGGCCCTGCGCTACGAGGAGATTTTTAAAAAAATTTCAGCTTCTTCATCCCTGATTGCAAAGCGTGCCGGATATTTTCTTGACTACGCAGGCAGTGCAGCACCTGCCCCGTCTGAAAAGCTCTTTCAGAATCCGCTCAATACCATATTTTCAAACCCGGACGATTCCCCGGTCATGGTGAACTACTGGGGATCTTCAGAGCTGACCGAATCTGTCCGACGTGAAATAAGCGCCCTTTCGCATATCGACCAGCTGCTTTCCGAAACAAAGAAAAACATGCCTGAATGCCTGGCGGCCTATGTGGTGACCGCCACCGGCATACGCCGTTACTGTCCTAACATACGCTTTGCCGCAGAACTTCCGATCCCGACTGAATACGATCTGCGGAGCGCCAATTTCTATGTGGTATCACTGCCGGAAAACAACCCCGAACGCACGACCGTCTGGACCAATATCTATCAGGATGACGCCGACCGTCGACTGGTGCTGACGGCGGCAAGTCCCGTTTACAGTAAAGACGGCCGGTTTCTCGGTGCCGCCGGCATAGATCTGACTCTCGATACCGTTCTCAAAGAAATTCTTGCAAGGGACGGGTCCACGGTTCACGTCAGTTTAGAGCATGTAACTCCGTTTCTGCTCGACAGATCAGGTATTATTATCGCGATCAGCCCCTCACTGCTTGCACGCCTGGGCCTCAAGCAGCTTGAAGGTCCCGCAGCTTTGCCTGGCGTTGTGCTGGTCAGGAGCCTGTTTGACTCGACCGATCCGCTGATACGAAAGCTCGCCGAAAATATTACCTCGTCGCAGTATCATACCGAGCGCATAGCACTCGACGGGGAGCCCTGCATCGTCTCCACGCACAGCATGCCCTCCACCGGATGGCGTTTGGGGTTGATCGTGCCGGAGCGCAGTGTTCTGCAATCCGTTGCGGAAACCAGAAACAAGCTCAGCGATACGGTAGAGACGATTTCATCCCGGTTTGCCGGTGCGACAGTTGTTTTTCTGTTTGTCGGACTTGCAATGGTTCTGCTGGCGATTCGCTATCTCATCAATCCCCTGAACCAGCTCACGGATGCCGCTGAAAAAGTCAGAGAGGGTGACCTGTCCGTACGTGTTGCAGCCGGCGGCAGGGACGAGATCGGCCGTTTGTCGGACTCGTTCAATGCAATGGTCGCCGGCCTGGATCGGGCCTCGCAGCTTGAAAAGCAATACACCGATGAGCTGGAGCAGAGCGTCCGGGAGCGTGCAGCCGAAATACTGGTAAAAAACCGTGAGCTTGAAAAAGCCCTGGAAGATATCAAGCGCGAGGTGGCCTCCAGAAAGCAGGCCGAAGAAGTTCTGACGGCCCGGGAACAGGAGCTGCGCGCGGTCAATCAGCACCTCATGTCAAGCGAACAGCAGCTGCGCATGGCCAACCAGCAGCTCAAAGCCGGTAACCGGCAGCTTCAGGAAAGCGAACGGCAGGTCAGGGAATCACATGAATTTCTTGAGAAGATATTCGAAACCACGATCGACGGCATCCTGGTAACAGATAACACGGGCGTGATAATGCGCGCCAACCGGGCCATGGAGCGCATGCTCGGGTACCGCAGCGATGAACTGGTCGGCACGCATGCCGCCGATCTGTGGCCGATGTCCTTTAAAATCGATACAGAAAGACAAGAAGAAAAAAGCACTAAAATGAAACAGCTTTTTGAAGAGGGGAAAGTCGAATACTGGGAAACCGACCTTTTCCGCAAGGACGGCAGCGCCTGTCCCGTGGAAATACATATGGCGACCCGCAAGGGCAGCGATGAAAAGATTTCAGAGACGGTCGCCGCAATTCGTGACATTAGCGACCGCAAGCGTGCGGAAGAAGAGCGCCTGCGCCTCAGCTCGGTGGTGGAAAACACGGCTGCCCTTGTTACCATTATGGGCCCCGACGGCAGCTTACAGTATATTAATCCTGCCACCGAGTGCATGATGGGGTATACTCTGGAAGAGGTCAGGGGTACAGGTGTTTTCTCAACAGATGCTGGCCAGTATGACAAAGAATTTTATCAGAAAATTCTCAATACTCTTTCCCGGGGTACCGTATGGGCGGGAACACTGACAAACCTGAAAAAAGACGGCTCACAGTGTGAAATCGAAGCGGTTGTTTCACCCTTGCGGGATCCGTCGGGAAATATCGCCGGTTTTGTTTCAACCGGCCGTGATGTCACTAATGAAGTTCACCTGAAAAAACAGCTCCAGCAGGCCCAGAAGCTGGAAGCCATCGGCACTCTGGCGGGCGGCATAGCCCATGACTTCAACAACATTCTTGCCACGATCATCGGCTATGCACAGCTGGCATTGCTGAAGACTCACGAACAGTCTGAAATCAAGAATCCCCTGGAGCAGGTCCTGCGGGCCGGCGACCGCGCACGTGATCTTGTACAGCAGATACTGACATTCAGCAGACAGAGCGAACAGGAGAGCAAGCCCGTCAGCATAACACCGATCATCAAGGAAACACTGCAGTTCTTACGGGCCTCTCTTCCGACAACCATTTCCATTATTCACGATATTCAGGCTGATTACGATATCGTTATCTCAAGCCCGACCCAGATACAGCAGGTTCTCATGAATTTATGCACAAATGCCAAGCAGGCCATGCAGCCAGGCGGCGGTACCATCGAAGTATGTCTTAAGTGCGAAGAGGTTCCTGACGGGAGCTTTGCCGGTCAAGTCCAGCTCTCGCCGGGCTCCTATCTGAAACTGACCGTTAAGGATACCGGCCATGGAATTGAGCAGGATGTGCTGGAGCGCATTTTCGACCCCTTTTTTACGACAAAGTCGCCGGGAGAAGGCACCGGCCTGGGATTGTCGGTTGTGCACGGGATCGTAAAATCAATCGGGGGCAGCATCAGCGTATCCAGCAAGCCGGGGGCCGGGACTGTTTTTACCGTCCACTTTCCGCTGGCCGATAGTGCGTCCGCTCTGCCGGAGAAAACAATGTATGACAACATCCCCGGCGGAGACGAGCAGATTCTTATGGTCGATGATGAGGAGGAGATCGTCCTGATGAGCAGAGAGATGCTGGAGTACCTGGGCTACCGGGTCACCATACGCACCAGCAGCGTGGAGGCTCTGGAGGTTTTTCGGGCTCAGCCGGGACGATTTGACCTGGTCATAACCGATCAGACCATGCCCAACATGACCGGAACCGAGCTGGCCCGCGAACTCATGTCCCTGCGCTCCGACATTCCCATAATTCTGTGTACGGGATTCAGCGAGGTCATTAACGAGTCACAGGCTCTGTCTCTCGGCATACGGGCATTTCTCAACAAGCCCCTGGTCATGGCCGAGTTTTCAAAAACCATCCGCTCCGTCCTCGACCGCGAAGACCAGGAAGCGGCAGGATGAGGTGACGACGTCTGCATATCAGGGCACAATTCTTCGGACAGGCGTTATTGCCAGCCCGATATTTTCAGACAAGTCGTGAGAGTTGTAGGCCTTTCTTTCAATCATCCGTATGGAAGCCATATTGTTACAGATCCAGGACGGCGTCGCAGCAGGGCTGTCGCGGAAGGCCTGTGAAAGCGCATCGGGCATGAAACCGTACGTCGTACGCACTTTGAGAATGTCGACCGCCAGCTTTTGCAAGCCGTATTTATGAGCGGGTCTGTCCGAGCGCATTTTTGTTCGCGCCAAAAAAGGTTCGGTAAGACCCAGGCTGTGGATTACGGGTATGGAAGGCTGCAGGTAGGCGGCCTTGCACCAGTGATCGACAGCCACGCCTCCCCCGGTTTTCGACGATACCGTTACAAGCCGAAGTTTCCTGTGATTTTGACTGCCGGGCTCTCGGCTGCCGTCACCGCCAGGCTGGCACCTCTTTTTTGCGGCCGACCAGGAGAGCCAGGAGGCCGAAGAAAAGGGCGGGGGCGAGAGCGAATCCTCATGCAGTCTGTGTGCCGCTGCATCGTTGATGCCTGAACGCTGCGTGTGCACATAATCCAGATGATCCCGGAAAGCGGGATGCTGGTTCAGCTGCTTCGGATACGTGGCGAACATGACGATTGCAAAAACCACGACAAGGGCATATGTGAGTCGCCTCGAATTTTCCGGAAACGAACAGGCCAGTTTTTCAAAAATTCCGCCCCCGGCCAGGGCCGTCAGTATAAATGGAAATGCAAGATACCGAAAATGCCTCGGATCGCCGCCGATTTTTATAACATACAGAACAACAGGTGCGGAGAAGATCAGAAGGGCAAGACGCTCCCTGAGCTTCAGGGTATCGGCTGTTTCACCGGGGCGCCTGCTCAGGAGTATGCAGGCCGCCGTCATGACGGCACAGTAGGGAATCGTATAATAGGGAGCAACAGTATCATACACATACGCAAGACCCTGAGGAATCATTACGGCATCTTTTAAATAAAAGGTGTTCGGAAACAGGTCGGCATAGTACCAGACCCGGAAGAGGCCGTAACCGCCGGCAAAAACGACACAGGTCAGCAGCGAGCAGTACGGTTTTATTGATTTAAAAAACACACAGTATGCTAAAAACAGAAAGAAAGGAACTGCCAGCTCATGGCGCACAAGGGGCGAGATTCCGACTGCCGCCTGCAGAACAACTGCCTGCGGCCACACGGCAGCGGCAGCGTACAGTGCGGACATCACGTTAACGAGAGGAGCTTCCAAACCTGAGGTGAAATAGCACAGGGCGCCGTAATTAAAGGTTACATACACCAATGGAATATTGAACGATGCAACTCGCCTGTTTGCTGCGTCACCGACAAACGCCCGGTTGACAAGGCATGCAAGCCACCAGAACAGGAAAAAGGATGCGAGGCCCACCGTCAGAACACCTGTCCAGTAATTGACGCGGCATAAACGCAGCACACAAAGAAGCAGCATCCACAGAGGGGAAGAGAATCCTTCTACGTATTCTCCGGGATTCCAGACAAGTCCCCTTCCATGCACCGTCAGGTTGTCTGCGTAGCGAAAATAGATATAGGCGTCGTCCATGAGCCAGGCATGCCAGATAACAAGGAAGCTGCCGGCACAGAGACACAGCACCTCAGTGAAAGAGGGGTTGAAGCGCCAGTGCATTTTTTCGTTTGCGATCATCGCCTCATTACGGGAGCTGCTTTACAGGCCGGGCAACAGGCTGCGCAGCTGCAAGCGTGTCGTCCGGCAATAAAAAGGAATACTGCTGCGGCGTGGCACGTGGAACAGGGAAAGACTGCATGCTCCTGACGAACATGAAGTAACCTGTTGATTTTCCATAACGGTAATTGTACCGTCATTGCGGGTCACGCCAAAGCGTGACTCGCAATGACGGGCTGACGGTACGCCTCTGTTCATTACAGCAACAACCCCGATGCGAGGAGCCGGGGTCACGTGCTCGTAACGACTGAAAATCCTATTTTTTATACCAGCTGCCGTCGGATTTCTGCAGGTAGTCACCCGGCTCGGCGTTTTCAACAAGCTGCTTGGCCCGCAGTTTTTCCACCAGTTCAAGGCTGGCGCCCTGCTGGGACGCAATCCGCGAATAGATCTTTTCCCGATCGCTGTTTTCGGCAGCTATAACATCCGCTCTGATTTTTTTATCCGAAATGAATTCCAGATAACCCCGGTTGTTTTCACCGATGATACCTTTTTTCTTGAGCTCGACTATAACGGGAAGCCGTTGCTTCATTCTTTCCTTTATGCCCTGCGCAAAAAGGCTCTGCGAGGAGAAAACCAGACCGATAACAAGCAGCACCTGAATCGAATATAATGCTCTACTTTTCATATGATCCCCCTAATCCAATTTTATCTTATCTTCAGCTTCGTCGATTTCATCAAAAAAATCATCCAGCGCCCTGTCGACCTTGACATTGACATCGATGGTTATGTGTATGGGTTTGATTTCGACGGGCTTGACTTCAACCTGGTGGCTTGATTTGCAGCCCGCGAGAAGCATAAAAACAAACACGGCGATGAGGCATACTGTTTTTACAGCCATACACGCTCCTTTTTAATTGATTGAGTTTTTTAATGTCGTACCGAGCTGCAGAACCTCATTGAACGGAAGCTTGAGATTCACATCGAGCTTTATTCCCTGAAAGCGGGAGCCGGGGCTTGCCGCATCGACCCGCACAAACGACCCGATATCCTCCCGGTAGATAAACGGCAGCGGCTTTGCCGGTTTGCCGTCAAGTCCCATGGCAACATGCAGGGTGTCGCCGACCGAGTTCAAAGAAATGGTGGCCCACGTGTAGTCAAAATTTTTCAGGGCCTCCCGCGCAAGGTCAAGCTGAGAAAACTCAGGCGTACCGGAAGAAAGCCCCTCGGTTATCCTGTCAGAATTTTCAATTATAATTTTACCGCCGCTTCCGGGTGAAGAAAATAAAAATCCGTTTTCAAAGGAAACCGTACCGTCAGCGTAGGTGACCGGTATTCTTCCGCTGACCGTCCCGGTCCCCTCGGCACGAAAGACGCCCAGCTGTTCTAGAAGCGGTGACAGCGCCAGCCTATCACAATACAGGGTCAAGGCTGTTTTTTTGTTTTCTCTTGACAGGCGTACCGACTCTGCTGCAACAATGCCGCTGCACCATTTGAAACGGGCGTTTTCAATAAGCACCGATTGGCCGTCTTCGATGCTGTATGCAAGTGTAACATCATCTACCGCCACCGTATCAAGTGAAACGGTATCAATGGTTAAACTTTGTCCCGGCAGACTCTCAGGCACAAGCAGATCATTCATGTGCAGGTTTGTCCGTATGCCCTGAGCGGTGAAATTGATTTCCGGAAGAGAAACGGCGCCGCTGTCGATGTCAGCTGTCAGGGACGTAGTTATCCGACCGTCTGCATAGGAAGCGCTTATTGAAGATGAAACCATACCTTCAAACTCGGCTGTCTGCAGCGCCGGCGGCAGAAACCCGTCGATTTGAGATGAGGAGAGAAGAAACGGTTTCAAATGCATATCAAAGTTTCCGTGCAGGCCTCCATCGGCGGCAGGACCGAGCGATGCAGCGTAGTGTATTTCCATTTCCGGGAAGTCCTGAAACGCAAGCTTTCCCTGCAGGTCAGCGGTGCCGGAAGGGTGATGCGTCACTGTGACGGTAGAAGTGATTTTTTGAAAAGACATGCTTGACGAGTCGAATGTCAGGTCTGTTCGCTCAAGCGCAGCCGCACAGGTGAGCTGTGCACCGGAGCCTCCCGTTAAAAGGTTCGAGGTGCCTTCACCGCTCAGTGAAACATCGAGCACGCGTACCGCCCGGCTTTCGCCTTTCAGCAATGCACGGTCACCGGCAAGGGATAGGCCGCCCGTCTGCTGTTCTTGATTCCCTTTAAAAAAAAGCTTTAGTGAGGGCTTTTCGATCACGAGGCTGTTTTCCCCGCTGCGTATCGCCAGGGGTGCTTCTTTCCGGTTTTGGACATATGCACTGAACTCAATGCCGTTCTTGAACTGCAGGTCAAAATCGAATTCAAGAGGCAGGGCTGATACGCCGGGCAGTGTAATGGTGCACGAGCCGTTGCTCTTGATGCTGTTGCTGTCTGTAGAAAAAGCTGCTTTCATATCTTCACAAACAAGAGCAGACGGTTTTTCAAGCATGACCGGTGAAAGCCGCACCGCCCAGCTGTTATCCGGCTTTTGTTCGAGAAACAGATCAAACGGTGCGGAAAGCTGCAGCTGCGTTATGCTCTCCGGCACAAAGCCGTCCAGCACATCCGGTTCAAACGCTTTAAGCGCGACACGTACCGAATGCAGACCTTTGTGCGGGCCCAGGCCGGCAGCAGCGGATAGTTTCTGTCCGAGCAGGACAAGCGAAGCGTCGATGAATACGGCTTTCTGTTTCCTGCTGATACGGGCGGCTGCCTCAAATGGCAGGGTTTTTTCTCCATCAGGAGTTTTGAGGCTTATGGCGGCATGTTGCAGCATGATACGCTCGGGCAGGAACGAAAGAACAGAGGGGTCCAGTTCAGCCGAGCCGTTTTCTGGGCCGGAAAACAGTTCGGGATATATGCCGCTGACAACCAAGCGGTTGTTTTCATCGAGGGCGGCATTGACGGTCAGCCCGGCAAGTGAAAGATGAGAAACGCTAACTCCCCTGAGCGGAGATATTCTGTAACCGATATCAGCTGATGCCAGTGAGAAGCTGTCGGCGATGCGAACTCCGGAGATATGGATATTTGAAAGGCCGATTTTCTGAATGTCAAGGTTCACGGCATCGGTGTTGAAAAGCAAAGACGCCTGCTGCTCGATCAGCGTTTCGAATGCCGGAGGAAGACTTGCGAAAGCGATAACGACAAGCACTGCCGACAGCACTGTACAGAAATGCAGGATGCGAAATGTTTTTTTCACTCTGACTGCCCCCTGCCTTTCTCATCTGTTGCCAGCGGTCCCGCTTTCTGTATGCCGATTGCGAATACAATCAATAAAAACCCGATACCCATTCTGACCAGCCCGCCCATTGGACAGCCCGGCTCCAGAGTTGATTCATGCGGCCTGACAGGGTCATAATACACAGCAACTGTCGACCCGGGAGGGTAGGTTTGTATTATTTTTTCAGAATTTTTTTTTGTAGCCATAATGGATTTGCCGAAATTGATTCTGCTGCCTGTGTGGGCGACCGCATTGATCCGGTAACGGTAACGGATTTCGGGAATATAATCCGTGCTTTCCGGGTCGTCACGCTGCAGCACTGCCGCCGAGAGTACGGTTCCCCGCACTGACGGCCAGGCTTGTGATGCAGCGCCGAGGTATACACTTCTGGCATTCGATACAACAGTGAGCAGACCGATTCCCAGCACTATCCAGAACGTTGTCTGTTTGTTGTTCACCATCCGTCCCCATGATGCAAACTGCGGCAGAAGACATTTTCTTCAACTGACGAACGATATGCTTATTTGTATTGCAGAAAAAGAAGGTGTGAACAATAAAATTGTGAAAAACGGCCCGCGAGCCCGGAGGTGCGGGCCCCCCCAAAGCTAATTTTTGAGCTTGTCTTTGAATACTTTTTTAACCTTATCGACTTTCGGCTTTATAGTAAAAATGCAGTACGGCTGGGATGAATTCTGAAAATAGTAGTCCTGGTGATAGTTCTCCGCCTTGTAAAAAACGGTGTAGGGGACGATTTCAGTAACAATCGGATTTTTCCAGATGCCTGCCGTCTCGAGCTTTTCTTTGTACTGCTCAGCCAGATTTTTCTGCTTTTCGCTGTGGTAAAAAATGACGGAACGATATTGCGAGCCCACATCAGCGCCCTGCCGGTTGAGGGTGGTCGGATCGTGGGTTTCCCAGAAGACCTCGAGCAGCTCATCATAGGAGATGACCGCCGGATCGAAGGTGATTTGGCACACTTCGGCATGCCCGGTTGTACCGCTGCACACCTGCTCGTAGGTCGGATTCGCAACCGTTCCCCCGGCATAGCCCGAGACGACCGATGCGACGCCTTTCAGGTTCTGAAAGACCGCTTCCACGCACCAGAAACAGCCGGCTCCGAAGGTAGCCTGCTGCAGTGTGCCGCCATCTGGCGGGGCGTTGTTCTGAACGGCAGGTTTTTCCATGTTCTCCTCCTTGTGCATGTCTGAGCGGCTGCAGGCCGGAACCGCGAATACAGTCAGTAAAAGCAGCGCTGTGCCCGGAAAAAGAAATCTTTTTTTCATGCCGGTGACACCTCCTGTCTATACGTATCACAGCCTGCGCGATTATCAAGCCGCAGGTTCAGGCGGAAGATGTGCTTCATAGAACCGCCGCCAGTTGTCGAAGAATATCATTTGCACATGCCCGGCTGTATAGCCGTGCCGGAGCATCATTTCAGCAAGACCGCGCAAGCGGCTGTGATCTTCAAGCCCTGTGCACACAGTGTCATAGCCGCCGAAATCAGTACCGAGCGCCAGGGTTTCCGGTCCTGCAAATTCCACTGCCCAGTCAATCTGCCGAAAAACAGCAGTGATGTCGGCATGGTCGTCATGTGAAAGCATCTCCGGGTTTACTGTCAGGCCGACAACACCGCAGCGCTGCTGTATGATGCGCAGCTGCCGCTCCGAGAGGTTCCGCGGTGTGTTGCAGAATTTTTTAAATCCTGTATGCGAGGAAATAATCGGTCCGCTGAAAAGCTGCTCAACGTCCCGGAATCCGGGTTCGGCAAGGTGGGCTGTGTCGAGGATGAACCCATCGCAGTCGAGCTTTTTGACCAGAGTCCGGCCCTTCGGCGTCAGTCCTTTTGGATTGCGGACGGCATTGCCGTCGGCAATCCTGTTGGTGCCGGCATGAGTCAGCCCCACAATCCGTATGTCATGCTGCCTGAGAAAATCGGTGCCGGTATCGACAAGCGCATCCGCGTTCTCGAGCAAAAGAACATATCCGCATCCGGTAGTGAGTGTAAAAAGTTTCGACAGGTCATGTGCATTCGTTAGACGGTGTAGTGAGCCGATGTATTCTTTATTATAGTTCAGCAGAGTATTGAGATGCTGTTGAGCCGTGTTTTCACCGTTGAACGTATCGGCGCAGTAGACAGCTGATGCAAAACATCGCACGCTTCCGGACTCTATCGATGAGGGCGTAACAGGCCCATGCGTAAGGGTTTCAAAGGAACTGCCGGGATGATGCCGCATCATCGTGTACAGCAGATCAACGTGTCCGTCAAATAAAAGCGCATCATTCATTGCGTTATGCATTCAGCGGTGTGCAAGAAGGGTCTCGCTGCAAATCAGTTCGAAATGATTGCAATGGTTTCTGATTTTCCACCAGACGGCACTGCGCTGTTTGACAGTCCAGGGATGAGACGTCACGCAGTTGTTTTCAGTGAGCAGTCTTTCCACAGTATGCAGACCTCTGCCGGCAGAACAGCCTTGCTCTGTGCCTCCCAGCCATTCATGCTGCGGGGTGCAGTCTTCAGACCATGAAAACGGATCGGAAAAAAGCAGCGTGCTTCCGCTTTGCCGGGCTGCCCGATCGAGTTCAGCCAGGTGGCGGCGGGGCAGCGGCACCTTGTCTACTACGTTGAGCGAGGTAACACATGAAAAACTTTCACGGCGAAACGGCAGGCAGGTGGCATCGGCCACAATGAATTCTGTTTTTTCCGGCTGCCAGTGTCCGGGCATGCAAACAGACCGTTTCTCACTCAGACGGCCTTCAATGACAAGATCAAAGCTCAGCTCTCTGTTGCAGCAAAAGGTACGTGCCGCCCGGATAAAAGCTTCGGAAAGATCAACGCCGACTGCCAGATCGCAGCATGAGCTCTGCTCAAACACAAGCCGCCCCACCGCGCATCCGGCGTCAAGCAGCGGGCCGTCTGCCCGGGAAACCATTTCCGCCCATGTCCGATATGCCTGGGCTGCCTCCGCGTCGTTGAGCAGGTCGCCGTAGTGGCTCCAGAGATAGGCGGACAGCAGGCGGTCGTCTTCATACTTTGAAGTCCCTCTGTCGGGCAGTGCAGCACTATGGTGTATAAGGCGGGCAATCCCCTCATGAACGCAGTAAACAGCGCCGCAGGTGCCGCAGCGCAGCCGGCCGTTAACGATATCCTTACCGGTTTCCTCTCCCCCCTCACAGGTGAGGGGGATTTCCCGGGGCAGACATGCAGGGCAGCAGAGGATGTCGAGCAGCTTTTTTTTCATTTTAAAAAGTTCAGGAAACTAAGCGGGCGGTCTGCTGTTGCACCGCCCGCTTATCCTGGATTCGTTTTCCGGCTTGTATCATTATGCAGGCCCGTGGCATGCGGGCGCATGACATGACGGTGCATGGCATGACGGCGCATGACATGACGGTGCATGGCAGCCGGCTGCGGATGTTGCCCTCTTTTCTACTTTTTTAATGCTTATCATTGCATCACCCCCTTTCCGTTTCAGGCATCGGCGTGTACGGCTTCAAGCAGCTTTGACTCGAAAAGCGCCCGGGCCGCTTCACGGCAGTCTGTTAAAAATGCATGCTCATCCTTATGTGAGCCGTATCGATCATAGAGTTTTTCAGAAATGTCTTCAAGTGTATGACGGCCATTGCACAAATCGAGGAAATCCCGGCCGAATGTGTTGATTTCAGAGACTTCCAGCTCCCGTCCATCCTGTTTGAAAATCAGCAGTGTCGTTGTTTCGGGATACCGCTCATTGAGATCCCCGCTTTTCATGTCTTCGATGATGCAGGGCACATCGAAGGACATTTTTTTTACCAGGATGCTTTTTTTTCTGACAGGTTTGTTGTGTTGAAGCCGACAGACATCTGCAGTACCGGGCGTTTCATTTTCCGAGAAGCGTGCGACCTCTATCGCTGCCAGTTCATATTCAATGATATCGGGAATGTGGTTCCAGGCGCTGTCCGGCAGGGATGCATAACGCTGTCGTGCAAAGCCCGGGAACAGCCGGTAGCATGCAGACGGTGTCAGTCCGCAAGCGTTGTTCTCGGATTTTGCCTTTTGCAAGAACTGCAGAAAAAGAGCGGCAGGGCTTTCCTGCAGCGCAGCAATCATCAGCAGAAACGACCGCGGAAACAGGTTTACCATCAGTGGAAAGCCACGAGCCAGGCTGTCAAGATCATTGATCGGCAGCGCCGGGCACGGGAGGTTGTAGAAACTGCTGAATATGGCCGGATATTTTTCTATGAGCATGTCATCCTGCTCAAGCCGGCATGAGCCGTCGAATTCGATACCCCGAGAGAAATAGGTATCAACCTCACGAACAAGCTGCTGCGTGTAGCGCTCATGCAGTTCAGTGCCGGGCAAAACGGTTGGAAGCTGAATCAGCGGATTGCTGTTTCCCTGAACGCCGGTTTTCAGCGCAAGCGAGAGGGTCGCATCTATGTCCTCGATCTGTTCCTCCGGAAAGCCGATTACAAAGCTGAGTGTCGGAACAATACCGGCGTTCGTGGTTTCCCGAACCCGGCTGTAGAGAATGGCTTCATCGATGCTTTTATGTATAAAAGCGAGCGTCTTTTTCGATCCCGAGTCGATGCCGTAGCACATGGACTCGCAGCCGGCAGCTTTCATCAGGTGCACCAAATCCGCATCAACCGTATCAAGCCGGGATATGCAGTACCACGGCAGCCTGTTGAGGGCCGCCTCAAGAACAGAACGGCAGAAGGCAGTGACGAAAGATCTGTCGGCGGTAAACTGATCATAGGCAAGCAAAAAGCACTGGGCGCCGAAATTGCTGCTCAGGTCGCGCATCTCCCGGACAAGGCGCTCCACCGAATACGTTCGGGTGCGTCTGCGCCACAGCTTTGATTCAGAGCAGTATACGCAGCGGTGAGGGCAGCCGCGGCCGACCTCCAGGATGGCGATGCTGCGTGGCAGGCCGCAGGCGCTTCGGTACGATTCAAGAGAGCTGACAAAACGGTAGTCCGGCAGCGGCAGATCATCGAGGTGTTCTATGAGGGCTCTATCGGGATTTCGCAGCACTCTGTTACCGCAGCGCCAGGTCACGCCCTCGATCCCGGATTCATCGCTGCCGGCAGCATAAGCAAGCATGAGCTCCTGAAAGGTTCGCTCCCCTTCGCCGCGTATAACGGCATCGATAAAAGTAAATTCCGTGAGGGTATCCTCATCGACAAATGAGGCATTGTGTCCGCCGATAAAAAGCTTCAGCGACGGTTTTTTTTTCTTCAGACGTTCTGCAATACGGATAACGGCCGGGTAGGTTGTACACTGAGTTGAAAAGCCCACAACGTCGGGCTGCATGGTGAGTATGTGCCGGCTGCACTGATCATAAATGTCTGTTGCGGACCTGATAGCGCCGTTTCTCAGCTCAAGTACGAGATCCAGTACGTTGACGCAGTGACTGCTGTTTTTCATCATGCCGGCAAGCTTTATCAGACCCAGGGGCGGCAGGTTGTAGAGGGTCTTTTCGTAGAAAGGGGGGAACACTAAAGCGATATTCATGTATCACGACTCCTGCTGCTACGCTGTCAGGGCATCACAGCAACCCTCGCTCACAAATAGGGCTTAGCATACTGTAGGGAAAAAGCAAATATTTTAATTAAAAAAAAACGGATACTTCAGAAAGTATCCGTCATAGGCAGGCAAGAAGAAATATAAAGGCGCTTAAACTACATATGCAACATACACTACTATGAAGACCGCATAGGAAGCACCGGCTACTACTGCTCTGACATATTTCCTCTTTTTTAATGTTTCAAGCATGTGTTCCCCTCCATGATTTTGCGTATATGGTGATGTAATACGAAAGCAGATGTCGGTCAAGATAAAAATTCAACAACAGGGACAAAAAATCGTTTAATACCGTATAATGTATCTTGTGCTCAAGACGTGAATATGAATTTTCAGGGATGGTATTCTTAAAATAGAATTTAAAATCAAGTAGTTACAGCATAATATCATCTGAAGCCGCAGCTGCTTGGGGGGTGATGTTTCAGTCGTCGAGGGATACCGGGGTTTTTTTACGGCCTTCAAAACGCTGTATTTGATAATAGCCCACTGAACGGGCCAGATCAACAGCTCGCGTATAGTCAGCACCTACTTCCTCCGGGCGATGCGCATCCGAGCCGATGACGATGGGAACGTTGTGCTCACAGGCTGTTTCCAGAAAAGCTTTTTCAGGGTATATCTCCCCAATCTGTTTTCTCAGGCCGGAGGTGTTGATTTCAATGCACATTCCTGCCGTGCTGAGCTTTCGGCATATGCGACGGTAGATTTCCTGCAGATCGATCTTCCGGGGTCGATGGCCGAACTTTTTAACAAGATCGGGGTGTGCGATAATATCGAACAGTCCCGAATCTATCAGCTGTTCAAGGCAGTCAAAATAGCGCAGGTACGTATCATCAACATCCCGGTTTTCCCAAAGGTGTACAAAGACGGGGTTGTCGAAATTCCAGTCGCCGATATAGTGGACAGATCCGTATACATAATCAAATGGATATTGTGCCAGCTGCTCAGCCAGGAATGACTCACCCCCCGGCAGGTAGTCGGCCTCAAGACCGAGTTTTATTGTTATATGAGCGTAGTCCTGCTGCAGGCGCTGCACGGAGGCTACGTAGGGTGCGAGCTGAGAATCCTCCATGCGGTGCTCACTGTCGAAACCGTCGGGCATCGGATTATGGTCTGCAAACCCGATCTCGCAAAAGCCGGCAGCAACAGCTTTTTCAACATATTCCGAAGGGTTGCCGAAGGCATGTTTGCACAACGGCGTGTGAATGTGGTAATCGATTTTTTTCATACCGAAGAGGCTCCCGTGTGCTGATCAATCGCCGATAACAAATGCTTCGGCTGAAGGCCTGGCGGGCTCAAGAGGGGGTACCGGATCGATAACCCTAATGGATTTCCAGCGTCCCGAACGGAAACGCCACAGGAATCCGGCGGCCAGAACCGATATGTAAACGGCTGTCCATATCCATGAAGCGATGATTCCGCAACCGGCAACCAAAACCAGGGCAAGCTGCCCTGCTACCAGAACAAACCAGGCAACTGCCACTGAGTAGTACATGACGAACCTGGTATCTCCCGCTCCCTTGAGCGCGCTGCCGATTATCATATTGCCCGCATCCATAAAACCCCAGACCGTCATGATAACAAGCAGCCTGCGGCCGAGCGGCAGCAGATCCTGCAGCTCCATGCCGGCTTCAGCGCTCGTAACGAAGAAAGAATAATAGATATCAGGGAATACGAGAAAAGTAAACCCTGCAGCAGCCATGTAGAGCAGTCCCAGCTTAAGCGCACTCCAGCCGGTGCGTTCTGCAAGGTGCGACTCACCGCGACCCTGATACTGTCCGACCAGTATCGATGCTGCAATACCCAGGCCGACCAGCGGCAGAAAAGCGATCAGGTTTATGCTCAGGGCGATATTGCTCGCCGAAAGCGCCTGTGCACCCATTCGGCCCGTCAAAAGAACGAATACGGAGAAAGATGCGATGTCAAGTGCAAGATGAACGCCTGATGGAGCACCGAATCTGATAATGCGCCAGAAGAGCGCCCGGTCGAAGCCGAGAGAGCGGCGGGTATTATATTCTGCATTGACCGGACCGGACAGCAGCAGGACGGTCAGGATGCACGGACCGACGAACCCCGAAACAACCGTGGCCCAGGCTGCTCCCGGCATACCCAGTTCGGGGAAGCCCAGTTTGCCGAAGATAAGAACATAATCGAGAAAAATATTACACAAATTACCGATTATATTCGCCGTCATGGTCACCGTGGTTTTGCCCCGACCGGTAAAAAAGCTGCTTGCAGCAGCGCTGAGCGGCGCAGTCAGGCCGCCGAACATAAGTATGGTAAAGTACGGCAGCTCGGCGGCCAGCACTTCAGGGCTGTGTCCGCTTATACCCAGGAGCCACCGCCCGGGCAATATCAGCACCAGTATCACCGGCCAGGAAAGCAGGGCGATGTACAGCCCCTGTGCGGTTGAGCGGGCGCAGCCCTGAAGATCACCGGCACCATAGTACTGAGCGACAAAGGTGCTCGCGTAAGCCGCCAGTGCCATAAAACCGCATATCAGCGTAAACGACATAATGCCCGCCGGCAGGGCCGCCTGAATCGCAACGCTGCTGTGCCAGGCCAGAAACATGCGGTCACAAAACAGCATGACCGTAAACGAGCCGGTGCTCACGATCAGCGGCCAGGCAATTGAAAGCACTTCCCGGCACCCGCCGGACCGGGAATTATTTGCTGTTTCAGAAGGTGCCATGCTGTTGAATGTGTAATTTGCGGAATATCCCCACCCATGCCGGTCGGGAGTTCGTCACTGTGCACCACTCCTACGTGATTTGCGGTATGCGGCAGGCACAAAGCGGTGCCGGCCGTTTACGACAGGCCGGCGACGGACGGACATCATACATCTATGTAATATTTTTTTTTCTTTAAAAGCGTACCCGACAACAGCCCGGTCAGAAAAACGCCGGCACCTCCCGTAAACCACCAGAACATTGCGGGAGGGCGCGGGGTTGAATACTGTTTTCGCAAGTAGGCAACATCGCGTGCAAGCCGATCATTTTCCGTTTTCAAGCGATTGTGGTCGGAAATCAGCTTTGCAATGTTACCAGAGCCTGCGGCGTCTTTTGCGCTGCTTTGTTTTATTTCGCTCAATTCGCGAGACATGCTTTCAGCTTCCTCCTCGTATCGACGCAGGCGGTCGCTAAGCACCCGGTTTTCTTCCCTGTACTGCTGTAGTTTTTTTTTCTGCTCCGAGTGAATATCCGGTTGAGCGTTTTTATACTTTTCAAGATCATCCTGCAGGGCTTCGATTTCACGGCGAAGCCGCCGGATAACCATCTGTTTCGGTGTCTCGGCTGTAATGTACTGTCCGTGGACCCAGCCGGTCGCCCCGTCCCGGGTGCGAACCTTCAGGTAGGACTCGCTTTTTTCCAGTACCTCCACCGGTGTATTGCTCTTTATGTTTTTTACCTTTGTTCCCGACCCTTTGCCTTCCCGCAGTGTTACAATCAGCATATCTGAGACATAACGCGTGTCGGCCGATGACCTGCAGGGAACCACAGCTATGATGAGCACGGCAGTCATCAGGACGGCCAGTACGGTTTTTGCCTGTAATAGAATCGACATGTAGAGCTCCTTTTGCAATACGCAACCTGTGGTTGCTGTTCTTACTATAAGGGTTTTATATACCCGTACCACTGGAATGGCAAGTTTCCTGTAATCTTTGAAGAAAAAAAGCATTTTTGCCGAACCGCATCCTTCTTGACAGTTTTTAAAGCTTTTTTTATACTCTTGTGTTATTCCATCTACTGTCGAAGCGTTACAAAAGATGCCGGAGATATCCATGAATGCCCCTGCAAAAGAGCAGCTCATTAGAAAGGCGGGCGATCCCAAAGTCCTGCCGTCGGTAGCACGAAAAGTGCTTGAGCTTGTCGGCAGCGACAGTACCTCAAACGTTGAACTGTGCAGGGTTATTGAAAGGGACCAGACGATTTCGGCGAGCATTCTCAAGATCGCCAACAGCGCTTTTTACGGACTGCGTCAGGAAGTTACCAGTCTCAACCAGGCAATTGTCATTCTCGGATTCAACGCACTCAAGGACTTGGTCATTACCATCTCCACCAAACTGCAGTATAAAAAGTTCGGCATTACGGAACAAATGATGTGGGACCATTCGATCGGTGCGGCCATAGCAGCCAGGCATATCGTCGAGGGCCGCGGCCGGGACCTGGAGGAAATCGCTTTTCTGGGCGGCCTCATGCATGATTTCGGTAAAGTGGTTATGAACAATGAAGCTCCGGAAGTGTTCCTTGAAGTAATGCAGGAAATATACAATGACGGCTGTGAACCGATAGAGGCCGAGCAGAGGACTTTCGGCTACACTCATTCCGAGATCGGATCCAGCGTGCTCAGGGAATGGGGATTTCCGTCCGTGCTTGCCGATATCCTCGACTATCATCACCTTGACACCTGCACGCTGGATGATATCAAAGATCCATTTGTCGCCAAAGCGGTCGCAAGTATCAACCTTGCAAACAGCATCTGTAAGGTTCTTGGAATCGGCTACCGCAGTGCCAACGAAACACTGGAGCCTTCAAAGCTGTCATCCGCACAGATGTTGTCGCTGTCGGATGAGGAACTGAAAAAGCTTTGCAGCGCCGTACATGATTCCTTCCAGGCAGAAAAATCATCATTCCAGTAACGTGCTGCTTACCGATTGCTGACACTTCTCGTGTCAAAATACCGTACACACGTCAAAAGCATTTACATGCTGTTCTGTGCATGTTGCGCTCAGAATAAAATTGATGAGATAAATCAAATTGTTAGACATTTCCCTGAATCTGTTTTGAGGTGGCACATTTTCTGCAAAAGTTTATTCGCACACATGTATGGTCACCTGTCACCGGAGAGGTGCGAATGGGAACGGTTATCAAGCTTTCAGTAGAAAACAGGTTCGGCGGCTGTCCGAAGTGCAAAAAGCATGATGGTCGTTTGAATATCGGCCGGAATCATTGGTTTTTCTGTAAAAAACATCGGGCTAAATGGTTTGCAGGAACAGATGTTTTCCCCGACTGGACCTCTGAAACCGAAGAGGACTGGAAACAAAACGAAGCCTTTCTTGATTTATTTATCGAAGTGGATCCCTTTTGTTCCTGGAAGCATGCATCCGACGAAGAACTGCTCGGATTGACCGCGACATCCCCCCAGCCTGCACTGATGAATACCGTCACCCTTTCTTGTCTTTCCTCATAAGCCGAAAAACTATCGATCTGTATTTTTATATGGCAGGCCGGCAAAAAATGAATACACTTTATAAGTGTATTTGAAATTTACTGCTGAAGAAGCTGCCCATGGCTGACGATACGCTGCTGCAGAAAAATAAACCAGGAGATCGTCGCAGGGGCCCTGACATTATACTCAGAACCGTGAGCTTTGTCGGTGCCGCAGGATGGGCGGTAATGGTTGTTGCAATGATCGTAGTGCACAAGGCGCGCCCGCCCCTGCAGACCGTTGCTTCAAAATCCGCACAGGTGCATGTCAGAACAACATGGGCCGATGACCTTACACAGGTACTCTTGTATCTGATGTTTGCAGGGCTGTTTCTCAGCTTTTCAGGGCTTCTCTTCAATATCCGCCGTCTTAGAAGAAAAGATGATCAGGTTCGGATTAATCTCATCATTATGTTTGTGCTTTCGGCGGCAGGTGTTTTATCATATTATTTTTTTCTGCAGTAACGTCTTCCGCATTTCCGAATAATTACTATAGGCAGAGCCATTCGCCGTGCATTCGTGAGCATGCGCTTCCGGCATTGTTGCGGAATGCATGCAAAAAGTCTCTGGAGGACTCTGATGCGACGGCTGCCCTTGCATATGCCAATCAGTTGATATAGTGTGTATAAATATACCTGTTTCCGATTATCATAAAGGTAGGCTATGAAGTCTGCGTCCTGCGGCTCGGAACGCAGCTGCGGTATTGATGCCTTGCGCGGTAGTGCGGTTCTGCTGATGATTGAGCAACACCTGGGCGTGTGGCTTTGGCAGGATCAGCACCGTCTGTTTCACGATCCCCTGATGCTCTGCATTAACGGACTCGGCGGGCTTGCGGGCCCGTTGTTTATCATGCTTGCCGGGTTTGGAGCGGTTCTGCTTCCGCAGCGCCATGCTTCATCCAGCCGTGTTCTTGCAGCACGGGGCCTGCTGATTACAGCTGCAGGCTATAGCCTCAACCTTCTTGCTCCAAGCTGGTTTTCTCCCGGCTCGTGGTATGTCCTGCACATGATCGGTTTCGGGCTTGTTGTGTCCCCGCTGCTGATGCGTTTGCCGGATGCAGCACTCATCATATCTTTTGGCGCTGTGCTTGTTATCTCCCTGTGTCTGCAAAACATGCTTGATACGCCATTCAGTCTTTCAAACAGTCGTATGTCCGACACCGCGCTTGAGGGGGGGGTGCTGCGTCTGGCGGCTGTCGAGGGACATTTTCCCGTGTTTCCATGGCTTGGGGTTTTTATCAGCGGTATGCTCATGGGCAGGTGGTATAGAAAAAATCAGCTGCTGCCGATAGGAGTTTATGGAGCAGCGTGTATTACGGCAGGTTTTTGTCTTGCGGGCTGCCACCTGTCGGGCCTGGCGTTTGCGACAGACGATCAGTTTTCCCGGGCCTGCCGTCTGCTGCCGCGGTTTTATCCGGCGCTGACACCCATTGTGCTTCTTTTGAATGGTACAGCATGCTGTCTGTCGGCATTCTTCATTCGAATGGAAGACAAATGGAAAATAACCGCTGCTCACGCGCTTGTGTGTCTCGGCCGAACGTCTTTGACTTTTTTTCTTGTTCACATACTTCTGTTCAGAGAAGCCGGCCGCCTGCTCGGGTGGTGGAAAACATTTTCAAAGGTGGAAACACTCCTGCTGACCGCGGCTGTTCTTCTGTGCACCATGCTCGCAGCCAGGCTCTGGCAAAAAGTTAATTTTGTTTTCAGCGCCGAATGGCTTCTTAGAAAAGCGGTCGGATAATATGCATGCTCAGCAGCGCAGGAGGCTGGTAGCCATGTCCGATTCCGGGCACAAGTATCGGATTGTTTTCAGGGGGCGGATCAAAGACGGGTTCGAGCGCGACCGTGTCAAGCGTATGTTCGCAACGGTGCTTGAAGTGGATCTGCAGAAAGCCGAGCTTCTGTTTTCAGGCAAGGCCGTCATTCTAAAAAAAAACATCAGTTTTCAAACAGCTGAAAAGTATCTGAAGGCATTCGAGAAAGCCGGTGCCGCCTGTGAACTGCACGGCCCCGCGGGCGTTGTGCATCAGCCGGCAGAAAAAAGAAATGAGCGCATGGTATGTCCGCGCTGCGGTACCGGGCAGCCTGCAGCTCCCGACTGCATTCAATGCGGTGTCATTATCGAAACCTATCGCATGCGCCGGCGCGAGCACGGACCTCCCCCCGACAACTTAACGCTTGAACACAATGCCTTTCAGGGCTTGTCACGGCGGCAGCGGGTTCGGCGAGCCGCTATGCTGCTTCCGCTGTGTGCTGTCTGTATAACGCTTCTGCTGCTGGTTCGCCCGGCAGGGCCGCCCAAATACCGTCTTTTAAAAGCCGCAAACGATATGGCCGAGAATGCCATGGCAATCGCCGATATAGTGGCACAGGATCCGGCATTCAAGCGGATAACGGCGGAAGGCTATGGCCCTGTCGGCGACCGCATGACCGATCAACAGTATGAATTGCTGATTAGGCAGGAGATAAACGAAACCGGCAGCAGCACGCTGCTGCAGAGAATAAAAACCGCTTTGAGACAGAGTGCGTCTGATACCCGGACGGCTGAGCTCGGTAAACATTTGAGAGTTGAAAAAAAACGTTTGAAGGCGGCTTTATCCGCCGGCCCGGCGGTTCATGAAAAGCTGCTTGAAGGGTTGGCACAACTTTTCGATATGTACAGCTATTTCGTAAACTTCTCGCTTCATCCCAGCAGGCAGCAGTACCTGGTCAGGTATCATGTGCAATTCAGAGTGTATCTGGCCTTCTTCATGGCAGCCTATGAACATTTCACAACGGCAGTCGAAAGGCTTCAATCTAATAAAGACCTCGAGAAGTACCGGGATGAACGCGAACGTTTTGCCGCACTCATCGAACAGTACCGGGGTTTCAGGCTCAGCCTTGCGCTAAAGCAGAGGGATCTTGAGCCCCGATTCACCACCTAAAAAAAAGAAAAACTCGTTGGTTCCTGAAAACAGGG
>CAZFIB010000031.1:0-45625 GCA_964518865.1 uncultured Thermodesulfobacteriota bacterium
GGAAGGCTACACAACATCTTGAGCTTTTTTCTTAAAAAAACTGTGAACGGTTACGGTTTTTTAATAAAGAGGTCTGCGGTCCGGCATGTGTCGAGTGGAGTACCGGCAGCGGACCCGGGAAAGCAGATTCGGCCATTCGCTGACCCTTCCGAAAGCTATAGTACAGACATGACTATGAAGGCAAGCAGAAACAGACGGCGAACAGTTCCATGTCGAAAGTCGTGAATGCACGTTACGACAGCGCGAGCGTAAAGCTCGTTACGGGGGAGTTGACTGCTTCAACCGTTTCCGAATCACAGGTGTGAACAAGGGAGAAATGCTTTTCCAGACGGGCCCTGACGTCATCGAACACCAGAAACTGCGTGCCGATTTTTTCATAGATGATATCAAACGACGCTTTCTGTCCGGTCAGGCTCAGGTCATCGACAATGATAAGCATGTCGGCCAGCGGAGCGATCATGTCGATTGCAGCATAGCCTGCATAGGGCAGGCAGAACCGCTCGAAAACAAGCACCGGCGGAGACAGTCCCTCACGCAGCTCAGCGGGTGCTTCCTGCCGCAGGTCCCACAGGTGCTCCCGGATATCCAGGGACGGATATGACTTCCTGAGGTTGATCCCTGTTTTTACAACCGTTGGGACCCGGTCCGATATGACAAGCGAGGTTCCGGAAAGGTTGTGCTGCACCATGGCATCGCACAGCCGCGAAGTTACATTGCCCGCTCCGGCACCCAGTTCGACCAGCGTTCCGATCCGGACGGTTTTCATGACGGAGGTGACCATGTCGACAATCACATCGGCAAACAGCCGGTACACCCGGCCTTCGGCCACTTCCTGAAAAACGCCCTGGACTTCCGGGCTTGCCCAGTCCCAGGCCGAGCGGTCGGTAAGATCCAGAATCAGCCGCATCATATTGATGAGAGGCCGGAATGCGGGTATCAGCGCATGATCGTCCACATCCTTTCCCTGCAGCAGCAGCTCCGCGGCATCCTCAAGGGGCTGCCAGTCGGTAAAATCGTTCTGCATGGCGCTCAGGTAGCGCTTCATGGAAGCCTCGGTCGCCTTCAGAATTCTATCGTTATCGATCATTGGTAAGTGGTTTTTCCCTTTGAGAAATGACTGTCAGTATAGTCCAGCAGCATTTTCAGGTCAAGGCTGCCGAGGGTACAAAAAGGGGGATCTTTTTGACAGGCGTGTGCGCATGCTGCTATACTTTCCGGACATTAACACAGGGAGGAACACGGCATGCCGGGAATTCTGTCGCGGCACGGAAAGAGTTTATTTGTTATCACTGCTTTATGCGCTGCCGCAGCCTGCACTCCTGCCCCGCTGCCGCTGCAGAACGGCGATCCCGCACCGGAAGTTTTCCTGAAAGACCTGTACGGCAAAACCTGGAACCTTGAACGTCTCAGGGGCCGGGTGGTTGTGCTGAATTTCTGGGCGCCCTGGTGCGCACCGTGTACGAAAGAAATGCCCTCGCTGCAGCAACTGGCAGACAGTCTGCGACCTGGCGACAGCGCGGTTATCGTGACGGTTCTGTACGGAAACGATATCGCTCAGGCTATGGCGTTTTTCAAATCCGGCGGCATATCCCTTCCGGTGCTGGTGGATGACGATCTGCGGGTTTCAAAGCGGTTCGGCGTCACCGGTGTTCCCGAAACCTATGTTTTCGACAGAAACCTGGTCCTGCGGCACAAAGTCATCGGTCCGACGGATTTCGGCTCAGCCGCTTTTGCATCGATTCTCGGCGGGCTGCTTAAAGAAAACACATGAAAGCCTCGCCGGGACTGCATGCATGAACCTTCGTCAAACGTTTTCAGCGCTCAAGCACTCAAACTACCGCCTGTGGTTTTTCGGTCAGCTCGTGTCGCTGCTGGGCACCTGGATGCAGTCCACAGCCCAGGGCTTTCTTGTTTTCGAGCTGACCCGGTCACCGGCCTATCTGGGCTACGTTGCCTTTTCCTTCGGGCTTCCCTCGTGGGTGCTCATGCTCTACGGCGGTGTCGTCGCAGACCGCCTGCCCCGCCGTGCGCTGCTGACAGCGGCGCAGAGCGCCATGATGGCGCTGGCGTTTCTGCTGGCGGGACTCACCTTTTTCGATCTTGTGCAGCCCTGGCATATTATCGTGCTGGCGTTTCTGCTGGGTGTGGCAAACGCGTTTGATGCACCGGCGCGCCATGCCTTTGTCTATGAGCTGGTCGAGCGGGAGGACATCACCAATGCCGTGGCGCTCAATTCCACCCTTTTTAACCTCTCAGCCGTTGCAGGGCCTGCTGCGGCCGGATTCATTTACAGCTTCATGGGCCCTGAGTGGTGCTTTACGCTCAACGGGATTTCCTATCTCGCCATCATCTGGGCCCTGTGCATGATGCGCTTGAGGGCACGGCCCGCTCAGCGCCGCAGCACGTCGGCGCTTGAATCGATTCGGGAGGGCATCGGCTATGCTGCAACAAGCAGGGTGATATCCTCAATTTTAATTCTTGTCGGCGCGACGGCCCTGTTCGGTTTCGCCTTTGCAACCCTGCTGCCGGCGTGGTCGGTAACCATCCTCGGGGGAGATGCAACCACCAACGGCCTGCTTCACTCGGCGCGCGGTGCGGGGGCTGTCATGAGCGCCCTGCTGATAGCCTCGCTCGGCAGGTTTCAGTACCGGGGCAGGCTGCTGAGTGCCGGGGCGTTTCTGTTTCCGGCGCTGCTGGCGGTGTTTGCATGTGTCCGCACGATACCTCTGTCGCTGGCTGTCATGGTTGCCGTCGGCGCGGCGCTGGTGCTGGTCATGAACATTTCAAATGCGCTGCTGCAGACATCGGTCGAGGATCACATGCGGGGACGGATCATGAGCATTTTCAGCCTGACGCACTTCGGGCTCATGCCGCTCGGGGGGCTGCTGGCAGGGCTCGTGGCGGAGCGCGCCGGCGAGACTGCAGCGGTCACGGCAAGCGCCGCAATCTGTTTTATCTGTGCGGCTCTGCTGCGGCTCCGCATACCGGAGCTTTCCCGGCTCAAGTAAGTTTGCAGTTACAGGGAAAAATACCTGCGAAGGCTGAAATAGATATTTGTATTTTTTTCAAGCTGACCGAAAAACGTATGATCATGGCGGCCGATGAATATATTACCGCCTGCCTCGATTGCCAGGTCGTCACGTATTTTGTATTGTACATTCGGCCGCGCATAGGCATCGCTGTCCGAGGGCGACCAGTACAGAAACAGCCCGGCGGTCAGGTTCTGGCTCAGCAGAAGCTTTGTCAGCCTGAGCGTCAGCACGTGGCGGTTCTGGTCGCGCGGGTGCACTCCGGGGGGCAGCGAGGCGCGGTAGCTGCCGTGGCGGCGCATATGCTCAAGGTAATACTGCAGGCCGACCGTAAAATCCCGCGCGACTTCCTGCTCGTAGCCGAGAAGCAGCCGCAGTTCGCTGTTGCGCACGAAGGGGTCGTTTCCGGACCGGTCCCTGCGGGAGTCGTAATAACCGAATTCGGCGGAACCGATGCCCCTGAACAGTCTGCCGCGTGCGCTGGCGCCCAGCACCCGCAGGTCCGGAAACAGCGGCGTTCCCGTTTGGCGGTCCGAGCCCGCCGGACTTTTCCAGAACCCCGCATACCAGTACAGCGCAAGCTCATAGCCGCTGATATTTTTGAAAATTCTGCCGCCGGTTTCCTCATCGTCAAACCAGTCGCTGTGCCGGTGCGGCCGGACAATTCGGTCGCGGCCTGAACGCCGTCCCTCGGCTGCGTTCCAGTAGGAGAGCCGCCTGCCGTCGAGAAACCGGTCGTGATCGAACTCCGGAACAAAATACAGATCGATGTTGACCGCGTCAAGATAGAGGGTCATGCGCAGGGCATCAGAGGGCGCTTTCAGGTACTCGGCATCGCGGCCGATGAAAAAAGAGTTCCAGTCCTTGGGAAACAGGTCGTTGATGAACAGCAGATCACCCGTGCCCCAGGTCATGATCTGACGCCCGGCTTTCACGTCCATGAACCCCAGCGGCGTGCCGTAGATATATGCTTCGCGAAGGTCGAGCCAGCCCTCGCCACGGTTGAGCCGGAGGCGCGAGCGGTCAAGCACGGGATCGTATACAAAATCTCCCGTCAGTCTGAATCCGATACGGTCCCAGCTGCGGGAGGCCTCCGCCTGAAGGCGCACCTCGCCGAGTGACTCTCTTTTCTGGTAACGGTCGCTGCGCAGGCGTGTGCCGCCACGCAGATCAAGAAAGCCCGTCAATGCAAACGGCAGCTGCTGCGCTGCCGGAGTACCCGGACGGGCGGAGCGGTCATGCGCCGGTGAGTCTGAAAGACCCGCCGGAAGTGAAGGAGCTTCGGATTCTCCGATTCCGTCAGGCAGCGGGGGCTGCTCAGCGGGTGTTGCAAGGCCAGGCGGAAGCGCGGGCGCTTCCTGGGCTGCAGCGGGTACGCAACAGCACAGCAACGCTGCAAGTGCCGCACAGTGCAGAAAAAGTTTTATCGTCGCGCGGTGCATGCCCTCGTTATCGTAAAAATTGAGTCGGCGGGCGGCGCAGGTAGCGCTCGGTGAAGATTTTCTCCGGCAGCCCGATTGCGTAGCTCACTTTTGTATAGGAAAGCGTCGTGTGGCTGCCGGTTTTCAGATCCTTCATGCGCGACTGCGTAACGGTTGGTATGCCCTGTATGGTGTCGACCTTCAGCGCTTCATACTCACGGTATTTTTCATCCTGCCTGTCGAAGTATTCGACCTTGACGGTCAAAAAGGTTTTTTTATGGATCCAGGCCCGGTAGCGGGAAAACTCTACGAGGTCCCCGTGCTTCGGCGTGTTCATAAGGACGTAGTAGGTTTTATCCTCCTTTTCAAGCCGGTGCTCGTCGTCACGAATGTTTCTGCCGGAAACATCCTCGTAAAAAAAATCGGAGCCGACAAAGCTGGTGCGCTTTTCCGTGGCAGCTATACGCTTGACAAGGTCGAGCGCCGGCAGGTACAGCCAGCGGTCATCGTCGCGGTCGACATGCTTCCAGACCATGAACACCATCTTGTTCACATCGGCGGGGAGATGAAAGTACACATAATATTTCTGGTCGCGGCAGAACGAGTCGTCCTGGGGGTTCGGGCCGCGGTCATCACGCCGCAGTATGGTAAAGTTTCGGCTGCGCACCCTGCCGCGGCTGTCGGTAATGGTCATGGACACACGGGCCCGTCCGTCGTGTTCCATATAGTAGGCTGCGCGGTTTGATTTTTCAACGATTTCATCGACCGTCACGGCACCGGCAGAGCAGGGGACACATGCAAGGCTTAACAGCACAATAGAAAAACAAAGCCGTTTCATCATCAGAAACCTCCAAAATCTTTATGGTTATTTTATATCTACAACCATCGCCTCCGGCGGTGCGACCTGAAACGCCTCGAGCAATTCGGAATGAAATAAACCAATCGGCTAAGAACGATTCGAAGGGCACATTTTCAACCTTTCTATGCTTTTCCAGAGAAAGGCTGAGCCAAAGAAACGACACCCGTTTGCCCGGCCCGCGTGAGCCCCGCGCAGCGGCGGGCCGAAAACTCGCTAGGCGCAGACAGTTCAACCCTTTTTTCCGCGGCACACGGCTCAGACTCGGCACGGTCAAAATGGGCCCAAAAAGCGTGATGGCCTCCTCCCGGAGCCATCCTGAAGCCTCACCCGAAGGGCGAGGGGAATCATTGATATTCCCTGCTGTCCGCTGTACAGCTCCGGCGTCGGGATAAAAGCATGCACACGGCGGCCAGCACGGCGATGCCTGCGATGCCGATACCCGTCACTGCGGTCCAGCCGAAACGCGTAAATTGTATCAGGTTTATGAGAACAAGCGCCGTTACCGCGATGCCGGACGCAATACAGGTGCCGCATTTGCAGGTAAACTGCAGGGAAGCGGTTTGCGGGAACACAAGACGCTGCAGCACGCTGATGAGGGCGGGCAGCATAAAAAGCGTTGCGATACCGGCCAGCAACAGAATCGTCGCGATAAACACCCCTACTGTTTTGTAGGGCATGAGCGGCGCGAACAGCAGCGGAATGAAACCAACCCCCAGCACCACGACATTTCTGCTGATAGCCCTGGCCGGCTCACCGAACAGGACCGGCACGGTTTCCGCCCATGAGCCCTTTCCCGAAAATATCGCTCTGGTGCGCGATAGAAAGTGGATGGCGTAGTCAACGGCAAGACCGAGGCTGAGAGACGAGAGCACCGCGATGGGCATATCGTAGTCCTTGCCGACAAACCCCGTAATTCCGTATATAAGCAGGATGGTCACACTCAGCGGAATCATCGACAGCAGGCCCCAGAGCCCTGAGCGGTACAGCAGGGTCATCATCAGGAATACGATGAGGAAGCTGCCCAGAAAAGCCTCGAGCATCCCCTTCACCATTTTTTTCTGCCAGATTACATTGATATAGGTCAGACCGAACCAGCGGTGCTCGAGCGGAACCGGCGGGGGGGTCGTTTCGATGTAGGCGTCGACGGCAGCGACCACGCCGGTCATGTCGCGGTTGTCCCCGCTTGTGAGCTGAACCCAGACGGATGCCGAGCGGTAATCGGGCGTTGCAAAGTGCCAGAGATCGTACGGGCGATGACTGTTCTGATAGGTGATAAGACACTGCCCGACCGCCGCTGCGGAGCCTGGAATTCTGAAGTCTTCGTCCCGCCCGGACACCAGCTCCCGGTACACGGTCTTGACGATGTCGGTCAGGGCGTTGGATTTGCCGACAACGCCTGTTTTCAGCAGATGCTGCTGCAGGCCGTCCAGCCATGCAAGAACCGCAGGCTGCTTGAACAGTTCCGCGCTTCGGCGCTCCCGGTCAAGTACCAGCTGAACGTCCTCCCACGCCGCATACTGTTCGGGCGGGCTTTTCTCAGCTGCTGTGCGGGCGAAACCGGCAAGTTCATCAAAAAACTGCTCTGCTGTTTTCTCTCCTGATTTGAGCTGCACCGCTTTTTTGTTCACCGCGTCAGCGACGTCCTCATGTAGTGCTCCCGCATGCCTCTCCAGCTCTTTTTGCAGGCGGGTGGCGGCTGCAGCGCTGCTTTCCTCCTGTGTTGCGTCGAGCGCCAGGTAGGCCATGTACGTGCCCCCGAAATGGCTGTTGAGAACAGTATCGGCGACGCGGATCGGATGCGATCGGGTAAACCACTTGACGGGATTGTCGTTGATCGAGATGCGCGTTATGCCGTAGGCCGCACAGGCGGCAAGCAGCCCCGAGACGACCAGAACCGCCGGCGCGTGTTGTGCCGTGAAGCGGCCGATCACAGCCAGAACAGATGAACGCGTTTCATGCGCCTTCAGCCCGAAGCCTGCAAGCCGCTGTTCGGGAATAAACATGATATAGGCGGGGATGAACAGGATCGTCAGCAGCCACGCAGCGAGCACGCCGAGGGCGACAAACAGGCCGAAGACCTGTACGGGCGGAATGGGGGCAAGGGCCAGCGAGGCGAACCCCACGGCGGTTGTCAGCGAGGTGTAGAGCATGGGCAGAAACAGATCATCCATGACAGCGCTGATCGTTTTGCGGCGGTCGCGGGTCTGCTGATAACGGTCGAAAAACTCGGAGAGAATGTGCACCGAGTCCAGTACCGCGATGGGCATTATAAAAATCGGGATCATGGAGCTCATGATGTGAATGGTGTTGCCGGTTATGATCAGGAGCGCCATGGTCCAGATCGTCGCAATCACGGCAAGGATGAGGGGTGAAAGAATAAGCACCAGCTTGCGGAAAAAAAACAGCAGGGTCAGAAAGATGATCAGCATGGCGAGCGGAGCCGATACGGCCATCTGCACGAACATCTCGACCCCGAACGTATCATTGGCGACCGGCAGCCCGGTGATATGAAATTCGTCATCCCCGTCAAATGACGCTATTTTTTCCTTCAGGCGGGAGTAGATCCGGTAACTCTGGTCCTTGGCGGTAATCGGCAGATACAGGCACAGGGCTTTTCCGTCCTCGGACACCAGCGTGCCGTTGAGCATGGATATTCTGGAAGCGCGGCGGCGAACCTCTTCGGCTTCCGCCTGCGTTTCCGGCGGTTTCGGCATCAGCCACTCGAACCGTACCGTGCCGGGCCCGGCCTGCTCGATATTGTCGACGGTCGACGGTGCGATGATATCGGGCTCGATAACGCCGATTTTCTTTTCGGGATGCCGGGGGTCGGGCCAGCGCAGCGTCTTGGCGAAGGCCGTGAGTTCATGCACCCGTTGAAGCGTTTCCGGATTGAAAACTCCTTCCGGGTGGTTGCGGTTGACGACACCCACAACCACCATGTCGTGCAGGGCCATTTCCCGTTTTTTTTCGTTGTGAAAAACGCGCACCGGCTCGGATGCAGGCAGCATGTTCTCAGGGTCGGTGTCGACCTTGAGAGCGTTCAGCACGGGAAACCGATCCGGCATGAGAGACGGAAGGGCGGCAAGCAAAAGAAGACAAACAGTCACGGCGACGGTTGTCACGCTGACTGTTTTCGGATAGGAGACTGCCATGCGGGCAAGAGCTGTTCCGGTCACACATCACCTCATTTGTATGAGTAATGAAAGGGGGCCTTGTAGCTGTCTGCTTTTTGTTGTCATACTACGTTACAACGAATAAGGCAAATGCCGTTGATGGAGCGGGCTGCTTCGGCGTTACGCCCGGGCATCCTGCTCCGGCAAACAAAGATCATCGGTGTTTTTTGTAAGATATTCTTTGTATGATACCCTGATTCGTTTTGCGCCGCACACTACAATTATGCAAAAAAGAGCAATAAGTACAAGCGTGTACAAAACCCCCGCAATTTTTTGTCCCGCAGGATTTCCGGCTACCAGTTCAGGGATATTGGTGGCCCTGATAAATGTGTGGCGTGCTATGAATGCATCGATCTCTTCCTGAAAATAAACATAGGGCAGATAGCCGAGATAAAAGCCGATAAAACCGACAATGCCGGTCAGATAGCCCAAACCCACGCGCCCGTAGCTTCTGATTTCACATCCGATCATAAACACGCTGCCTATGGCCAGACACGGGGCCGCGAAAAGGTGCCCTACATGCAGCCCCCAGCCTGGCGGTTTCGGCGCGGCGTCCGGAACAGACCAGCCGAAGACGACCCACATTACAAGAACCGTAACATTGAGGGTAATGATGGCCGCCAAAATACCCGAAACCGGCAGCAAAGCTTTAAACATTCTGCGAGTGATCAGGGGTATATTCAGCTTTTTGTAATGATCTTCCGGAACGAGCAACGACTCCGGCGCCATGAGGCCGCATTCGGTACCAACACCTGCTTTTGCTATGCCGAATCCCAGAAACAGACCGGCAGCCAGGCGAACACAGTTTATAAAAAGGGTATCCCAGCTGAGAGATTGTGCGGTGTTTCCGAAACATCCGGTGTAAAGCGAGGATAAGACAACCAGTGCAACAATCAGCCAGGGAACCATGCGAAAAACGTCTTTCCACGGATGATACTGTTCATCAAGAACGTAACGGTAATCAGCAACATAGCCGAGCTGTTTCGATCTGAGTGCTGTTTTGCGTGACTCCTGGTGTTTAAAATAAGGGCCGTACCCCAAGCGCGCCACCAGCTCAAAGGCCAGAAACGCAAACGGCAAGCCCAGAAGAGCGATCGTCCAGCTTGCTATGCTCATAACCGCCAGACCGCCGAAAATATGATGGGTTGTACATCCCGGACCGAGCCGCGTTCCGAAACCGAAAATAATGCCGCCGATAAGTGCCAGCAGAAGCATGCCGGGTGCATACGTAACCCAGTTTCGACTTTCTTTTTCAAGCCGCCCGACAAACCATGCTCCTGAAAGCGCACCGATGATAACCCAGTGTATGTCGGGTGAATATGCCTGAAGTATGGTATGTGTCCCGGTTATGTTCTGCTCGACGGTTGCAAACATTTTGGCCAGACCGGTTGTTACCGGAATGAATGTACCGAAGGTGAGGAAATATATAACCTCTCCCAGACCGACAATCAGGCCGCCTAAAGCAAAAGACCACTGGTTTCTAAAAACAGCACGTAGTTTTTTCATTTTTTATGACCTCCCTGTTCCCGGTAAACCGTTTCGAAGAATGACGGCACCTTTTTTAGTTCCGCAAATTTTATGCCGAGGGGAGGGCGTAAAAAACTTAAAGAAAAAACAGTTAATTAAACATGCGGGAGGGAGGATGCCGCCAAGAATAAAATGCAAATTGCAACATCAGCCGACCATAAATCCATAACCTGCTGATATGGCTTGTTATTTAGTATTGCGATTTTGCAACAACTGTGTTGCCTGCAATGCAACGCTTTGCATGTAGTGACGGCAGTCAGGCTGTTATATGAAACCATCTCTCTGCAGAAATTTTATTTTGAAAGCATTCAGCATCCCGCTTCATGCTTCTCTCTTATTCCGGCATCAACGGCTTGTAGCGCAGCGGTCGGTCGGCACTAGTAACGGTAACAGCTCCCGGGCCTGCAGGCTGGCGCAGCGGTACGGTGATCTCGAACACGTTTGATGCTCTGAGCTCAAGCGGCAGGCCGCAGGCAGGGCCTCCGGCGGCAGCCCAGCGCTGCGCACGTTCGATATTCTCCTCCACAACTGCAGAATAATCGCTTTCCCGCGCAGCGATAAGGTGTTCGAGCGCGCCCTGCATGTCTCCGCGCGCAGCAGCGCAGCAGGCCAGGCAGTTGCGGGCAAGACCCGGCTGCGGGCAGTTCATGTCAAGGGCCTGCCGTGCATTCTGCGCCGCCCGCTCTGTGTCTCCCGCGCGAAGCAGGGCGTGGGCACGGTCAAGCCGTGCGCTTCCGAGATCGGGGAAGCTCTCCACGACATGCTCGCACTCTTCTGCGCTCAGCGGACTCATCTCGTGCAGGCCCTGATGCTGCACCATCCAGGAGGCGACCTCCGCGTCGATCGGCATGCTGCCCGGTCCGCTGAGCGGCGTCAGTTCGAAAAAATCATCCGTAAAAAACATCCCGCGCGATACGTGCCCGTCGCGTTCAGCATCTTCAAAGGCCTGCGTGCCGGGCAGCAGCGTGAACGGGTTGAAAATTACTTCAGACGGCCGGGCTTCCCTGATAAGGGCGAGACTTTCGTTCAGCGTTTCCATGGTTTCACCCGGGCTGCCGGCGATCATGTAAAAGCGCACCTGAAGTCCGCAGCGCCTGGCAAGACCGGCTGCTTTGCGGACCGCTGCAGGATCGATATTCTTGTTTAAATTCTTTAAAATGCGGGGCGATGCCGACTCGACACCCAGGCTTATGCGGCGGCAGCCGGCACGGCGCATTTCACGCAGCAGCTCTTCATCAAGCAGGTCCGCCCGGGTATCGCAGCTCCAGGCACTGCTGATGCCCCGCTCCCGCATGCCGCGGCACAGTGACAGCACATAGTCGCGGTCGAGCGTAAAGGTTTCATCCTTGACTGCAAAGGCCCGGTGCCCGTGCCTGAAAACGATGTGTTCGATCATGTCAAGGGCATACCGGACCGAGTGGCGGTGCTGCCGCCTGCCCCAGATGCAGGTCGAAGAGCAGAAGGCGCAGTCCCACGGGCAGCCCCGGGACACGAGCAGAATGTAATCGTTGTACAGGAGAAACGGGTTCTGCAGCCGGTCGAGATCATCGATGCGGTCCCGCGGCGGCGCCAGCTCGATTCCGCTGTCCGCCCGGAAAGCGGTTCCGGCAATGCCGCCGGGTGATGCTCCGCTCTCGATGCGGTCTGCAAGCTCCGTAACGGTGTCCTCGCCCTCGCCGATAACGATTGTGTCGATGCTCTCACCGTGCTCGAGCATCTCGCGCGGCAGGGCACTTGCATGCGGGCCGCCGAGGGCGATATGCGCATCGGGATATATGCTGCGAATGAGATCGGCCGTATACAGCGTGCCGCGCCGGTTTGAGGTAAAACAGGAAAGCCCGAAAAGCCGTGCAGGATGGGCCTTTACGATCTGCTCGATATCCTGCCAGGCAAAGAAAAACAGATTGAGAACGGTCACCGCGTGTCCTGCCGCGCGCGCCTGGGCCGCCAGGCTCAACAGCCCGCAGGGCAGGTGCCGGATATCACCGCTCAGGCACAGGGTGGTGCTGATGCCCGGCGGGGCACCTTCGGCAGGGTCGTCAAGGTCCGTACCCGGCCGGGCAATTTTCCAGGGCGGCGGATAGATCAGGACAATTTTCACAACACACTCATAGTAGCAGATAGCGGTCGAATCCGCCATGCTTCAAAAAAATGATTTTACTCTCTAGTACGGCCGAGGCGATTTTTTTATTCATTTTGACAAGGTTTTGCTTTTTCTTTATACTTCATAAATTCCGTATGACGGCTGTATCGACCGAACAATCTGAAAAAGGAGTACTGCACGCACGCTATGCCTGATATACGCAATTTCAGCATTATCGCACACATAGACCACGGGAAGTCGACCCTTGCCGACCGCCTGATTCAGCATGTCGGGCTTATCGACGAGCGGCAGTTTCACGACCAGCTGCTTGACAGCATGGACATCGAGCAGGAGCGCGGCATCACGATAAAGAGCCAGACCTGCACGCTCCCCTATACCGACAGCGACGGCCGCGAGTACGAGCTGAATTTGATCGACACGCCGGGGCACGTTGATTTTTCCTACGAGGTGTCCCGGGCGCTTGTATCCTGCGAGGGCGTTCTGCTGCTGATCGACGCCGCCCAGGGCGTGGAGGCCCAGACGCTTGCCAACCTGTATGCCGCCCTCGATCTCGATCTGGAAATAATACCGGTCATCAACAAAATCGATCTGCCTGCCGCGGACATCGAGCACGTGAAAGTCGAAATAGAAGAGGAGCTGGGCCTCGATGCGGATGAGGCCCTGCTGTGCTCGGCAAAGAAAGGCACCGGCATCGAGAGCGTATTCGAGGCGGTTATCAAGCGCCTTCCTCCGCCCCGCGGAGACGAGGACAGGCCCCTTTCAGCGCTTATCTTCGATGCCAATTACGACCCGTTCCGGGGAACCGTTGTCAGCTGCCGCGTTTTCGACGGCAGGATCAGGCCGGGTGATGTTATCCGGTTTATGTCCAATAACGCCACCCACAAAGTCGAGGAGGTCGGGGTGTTCCGCCTCAAGCTGGAGCGCCGGCCGGAGCTGACCGCGGGCGAGGTGGGTTATATAATCGCCGGCATCAAAACCGTCAGCGACACGAGCGTCGGCGACACCATCACGCTCGACACCGATCCGTGTGCCGCGCCGCTGCCGGGCTTCAAGGAAGCCAAGCCCATGGTGTTTTCCTCGATTTATCCGATCGCCGCCGACGACTATCCCGACCTGGCGGAGGCCATGGAAAAATACAAGCTCAACGACGCGGCGCTCGACTACCAGAAGGACTCATCGGCGGCGCTCGGGCAGGGGTTCCGCTGCGGTTTTCTGGGCCTGCTGCACCTTGAAATCGTACAGGAGCGGCTGGAGCGGGAATACGACCAGTCGATCATCATGACGGCACCCAGCGTGGAGTACCGCTTTACCCTGAAAAGCGGTGAGCGCTGCACGATCGACAACCCGCTGTACTATCCGGACCCCACAGCGATCGAGCATGCCGAAGAGCCCTATGTCCGCATCTCCGTCATTATACCCGAGCGGTATATGGGGGCGGTCATGAAGCTGTGTACCGAGCGGCGCGGCATCAACTCGCATTTTCACTATCCCTCCAAAGGTCGCATAGAGATACAATTCGACATGCCGCTTGCCGAAATTCTGTTCGACTTTTACGACAAGCTGAAAACCATAACCCAGGGCTACGGCTCGTTCGACTATGACTACCTGGACCATCGCGAAAGCGACCTGGTAAAGGTGGATATCCTTGTCAATCATGAGCCGGTTGACGCCCTTTCGCTGATCGTGCACCGCGACAATGCGCGCCCGCGGGCGCTGAACATCTGCGAGCGCCTCAAAGAGGAAATACCCCGGCAGATGTTTAAAATCATCATCCAGGGCTCGATCGGCGGCAGCATTATCGCCCGCAGCACGATCAACCCGTTCCGCAAGGATGTCACGGCCAAGTGCTACGGCGGCGACATCACCCGCAAGCGCAAGCTGCTGGAGAAGCAGAAAAAGGGCAAGGAGCGCATGAAAATGGTGGGGTCCGTGCAGATACCGCAGAGGGCTTTTGTCTCAATACTCAAGACCGAGCCTGACTGATGCGTGAGATCGACAGTGATGGATACACAGAACCACAAACTGCCCGGCCTGTATGTTCACATTCCCTTCTGCCGCAGCAAGTGCCCCTACTGTGATTTCTACTCGATCGAGGCGACCGACCTCATCGATTCCTATCTTGACGCGCTCGATGAAGAGGTGCGCCGGTACCGCAGCACGTTTCCGCGCTTTGACAGCCTGTATCTCGGCGGGGGCAGCCCGTCGGTTCTGTCCCTGAAACGGATAGAGCGGCTCATCAGCAGCCTGCAGGCCTGTTTTACATTTACCGCGGATGCGGAAACAACCATCGAGGCAAACCCGGGCGATCTTTCCCCTGAGCTGCTCAGTGGCTGGCGAGCGACAGGTTTTACACGGATAAGCCTCGGGGTGCAGTCCTTCGTCGACAGCGAGCTGCGCCTGCTGGGACGCCGGCACAGTGCAGCGGATGCCCGCAGTGCCCTTGCGGACAGCAGGACGGCAGGGTTCGACGCCGTGTGCCTTGATCTTATCTACGGACTGCCCGGACAGACAGCCGGAGACTGGCTCAGCACCCTTGCCGAGGCTGCGGGCTTCGAGCCGGATCATATTTCCTGCTACCAGCTGACACTCAAAAACGACACGCCCCTGCAGCGCAGCATTGAAACCGGGGCCCTCTGCATGCCGGACGACAGCGCGTGCGGGGAGATGTTTTTGCGTGCATCAGCGTATCTGACCGGCTGCGGGTATCTGCACTACGAGGTGTCGAACTATGCACGAGGAGAGAAGTTTCGCGCCCGGCACAACAGCACGTACTGGGAGCACATACCGTACCTGGGGCTCGGCCCGGCGGCTCACTCATTTGACGGCAGAAAGCGGTGGTGGAATGTTTCTTCGGTCGAACAGTACTGCGAACTGATTTCCAGCGGGCGCAGCCCGGTTGCGGCGACAGAGACCATAACCCCTGAACAGCGCCGCCTGGAGCAACTTTTTTTAGGCTTCAGAACACGAATCGGTCTGCCCCTTGCACAGCTGCACAGAGATTCCGATTCTCAGAGGGCGCTTGAAAAAAGCATGCAGGAAGGACTGCTTGAAATACGCCGGGACAGGGCTGTTTCGACATGTAAGGGGATGCTCGTGGCTGACAGCCTGGCACAGTTATTTGTTTAAGGAGATAAGCTTAATATATTTTCAAAAAGTGCGATAGACACGTATATGGGTAAGGATGCCGTCAAGCGATTACTGGACATTACCGCAAGCGCAGCCGGTCTGCTGTGCCTGCTGCCGGTGGTGCTTATTGTTGTTTGTGCTGTTCGTTTGAAGATGGGCTCCCCGGTTTTTTTCAGGCAGCAGCGTCCGGGCCTTCTCGGAAAGCCGTTTTATCTTATCAAGTTCCGCACCATGCGGGCTCTGCGCCCCGGCGAGGATGCCGCGGCCTCCGATGCGGACCGCATTACCCGCCTGGGCCGCTTTATGCGGGCGGCCAGCCTCGATGAGCTGCCCACGCTCTGGAACGTTCTGAAAGGAGACATGAGCCTTGTCGGCCCGCGGCCCCTGCTGATGCAGTATCTTGAGCGCTATACTCCCGGGCAGGCCCGTCGCCACGAAGCCAAACCGGGCATTACCGGCTGGGCCCAGGTCAACGGCAGAAACGCACTCAGCTGGGAGGACAAGTTCAGGTATGATGTCTGGTATGTCGATAACCGCTCACTGCTGCTCGATCTGAAAATTCTTTTCATGACGCTTGTCAAGGTGCTCCGGCGCGAGGGAATCAGCCACGCCGGTGAAGCGACCATGCCCGAGTTTATGGGAAGCAGTGAGGAGAAGGCCGAGTAGGATGCAGCGGGCACCGGAAAAAGGCTATGGAATGGCGTGAAGCGCACGTTCGCAGTTTTTACTTTCCGCAGCCATCTGTTTTTGTCATTTCGACCGCAGGGAGAAATCTCTTCGATGGCGTGATATTTCTCGGTCGCCGTGCTCCTTCGAAATGACAGAATGGCTACCGTAGTGTGAGGAATGATCTAACAAAAAAAGCGCTGCCGAATATCAGGCAGCGCTTTTTTTTGAAAAAGACGAAAAAATTATTTCTTCCTTGTTTTTTTTCCGGCCCGCTTTTCCCGGATAACGGCCTGGGCTGCTGCAAGGCGCGCGATCGGCACGCGGAAGGGCGAGCAGCTTACATAGTCCATGCCGACCCCGTGGCAGAACTCCACCGAGCTCGGCTCACCGCCGTGCTCGCCGCAGATACCGACCTTGAGGTTCTTGCGCGCGCTGCGGCCTTTGCGGATACCCATTTCGACAAGCCGGCCCACGCCCTCCCGGTCGAGTACCTGGAACGGGTCTTTTTCGAAGATGCCTTTTGCAACGTACTCTTTCAGGAACTTGCCGGCATCGTCGCGGCTGAACCCGCAGGTCATCTGGGTAAGGTCGTTGGTGCCGAACGAGAAGAACTCGGCCTCCCCGGCGATGCGGTCGGCAATCAGGGCGGCGCGCGGCACCTCGATCATGGTGCCGATCATGCAGGGGACTTTGGCTTTCTTCTTTTTGAACACCTCCTGAACGGTTTCCTCGATAACCTGCTTGCAGATTTCGAGCTCGCCGAACTCACCGACCAGCGGGATCATGATCTCGGGCTGAACCTTTATGCGCCGTTTGCTCACGTTCACGGCGGCCTCGATAATGGCCTGCGCCTGCATCCTGATGATTTCCGGATAGGTGATGCCCAGGCGGCAGCCGCGGTGCCCGAGCATGGGGTTGAACTCGTGCAGGTCGGCCACCGTATCCTTGATTTTTTTCAGGGGCACGCCCAGCACTTTTGCCATTTCCTTCTGGGATGACTCGTCATGCGGCACGAATTCGTGCAGCGGCGGGTCGATGAGGCGAATGGTAACCGGCCGGCCGTTCATGGCTCTGAAGATACCTTCGAAGTCTTTGCGCTGCAGGGGCAGCAGCTCCCTGAGGGCTGCTTCGCGGCTTTTGCGGTCTTCCGCAAGAATCATTTTACGGACGGAGACGATGCGATCCTCTTCAAAGAACATGTGCTCCGTGCGGCACAGGCCGATGCCTTCAGCGCCGAACTTCACGGCGGCGGCCGCATCGTGGGGGGTGTCGGCATTGGTGCGGACCTTGAGGCGGCGAATATCGTCAGCCCATTTCATAAGCGTCTGGAAATCACCGGATATGCGCGGCTCGACGGTAGTGATTTTTCCCTTGTAGACGATACCGGAAGAGCCGTTGAGGGAGATAAAGTCGCCCTCCTTCAGGGTCGTCGATCCGACGGACAGTTTTTTGGCCTTGTAGTCGATGACGATATCACCGGCTCCTGCGATACAGCACTTGCCCATGCCGCGGGCCACAACCGCGGCGTGGCTGGTCATGCCGCCGCGGGAGGTCAGAATGCCCCGGGCGGCGTGCATGCCGGCAAGGTCCTCGGGCGAGGTCTCGATGCGGGTCAAAATCACCTGTTCCCCGCGGGCGGCCCACGCCTCGGCCTCATCGGCGGTGAAAACGATTTTCCCGGTCGCCGCTCCGGGAGAGGCGGGAAGCCCCTTTGTTATCTGATCGGCGGCCTTCTCGGCCTTTGAATCGAATGCAGGGTGCAGCAGGTGGTCGAGCTGGGCGGGCTCGATGCGCATGATCGCCTCTTCCCGGCTGATGCGCTTTTCTTTCACCATATCCGCCGCGATTTTCAGCGCGGCAGCCGCGGTCCGCTTGCCGGTGCGGGTCTGCAGCATGTACAGCTCACCCTCCTGGATGGTGAATTCCATGTCCTGCATCTCGCGGTAGTGTTTTTCAAGCTTGTCCTTCATGCCGACGAGCTGCTTGTACACCTTCGGGTTCTGCCTGGAAAGGGTCGCTATCGGCTTGGGCGTGCGGATGCCCGCAACAACGTCTTCGCCCTGGGCGTTCATCAGGTACTCGCCGTAAAATTTGTTTTCACCGGTCGACGGGTTGCGGCTGAAGCAGACGCCGGTACCGGATGTCCGGCCCATATTGCCGAACACCATGGCCTGGACATTGACGGCGGTCCCGATAAGGCCCCGGATGTCATTGAGCTCGCGGTACTTTATGGCCCGGCTGTTGTTCCAGGACGTAAAAACCGCGTTGATGGATTTTTCGAGCTGGAGCATCGGGTCCGTCGGGAAGTTTTCTTTTGTATGCTTTTTATATACCTGCCTGTACTGCCTGACGATGTCCTTGAGATCGTCCACGCTCAGGGCGGTGTCGAATTTCGCCCGGACTTTTTTCTTTTTTGCGTCGAGGATGTGCTCGAAATCCTCATGCGGCACGCTCATTACCACGTCCCCGAACATCTGGATGAAGCGGCGGTAGGCATCCCAGGCAAAGCGCTCATTGCCGGTTCTGGCGACGATACCATCGATCACCTTTTCGCTCAGCCCGAGGTTCAGGACCGTGTCCATCATGCCGGGCATTGAAGCGGCAGCACCCGAGCGCACCGACACCAGCAGCGGCCTGTCGGGGTCGCCGAATTTCGCCTTCATGACGGTTTCGAGTTGTTTCAGGTTTTTTTCAATCTGCTGCTTCAGCCCCGCGGGCCACTTCTTCTTGTTTTTATAGAAAAGATCACAGGTCTGGGTGGTGATGGTGAAGCCTGCAGGCACGGGCATGCCCAGGTTGCACATTTCAGCAAGATTGGCGCCCTTGCCGCCGAGCAGTTCCTTCATATCGGCCCGGCCCTCCGATTTTCCGCCGCCAAAAAAATAAACGTATTTTGCCATGGGGTTTCCTCCTCCTGTATACGTTAGATTATTCTGAAGATATTTTCGAAAAGTCGGCAAAGTCGGTAAAAAGTGCGCTCACTTCGTGCAGCAGCGCAAGCCTGTTCTGTCTGACCCGTTCATCCTCGTCCATAACGAGCACGTTGTCGAAAAAGCTGTCGACCGCCGGGCGTATGGTGGATATCAGTTTCAGGGCCTCAACGTAGCGGCGCTGCGACATATCCTCTTTTACGCTGTCGCTTATTTCAAGATGCTTTTCATGAAGGCCGCGCTCTTCATCCCGGGCAAACCGAGAGGGGTCGACATTCTCCGGAAGGGTGTCGGACAGTATATTGACGACGCGCTTGAACGAAACGGCAAGCGCCTCGAAATCCCGGTCCTGCTTCATCCGGTGGAGGGCCTCGACCCGGTGGATGCCGTCGAGGATGTCGTCGACGCCCAGTGACAGCACGGCGGAAATGACATCGTGCCTGAAACCCTGTGATACGAGGAGGTTTTCAAGGCGCCCGCTGAAAAACGAAAGGACGTCTTCGCACGTCTCCCGCTCGGGGCGGGTCAGCTTGTTTTTCAACAGGGCACAGGATTTTTTTACGGCGCTGCCGAGCGACATGACGTACTTTTTGTCCTGGATAATGTTGATTATTCCCAGGCACTGGCGTCGCAGTGCGTAGGGGTCCGCCGTGCCGGTGGGCACCAGACCGATGCCGAAGCAGCCGGTAATGGTGTCGAGTTTGTCGGCAATGCTGATGATCGCCCCCACATCCCCCGCGGGGAGTGTGTCGCCGGCGAAGCGCGGCAGGTAGTGCTCGAAAATCGCTTCGGCGACCCCGGTATCCTCTCCGCCGATGCGGGCGTACTCACGCCCCATGATTCCCTGCAGCTCGGGGAACTCGCCCACCATTTCGGAAACCAGGTCCGACTTGCACAGATAGCTTGCACGCTCGACCCCGGGCATAAGAGCGGAGCTGACAAAGGCATCGGCAAGGTAGAGCGCCAGGGACTGGAAGCGTATGACTTTTTCATAGGAGGTTCCCAGCTTTGCCTGGAAAACGACGGTTTTCAGGTTGTCCGTCATGATATCGAGCGGTTTTTTTCGATCTTCGGTATAGAAAAACTGCGCGTCGGAAAGCCGGGCGCGAAGCACGCGCTCATGGCCGCTGACGACCACGCTGCTGTTTTCGGGCTTTGTGTTGTTGACCGCTATGAAGCAGGGCAGGGGCGTGCCGCCGCCGTCCAGCACCGGGAAGTAGCGCTGATGTTTTTTCATGGTTGTGAGCAGCACCTCCCGGGGAAGGGCAAGGAACGCTTCGCTGAAGCGGCACAGTACCGGGTGCGGCTGCTCAACAAGCCAGGATACTTCATCGAGCAGGGCCTGGTCCTCGTCGGGAACGCCGCCGGCGCTTTCAGCCAGGTCGCGAATGCAGTCCAGTATGTCAGCCCGGCGCTCGTCGGGGCTGATTGCAACGTGAGCGTTTTTCATCTCCCGGAGGTATGTGTCTATGCCGCTGACCTCAACCGGACCGGGGCTCATGAAGCGGTGGCCGTAGGTCACGGCTCCCGAGGGGACGGTACCGAGCGTAAAAGGAACGACGGAGCCGCCGAACAGTGCGACGATCCAGTGGATGGGCCGGGCGAAGCGCAGGTCGAGATCGCCCCAGCGCATGGATTTCGGAAACGACAGCCTGCCGATAACGGCCGGCAGCATTTCCGGCAGCAGCGCGGCGGTCTCGCGGCCCTGCTCTTTTATCTCAGCACAGACATACTCGCCTTTTTCGGTTGCGACGGTGCCGAGACCATCGACATCGATGCCCTGGCCGCGCGCGAACCCGATAGCGGCTTTTGTCGGATTTCCGTCAGCGTCAAAGGCGACGCGTTTCGCCGGGCCGATTTTTTTACTTACCAGATCCTTCTGAAGAGCTGCCACATCCCGGGCCATGAGAACGATACGGCGCGGCGTTCCGCAGGTTTGAATGTCGCCGCACGCAATGCGGCTGTTTGCAAGCTCCTGCTCCATGAGCTCCCTGAACGATGCCAGGATGCCGGGCATAAAGGCAGCCGGTATTTCTTCGGTTCCGATTTCAATCAGCATCTCGTTTGTCATGTTCCGCTTCCTGATGGCGTTTGGTTGATCACTTGTTGTTTTTAAGCAGCGGGAAGCCGAGATCTTCGCGCTGGCGAATGTAGGCTTCCGCAACGCCGCGAGCGAGATTTCTCACCCGCGCGATGTAGCCGGTGCGCTCGGTAACGCTGATGGCGCCGCGCGCTTCAAGCAGGTTGAAAGCGTGCGAGCACTTGAGACAGTAGTCGTAGGCCGGCAGCACCAGGTTGTCGGCAAGAACGCTTTGCGATTCCTTTTCATACATATCGAAAAGCGTGAACAGCATGTCGGGATTCGACTTCTCGAAATTGTAGGTCGAAAACTCGACTTCACCGCGGTGGTGCACGTCACCATAGGTAATCGCGTCGGTCCAGGCAAGGTCGTATACATTATCCTTTTGCTGCAGATACATGGCAATGCGCTCTATGCCGTAGGTGATTTCGACCGAAACGGGCTTCAAATCGATGCCGCCCGCCTGCTGGAAGTAGGTGAACTGCGTTATTTCCATACCGTCGAGCCAGACCTCCCAGCCGAGCCCCCACGCACCGAGGGTCGGCGACTCCCAGTCATCCTCGACAAAGCGGATATCATGCTCCAGGGGATTGATGCTGAAGCTGCGGAGGCTGTCGAGATAGAGCTGCTGAATATCGAGGGGTGAGGGCTTCATGATAACCTGAAACTGGTAGTAGTGCTGCAGCCGGTTGGGGTTTTCGCCGTAGCGGCCGTCGGTGGGGCGACGGGACGGCTCGACATAGGCCACGTTCCACGGCTCGGGCCCCAGTGAGCGCAGAAAGGTCGCCGGGTTGAATGTGCCGGCGCCGACCTCGATGTCATAGGGCTGCTGAATGATGCATCCCCGGCGGGCCCAGAAATTCTGCAAAGCCAGTATAAGATCCTGAAACGTCAACGCATGTTCCTCCGTGTGCTGCCGGTACTGGCGGCAGCTGCAGTGTTAGTGTCGCTAAAGCTGGTTCAGTATGCTGAGGGACTTCGGCTTGCGCCCGATATGATATTCAAGAAACCTGCCGAAAATAATTTTCCCCTCTTCATTGGCCTCCCGGGACAGGCACAGCCTGCTTATTTTGGAAAGTTCCAGCTGCTGTGCCTGCTGAAAGGCACGTATTGTGCCCTTGGACAGAGGCAGCACAGCGCTGCCTTCACGGGCGCAGCGTCCGCAGACGAGGCCTCCCCGCCTGACCGAGAAGGTATACGATTCCTGCATTCTGAATGCATTGTTACAGACAGTGCAGTGCAGAAACTGCGGCTGATATCCCAGCAGGGAAAAGAGCCGCAGTTCGAACAGCCGCAGCATGCCTTCCCGAAAGGCGCTGCCCGCCAGCAGGCGGATAAAATAGTACAGGAGTTCGAAAATATCCGGACTGCTCTGGCGCTCGGGCGTCAGCAGCTGCACCAGCTCGACCAAATAGCTGCTGAAAACCGTTTTTTTTACATCCAGCGCGAGCTGCGGGAACGCCTCTACAAGCTCACAACGCTCAAGCCGGACAAGACCCTCCCTGACGACAAAAAAAGCGTTGACACAGGTGGCGGGCTCCAGTGTGCCGCCGAACCGCCGCTGGCTGCGCTTGGCGGCTTTGGCAATGCCCTGCAGCCTCCCGAAATCCTTTGTATACAGGGATACGATTCTGTCCAGCTCAGAGTAGTCTCTCGTTTGCAGGACAATAGCCTGCGACGCTTGATGAACCATTACGGTGTCACATCAGGCATAAAACACCTCACTATGGACCATGTATTGTATGCTGAAACAGGCCAAAAAGCAATATGCCTGAACGCGCCGGACTATGGGTCTGCAAAAACTTTTGTCAGAAATGCAGCCAGCAGAAAGTATATGTTGATCGCCATCAGGTCGTTGGCGGTTGTGATAAGCGCACCGGAGGCGACCGCCGGGTCGATCTTGATTTTTTTGAAAAAGATCGGGACGAGCACACCCATGAGCGCTCCGAACGTGATGGCAAAAAACATGGCGAAAAACACGACAAAGCCGATTATAGCGCTTTTCTGCCAGAACAGGCCGATGCAGCCGCCGATACCGCCGCAGATAAGCCCGATGGTTGCGCCCACCAGCGCCTCTTTAACGAAGGTACGCTTCAGGTCCATAAAGTCCACTCTGCCCGTTGCGATACCCCGGATTATGATGGACGTGGACTGCACGCCGATATTGCCGCTCATCGCCATTATGACGGGCACAAAGGCCAGGAGCGCCAGAAGTTCCGGCAGCTTTGACTGATACAGCCACAGGAAGTAGCCGGTTACCAGGGTGCCGAAAAAATTGAATACCAGCCAGGGGAGGCGTGTCAGGCACACCTTGACCGCCGGGCCGCTGTAGACAACATCCTCCTCTTCCGAGATGCCGGCCATGCGGAAAATGTCCTCCGAGTCCTCTTCCTCGATAACATCCATGATATCATCGACCGTTATGCGTCCCAGGATGTGCATGTCGCTGTCGACAACGGGAAGCGACACCATGTCGTATTTTTTAAAAAGTGCTGCGACATCCTCCTGGTCCTGGTCGGCGGTGGCATAGATGACCGAGCGTTCCATGATGTCGGCGACCGGTGTTTCGTCCCGGGCGAGAATGAGCTTGCGCAGCGGCAGGATGCCGACAAGCTGCGATGTGTCGCTGGTAATGAAAAGGTTGTGAAGGTCTTCGATGCCCTCGGTTCGCCCGCGTATCGTCCGTATGGCATCCTCTGCGGTGGCTGACTGGTTCACTGCAATCAGCTCGGTCTGCATTATGCCGCCGGCAGACTCTTCGGGGTAGGTCAGCAGTTTCTGTACGTCTTCCGATTTTTCGCGGTCGATCCGGCTGAGTATCTGCTCAGCCTGCTTTTCGGGAAGGTCGGCGATGAGGTCGGCGGCATCGTCCGAAGGCATGTCGTCGACAAGCTCGGTGAGCTTTTCAGGGCTGATATCGTCGAGTATCAGCTCCCGCGAAATATCGTCCAGCTCGGAGAGAACATCGGAAGCGGTTTCGATATCGAGCAGCCGGAACAGCTTTGATTTTTTTTCTTCCTCGAGCGCCTCGATGAGGTCGGCGATATCGTCGGGGTGGAACCGTGAGATAAGGGTCAGTATTTTGAGTTCCTGCCCCTTGTCGATAAGGCCTTCCAGCAGATTGCGGTATTCAAATGCATGTTTCATGGCAAAACAGGCTTTTAAGCGTTAGTAAAGAAACTATCTAATTAGCATTAAAGTATAGTAAAATCAAGGCGGTTCTCCTAAAAGCGTTTGACATTTCGTAATATGCCGTTAATATCAGAAGATGTGGTGCCGTACAAACGGCTTTTATTAACAGTGTTCCACAGCTTTACCATATGGAGGATGTAATGTCTGATTCGGGCGTTTTGCCACTCGATTTGTCGATGTCCTGTAAAGTAGCCGATACATCTCTGGCCCAATGGGGGCGACGGGAGATGGAGCTTGCTGAAAACGAGATGCCGGGGCTTATGGCGGTGCGGAAAAAGTACGGCCCGCAGAAGCCGCTCAGGGGCCTGAAGGTAACCGGCAGCCTGCATATGACCATCCAGACCGCCATGCTCATAGATACGCTGCATGAGCTGGGGGCTGACATCAGATGGGCTTCATGCAATATTTTTTCAACCCAGGACCACGCTGCGGCCGCAATAGCCGAGGCCGGCACGGCATGCGTTTTCGCCTGGAAGGGAGAGAGTCTGGACGAGTACTGGTGGTGTACGGAACAGGCCCTTACCTGGCCGGACGGGTCGGGACCGCACCTGATAGTGGACGACGGCGGAGATGCCACCCTGTTCGTGCACCAGGGCGCCAGGGTCGAGCGCGACGCCTCGCTGCTCGACAGGGAGTACCCGCATGAAGAAATGCGGATCATCATGAAGCGCCTGGCCGCAAGCCTGAATCGCAGCCCGAATCACTGGACCGAGGTCGCCTCGCACATACGGGGCGTGTCCGAGGAAACGACAACCGGCGTTCACCGCCTGTACCAGATGATGGAATCGGGCGAGCTGCTCTTTCCGGCAATCAATGTGAACGACTCGGTTACGAAGTCGAAATTCGACAACCTGTACGGCTGCCGTGAATCCCTGGCGGACGGTATCAAGCGCGCCACCGACATTATGCTGGCCGGTAAAGTGTGCGTGGTCCTCGGCTACGGCGATGTCGGCAAGGGATGCGCGGAATCGCTGCGCAGCTACGGCGCCCGCGTGATCGTTACCGAAATCGACCCCATCTGCGCCCTGCAGGCCGTAATGAGCGGCTATGAAGTGAAAACCATGGAAGACGTGGTTGCTGAGGCGGATTTGTTTGTAACCGCGACAGGCAATATAAACGTTATCACCGGCGAGCACATGGAAAGCATGAAAAATGAAGCAATTGTCTGCAATATCGGGCACTTCGACAGCGAAATTCAGATGTCCTATCTCGAAAGCACGCCGGCCTGTACCAAGCAGCAGATCAAACCGCAGGTGGATAAGTGGTCGCTGGTCTCCGGCAGCTCGATCATCGTTCTGGCTGAGGGGCGCCTGGTCAACCTCGGGTGTGCCACCGGCCATCCGAGCTTTGTGATGAGCAGCAGCTTCACCAATCAGGCCCTGGCGCAGATCGAGCTTGCTACAAAAGAGCATGAAAAAAAGGTCTACACCCTTCCCAAGAAGATCGACGAGGAGGTTGCCCGGCTGCACCTGGACAAGCTCGGCGCAAAACTGACGCGCATGACGCAGGAGCAGGCGGATTATATCGGCTATCCGGTAGAAGGACCCTATAAACAGGACCATTACAGATATTAATACTGTCCCGCGTCGGTGCTTTTTCGCAGCGGACACATGCTGAAACACCAACATCCAGGACACGCTTTGCCATAATGCTGATCATTGCAGCTCTGTTCATCATAGGCGCCTACCTGATCGGCTCCATACCGACCGGTGTTGTCCTCGCGCGTAAATTTTCAAAAGAAGACATCCGCCGGGAAGGCAGCGGCAACATCGGGGCGACCAATGTTGCGCGCCTGCTGGGGAAACGGCTCGGGGCGCTGACCTTTGTCGGGGACATGCTGAAGGGGTTTATTCCGGTGGCCTCCGGAGTGTGGTGTCTGCGGTCCCTTGCATCCCCGCAGGCAGACCCCGTGCTTGCGGCATGCCTGATCGGTCTCGCCGCGATTGTCGGACACATGTATTCGGCGTTTCTGGGCTTTGAGGGGGGCAAGGGCGTTTCAACGGCAGTGGGAGTATTTCTGGGTCTGGAACCCGCCGTCATACCGGCGTTGCTGGCGGTTTTTGTAGCGGTTGCGGCCCTGGGCCGCTATGTCTCCCTGGCATCGATCAGTGCTGCGGCCGCCATGCCGGCCCTGCTCGCGGGCCTGCGTTCCGTCAAGAGCGTTTCATTCTATGTGATCGGACTGAGCATTATCGTATGCGTGCTGATTGTTTTCAAGCACCGCGCCAACATTCAGCGGCTTTTGCAGGGAACCGAACATAAAATCGGGGCTGCAAAAAAAGAGCCTCCTCCTGCATGAGCTTCAGCTGTCCGGCGCTCGGAAGCGCCGGGCGCAGAGGATATCCATGCACCGCGTTTCTCGAAGAACTTTTCTGAAATCATCCGCCTGTGCCGCATTGACCGCCCCGCTGTGGAGCCTGGTGCTGCGGGGCTCAGGCAGCGCTGACACCGGAAACGCCCTGGCGATGGTTACCGGCGACCGCGGGCCGGCGACCCGCAAAGCCGTAGAGCTGCTGGGAGGCATGGAGCGTTTTGTCCCCCGGGGAAGCAGGGTGGTGCTGAAGCCCAACATGTCGTTCCCCCACCCCCCGCAACGGGCAACCAACACCCACCCCGAGGTTGTGGCAGCCGTTGCCCGCCTGTGCCGGGAGGCGGGTGCGGGGGAAGTGCTGGTGCTTGACTACCCGTTCAACAGGCCCGGGCCCTGTCTTGAAAACTCCGGCATCAGGGACGCCTGCAGCGGTATCGGCAAGGTATACACGCTTGCAGTCACCGAAGAGAAGTTTTTCAAAGACATCGCTGTGGTCCGCGGAAAGGCGCTTCGCAGGACAAAAGTGATGAAGGACGTGCTTGACAGCGATGTGCTGATAAACATGCCGACCGCCAAGTCCCACACCACGACAGGGGTGAGCCTGGGCATGAAGGGGCTTATGGGGCTTGTCTGGGACCGCGGCTATTTTCATGCCAAAGTCGATATCGACCAGGCTATCGCCGACCTGAGCACGGCTGTAGCGGTTAACCTGGTCGTGCTGGATGCCTCCCGTGCCCTGGAGAACGGAGGGCCGTCGGGTCCGGGCCGGGTGAGCTACCCGCGCACGGTCATAGCAGGCACCGACCCGGTGGCGGTTGATGCCATCGGTGTGACAACGGCTTCCTGGTACGGACAGAAATTTACAGGCAGCCGGGTCAAGCATATCGTCGCTGCCGCCCGCATGGGTCTGGGGTCGCTCACGCCGCAAACCGGTACTATCCGCAAGGCCAATGTATGAGAAAGGGTTTTCAGCTTTTTTTTCTCACCGCATTTTTCGCTCTTTTTTTTCTGAACGGCTTCCTTTCCGACGCGCTTATCCCTCCGGATATTTATTTGCGTACCGACCCCCTGCTGGGCATCTCCGCTGCGATCGCATCGCGGGCGCTGCACTACAGCCTTGTGCCTGCAATGATTATGGTTGTGCTCACCGTGGCCGCCGGTCGCGTGTTCTGCGGCTTTATCTGCCCGCTGGGGACGCTGTTTGATCTTGCGCGGGTACGCAGCAGAGCCGATTGCAGGCTGCGCCGCGCAAAATATTATCTTTTGGCGGCTGTTGTGACGTGTGCGCTGCTGGGCCTGAACCTTGCGTGGCTGCTTGACCCGATAGCGCTGCTGACCCGCGGGTGTGCTGTTCTGCTGTATCCGCTCGTGATGATTGCAGGAAACGCCGGCCTTGACCTGCTGCGGACGCCGGCTGAGCTGCTCGGCCAGTTTCATCTTTCCCGTGCCGTTCTTCCGATACCGCTGTTTGCCGTAAATGCTCTAACGCTTTTACTGCTTGCTGCGGCGTTTACGCTCAATGCTGTTTCCCACCGGTACTGGTGTGCCAGCCTGTGCCCTCTGGGAGCGCTGCTGGGCCTGCTGGCACGCTGCAGCCCTGTGCGCCGGCGTGTCAGCAGCGACTGTATCGGATGCATGAAGTGCGCAGCCGTCTGTCCGACAGCCGCCGTTCCCGACAACCCCAGAGCAACCATTTGGGAAGAATGCATTGTGTGTTCCCGGTGCAGCCCGGTATGTCCGGTGACGGCAATCGGGTTTTCCTGTACTGCCGGTTCAGGACCGATAAAACGGCCTTCAATCGACCTGTCGCGGCGTGCCGTTCTCCTTTCGGCGGGCGCCGGTGTGCTGGCGGCGGTAAGCGCCAGAGGCGCTGCCGACGGTGCAGGGCTGCGCGGCGGCCTGATCCGGCCTCCCGGAGCTGTGCCCGAAGAGCTGTTCCTGCGGCTGTGCGTGCGCTGCGGGCAGTGCCTGAAGGTGTGCCCCACGAACACCCTCCAGCCGTGTTTTCTGCAGAGCGGCCTTGCCGGCCTGTGGTCGCCGCGTCTGTGGCCGCGCCACGCCGGCTGTGACCAGACCTGCAGCCTGTGCGGCCGGGTGTGCCCCACGGAAGCTATCCGTCCGCTGCCGCTGGAAGAGAAACAATATGCCAAACTGGGGACGGCCTTTATCGATACGGACCGCTGCCTTGTCTGGGCTCGTGACCGGCTCTGCCTGATATGCGATGAGCAGTGCCCGTACAATGCCATTGTGTTCAGGTGGCAGGACGGATTTCGGCGTCCGTTCGTTGTCGAGAACCGCTGTAACGGCTGCGGGTTTTGCGAGGAACAGTGTCCGGTGGAAGGGGTTTCTGCCATACGGGTTACGGCAGAAGGGCAGATTCGCCTGCAAAGCGGCTCATACCGGGAAGCGGCCCGCCGGCTGCAGCTTCAGATACGGGAAGACTACGGTGACGACCGTTTTTTTCAGGAGCAGGACCGGGACGCCGTTCCGAACCCGGAAAAACTTCCCGGGGGCTTTCTGCCCGAGTAGAACGAAAGGAACGGAAGGGCCGCGCTTTGTCGCGGCCGGAGGCTGCTCCTGCCCGGCTGAAATTTATTGATAAATGCCGGAGCCTGTGTAACGCCATGGCCGCATGCCGCTTTTTTCAGTTGGGCTGAATGATTCTCAGCCTGTTGAGCATCCTCATGACAAAGCTTTTCTTTTCCGGCGGATACGGTATGGTGTGCCTGATCAGCGTCAGCTCGTAGTTCCGGCTGAGCAGCCCGAATCCCCTCCAGCTCGATGCAAGCCCGAAGTAGCGGGTACAGTCGTCCTGATACTCAAACCACTTGTGGTGGTGTCCGAACAGCCACAGCTTCGGCCTGAAGTGGGGTGCAAGCTCTTGGCTGCGCGGGAAACCCGGCTCGCCGTAGTGCTCCATGCCGGGAGTATTGGGGACCCCGATGCCGGTAGGACAGTCGTGCGTCAGGATGATATCGACATCATTGGGGTCGATGTCCAGGCAGGCATTGATAGTGCAATCCCTGATGAGCGCCCCCATCTGGGTAATCATCGAGTCCATGTAGCCTGCACCGCCGAGCGCGAGGAAGCGGTAGCCGTCGATTTCATGGACGCTTGCACGCGGCATGTAGGTGAAGCACCCTTGATATTTTTTTACCAGTACGGGCAGGGCGTCGAAGTCTTCATGGTTCCCGTCGATACAGTACACCGGCCGCAGAAAGCGCTGCTGCTGTTTGATGAAAAACCGGTGCAGATTGGGGCGGTAAATTCCGAAATCCCCCAGATGAATGACGCAGGAGACGTCTGCTCCCAGCTCGGACTGCGCATAGTCGATCTGCTTGTTGATGTTTTCGTAATAGCAGTGCGTATCGGAGATGAACAGTATCATGAAACGTTTACACGCCTCCCAGCTGGCCGGTAAAATCATAACTGAGCTTGGCCTGGAAATGTTTGATTTGTGAAAAAATTTCTTTCAGCAGCTTCTGTTCGATATAGGTCAGGCTGTCGGGGCTGATGTAATTGTCCGCCTCTCGGTTGCCGCGCTTCAGATCTTCGGCCTGACTTCGCAGGCGAAGCTGCATCAGGTAGGTATAGGCCTGAACCATTTCATCGTAGTTCTGTTTGGTAACATGGCCTTCCTCGTGAAGCACCTTCAGGCGCTCCAGTGTATTGGTGGCCTTGATGCCGTGCTGCAGGGCGTAAATCCTGGCCCAGTCTACGACCGGCATCATGGCGCTTTTTATATCAAAGGCCTTGCCGTGGTTATCGACCGCCTCCACGACAAACTTGCTGAAAAAGCCGATCGGCGGGGATATCTGAAGCACGTTGCGGGCAAGCAGCTGAAAAAACCGCGGGTGCTGGGAAATGACCCCGCGCAGGTGGGTGCGCAGTTCTTCGTCAAGGTCGGGATCACCGTAGCCGTTGCGGTAGTCGAAAAATATTTTGGTCTGCAGCAGGTCTTCCGGATCGGCCGTCGATATCCAGTCGGTAAAATACTGCTTCCAGACGGAGAGGGGCTTGCACCACGCCGGGTTTTGGGCCATGTTGCCGCCGTCACAGAAGTCATAACCGGCATCGTTCAGCCAGGTGCATACTTTTTCGCCCAGTTTCAGGAAATAGTCCTGTACGGGTGCCGCCATCTCCGGAGGCGGGTCCTCATACACGACAGCATTGTCCTGGTCGGTTCTCAGCGTCTGTTCACAGCGGCCCTCGCTTCCGAAGATAATGAAGCTGAACCTGACCGGGGGCAGGCCGAGATCTTTGAGGGCGAAGCCGATAAGCTTCTGAAGCAGCGTATCGGTCGAGATCGTTGTCAGGTGCGTAATGTAGCGCGGGGTGGCGCCGCTCGCCACAAGCGATATCAGCAGCTGTGTCCGGTAGGCCTTATGGCTGATAGTGTCAGCGGGCGACTCGGCTTCCTGTATCTTGCGCAGCAGAACCGAGGGTGAATGCTGCTGGATAGCGGCAATGTCGTTGCTGCTTATCACACCGACCTGCTTTCCGTGACCGCCGGTGATGACCAGGTGCGAGATTGCATGCCGCTTCATGAGCTCTCCGGCCTCGAACACACAGGCATCATCGGCAATTGTGATAACAGGCGAGGACATGATGTGCGATACCGGTGTGTCCTGCGGGTGGCGGCCGGCAATGATGTGCCGCCGCAGATCGACATCGGTCACCGTGCCGCAGCAGCAGCCCTGCGTGTCGACGACCAGCACGATGTCGCGTCCGCTGCTGTTGAGGAGCTCGGCCGCCTGCCGGGCGGTGGTGGTTTCGGCACAGGTCACGGGGTCTCCGGACAAAAGGTTCGAGACGGGCAGATTTAAAAAGAACAGCGCATTCTGTGTTTCTGCGATCAGCTTTTCGCGTTCTTCCTCGCGGGCCTGCAGGTCGGAGACGTCCTCGAGGATGCCGTCGAAAAACCGGGGTGTACCGTCGTCGTCACGAACGGTAACGGCCCATACGGAGGCGGTGAAAGTAGAGCCGTCTTTTCTTTTGAGCTTTATTATTTCGCGTGTCAGCGAGCCGTCGCGGGTGTTGGCGCCGAGCCGTTTTTGATCCTCCGGGTCGACGAACAGGTCGGCGACCGGATAAGCCAGAAGCTCCTCTTTGGTGTCAAAGCCCAGCAGCGTAAGCATGGCCGGGTTGACTTCGATAAAGCGCGGTTTTTTCCCTGCGGTTCGGCGGTAAATGCCCACGTTCAGGTTGTTGGCCAGGGTCCGGAACTTCTCCTCGCTTTCGCCGAGCGCGTCTTCAGCCTGCTTGCGCGTGGTGATGTCGGTCACCACCGCGATGAAACCGTCCTCACCGCCGATCGATATCCGGGTGGTCGTCAGGATAACCTCGCGCGTTTCGCCGGACCTGGTTTTGAGCTGGGTTTCAAACGTTTCCGGAATCGATTTTCCGGAAATGAGATCCTGAACCGCCCGGCTGCCGGGCTGATCGTCGGTTTCGGCAAATATTTCATAGACTTTCATGCGGGTCAGCTCTTCCGGAGAAAACCCGAGCAGGTCGGCGATGCTCTGGTTGGCATACCGGTAGGAGCCTTCAAGCGCCATGAGCATGCCTTCACCGGCCGACTCGACGAGCATGCGGTACTTTTCCTCCGACTCACGCAGGGCCTGTTCAGCCAGCTGCTGCTGCTGCAACGCAATATAATTCTGCCAGGCGAGCCCCATGAGCAGCAGCGCGATGACCGCCAGAATAAAAAGCGATATCTCGATGAGACTGCGGGTCAGCGCTTTTATTTCAGCCTTTACATCGTCGATGTAGATACCCGTTCCGATGATCCAGTCCCAGGGCGCAAAGCCCTTGACGAAAGAAATCTTGGGAACGATGCGGGTCTCGTCGTCTTTCCACTGCCACATGTACTGCACGAAACCCGCGCCGTTTTTTTTGACCACATTGACGAATTCGACAAAAACACGCTTGCCGTCCGGATCGACATAGTCCGTCAGGTCTTTGCCGTTCAGGTCGCTGCGATAGGGATGAATGACCATGCGGGGATGCATGTCGTTGATCCAGAAATAGTCCTTCATCTGCTGGCCGTAGTGCAGATTGCTGATCTGCTCGATCGCCCGCTGCTGGGCTTCCTCGCGGGTCAGCAGACCCTGGCGCTCGTCGTTCTCGAGCTTGGCAAGGATGTTCCAGGCCGAGTTGGTAAGCTCGCGGATCATTTCCCGCTTGCGGTCAAGGCTGCTTTTTTCGATGGTGGGAATGATGATCCAGAAAATAGCCGTAACAAACAGTATGATCGTAACGGCACTTGGAAAAATAATGCGGAGCAAAAACGATTTGAGCTGCTCGGAGACATTCGGGGCATCCATGAGTTGTCGTACCCTTTCCGTAGTGCCGGAACACGGCGATGGTCAGGCGTATTTTGAGAGAAGTATACGGCACAGGGTGCGTTGTGTCAATTGCACAAGGAAGCGGCCGCCGTGCCGGCAGCAGGAGCGACCTTCGGTCGCGGATTTCGTCCGCAAAGCGGACTCCTGCAGAACATAACCCGTCAGAATAAATTGTCATGACGTACCGGAGTAATTCGATACATGCTCTAACGCTTCCCGCAATGACGCTGTTTTTTTCATGCAGAGAATCTTCCGGGTACGCCGTGCGCACCGATCGGTGCTGAATGCGGGAGCGGATAGAGCTATGGCACGCATCAAAATAGTCTAGCCAGTCAGGAGCGGCCTCCGGCCGCGAAAAAAAATCGCAGCTGAAGCAGCTCCTGCAGTTTCGCACCACCGAGGCGGGCACCGGAAAAAGACTCTGGAAGAGAGTGAAATGCACTAATGCGGATGCTCACGTGCTGTATAAAATAATTACACTTTTAGTTAATATTACATCTTTACTGTGGTCTGTATCAAAAAAAGAGTTGATTATAGCAAAATATGTTTAATTAATTTACATCAATATGTTAATAAATTATACTTTTTGGTGTTTATCACTTGCATAAAAAGAGTCAGTACAGTATAAGGATAAGTGTCTGCCCGGGATGCATAGTGCACCGAATCAGTTCTGAAGTCTATAATCCATACAAATTTATATACTCAGCGTATGGTGTCATGCTGTCGGAGCAGTGATGCCGCACACCATCGTACAGGAACGGCACACCGGTGATGACGCCGCGTACCTGTCAGGGTAAAGGTAACGTTACGCACATTCAGACAATAGTATGATATCAGCCGGTCTCTCATTCAGCTGGAAGTCGTTTTTGGTTCGTGTTGTGGTTCCCACCGTTCTGACTGTTGTCCTGTTTGTTTCCGCAATATTTTTCATGCTCATCCCGACGATCGAGAAAAACAGCTTTAACCGCAAACGGGAAATGATCCGCGAGCTTACCAACTCGGCCTGGAACATCCTGGCCAAGCTCGAGAACGACGAGCGCCAGGGTCTGCTGAGCCGGGAGCAGGCCCAGCAGCGGGCAATCGAGCAGTTCCGCAATCTGCACTACGGCCAGCAGATGAAGGACTATTTCTGGATCAACGACATGCACCCCCGCGTGGTCATTCATCCCTACCGCAGCGACCTGAACGGCAAGGATGTCTCCGGCTACAAAGACCCGGACGGTAATTACGTTTTCAGAGAAATGGTAAAAGTCGTTCGCGAGCAGGGAGCCGGTTTTGTCAACTACAAGTGGCAGTCCCGCGACAACAAGTATCACATAGTGCCGAAACTGTCATACGTTAAAGGGTTCAAGCCCTGGGGCTGGGTTATCGGAACGGGTATCTACATCGAAGACGTAAAGGCTGAAATCCATGACATTATAAACAACGTCATGCAGTTTTCGATTGTTATTCTGCTGATCGTAACCCTGCTGCTCGGCAGCATCATCAGCGTGAGCTATAAAACCCATGTGCAGCAGCAGAAGGCAGAAGAGGAGCTGAAAAAAACCCAGGAAAGTCTGGCGATGTCTGAAAAAATGGCTTCCCTGGGCAAGTTGTCCGCCATGGTGGCCCACGAAATCAACAACCCGCTTTCAGGCATTCTGTCCTATGCCAAGCTTTCCGCCCGGTACCTGGGCAGCGAAGATCTTACGGCGGAAAACGCGGAAGCGCTTAAGGCAAACCTGTCGCTGATCGCCGGCGAAGCCAAGCGCTGCGGCGATATCGTCAAGAACCTGCTGTTGTTTGCCAAGCGCACTCTGGGCGAATTAAAGGAGGTTCATTTAAACGAAATCATCAATGTCAGCATCCAGGTAATCGACCACAGTGCCAAAATGAAAAATATTGTGCTGACCAGCGAGCTCGGCGCCGGTAACGATCTGGTGCAGTGCGATGCAGGCGGCATTCAGCAGATACTGGTGTCGCTGATCGTCAATGCTATCGATGCCTCGACCCAGGGGGGCGAAATAATCGTGCAGACCGATTATAGTGATGAGGACCAGGTCCGGATCACGCTGAAGGACTTCGGGGAGGGGATTCCCAGTGATGTGCTTCCCAAAATATTCGAACCTTTTTTTTCGACGAAAGAATCCAATAAGAGCCTGGGACTGGGTCTTGCAGCCGTCTATGGTATCGTCCGCCGACACGGCGGTACGATCAATGTTGATTCTGAAGTGGGCGAAGGCACCGAATTTGTAATTATGCTGCCGCGCAGGCAGAAAGCGAAACCGGAGGATGAAGATGAGAGGAGTTAAGAAGTAATGAAACCTGCTGATATCGGTATACTTGTTGTTGATGATGAGGCATCCGTGCGCGATGCTCTGAGCAAATGGTTCCAGTTTGACGGCTACCGGGTCGATACTGCCGAGGATGCCGGCACCGCCCTGCAGAAAATGCAGGATCAGCCGTGGGATATCGTACTGCTGGATATCAAGATGCCGGGCATGGACGGCCTTGAACTGCAGCGCCGGATCAAGCAGATCGACAAGAATATCATAACCATCATAATCACGGCGTTTGCCTCGGTCGACACCAGCATTCAGGCCCTGAAAGAGGGAGCCTTCGACTATGTCGTCAAGCCGGTTGACCCGGACGACATGAGCCATCTGATCAGAAATGCCGTCGAGCAGCGCCGTCTCTTCTATGAGAACATTCAGCTGCGGCAGCACATCGAGGAGGTATCGTTTAGCGACGAGATAGTGGGGGAAAGCGCCGCACTGAAAAAAGTACTGGACAAGGTGTCGACCGTGGCACAGACCGACTCGACCGTCATGATCCGGGGTGAGAGCGGCACGGGCAAAGAGCTTGTAGCGCGCGCGATCCACAGCAACAGCGACCGGCGCTATTTCCCGATCATTACCATCAACTGCGGCGCCTATACCGAAGGACTGCTCGAGAGCGAGCTGTTCGGCCACGAAAAGGGTGCTTTTACGGGCGCTCTCTATCGCAGGCGGGGCAAGCTGGAGATGGCAGACAAGGGCACCATCTTCCTGGATGAAATCGGCAACATCGGCATGAAAATGCAGATGGACCTGCTGCGGGTTATCGAAACGCAGCAGTTTACGCGCCTGGGCGGTGACAAGCTGATAAACGTCGATTTTCGTATTATCTGCGCCACCAACAAAGACCTGGAACAGGCGGTGCGCGAGGGGACCTTCCGGGAAGATCTGTACTACCGGCTCAATGTGTTTTCAATCGTACTGCCGCCTCTTCGTGAGCGCACGACGGACATTGCCCTGCTGGCGCGATTTTTTGTCAAGAAGTTCGCCCAGTCGATGAACAAGAATGTCGTCGACCTGACCCCGGAAACACTTGATCTGCTGATGCGCTACGAGTGGCCCGGCAATGTCCGCGAGCTGCGCAACGTCATCGAGCGCGCCATGGTGGGCGCACACGGCAACCTTATCGAGGCCGGCGACCTGTCGTTTCCGTTCCCGGCTTCCCTGCAGGCGGAAGGCGGCGACTCGATGGAGGATGTCGAGAAAAATCATATAAAAAGAATACTGGACCGGACCGGCGGCAATATCGCCCAGGCGGCCGGCATTCTGAAAATCAGCCGGCTCACGCTGTACAACAAGATCGAAAAATACAAGCTGAAAAAGTAAAGGGCTTTCCCTTTGGAAGCACTGGCCGCGAATCGGCGGCGATTCCGGTGATATGCCGGCCGGTGAACCTGCTTATGGCGTATATTTACATTATACCCATCGAAACCGAGCCCGGTGACTGGCTTGCACCTCTTGAAACAGCTCTTCAGCAGACCTTCAGCCACCCCACCAGATGCGTGCGGCGCTCGCTGCCGCTGTCCCGGGCCTACGATGCCTCCCGCGCTCAGTACAGTTCTTCGCAGCTGCTGCTGCAGCTCATCGAGCACCGCCCGGCAGATGCCGTGAAAGTGCTGGGCATAGCAGCGGTCGATCTGTTTGTTCCCGTCCTGACGTTTGTGTTCGGCGAGGCACAGCTTGACGGACCCGGTGCGATCGTGTCGATGCAGCGGCTCAACAACAAGTACTACGGCCTTGCTGAAGACAGCCGCCTTTTGACGGAACGTATCATCAAGGAGTCGATTCACGAGCTGGGCCACACCTGGGGCCTGCTGCACTGCAGGCATCCCGGCTGCGTTCTTGCAGCCTCGACCTATGTGGAGGATATCGATCAGAAATCAAGCGAGCCGTGTGAGGCCTGCCGGCGGCAGCTCACGGCAGGCAGGTGAAGACCGGATCAGGCTGTTTCTTCAGATCGGCAGACCGATTCGAGGATTTGATAATACTGCTCGGGGGTAAGTGCGCCGGCAAGGCCGCTGATGCGTTCGCCGCCGTCCTGCAGGGTCGGTCCGAGGTGCGGGCTGTTCCGGCAGAGAATGGTGCTGAGAGCAGCTGACAGCTCCTGCTCTTTTTTATGATACCAGGCAAGCGCCTGTGTGCCGAACAGAAGCGGGCGCAGGTCCTGCTCGAGATTTTCCGGCTGCAGGGTCACCAGCCAGCTGTTCTCCCAGGCCTCATCGGCAAGCATATCCGGGCTCCGGCGCAGCTGCTCGTTGACGGTCGTGACCGTGCCGGTGAGCGGAGCATGCAGCGGAATAATGTGCTTTTCCTGGATGATGTGGGCAAAGCACTGGTCCTTGGTGATATCCTCGCCCGGCCGGGGCAGGGCTACGGCCTTGACGCCGGCAACGAGTGCAGCCAGAATTCCGTCTATGCCGATTCTGACCTCATCCGGCCCTTCAACATCGGTCCAGCAGTGTCCGCGATGATAAAAAAGCGCCTCACGCGAACGCTGCGGCAGGCTGCCGCGCACCTGCATGGGTGCGGTGCCGGCGGGCGTCCCGGCGTATGATCCGGCTGCCGCGGCTGCCTCGTCGCGCATCACTTTATCGAAAAGGCATTCCTCGCAGCGGTAGTCATGGGTACAGAGCTTGTAGGAAATCAGCCCGGTCGTCATCCAGACACACTGTTTTTCTTCAGCAGGTATCATGTGACATTCTTTCTTTTGCTTTTTCACGGGTACCGCCTGCGAAGAACAGAACAGGCAGGCCCGCCGGGGCCTGCCTGTTCCGCCTGATGTGCAAGATTATTTTTTGGCTTTTTTGTCTATTTTTTCACCGCCGTCGGCCATGGTGGCACCAAGCTGCGCCTGGTACATGGCGCCTTCGGGAACCGCTGCGATCTCGGCTTTCTCTTTCAGCGTCATCGTGAGAACTGCGCCCACGCTGAGCAGGACAGCCGCGATAATGAACGATGAGGAAAAGCTGCCGGTTGTCGCCATGACCATCTGTGAGAGCCGGCTCATGACGAACCCGCCGACACCCCAGGCCGTGAAGAGGATACCGTAGTTGATGCCGAAATTTTTAAGGCCCCAGCTGTCTTTGGAAAACGACGGAAACAGGGACAGGTTGGTGCCGTAGTTAAAGCCGATAAATGTGGCCAGCAGCACCAGCAGCACGGCGCCGGAGCCTTCCGAGCCCACGACCGGGATACAGGCAACCATCAGCAGGGCCTGGAATGCAAGCATGATGATGAGGGTGGCGCTTCGGCCGATTTTGTCGGAGAGGATGCCGGCGACAATGCGACCGCCGGCATTGCCGACCGCCATAATGGCAACAGCGATGAACGCTGCTTCGCCCATGCTCTTTTTCGCCATGCCGGCAACGCTGCCGATGACCATCAGTCCGGCACCGGCACCGATAAAGTAAATGAACCAGAGTTTCCAGAATTTGGGGCTTTTCATCATTTCCCCGGGCGTACAATCATTCCGGGCAGAAGCGGCCCTGGCCGCGCCGCCGGCCTGTGCGCCGGCAGGGACATAGCCCCTGGGAGGATTTGTCAGCAGCAGCGACAGCCCGCATACGGCAATGAGAAAGGCGATGCCGAAGAACATCATCGCGCTCTGCAGGCCGATGGTTCCCAGCATGTATTTTGCAAGCGGGGCGATGTAGCAGGAGGCAAGGCCGAACCCTGACACGACCAGACCGGCGATCAGCCCTGTTTTTGCCGCGGGAAACCATTTGAGTGCCGGGGGGGTGGCCGATGAGTAGCCGAACCCGATTCCGGTGCCGGCCAGCACGCCGAAGCCGAGCACCCAGGCAGTGTAGCTGGTGGTCTGCGATATCCACATGAAGCCTGCGCCGACCAGTACACCGCCGATCATTGCGGTGATTCTGGGCCCCAGCCTGTCCTGGCACTTTCCGGCAAGTATCATGGAAAAGGCAAACACCAGGCAGCAGACCGCGTAGGGATCGTTGAGTTTCGCAAGATCCCAGGCAAAGGCGCCCTGGCCGCCTGCCTCGATTGACTGTTTGATCGACCCCTTGAAAATACTCCAGGTATAGAGAATCCCAAGGGCAAGATTTATTCCGGTCCCGGCGAACGTAACGGACCATCCTTTGTTTTTTACCTGCTGTGACATGCCTGCCTCCTTGTGAAGATTAGAAAATTTCCTGCGGTGCGAACGGCCCGCAAACTGTTTTGTTCAGGGTGCACCTCACCCAAGAATGTACTGCTGATTCATTATTCAAGAGCTGTGCCAAGCGGTTGTCGCTGGCGATATATGCAATTAAAAGTGAAAATAAATACATATTATATGTTAATTTATCATAATAAATAATAGCAATATCAAACAGGTTCAGGCGCGGAAACAGATGCGTTGTGTTTAAAAAATAAACACAACCACAGCTGCCATAGCAGGGATTTTATAAAACAAAGCTAAATCAACACGTTGCAGAAAAATCAGCATGTATAAAAAACATACATTGGTTTGTATAAAAATTAAACATTTTGCTTGCATTGCTTTCTGGAATGCAGTATAACCTTACGAATAACTGGAGCTTTGCTGATTATTGCCTAATCAGGACGCACCGTTACAAAGCATTCAGTACCCCGTATTTTTTTACTATATTTATAACCCCATAAATATATCGACATATAAATTCAAACTAAAGCAACTCAGAAAAACAGGTAACAAAAGAAAAAGAGGGAGGAGAAAATGGCAGGACACGGACCAGCAGCAGACTGGGGAGAGGACAAGGCCTCTGAGTACAAGTCAACTCTCGGAATCAAACTCTTTATTGTGTACTGTATTGTGTACGCAATCTATGTCGCAATCAATGTCATCAGTCCCAAGGCTATGGCGATCATTATTTTCGCCGGCCTCAACCTGGCGTGTGTCTACGGCTTCGGACTGATTATTCTCGCGATTATCATGGGCCTCATCTACAACTCCATGTGCACGGCGGCGGAAGACAGAATGAACACACCAGCAGGGGAGGGTAACTAAATGATTTATGAAACCTCAATATTTGCAGTAATTCTTTTTGTCGCGTTTGTTATCGCGGTTCTGGGAATCTCCAAATACTTCGCATCACGCACCCGCTCCTCCAAGGGCTACTATGCGGCCGGCGGCACCATTCACTGGGGCGTCAACGGCATCGCTTTTGCCGGTGACTATCTTTCGGCGGCATCGTTTCTGGGGATCTGCGGCATGATCGCGTTCCAGGGCTATGACGGATTTCTGTACTCGATCGGCTATCTGGCCGGCTGGGTCGTGGCCCTTTTCGTGGTGGCCGAGCCACTGAAGCGCGCGGGCAAGTACACCTTCACCGATGCCCTTGACAGCACGTTCAATTCCAAGGCCATCCAGCTCATGGCGGCCATCAGTACGCTGATCGTGTCCGTCTGCTACCTGATCCCGCAGATGGTCGGCGCCGGCGCCCTGGTAAAGCCCCTGCTGGGTATGCCCCACTGGGTCGGCGTTATTATCGTGGGCGGCATCGTTATTTTTATCGTCGCCACCGCCGGCATGGCCTCCACCACATACGTGCAGTTCATCAAAGGCGGTCTGCTGATAATCTTCTCGACCATCCTGACAATAGCGCTGTTGAACAACGGCTTCAAGCTGAAACCGGGCGGCGAGAAATACCATTCGTTCACCACGCTTGAAGCGAGCGTTTCCGGAGAAAGGCTCACCGGCGTCGGTGATCCGGCCTACCGCGTCGTCGGGCAGGAAGGGGATCTCGTCAAGCTGGAAAAAGACGGTGTCAGCACCTGGTGGGAGCTCAGCACGACCGATGGGGAACCGGTGCTGAAAGAAGCCCTCTCCAAAACGGAACTGGCAAACGGCGAAGTGCTCTATAACGGCGAGCCTCAGGAAAACCGCAAGTTTTTCCAGGTCGGCGCCATGAGCAAAATCATCGTGGACGGCAAGGAAGTTGAAGAGACCGGCCCGGTCGGACCGTTCGAGTTTCTTGCAACGGTCGAACGCGGCGAGGTGCTGCGCTTTAAAAAGCACCACATTTGGGAAAACGACAACACCATCACCGTCTGGACCCAGAATCCCACGCCGGGTAAGGACCTCATGCGCCCCGGTCAGAAGTTCAAGGTGGACAAGGGAGCGACCTTCATGTCCCGGCTGAATTTCGTCTCGCTCATGCTCGCCCTGTTTTTCGGCACTTCCGCGCTGCCGCACATCCTGATCCGCTACTACACGGTGCCGAGCCCCAAGGACGCGCGCAAATCAACGATCGTCGCCATCGGCTCCATCGGGTTTTTCTACATCCTGACCCTTTTCATGGGCCTGGGCGCCATGACGCACGGCGTGCTCGACCTGGAGAGCAGCAACATGTCGGCCCCGCTGCTGGCCAAGTTTTTCGGCACGGCCATTTTCTCGGCGATCTGCGCCATCGCCTTTGCAACCGTGCTCGGCACGGTCAGCGGTCTGATCGTTGCCGCCTCCGGCGCGGTCGCCCACGACCTGCTGTCCAACTTCGCCGGCATCAACATGAGCGACAAGGGCCAGGTGCGGGCCGGCAAGATTTCAGCCATCTGCGTCGGTATCGTGGCCATTATCCTCGGAATCATGTTCAAGGGGATGAACGTGTCGTTCCTTGTCGGGCTGGCCTTCGCCGTGGCAGCCTCCGCCAACCTGCCGGCGATTCTCATGGTGATATTCTGGAAGAAAACCTCAGCCATGGGTGTTGCCTGCTCGATCCTGGTCGGCATGGTTACGGCGCTGGGCATAATCCTGCTGTCACCGAGCATGTGGGAACGCTACGGCCTGGATCCGGTCAATGCGCCCATAGCGCTCGACAACCCCGGCATCATCTCCATTCCGCTGTCGTTTATCACCCTGGTGGTGGTTTCCAAGCTGCTGCCCGGCAAAAACGGCAGCAAGGTTTCCGCCTAAACTTTTGCACCGGCGGATTCGTCAGATTTCAGGCGGCAGGGCTTCAGGCCCTGCCGCTTTTTTCATGGTCGCTCTCCTTAAATTGTAATTTCTCCACAAAAAAGCACTTTTTGCTCATACAATCAGGTGCCTGATACGATATGTATAAGGTACAGGGCGGGTTTGTGCGTATTTCGTTTGCATTTTCGGGCATCCTGTATACTATGGCAGGGAATTTCGAAACCATGTAAGAGTACGGTGCTATGGAAAAGTCAAAGCTGACCGAGTTTGAACGCGTCAAAAAGCAGATCGCTATTTTCAATGAAATCGGCAAGACCCTCACCTCATCGCTCACCGTCAATGAAGTGCTTGAAAAAATTCTCTACAAGGTTGCCGAGTTTTTCAGCCCTGAAAACTGGTCGCTGCTGCTTGTCGATGAGGCAAGCCAGGAGCTGTATTTTGAAATCGTGGTGGGCGATTTTCAGCACACCGAAAAGCTCAAGGACATCCGTCTTAAAATCGGTGAGGGGGTGGCGGGCTGGGTTGCCAAAACCGGACGGCCCCTGTTCGTGCCCAGCGTCGATGAGGAGCCGAAATTTTCCAAAAAAGTCGACAAGGCAACGAAGTTCAGCACGGAATCTATTATCTGCATTCCCTTGAAAATACGTGACAAGGTGCTCGGGGTTATCGAACTGATCAACAAAAAAGACATAACGCCGCTGCAGAAATACGACATGGAGATACTGGCAACGGTTGCCGATTATGCGGCGATTGCCCTTGAAAACGCGCGCAACTATGAAGAGGTTCACCGCCTGACAATCTCGGACGACATCTCGGGGCTTTTCAACGCACGGCACCTGCATACCCTGCTGGAGCTCGAGGTGGAGCGGGCGAAATTCGACGGCACGCCGTTTTCGATAATATTTCTCGATCTTGACAGTTTCAAGAAGGTAAACGATACGTATGGCCACCTGATCGGCAGCAGACTGCTCGGGGAAATCGGCCTGCTGCTTTCCGAGTGCATGAAAGACAGCTATTGTGCCGCCAGATACGGCGGCGACGAATTCGTCATTATCCTGCCCGCCACCCCGAAAGATGAAGCCCTGTCCTTCTGCCGGGAGCTGCGGGACGTGCTCCGGGAAAAATCGTTTTTCGAAGACGAGGGGATCAGCGTCCGGGTCACGGCAAGTTTCGGTATCGCAGCATATCCCGAGGACGCACAGACCAAAGATGAGCTGCTGCACGCGGCCGACGAGCGGATGTACCGGGTTAAGGACAGACAGAAAGATGATATCGAGGCCTGATCCCGAAACAGCGTGCTGCAGACAGGACCCCGCACAACTACTCCCCGGCATCCCTGAAAACAGGCTTGTCTGGCAGGATGTTTTCGGCAACCGCAATCCGGTCGAGATCGAAATCGGATGCGGCAAGGGGCGTTTCCTTCTCCGCAGTGCCGCCGAGCACCCCGGCAGGAATTATCTCGGTATCGAAAAAGCGAGCAGGTTTTTCCGCATCACCCACAAACGCGCTGTCAGCGCCGGCCTTTCCAACATACGGCTGTACCGCGGTGAGGCCGATTTATTCATTCGCACCTGTGTTCCCGCGGCCTCGGTCAGCGCCTTTCACATACTGTTTCCCGACCCCTGGCCGAAGAAACGCCACCGCAAGCGTCGCCTGGTTACAACAGACTTTATGAGGCTGCTGCACGGCTGCCTGGAGACGGGCGGCAGCGTGCGAGTTGCCACGGACTTCCACGACTACTTTCTTCAGATGCTGGATGCCGGACGCAGGACCGACGGCTTTGCCGGGCTGTACTGCCGGACCGAGACTCCCGACAGCGCAGACCCGGAAAAAGCCGATACGAATTATGAGCGCAAGTATCTTTTGCAGGGCCTTACGATTTTCAAAGCGGCTTTTAAAAAGCAGTGATCAGTGATGGATGCTTCTTCGCCCGCATACAGTGTTGTTTCCGCCAGCAGGCGCACGGATCTGGTGAGCTGTTATCCTGATCAGCTTATCGAGCGCCTGCGGGACTTTCCCCCCGAACGGGTGCACACCATTGTTGTCTGGACCAAAAATCCGCGCAACATCCTCGAGCACCGCCTGCTGCGGGAGCGTCTTGCAGCCTATTCCCAGCTGTATATCCATCTGACCGTCACCGGGCTTGGGGGAAGCCTGCTCGAGCCGCGCATTCCGCCGTGGCAGGAGGTCGCCGCGATGCTGCCCGGCCTGATCGATTTTATCGGCGGCGCGAATCGTATTTCCTGGCGTTTCGACCCCGTAGTTCGCGTACGGCACGAAGAACAGGAAATAACAAACTTCCCGCTTTTTGGTGATATCGCTCCGGTCATGAGCGGCACGGGTATTTTAAGCTGCCGTACGAGCTGGGTCGAGCCCTATCGCAAGGTGCAGCGGCGCATGCAGAAAAAGAAAATAGAGCTCATGGTTCACACCCCGCAAGAGCGCAGGCACCAGGCTGCCGAGCTTGAAGCACTGGCAGCGTCGTTCGGTATTACGATACAGTATTGTTCGATGGAAGGCTTTGAGCGCTCGCGCTGCATCGACGGAGCGCTGTTCAACTCCCTGCACCCGGAAGGTCGCGTCTGTTCAGCGCGCCGGGCGAAGGGCCAGCGCCGCCTGTGCGGCTGCACCGAGAGTGTCGACATCGGCTGGTACAGCCAGAAGTGCTTCAACGGCTGCCTGTACTGTTACGCCGAACCGGTTGTGGGATAGCGAGAAACGATCTGAGTGTTGTGTGAGCAGTTTTCGCTGAGGATAGTCCTCACATTCGTTCAAAATGTCGGAGCAGGCTGTTACTGCACGGCAGCGTCGGCTGGCGTATCGTTTTTATTTCGACGTAACGGTCGGTGACAGGGTATATACTGCTCTGAAAATTCACCGTAATTATTTGTTGACCCGATATAATGACCATGGTAATATGACTATGTCATTATTGTGTTTTTGATATAATAACTCTGGCGAGGCAATAAAATGTCTGAAACCGTATCCAAATCACAGTTCAAGCCCAGGGCTCTAGCCTATTTTCGTAAGATTCAAAAAACCGGCCGGGAGCTGATAATTACCGATCACGGCAAGCCGGTTTTGAAAGTTGTTCCTTATTGTGAAGACCCTGAAGAAGCGTTGAAAGGGTTGCGAAATACCGTCATCAGTTTTACCGACCCGACGGAACCTGTAGGGCAGGAAGACTGGGAAGCGCTGAGATGATAGTTCTTGACACGCATGCCTGGGTCTGGTTTATCGGTGAACCTGAGCTGCTTTCGAAGCGCGCTGAAAAAGCCCTTACACAAGCTGTGACAGAGGGGAAAATATACATATCCTCCATCAGCGCCCGCGAGGTGGCGTTGCTTGTCAAAAGGAAAAGGCTGAAGCTGTCGATTGAGGTCGGCGAATGGATTAAGCGGTCCGAGAGACTTCCCTTTTTTGAGTTTGTTCCGGTTGATAATACCATTGCGCTTTCATCCATTACTCTAAAAGAACCGCTGCACGGTGATCCGGCAGACCGAATAATCGCCGCAACCGCTATCACGCTTGGGATACCGCTCGTGACAAAAGACACCCGGCTGCAAAAATATCCCTATGTTACTACCCTGTGGTCCCCGATTCACCACCTAAAAAAAAGAAAAACTCGTTGGTTCCTGAAAACAGGG
>CAZFIB010000032.1:0-44433 GCA_964518865.1 uncultured Thermodesulfobacteriota bacterium
CCCTGTTTTCAGGAACCAACGAGTTTTTCTTTTTTTTAGGTGGTGAATCGGGGGGGTTTTGGTTTACAATTGTACGGCACCCTGAAACATCTTGACCGGGCAGCCCAAACCGCGATATGTAGTAAGAAATAAAATTTCATTAAAATATAGGATGTTAGGTATGCTTACGCTCAAAGGGGAGCCGCCGTTTCTTGCCGAAATGTATGACGAATATAAAAAACGCTCGCGCACGCTCTATGCTGAAATCACCGCTTACGGTACGCCGCTGCGTCTTCAGCCGGAGCAAGACCTCTTCAGGCAGTTCGAGGGGTCGGATACGGTTTTTTACATCGTCGAAGGCTTTTTCAGGCTCAAGGACGGTGAGAAGTTCCTTCGCCTGTACTCGGGCGATGATTTCGTCGTCGCCCCCGGCAGCCTTAGCGGGAGGCTGACCCTGACGAGCGACATGGCAACAGATGTTGTTCGATTCGACTTTGAGCAGCTTGTGCGCAACCTGTCCTCCTCGTACGAACTGAACGCCGCATGGTTACGGCTGATGGATACTGAAAGCAAAATCAATGCAGCCCTCTGCTCTCTGTACCGCGAGGACACCGCCAGGGTCGATTTTTCCCTGCGCGAGTACGGCCCCGGCGAAACGATCATTCGCGAGGGTGACGAGCCCTGTGAAATATTTGAAATGATTTCGGGCGCGGCAGAGGTCCTCACCGAAGGCCGGGTGATCGGCACTATCGGTGTTGGAGAGCTGTTCGGCGAGATAAGCTTTCTGACGGAAAGCACGCGCACGGCAACGGTTCGGGCTTCGGAAAAGTCACTGGTGCGGGTGGCCGACAAGCAGGCGTTCCTGCATATGATTAAACACAATCCTGAACTGATAATGACGATTTCCAGAACGCTTGCCCAGAGGCTTGTTCGCATGAATGATCAAATCACCGGCGGCTGAACAGCCGAGGTGATGCTTGACAACGAGTGCCGCTGCGGATACACTTTTTCATAATAACTGTTCCTGATCAATTGAAAGGAAATCATCGAGATATGACTCACGAAGATGCAGGCCACTATGCAGCAAAGCACCCCCCGGGCACCCGGGCCGACGAGCAAATAGCGGAAATGATCAGAAACGCTGCGGAGGGCGAAACCGTTTCGTGTGCGGCCGCGCACAAAATCGCAGCGGATCTCGGCGTGAGCCCCGCGCAGGTGGGCATGACTATCGATGTGCTCGAGATGCGTATCGGCCGCTGTCAGCTGGGGCTTTTCGGCCATACGCCCGAAAGCCGTACAGTCACCCCTGCCGACAAGGTCGACGATGCAATAAAGGATGCCCTTACCGGCGCACTTGCCGGGGGCCGCCTTTCCTGCCGAAGCGCCTGGGATATTGCCGCTCGTTTTAAGGTTCCGCGCAGCACGGTTGCTTCCTGCTGTGAAGCACTGCAGATCAAAGTCTGCTCGTGCCAGCTTGGTGCATTTAAATAATTTCATATACACAGACCGGGATTGCCCTATGACAGCTTCTTTCTCCGTCGGATTGTCGCATGAAATCACCCTGCCCACCGGCCCTGAGCATACCGCTCGCAACTTTCATCACAACCTGCCTGATGTGTTCGCAACGCCCTGCCTTGCAGGCTTCATGGAACGCGCTTCAGCCGAGCTGCTTGATATGCACAACGACCCCCGGTGTCAGTCGGTGGGCGGTGCCATGAACCTTACGCACACGGCAGCAACGCCTCTCGGCATGCAGGTGCGCATAAAAAGTGAAATCACCGGTGTCGACGGTAAAAAAATCACCTTCCGCGTTCAGGCCTGGGATGAAAAAGAAAAAATAGGTGAAGCCACGCACGTGCGCTTTATCATAAACCCTGAAAAATTCCGCGCCGGTGTTGCTGAAAAATCAAAACAAGGCAGCTAGGCCCACTGTGCCGGCATTCATGCAACCGGAGGTTCTGTACATCGATAACCACCTGCTTGTCGTCAACAAGCACGCCGGCACACTTGTACAAAAAGACGCAACCGGCGACACGGACCTGTCCTCGTGTATCAGGCGGTATCTTAAAAGAACGTTTGATCGCCCCGGGGCGGTGTACCTCGGCATGGTTCACCGTCTCGACCGGCCCGTATCCGGTGCCATGGTATTTGCCAGGACATCCAAGGCATCCGCGCGTCTGTCCGAGCAGTTTCGCGGCGGCACACCTCTGAAAAAATATCTGGCCATAGCCGAGGGCACCTGTGAGGGCTCGGAAACATGCATCGATTATCTCGTGAAAAAAAACCGGATGGTACGTACCGTCGACGCCGAGCACCCCGGAGCCAGGCGGGCCGAGCTTTCCTGGCGCTGCCTGGCATCCTCTGCAAATCTCAGCCTGCTCGACATTACGCTGAAAACCGGCCGGCCGCATCAGATACGGGTTCAGTTTGCCCACCGCGGCCATCCCCTGCTGGGCGATCTGCGATACGGTGCGGAAAACATTTTTGACGGACGAAACCTGGCGTTGCACTGCTATCAAATAGGAATCGATCACCCGGTGAAAAAAAAGTTCATGCGCTGGACGGCACCGCCGCCCGACACGTGGAAAGGATATTTCGATCAGGAAATCGACAGGCTGCTGACCGATGAGAAAGGATGTGACTGAACAATGAACACGGGAACTGCTTTTTCATTCTGCGACCGCTTTGATGACATTGTGATGCTCGGCGACGGCATAATTCCGGCGTTTCTCTACCGCGGCACTCCGCCGGTCTTGTTCGACCCGGGCGTTTCAGCCTACGGACCGTTCTACCTCAGGCAGCTGCAAGCCCATCTTGATACGACTGATTCTTTGATCATAGCCCTGACGCACTCGCACTTCGATCATGCCGGAGCAGCTCCCTACCTGCGCCGAAAAGTTCCCGGTATGCGCCTGGCGGCATCCCGAAAAGCGGCTGATATCCTCCAGCGAACGAGCGCTGTCAAGCGCATACAGTCTTTGAACGAGGAGTATGAACAGGAGCTCGCGTCGGCCATCGAAGGTGAGCCTGTCGCCTTCGAAGCCTTGAAAACCGACATCGTGCTCTCGGACGGTGAAAGCATCCCGCTCGGAAACGGCAGGCGCATAGAGGTGCTGTACACGCCCGGGCATACCAATGACTGCCTGAGCTTTTTCTTCCCGCACTGCGGTGCCCTTATTGCCGGGGAGGCCGCCGGTGTTATAGAACGCGACTTTATTCACAGCCCGTTTTGTACGGGCTACGACGTCTACCGTAACTCCCTGCAGCGCCTGCAGGCCGTGCGCCCCCGGGCGCTGTGTATCGCCCACAACGGCATTCTCACCGGCAGCGATACTCAGCGGTTTCTGGAAAAGTCCGCCGATGCCGCCTCCTGCTACAAAGACATGATCGAACGATGTCTCGATGAATGCAGCGATATTGACCGCGTGGTACAGCACATTACCGAGCTTGAGTACGATGCGGAACCGCTGCACACCCAGAAGCGGCAGCCCTTTATCCTTAACCTCGAAGCAAAAGTAAAGGCTGTCGCAAAAATGCGCCCGCAACGCTGCCGGAGCCGGGCCTGAAGCTATCATGCTGAGATAAGTTTCTATGTCTGTTTCGCGAGTACATGTTTTTATAAGCGGCAGGGTGCAGGGCGTCTGCTTTCGACAGCACACCCGGCAGCAGGCCTGCCTCCTGGGGCTGACGGGCTGGGTGCGAAACCTTGCCGACGGCCGGGTGGAGGCCGTATTTGAAGGCGACAGTGCAGCGGTTGAAAAAATGGCAGCCTGGTGCCGCCGCGGACCCGCATATGCCGAGGTTCGAAACGTTGAACAGCATGAAGAGCCGGCTTCCGGAGTATTCGATGATTTTTCAATTACCTTTTGAGAAAAGCAGCGTAACGCCTGGAAGGCCCCGCGGTGCGACCGCAGCAGTCCCGACAGGCCGAATCGTCACCGTTCGTTGATGTATCTTCTCGAGCCCCTCCTCAACCGCGCCCTGCGGTATAAAATGCGCTCAGTGCTGCGTATTGACACGGGTGCGTACAGCGTCCCCCCACCCGGGGGATGCGAAAGAGATAATTTTCTTCTCTACATTCACATTCCGTTTTGCGAGTCTCTGTGTCCGTACTGCTCGTTTCACCGCGAACCGTATGAAGTCTCCAGGGCGACTCTCTACTTTTCCGCCCTGTGGAAAGAGCTCGAGATGTACCAGGCCCTGGGATACCGATTCAGGGCCCTGTACGTCGGCGGCGGCACGCCGACCGTTGCAATGAATATGCTTTTGAAAACACTTGCTGCGGCGTCCGACCTTTTCGATATCCGGGAAATATCCGTGGAGACAAACCCCAATCACCTGACTGCGGACCGCCTCGACCTGCTCGTTGCAGCCGGGGTCAACCGGCTCAGCGTGGGTGTCCAGAGCTTTGATGCAACCGTGCTTCAACATATCGGCAGGCTTGAAAAATATGGCGACGGCACGGTCATACAGAACAGGCTGCGCTCATGTATCGGGAAATTCGACACCCTGAACATTGACATGATGTTCAACATTCCCCTGCAGACAGAGGAATCCCTCCGGCGTGATCTCGATATCATTCATGAGCTGATGCCCGAGCAGGTGACCTTCTACCCGCTTATGGCAGCCCCGTCGGTTGCAAAAGCGCTGAAGCAAAGCGTCGGTCCGGTTGATTTCAGGCAGGAAAAACATCTGTATACACTCCTGCTCGACAGGATGCGGGACAGCTATACCGGTTCTACCGCCTGGTGTTTTTCCAGAAAACACTCCATGATCGATGAATATATTATCGCCTACGATCACTATGCCGGAGCGGGAAGCGGTGCTTTCGGCTACTTTAACAACGCCGTATATATCAATACCTTCTCGATCGATGACTACATCGGGCGCGTATCACGAAACGAGTTCCCCGTCACCATGGTCAGACCGTTCAGCAGGCGGGAAACGATACACTACTACCTCCTGATGAAACTTTTCGGCCTGAAGATGAGCAGAGTCGCCTTTGCAGAAAGGTTCGGCAAAGACTACAGCACCCTGCTGCCCCTCGAGCATTTCGCGCTCACCGCGCTGGGAGCCGTCCGCGAAACACCGTCAGATATCGAGCTGACCGACAGGGGCCGCTATCTGTGGGTTATGGCTATGCGGGAATTTTTTATTGCCGTTGATACAATGCGGGATACCTTCCGAGCGAATCATCAGTCCGACCAGGCCCTCAAAAGTCTTCCATGTCATCCTCATCAAACGGAATGATGTCTTCGGGCCGCCCCTGCGATTTGTCCTGACGTGCTTCGGGCAGGGACGCTTTACGGGGAGCCGGCCGCGGGGAAGAATACCCGGCTTTATTGTTGACGGGCTGCAGAAATTCCCGGGCCTGGTCGGCCGAAATTTCAGATACTGCCTCTATTCCCTCAACAAGAGATGCGAGCCGGTTGACAAGATTTTTCATGTTAAAGGCCTGGGAGTTGAGCTGTTTGCTGGCGGATGCCGACTCTTCGGAGCTGGCGGCGTTTTGCTGAACAATATGGTCCATCGAGGAAACCGCCTTGTTGATCTGATCGATACCCTGCGCCTGCTCTTTGCTGGCCGCCGAGATTTCACTGACAAGCCCGCTTACTTTTTCAACGCTTTCCAGGATGCCTTTGAGAAGATCATGGGCCTCACCCGCCTGCTTGTTGCCCTCTTCGGTCCTCTGGCTGCTTTCGGTTATCAGCGTGCTGGTGATGCGCGCCTGTTCCGAGGCCCGCTGTGCCAGATTTCTGACCTCTTCCGCGACAACGGCAAACCCTCTTCCGGCTTCGCCGGCCCGGGCCGCCTCGACGGCTGCATTGAGTGCCAGAAGATTTGTTTGAAACGCTATTTCCTCGATGCCCCTGGCAACCTTCGCGACTTCGTGGCTGCTCTCATTGATACCCGTCATTGCCTGTACGAGCTTCTCCATGGCCCCGGCACCGTTTTCAGCGGCTGAGCACGCATCGTCGCTCAGGGTCTTGGCCTGCCGGGCATTGTCGGCATTATGACTTGACATGGCGGCAAGCTCCTCAAGCGAGGCCGAGGTTTCCTCGATGGATGATGCCTGGTCGGAGGCCCCATTGGCAAGCTGCTGGCTGGACTCTGAAATCTGGTCCGCCGCCCTTGAAACTTCCTGCGAAGCCGCGTTCAGGTCATCGGTTATGGTTATTATGGGCTTACAGACTTTCTGAGCAACAGCGATAATAACAAACAAAGCGACCGCAAGCACGAGAAGGGTCATAACCGCATTGACCATCAGCAGTGAGCCGACGGGCTTGAGCAGCTCATCAACGCTGGCAACAGCCGCAACAGTCCAGCCCAGCTGTTTATCGTTTTTAAAAGCAACCCAGCGCTTGTGTCCCTCAACACTGTAGTCGAGCCATCCGCTGACTTCAGAAAGCATCTGCCTGCCGAAATCGAAACTGCTGATATTGGTTTTTAAAATCTGGTTGAGGTCACGGTGCGCGACCACCATGCCGTCACGGTTGTAAATATAGACATAGCCCTCTTGGCCTATTTTAATCGGCTCGACGAACCTTTTTGTAAAATGCAGCAGATCTACCACACCATAAATCATGCCCGCAAGAGAGCCCTCGTTCATGACCGACCATATGGGCGCTGCTATGACGATAACCGGCCGGCCGCTTTTGTCACTGATCCGAGCATCCGTAACAACAACATTGCCCTCAACGCACCCCTTGAAATAGTCTTTGCCCCGTATCTCCGTGGCATTCACATTGGCAGGCGCCACTTTTTCAATATCGGTCGTCGTCAGCACCTGCCCGGTACCCACGGCCACACCGATTTCCTCGAAATAAGGGTGGGCCTTTTTGTATTTCTTGAGGTCCTTGTTGACATCATCTATCATAAAGATACTTCCGCTGTCGCTGTCGCTGCCTGAAAGGTCAAGCGTCTGGATAAGAGCTGCCTGCTGTGACCAGAGCAGCACGTCCTGCTTTCTGTTTTCAATCCATGAGGTAATGTACTCGAGGGTCGATGCGGCATTCTGCTGCATCTGCTCGATTGTCGATTGTTTTATTGTTTTGCGTGAATTGATAAAAGATATGGTTGCGGTAAGCGATGTGCCCAGAAAAATGAGGACGAGTGTAGGCACAAGAAATTTTCCCCGGATCCCGACAGTCATGTTCCCCTCCTGAATACCTTTTTATGCAGTCGATGATACCTGCCTGGCATACATAAAAATTACTTGATTACTGACACATACACAGAGTGATTTCAATAAAACCATGACGTTCTGTAATGGTACTATCGGCATAAATCATGGTAATTATAGTTAATAATAGTATTTTTTAACCCTGCCCGGATCATTTCCATGGTAAGCGCCGTAAAAGACCGCTAAAGATACAGTCTGTCACTTGACAAATGTATGATTGATATTATTTTGTAATGTGTTGCATTTTACAGAAAGCGCGAATACTGAAGGCAGGCGCATGGTGAAATGTATCATGCAGGTCTGCTGAGCAACAGCACAGAACTGAAAAAGCTTTATTGCAGGACCTACCAAAGGGAGGTTATCGGTCGTGGCAGCGCTTAAAGGAAAAAAAAGCCGGAAAAAGCAGGAGGCTTACGAAGACGTTGTAGAGATTCATTCTCGGGACGGTCAGGAAAATTCTGTAGAAAGTCAGGACTCCCCGCATCAGGAGGTCGATGAACAGTACGGCGCTGGTGAAGATTCCGAGGAAAAGCTTCAGTGCCTGGAGCGGGAAAAAGAGCAGCTTCAGGACCGTCTGTTGCGAACCATGGCGGAATTCGACAATTACAAAAAACGGGTTGTGAGAGAAAAAGAGGACCTTATAGCACACGGCACGGAAAAATTCGCCCTCGAGCTGCTGCCGGTTATCGACAATCTTGAGCGGGCGATCGATCAGGCCCGCCAGGCAGAAGGAATCGAACCGGTCGTCGAGGGTATTGAAATGATTCTTAAGCAATTCCTTACTACCCTTGAAAAATTCCACATAAAAAGTTTTCTGTCGGCCGGGGAACCCTTTGATCCCGAAAAGCACGAGGCGATGGTTCAGCAGGAGCACGATGAAATCGAGGAAAATATCATAATCGACGAATATCTCAAAGGCTACATGCTCAGAGACAAGCTTCTGCGCCCGGCAAGAGTTGTTGTCTCGGGTGGCCCGCCGAAACAGGACAGCCCCGAAGAAGACGAGTAACTCATTCCTGCCTGCAGCCCCCGCGCGTCGACCGGCATGCCCGCTTGCCGGCGGAATCTCCTGGCCGGAACAGCCCCGCCGGGCATATGAGCTGTTGACAAAATATTATTATTCAGTATGATTTATTCTCTGACCGGCAATTTTATTAAAGAATTATGAACACATGCACCTGGACTGCGATGAGCGACGATTGCTGTACAGCGCCTCCGAAGCATAAATGCGACCGGCTGCAATAACCTCGACCGACAGAGCCGACCTATTATGACAGAAACAATTTTAGTGACCGGTGCAAACGGTTTTCTCGGAAGTTTTCTTGTCCCCCTTTTTGTGAAGCAGGGCTACAAAGCGCTGTGCCTGGTACGGCCCGGTCGTTCGAATACCGCACAGGAACGGCTCAGCGAGGCCATACGGTCCGCCTGCAACGGGTCGGCGGTAGAGGATGTTCTTGCCGAAGTGGAGGCGATCGAAGGGGATTTTTCAAAAGAGAATCTCGGTCTTGCTCCGGCGGACTACCGGCGGCTGGCTGGTCGGGTCGACCATATTTTTCACTGCGCGGCCATGACCACCTTCTCGCCGAACCAGGAGGCCGACCAGTGGCAGGTCAATGTCGTCGGCACTGAAAATATACTCAAACTGGCCTGCGAATGTTGCCCTGACGACGGGCTGCATTACGTAAGCACGGCGTATGTTGCCGGCGACCGCACAGGAACGGTGTATGAGAGTGAGCTTGATACGGGACAGAGCTTTTTCAACGGCTATGAGCGCAGCAAGTTCAAGGCGGAAAAGCTCGTTCAGCACTACCGCACCGAGCACGGTCTGCCGGTGACGGTATACCGCCCAAGCGTCATCGTCGGTGAATCCACCACGGGAAGGACCGTGCTGTTTAACGCCATGTACCTTTTTTTGCGCTTTTTTCAGACGGTGCGGCAGGCTTTTACTGAAACACGCAACGGCAAAACGGTTGTACCGGTACGCAAGGTGGGCAACCCGGATGTGACCAAAAACTATGTGCATATCGACTATGTGGTCGACATGATCATGACTGTTTTCCTGCACCCCGAGGCGCATGGAAGGACCTATCACCTTACGCATGACAACCCGCCCACGCTGGATCTTTTGCGTCAGGCGCTGGAGGAAATTCTCGATATAACCGACACGCGCTTTGTCAGCCAGGAAGAGTTCGACCGGCAGCCGCCCAGTGAATATGAAAAGCTGCTTCAGGACCAAACGGTCATGTATCACCCCTATCTTCTGTCCGAGCCTGTTTTTGACAAGCAGGCCATTCGACAGGCGCTGCCGACCGAGCGCATTCCCGATTGCCCGCCCATGGATAAGCCGGCGCTTCTGTCGCTGTTTTCCTACGCCGTTGATTCCCGGTGGGGCAGAAAGGCTGTCTGACCATCGCGATTACACGTCATCCCCGGGCCGCCACTCATAGATTTTTTCAGGATTGTCTATATAGCGCTGAAAGTGCTGAAAAAAGGGGAACACCTCACCGGCGTCGAAAGCCCGATGGTCGAACGTGCAGAACATAACGGCAACATGGCGGGGCACGACCTGCCCGTTGATGACGCGCGCCTCTTCATGAACTTCACCAAGACCGAACATCATCACCTCGGGCGGCGTTATGACCGTTACGGTCTGGTTGCCGTGAGTTGCCATGCCGATGTTTGCCAGCGTCGCCGTCACACCCAGAATATCTTCAACCTGCAGCTTCTGTTCCTCGGGAACGTTTTCCAGGTCCGGGTGCGGTTCGGGGCGCCGCCACAGAAGCGAACGCAGCACAAGCCAGATACCGCCGAGCTCTTTGAAATTCAGCTCCCTGAGCGTGCTCTTGAAGTAGGCAAGCGCCGCCCGCCGGTACAGCTCGTTGGCATCGGTTTTGCGCGCCCTGCGGGTAAGCCTCCGCATCTGTTCGGCGACATCCGTCAGCTTCTGCTCATGGGCATTGCGGACTATGGGCTTTATGACCCCGAATCTGGTGTGGACGGTGTAGCCGATATTAATATCCTCGGCCACGTGCAGGATTCCGCCGTCGCGCCAGATGCGATACTCGAGCACGGAGTTGAGAAGCGGGGTGTGAAAAAGGCTGTGCGCCAGCGCTTTCAGAAAAAACGCCGAGAAATTCTTGCGGACGGCTTTGCGCAGACGGAACTCTTCAGCGGTTTCACCCTCGCGCTGCTGCAGGGTCGTAATGCTTTTGCGCGAGTAGTCCACAAGCGGTGTGACGTCAAACGGAACCACCCCGCCCGCATGAGGTATGGTGCGGGCGGACTGAGCCATCATATAGGAAACGCTCTGACGAATAAAGCTGAGTTCTCGTGACTCCCTGATGCGTATGTTGTTGCGGATATATGAAACTTTATAGTCGCCGAACATGGACTCAATCTTACTGTGTGCCGAGCCGATAATCAAGCCTTTTCAAAAGGGTCTTGATGAACGGAAGCTGGTTGTAGACGTCACCGTTGGTAATGCCGGGAACCTTCGGATGCAATACGAGCGTGCCGTGGTCGTTACCGAACAGCACGGCATATTCCACCGAATCGCGAGGAAGCATGGCACCGAAGGTATCGACCAGACCGTCATTGAGCTCATTTTCATTGCGGTATTTTGACCTGCTCTGATTGACGATAAAGTTCGGACCAACGCGCAGGTCGGGAAAAAGCCGGGGCACGATACAGCCGATCGACATCACCACAATATCGTCGGCGATCGCATCAAAAGCGCTCTGCACGGAAGTCGTGCCGCTGCCCGCTGCCGTGTTCCTGTCCTGCAGATAATAGTTGACCCTGTAGCGGTTGCTGCGCAGCACAAAGTGCAGTATTTTGTCCCAGGGCGTCTCCTCGGGGTATGTGCCGCCGGCATAGTTCTGCAGAACATACTCGATATAGTATCCGACCGGATCATCGCTTTGCAGCCCCTGATCGGCGGCTATGCTTTTCATCTGCGTTTCACTGCTCTTGTCTCCCTGCACAAAGGTGTTGATGAAAACCGCCGCCTTTATTTTTGCATAGAGCGCCGCCCGCTTGTCCTCAGGCCAGCCGCGCACAACGGTATCTGCAAAGGCTCTGCTTTCCGGCGTGCCGCTTCGATGGCCGCCCAGAAGCTCAACCAGAAAATCGCTGATGTTGATACCGCCGAAGCTGTGGCCGATCAGCACATACCCGCTGCCGCCCGGCGTGCTGTTGTCGGATTCAAGGCCGTCGATGGTCTGCGAGAGCAGGTCCAGCTTGTGCACCCGGTCGCCGACGTACCGGGTGTCCTCTTCCTCTGAAAATGCAAGTCTGGTTACCGGGATGCCGTTGTGCTCCATGAACTCGACATAGCGCGTGTAAGCCCCCATAAATTCATTGTAAAGGTGATCGGGATCGGTTTCATAGCGCGGGCAGATATCGCTGAGCACGAACTGTTCGATCTCCGCTGCCTGCTGCGGGTTCTGCTGCCTGAAGTCCTCTATGTCCTCTGACGAATTTCCTTCGCAAATGCCGAGCAGTTCGCTGAAAAAGTCATAATCACCACCGGGCATAAGTATAAAATGATAGTTTTTCAAATGCTCAAGCGCGGCATCGTCAAGCAAATAACCGTCGGCTTCAGGATGTTTTTCGCAAATGCCCTTCAGTGGCAAATTACCATTACACGTCATAAACGTTCTCACCTGGGATGAAATATCGATTCCGCGCACAATAAAATCATCGGTTTTCCACTGGGAAGCGCCGGCGCTTGCAGAAAAAAAACATACCCAGCACCCGAAAACCACTGCAGTACGGCTGATCCTTTTCATCATTTGATTCTCCTCGCACAGCTCAAACCATGTGCACCAAGGTTTTCTTTTTGAATTGAATATCAGGCTGTTACAGGTTTTAAGCGGTTTTTACTGTTGCATTGGCCTCCTGGTCTTTATATAGTATGTACCTTATGTGACAGCACCTCTCTCCTTTTATTCAGTATATATACTGCTTCGGTCAGGCTGTCTAAGGAATAAAGTTTTATGGCTCGTTTTCTTTTCAGTATCGTTCCCGCCATGGGGCACATTAATCCGACAATGCCGGTGGCGTCTGCTCTTGCGCAGCAGGGCCACCGCGTCGGGTATGCCACCGGCTCTGATTTCCGGCGGATGTGTGAAGCCGAGGGATTTGATTTTTTTCCGACCGGTCCGCCGGGACTGCAATCGCACCCGAGTTCGGCTGTGCAGAAAATGCTGAAGCACGATGGAATTCTGAGCAATTACTATTTTTACCGTGCCCTTGCCGACCAGGAGCGCTTTATGCTTCCGATGCTGCAGAGACACCTGCGCGCCTTCAAGCCGGATGTGCTGGTTACGGATGCCATAACATTTGCCGGCGCACACATTGCCGAGGCCGCCGGCATTCCCTGGGCCACCAGCCATCCCCTGCCCGGGCTGATACCCTCGCGCAGTGCTCCGCCGTTTACGTCATGGGGACTGGCGCCGGCCCGCACAGCGTTTACAAAAGCACTGCATGCCGTCATCCGCCGGGGCCAGAAATATTTTTTCGGTCTGTTCGACGCGGACTTCAACAAAAACAGAGCCCTGCTCGGCCTGCCGCCGTGCTCAGGCTCTGCAGCCAGCGGCACACTGTCACCCTTCCTGATTTTTTCACCGACCTGCGAAGGGTTCGAGTATCCGCGGGAGGACTGGCCTCCCCAGCTGCACCTGATCGGCCCGGCCCCCTGGGGGAAAAGCACCGGCGATACCGACGAATGTTCCTGGATTGACGACCTTCCGTGTGATCGGCCGATTGTGTATGTTACCCTGGGGACCGTGCAGGTGCTTCGCTCGACAAATTTTTTCACTACCGTCATGAGCGCTCTGGGCAGTGAGCCCTGTCATGTTGTAATGAGCGTCGGCAGATCGCTCGGGCCGGAATCATTTTCGAACGTACCGCCCAATGTTCGAATCGAACCGTTCGTTCCTCACGCGCGTATCCTGCCGCGGGTTACCGCGGTCATTCATCACGGCGGACAGGGCATAGCCCAGGACAGCATTTACCACGGACTGCCTGCAGTGGTTGTGCCGATTTCACAGGACCTCCATGAAATCGCCCGACGGTGCACCTGCGCCGGGGTTGCGGTAAGCATCCCCTTTGCACGCCTCTCTGCTAAAAAGCTGCGCAGGGCCGTGCGCCGCATACTCCAAGACAAAGCCATGCATGAGGCGACCCGAAAACTCCGGGATATATACAGAAAAACCGATGCCGGCGCTGCAGGCGCTGCCCTGCTTGAGCGTTTGGCTGAAACCGGACAGCCGGTCTTCCGGCACGGTGCAAAGAGTCTACCATGAGGACGGAACAAAAAAAACAGCCGAAAATGCGCAAGCTTTCTGCGGCAGAAGTTGGTTCGTTCAGAGCCGAAATGATGAGCGTGCTCTCTCGTTCGCCGGACCCCTTCGGCGCGGCCCAGTATATCGTCGACGCTGAGCCCGGCCTGCAGTTTATGCAGGCGGTCAGCGAAAAAACCGGCACAAAAATCACTCGCGCCCATGTGCTGAACAAGCTGCTCGGCGCGGCGGTAGCCGAGAACCCTGTTTACAACCAAATAATACTCGGCAGTACGCTCTATCAGATGGAGGACATCCATATCGCCAACGCTGTCCTGCTGCCCGGCCGCGAACAGGCCCTGACCTACATCCTTCTGGAAAACCCGCACCGTAAAAGCCTGCCGGAAATACAGCAGGAGGCTCTCATGAAGATGGTGGCGGCAACAAAAGCCCGGGCCCGTCCCGGAAGCGCTGCAGCCGCCAGGCTTATGAGCTTGTACTTCAGAGCCGGGCTCAACAGGCTCGTCAGCGAAAAGCTCTCGTTCCGTACCGGCTTCCGCAACGGGCTGCTCTCAAACATTGTTCTTTCAAACCATGAATATATGGGGGGGGCGAACTTCACCGTACTCAAACCGGTGATAACTCCGGTCAAAATTCCTCTGCGCGTGCACAGCTACGGTGCCGTGATGCAGACCGTTGTTGAGCACAATGCTCCCACTGCACGCATGGTTTTCCCGCTGACGGTTATCGCGGACCATCGTATTCTGCACGGTATTCACGGCTACCGGTTCGGTGAAAGCCTGCAACGCATCGCCGCTGATCCTGAGAAACATCTATCATGAGAGCATGCCATGGGTAACAAAAAGAAGGGCATTCCACTGATATGGCTCGGATATGACGCGCTTTCATGGCTGCGGGTTCTGTTCCGGCACAGGTTTTACATAGGCGCCCGGCAGATTCCTCTGGCAATCGCCATTTCTTTCGTCAGCATAGGGCAAAGCCTTCTGCGTCTGTTTGAACAGGTGTTTTTCGGCCGGAAAATTCAAAAAACAGCGGTTGAGGCGCCTCTGTTCATTATCGGACACTGGCGGTCCGGCACGACGCTGCTGCACGAGCTGCTGGGATGTGATGCACGATTTGCTTTTCCCACGACCTATGAGTGTTTTGCCCCGCACCATTTTCTTATCAGCAGCAGCATCCTTACACCCGCTGCCAGACGTGTTGTACCCAAGTCGCGGCTGCAGGACAACATGCCGGCAGGACTTGATCGACCGCAGGAGGATGAAATCGCGCTCTGTCTGATGGGGGAATACTCCCCCTACCTTTCAAGAACATTTCCGCAGCAGTCCGGCGTCTACCGCAACTCATACGATGTCGAAGCGCTGCCCCCGGCCGAACTACGACGCTGGGAAAAGGCTTTTGTCTGCTTTTTAAAAAAAATAACGCTTGCTCGGAAAAAACCGATTATTCTCAAATCCCCCACGCACACCTTCCGAATAAAAACGCTTCTCAGGCTCTTTCCCGATGCGCGGTTTGTGTTCATTGTGCGCAACCCCTATGATGTGTTTCCGTCGACGGTCAATCTGTGGAAAACCCTGACGCATACCTTTGCGCTGCAGCCGTTCGATTTTAAAAACCTCGACGACCATGTTTTTGAAACGTTTATTGCCATGCACCGGACGTATAAAAAAACGCGCGGTCTCATTGACCCTTCACGCCTCTATGAAATACGCTATGAAGACCTTGTAACGGACCCTGTGGGTGAGATGCGCAAATTGTATGCGGGGCTGGGAATCGGGGACTTTGAAAAAACCATGCCGGAGCTGAAACGTTATGTCGAGAGCACCGCGGGGTACAAAAAAAACAGATTCGAGCTGTCGCTTGAAACGCGCCGTGAAATCGCTACCCGATGGAAGGATGTCATTGACGAGTACGACTATACGGATCCGTTCGAATAAAGTCTTGCCGGTCTTTTACCCGGCACAGGCCTGTTCGAGCTCAGTCTGAAAGCGCTCTGCAATGGATGCCGCCGAGGCCGCTGAGAGCAGCGGCGCAGGATAGGACAGACTGCAGAAAAGTTTGCCGAAGAGGGTGTACACGCCGAGAAAAAGCATGTACAGTCCCGAGAGCTGGGAGGTAACGCAGTACATCCCCCTGACGCTCACCGGGGTGTAGCTGTCGGGATAGTCGAGAACCCCCAGATTGGACAGCACGGCGCCGCCGGTAAAAAGCCCCTCGTTGTTTGCCCGGGCAACATTGTCGCGCATGGCTGATTCGAGGAACGCCCGGTGAAACGTCCTGGGCATAAACCCCCGCCGTTGCTGAACAAATATCTCCCGTTCGATTTCCGTGCGACAGGCACGTGCTGCATCCCAGAAACCGATACCTAAACCGGCATCGTGAAAGCTCTGAACCATCATTATGTAGCAGCCGAAGTGCTCGGGGCCGATCTGCGGTTCGCAGCAGGGGCGCAGGTTGAGCCCGGTGCTGAGCGGAATGCGGCCCCGCCGACCCTGGTTAGCTGTCACCGCCCGCACAAGAGCGGCAGAGAAAGCGCTGTTGACCGTTGTGTTCTCCCTGCGACAGCGCTCCCGCACACGACGCACGAGATTCTCGTCGAGCGTCAGAAACAGTATCTTTGTCGATCGACGTTCAAGCGGGACGGGTTGTTCGTAGGGCAGTGCGGCTGTTTGCGACCCTGCCGGCACAGGCGGCGGGCATACTTTTTCCGGAGCCGTTTTTCGAATCATCGACTCCGGCGGCGGAAGCAGCGGAAGGGGTTCCGGGCGCGGGGGGATTTCCTTGCTGCGTATTGCGACGCTGCACAGGTTCAACAGATCATGAATAAAACGCGTCATCGACAGGCCGTCGCAGATTGCATGGTGAAAAAGCAGAATAAGCTCGCTTCGCTCTTCTCCCCGCGGTTCGGTAATGAAAACCGCACGCCACAGGCAGGCGGAATCCGGGGAAGCGTCCCGGTCTATTTCCTCTTCGGCGATTCTGCGCCAGCACTCAGGGCCCCGGCGCTTGCAGACCCGCAGGGGGACGCCGCTCAGGCGTGCTGGTTCGTTCATGCCGACATAGCTGCTGCGATCGTATTTGAAGCCGCCATCCGCCTGAACGATCCGGGCCTGCAAAAGCGGGTGGCGGTGCTGCAGATTCGCAAGGCATGCCGCGAGCACGTTTGCCGGAAGACACCCCTCCAGTTGAAGCGCGGCAAGGGCCTGCCCTGAGCAGCGGTAAGCGCAATGGTAGATGGTTGTGACAGCCGGCCAGAAGCCGAGACGGGAGATATCGTTCATAGATGCGGTAGCATGCATCTGCTTTACCGAACCGGTTAAGAAGTACTGTTTGAAGCAGGCGCCTGCGCACCGGTCAGGTTACGCCGCATTTTTTTGAAACGGTTGCTGTGCAGGGCGTAATCGACGATTTCCACCTTCACAGGGACCATGTAGCGCTCGAGCCGTGAGCTGCAGTAGGCCTTGATTGTGCGAACACATGCCGCAGGGTCCTCCGGCGCGACCAGAGATACTTTTGCGCAAACAATACTGCCCATAAGAGCATTTTGTTCTCCGTACACGGAAACCTCGTTGACGTTTTCCATTTCACAGATGACGTTTTCGACTTCGGCCGGATTGACCTTCTCTCCTCCGACGTTGATGATTTCGCTTTTCCGGCCCAGAATGCGCATGTACTCTCCGTCGACCTCCACCAGATCACCGGTAATAAACCAGCCGTCGTCGGTGAACGGGCTGGGAGCGTTCAAATATCCCAGAATCGCCGAGCGGGCTTTTATCTGCAGAATGCCGTCCACAACGCGAACATCGTATCCCTCGCCGCCGATCTTCACCCATGTCGACGCGGAGGACTTGGACTTGGAACGAAGCGTGCCGACCTCGGTCGTTCCGAACTTCTGCAGCAGGTTGACCGAGGGAAAAAGTTCATGGCATTTCTTCAGGGTCGCCGCAGGCATCACTTCGGCTCCGTAGGTAATATACTTAAGCGATGTCAGGTCATAACGGCTGTAGGCTTCGCTCAGCAGCAGCATGTTCAAAAAGCTGGGCGAAACCGGCAGCACTTCAACCGCATAGTCCTGAACAGCCCGGCAGACCGTGTCGGGCTGGCGGTCGGCCACGGTGATGATACAGCTTGCGTTGCTGAGCGAGTAAAACAGGGTGTCGATGCCGCCGATGTGGTCATACAGCAGGAAGGTCAGGGTGCGCAGGTCGTGCCGCCGGGTTTTGTATTTTTCGAGCAGGCGGTCAAAATCATGTACCGCCGCTTTGCTCTCGCCGGTTGAGCCGGAGGAAAACAAGACCAGTCCGGGGTGGCCGGCATTGCGCAGGCAGCTGTAGTGCTTATGCTCCGCGGCTCTGTCGAGCAACCTGAAGTCCGCAGTGTCTGCGCTGTCGATGCTGAACTGTACTTCACCCTGGGCGATGTCGATATAGTCCCGGATAACATCGTCATTCTGCAGCGTCAGCGGCACAACAATGCACCCGTGCTCGATAAGCGCCAGAAGCAGCGCAACCGAGTTCGGTGAGTAATCTCCCCGCAGAACGGCAACGCCTCCGGTCGCGACCCCCCAGGCTCTGATTTCATCGGTCCATTTCTGTATTTTTTCAAGCAGCCACGCATAGGTGTACACGCGGTCGCGCCACACCATTGCATCCCCGGCGGGCTTTTGTCGAAACACGTCGAGCAGAAAGTCTATGTGCATCAGATTCCCCCGAGATACAGCACCTGCCCCGTAATGAAATCGCTTTCAGGCCGGATGAAAAAGTCAATCACATTTGAAATATCCTCGAATTCGCCAAAGCGCCTGATCGCCTGACGCCGCAGCAGATCGTCGATCTTTTCCTGCGGGACAGAGCGGATAAGATCTGTTTTTGTCGGCGTTGGGCCGACTGCATTGACCGTTATGCCGAATTCACCCAGCTCCCGGCACAGTATTTCGGTGAGATTTACAATGGCGGCTTTTGAGCAGGCGTAGACCGCCTCTCCCTGCAGCTTCATCGGAGTGGCAACGGTTGCAAAGTTGACGATTCTGCCCCAGCGGTGCTTCATCATAAGCCGGGAGGCCTCCCGACAGAACAGAAACGACCCCGCGACATTTGTGTTTAACACCCGGTTTACGGTTTTCATGGGGGTGGTCAGGATATGGTTCATCGAAGCGACGCCGGCATTGTTAATCAGGATATCCAGCCGTCCGCACTCCCTGTTTATGTCGGCCGTCATCGCCCTGACGCGACTCTCGTCGGCAACGTCCAGGCAGTAGTGGGTATAGCAGTCATGCCGGTAGTCTGCCTCCTGGCGGCTGCAGCCGAAAATCCGGAATCCTTTCTCACTGTAGTAATCGACCAGGTACTTTCCGATGCCCTTGCGGGTACCGGTAATGAGCATTACTTTTTGTTCTTCCATGGCGCAAGCATCCTGTCGGCAAGTCATGCGTTCACACGCGGCGCTAGGGGTTTCAGTTGTTCGTCTCTTCAGAAATAAGCTGTACGATATAGCCGGCCAGAGAGGCAACCGTTTTGAACGGGCTGTTTTTCTGCGACATGGCCTTTTCATCGGCAAGCGTAACAGCCACGTTCAGCCGCTCCTGCAGTTTTTGCTCCACCGCTACGATCAAGTTAACCAGCGCCAGGGAGTCAAGAACACCGTCCCGGCCGAACAGCGGTGTGTCGAGTGCCTTTTCCACCTGCTGTGCCTGAGGGAGCTGCGTGTTTATCTCGTCAATAGAATCGAACAAAACCTGTTCAACCTGCTGTGCGGTTTCCATATGTGTGCCTCGTGCATAATTAACTAAAAATGGTGTGGCGCTCCGCGCACTCAGTGACGTGCATTACGCTGTTTCAAGAGTGATCAGTATCATATATCTGCTGCACACGCCGCTGTGTCCGCAGGCTGAAAAGCAGGGGGCAGGCAGTACGTCCGCAACAGCATAAAATGTCTATAATAGATAAATTACATGGAACTGTCAAAAAAGAAAAGCAGCCGGCGGCACAAACGGCTGCGGGGGATTGACATACCCCCTTTTCTCGATATCGTTCGCGCAGTGCTGCCGCCGGAACGCTACTCACGCAGCGGTTCGCAGTAATGATGCTGCTGCGGATGAACTTTTCTGATGAAATCCGTAAAGAAAACTTCGTCGGTCGAAAGCGCGCGAGTGAGATATCCCATGCTCTGAAGCACCGGAACAAATTTCATGCTCGACTCTATGTAGTTCTCAGGCAGTGATGCGCAGTATCGCGGCGAGACGGCAAACACCTGCTTCACAAAAGACGCATCCACAACCCCGACCTCCTGTGCTACCGCGCGGGCAGCCGTGTCGCTTTTATGCAGAATCTGGTTGCAGGCTTCTTCGTGTACGGCAAGAAAATCCTGCAGCAGCTGTTCCTGCTGCAGCATGCCTGTGCGAACGACGATACCGTAGCTTGGATTGAACGGCCAGATTGCCGAGGGCGGCACGAGAATACGATGGCCGTGCAGGGAGCAGGACAGCACAGCGAGCGGCGGGGTGCCGAATGCCGCATCGATTGTTTTATCATCAAGCGCTGCGGGAATAAGATCAGCCCAGGTAACATTTTTCATGACAGCCCTGTCAGCACCGAAGCGCTTAAGCATATCGCGGGCAAGCACATCATGTATTGATCCCGCCGACGGCGCTGCGACCGTTCTGTCCTGCAGCTGCCGTATTACACCGGCTTCACTGCCCAGCTCCTCAACCGACAGAAACTCGCTTCTGCCGATCATTACCGTGCCCTCGACATGCCCCCCCCCGATACACCGGATGGACACGCCCTTGCCGACGGCGATCATCGCAGGAGGAAGGCCGATGTATCCCGCGTCAAGACCGCCTTCCGCAAATGCCTGTACCATGGCCGGTCCGGTGCCGAACAGGCGCCACCGGGGCTGCAGATTCAGCCGTTTTTCAACCAAACCGAAATGTTTCAGGATATGCGAGGTGTGATACATGGTCGACAGATAGCCGATTCGCAGCTGCTGCATGCCGTTACCCGCCTTCTTCAATTTTACGCTTCATTTCTTCAATAAACGATGCGGCAAGCTTTGCGTCGATTCTGCGGGAGGGGCTTTCAAGGGCCTTTTCGAAATGATGCAGGGCCTGCCGGTAGTTGCCCGCGTGGCGATATATGGTTGCCAGATTGTAATGAGCCAGGGAAAAGCCGGGATCGAGCTGGAGGGCCGCCAGATAGGCCTGAACGGCCCGATCGAGCCGGCCGATCCGAAGACAGGCTGTGCCGAGATGAAACTGTGCGTCTCGCAGGCGGGGGTTGAGCTCAACGGCCCGCGACAAAAGCTTTACGGCCGAATGGTCCTCCTGCTTTCTGAGCTTAAGCTGTCCCAGAAGCAGATATGAGTTAACCAGCCCGGGAGCCCGGGCAATCGCTTCGGCAAACGCCTGCTCAGCCTCTTCATAGTGATTCAGGTAATAATGAGCGAGGCCCAGATTGTGGTATGCGGCTGCGTTTTCGGGATCGAGCTCGATCACCGTGCGGTACTGCTTCAGCGCTCCGGCGTGATCCCCCTGTGCCTGTCTGAGCCGGCCGTCAAGAAGGTATGCTTTGGAAACCGTCTCACGCCTCGAGGCAAACGGCTGCAGTGCTGACCGGGCCTGTTCAAGCCTGCCGGTATCGATATACAGGTTTACCAGGGTCTCGCGGGCGTCAGCCAGATCAGGATTCGCCTCGAGCGCTTTTTCGTATTCGGATATGGCACGCGCATAATTGTTTCTGCTTTTAAAAATATTTGCAAGGTTGTAGTGCGGCTCGGCATAGGTGCTGTCCAGGGCGGCCGCACGCTCATAGGCTTTGATGGCCTTGTCTATTTCTTTTTTATGGTAGTAAACGATGCCGAGATTGTTGTGGCCCTTGGATGCGTTGGGAAGAATGGAAACATACTGCTTGAAATAGTCTTCAGCCTTGTCGAGCTCCATCATCTGCAGATAGCAGTACCCGATATTCAGCATGGCATTGACGTTATACGGATGCACCTTCAGTGAATATTTGTACTCTTCGACCGCTTCCGTATACTTCTGCTGTACCGTGAGGTTGCGCGCAAGCAGGGACACGGCATTGTAGCTCCACATCGGAAAATAATTTTTAGCCTTTACGAGAGCCGCTGTCGATGCGTCGTATCTTTTCTTTTCCTGCAGCGTCAGTCCCTGAATAAAATACTTGTCTGAAAGCACCACTTTTCCAATGAACGTAACTGACAGGGAAAAAAAGCCGATAAGCAGGCAGCACAGCAGGAATCGCACCGCTGTGCTGGTCCGGGGGGAACCTGCCGTGACCACGGTACTGCCGTCGCGTCCTGCATGGTAAAGAACACTCAGGAGCGCAAAGCTCATAAAAAGATACAGCGTGGTCATGGCGCGCTCCCAGGGGAAGGACAGCGAGCCGATCAGCATAAAGCTGATGACCGTCAGAAAAATGCACACGGCGCTGAAGCGCCGCATGCCGGAAGAGCTGCGAAACAAACGGAAAAAAAGAACCATACAGGAGCCCAGCATCCACACATAGCAGCAGAACCCCGGCACCCCCAGTTCAGCCAGCATCTGGAGATGATCCATGTGGACCCGGCTGAGCTGCTTGCCCTCGGAGAACGACCAGTCAACCTCCGCGGCCTGATTGTACAGCGGATAAGCGATTTTGAAGTTTCCCACCCCCACACCGTAGAGGGGGTTGTCCTGTATCATTTTCAACGTGTTCTTCTGCCATATGGTGCGCAGCCTGGCCGTGCCCTCCTGAAGGTTGCCCATGGACACAATGCGGCCTCTGACTTGATCAAACAAACGGGGATCGCGCTTGATGCTCAAGGCGCCCGCTGCGATTACAATGCAGCAGAGAGCCGCCGCCAGCATCAGAAACCTGCGGGATCGCACGGATCGTTTTATCAGGCGTAAGCCGTCGGGGGACAGAGCCGTAAACACACAGAAAAGCACGACAGAAACAAGCACGGAAAGCCACGACGACCTCGTTCCCGTATACAGAAGATAGACGCATACAAAACCTATGCTGAAGATGCCGATATACTTTTTCCACAGCGATCGCGACAGGACAACGGCCCCCACGATGCATGGAAAACATATCGCACAGTACTGTGCCGCCATGTTCTTGTTTGAAAATGTGCTGGCAGGGGGAGTAATCTGCGGGATGCCCTTAATGAGCATGAGGTCCGGCAGCAGTACCTGAAGGATACCCACAAGCGACACCAGGCCGGCAGCTGTAGCGGTAACAAAAAAAACAGCCGGGAGCACGCGGCGCTCTGCAGCTGTCTGCACGAGCAGAAAATAAAAAACAATCGCCCCTGCCCAGTTGAGAAGCAGCAGCACCGATTGCCATGGGTTCAGGGCATGCACAAGCGACAGCAGACAGGCTGCGTAGAAAGCTACTATCGGCACATCGAGCGGGCTTCTTTTCCAGCGCAGCGGCTGACGGAACCGTGCGGCCGCGACAAGGGCAAGCAGTGCGATGCCCCACTGCAGAAATGCCATTTTGGGGTTGTTGTCGAACTCGCCGCCGATTTTCAAATAGATGAGGGGCGCAAGACCGATCAACACGACGGGTCCGTGCAGAACAGCGGCCGCCGCCCAGTCAGCTCCTTCTGAAAAACGGTTCCGTTCCGGCTGCGGCACAGGCCCGATTTTTTTCTTAACGGCTCGTCCCTTCTTTTTCACGCGCAGCTATTCTCCAAAAACATCAGCATAGAATGCTTCGGTTTGCCTGACCATGCGGTCAAGCGTAAAACGTGCCTGCCAGCGATTCCGGGCCTGTTCTCCAATACGGTTTCTGAGGTCGGCATCAGCGGCGAGCAGAATCAGGGCATCGGCAAGCCGCGCACCATCGCGCGGCGATACGAGGATACCTGAAACATTGTGTTCGATCAACTCGGGTATCGCACCGACCCATGTGCTGATAATGGGTTTTGCGAAAACCATCGCCTCCAGTATGGACAGGCCGAATCCCTCCCATAAAGACGGGTGGACGAACACATCGCACCCGCCGAGCAGGGCAGGCACATCGGCGCGGTATCCAGTGAAGTGCACGGCGGACTGGATACCCCGCTCGCGCACCATCCCCTCCAGCTGCGACCGCAGCTCTCCGTCCCCCGCCACCAGAAGACGAATGCGCGGGTTGTGAAGATGGGCCTCGCCGAATGCGTCGATCAGAAAGCGGTGGCCCTTCTGTTCGGTCAGCCGTGCAATAATGCAGAAAACCAGAGTATCATCTTCAAAGCCTGCCATCCTGCGTGCCTCTGAAGGATCGACCTGCGACCGGATATCATCCAAACCGTAATATATAACGCGGATACGGTCGTGCCCGACGCCTTCAACCGTTTGCACAAAACGGCTGACCGAGTTTGAAATGGCAATAGTGCCGTGTGTTTTGCCGTTTAACAGACGGTTCACTCGTTTTATAACACCATTGCATCGAAACCTGTCGTCATTGTGCTTCGTCGATACTACCCGCTCGATACCCGCAAGCCGCGCCGCTGTAATACCGTACAGATCTCCATGCATAAGATGCGTGTGCACCAGATCCGGCTGCATCCGTTTTAAAAGCCGGTACACCTGCATCAGGCATGCGGGGTCGATATCATAATTGATTTCAATCTCATGAACCACGATCTCCTGTCGGCCCAGGGCAGTCAGATAATCAGTCACCGGCTTTCCCTGCTCGGTGAGTATAATGCATTCCGTCTCGTAGCGGTTTCTGAGCTTCGGCAGCAGACTGAGAAGATGCTTTTCCATCCCGTGAATGCCGGTGACTTTTGTGATATGCACTATCTTTTTCATGCGCTCATTTCAATGCCTGTCGTATACTATTTGCTGTTTCATGAAAAGCATTAAATACTTCACATTACACCAACTGGTGGTGTCTGTCCATAGTAATATTTTTATTATTATTTAATTATTTAATATAATTAATATAAATTAAATAATAAAAAATACACTCATAATCTCACATAAACCATTAAGCTCCTCTTTCCATGCAGCCGATATACCTGTACAGTCTCGAACCCTTCAAGCCACATTATGATGTTCTACTACAAGTAAAAACAATTATTATCTTGCTTTTAAGTAAAAAATAATGTATATTATAGTATAAATTCGAAAACAAGTTGGTGGGGGATGTGCTATGAACGAAGCGGTACAGCGAAATGACTATGCCGAAGTGATTCGTACTGTGTTCTGTTTCCTTCTGACCGCACTGTGTCTGTGCAGCTACAGCCTGTGCCGTGCCCAGTTTATTGAAGAAGGGTCCGACCAGGATTCTTTTTTTCATGAGGTCCTGTCCGGAAAGTACAACCTTATTGAAGAAGATTTTGCGGATGTTCCCCACAAAACATCACGCTATGATTTTTTAAAAGAAAAAATGGAGTCACTCAGGCCGTTCAGCCGACACGACGGGGATGAATATGCCATTGTCTGCCTGCAGTGGAAAGACGGCCGGATTTTTGTAAACGACTTTCAAACTGTGCCCGGCAGCGTCAAAAAGCGGCGGGTGCTTTTTTCCCGGGGCGAACAGCCCTTTTGTTTTCGCCTTTTTTCAAGCGCACAGACTCCTGTATACGAAGAGGAGTTCGATATCCCCTCGCGGCTTCATTATGACTACTTTGACGAGGAAACCGGCAAGATGGGCGGCGGGGCGGTTGAGCGCGAACAGGCTGATTTTGTGCTGAAAATTCCCCTGAGCAATAAATCTGCCGACAGAATAAAGTTTTATAAGCGACCGTTATACCCCCGCTCACTGAACCGGCAGACCGCATCCGGCTCAGGCGGGCAGGCTGAAGAAAACGTGCTGGGCGAAGCCGTGTTTTAATGTGCACCGGCTTTATCACGGCAGGCCGAAGAAACCGCTGTAACATGACTTTTGTCAAATCGTCGTCATTGCTGCGCTTCTGTGCCCGTATCTGTCTGACGGCATGCTTACTGTGTGCTTGTACCGATGCTGCTTCAGCAGATGTTCCGACCATTCAAAAACCTCTGGATAACGGTGATGATGCCAATCGCTTTGTCTGGGTGATTCTGGCGGAAGGGTATACCGAGCTCGAGTTCGACACGTTCCAGGATGATGCCTCCCGGATTATCGACACTTTTTTTTCTGTTTCTCCCTTCAAGGAATACGCATCCCTCAATAACGTGTATACCGTTTTCCTTGCTTCGGAGGAATCCGGGGCAGACCACCCGGCTGACGGTATATATGTTGATACCGCACTTGATGCAAGCTTCGGCGCCATGGGCATAGCCAGGCTGCTCACCGTCGACGATGCAAAAGCCTTCAGCGCCGCCTCAGCGGTTCCGCAGTTCGATGTCGTCTTCGCCCTTGTCAATGACGAAGAATACGGCGGAAGCGGCGGTTCGGTAATCGTTGTCTCCGCCCATGAATCCTCTCCTGAAATTGCGCTTCACGAGGCCGGTCACGTAATTGCCAGGCTGGCAGACGAATATGAAACCCCGTACCCCGGATATCCGCCGGGAGACCATGAGCCGAACGTTACGTTTAAAACAAAGCGGGATACCATCCCCTGGAAAAGATGGATCGACACAAATACTCCTCTGCCGACGCCGAAAACCGAGTTCCAGTCCATCGGCCTGTTCGAGGGGGCCCGGTACCTGTCTGAAGAGATTTTTCGACCGCGGCACACCTGCAAGATGCGCCAGCTCAATCAGCCGTTCTGCGAAATCTGCAAAGAGGCGCTGGTGCTGAACATGTACTCCCTCATAAAGCCCATCGAGCAGTTCAGTCCGAAAGAGACCGCCCTGTCCCTGGCTCCCGGCACTGAAACTGTTTTCAGCATCGATCCGGTCGGCGGCCGTACAACCGGATCATATGAATCCATGTGGGAAATCGACGGAGAGATTGTAGAGCCGCCCGATCCCTTCAGTCTGCCGCTGCTCCCTTCCCGCCTCGCTCAGGGAGATCACATCATTACCGTATGGGCAAACGACATGACGCCGCTGGTTAAAACCGACCCGGAAAACCTGCTGACCGGCAAACAAAGCTGGAGTGTCACAAAAAATTTCTGTTCGGGGACGCTGACGGTAACACTGGTCGATGGCAAAACAGGCAATTCAGTATCCGGGGCGGCTGTCGCCCTCGATCCCGCCGCTCCGGCAGCAACCGAGCAGCATGGCGCGTACGTGTTTGCCGACCTGCCGTGCGGGCCCTACACCATAACGGTTTCAGCCGAGGGCTTCGAACCCGCACAGCAGACCGCCGGTATCACTGACGCCCGGGAGTCTGCACTTGAGCTGGAGCTTGAGCCTGGAGCGGCATCGCTGTATGTGTCCGGTTCGATTTCAGGCGCTGCGGAAAAACCGGTTACCATACGGCTTTCCGGTGACCAGTCAGCCTCGTTTACGGCTTCAGGAGGGATTTTTTCGGTCGGCCCGCTCCTTGCAGGCACCTATACCCTGACGCCTGCTGCCCCGGGATACCGCTTTATTCCAACATCAAAAAGTATTGAGTTACAAAACAGCAGCATTTCCGACGTTGTTTTCTCGGCGATGAAAAAGGGCCTGCTGTTTACCATCGCCGGAAGCGTCTCCGGGGCCGGCAGGGAGGATATTATTATTTCAGTGGAGGGCCCGTCAAACGCCACTGTTCTGACCGACGGCCAGGGGGCGTTTATTCTTGAAGATCTTCCGCCGGGAAACTACACCCTGACACCGTCCCTGCAGGGTGCTGCGTTCGAACCGCCGAGCAGGGATGTAACCATTGAAAACCAGAATGCTTCCGGCCTGAAGTTTGTGAAGAAGGAATCCCCCTGCCCGGCAACAGTTCTGTACTCACCGCAGTCCAGGCATGCTCAAACGCTCAGGACATTTCGCGATACTGCCCTGAGAAAAACACCTGGCGGCTCCTCATACGTCAGCCGCTACTATCTGGTGAGCCCTGAAGTCAGCCGCCTTCTGCAGAAAAGCAGCACGCTTCGCTCACAGGCCCGGGGTGTGCTTGATTCCTGCATGCCGGCAATTGAGGAGGCCTGTAAAAGCGGTACCCTGAAGCTTTCTCCGCAGATGATATCTGATATCAGGCATTTTGCCGATCACCTGTCCTCGCACGGATCTCCACTTCTGCAGCGGGTCATCACGCACTTTCTTGACGATATTGAAAAGGGAAAATTGTAAGGCCCGATCATTTTCACAGCAGCTTAACGGCGCAGCCCCGTGAACGCGTACCCCCTCATCGTGAGGTATATGAACTCAGTGTTTTTATCAGCTCCTTTGCAGACGCGGGCGGCTTGATATCAAAGTTTGTCAATATGTCCCGCGCGCTGAGCACCTGGCCGTAATAGGTCGCATTCGCCGATGAGTCCTGGTTGATGGTTGCCCCCTCGATCGAGACCCCGGCAAAAATACCCCTGCTGCGTGAATATGACTGGATTTCCGCATCAAGCCGCGCATCGGTTCCCGTTTCCGTCCGCCTTCCGACCGGTCCGGCAGCCACGCCAAGATCGGCCCCGAGCGTGACCTTGCTCTCGAGCAGCGCATTGAGTCCACGGTTGTTCATTATGAGCAGGATAAGATCAACTGACTGAACGCCGGCCTGAAAGCCCGCACTTCCCCCGTGCAGGCTGAAGAACGCCGGCGAGCTCCACCTGCCGCTTTTTTCGTGGCGCGCAAGCAGAACACCCCGCCCGGAGCGCACCCCCACGATGAACCCCCCCTTGATAAGCCCCGGGAACACGGCCACCGCCCGACACTTCTGCAGCAGATCGCGTGGAATACCCTTCTCGGGTATCTTCATTATTTCATTGATGACATCGACCGAGTTTTTCAGCCGCCTGTCGAACTTTGAGGAGTCGGCATGCACCAATGAAACAGAGAAAATAAAAACAGCACATAAAATAAATATATTAGCTTTAATGTTCATGGAAACGCCTCCCGTTAGAGGTAAATAAATGTCAGCACCTCAAACTGTCCTGAAGCTCTGTATGCCACCTACCGTAAAAGAAGTGCCAAAAATATCCCCATGCCAAGCCACAAAGGAATAGAAATAAACAGAGCCCATGCAAGTCCCCGAGAATACTTCATCTGCTGTCGCATTATTTTCTTTTCAAAGGCGCGCTTAATCCTTATGTGTACATCTTCCAGCTCGAATGGTTTGATTATATAATCATAGGCACCTGCCTTCATTGCTTCAACCGCTTTGTTGACGTTCGGATATCCGCTGATCATCACAATAATTATTTCTTCATCGATTTTATAAATGTGCTGCATAAGCTCTATGCCGTTCATATTCGGCATTACAACATCTGAAATCAGCAGGTCAAATTTCCCTTTTTTGTATTTTTTTAATGCCTCTTCTCCGTCGAAGGCAACTTCAATATTGTAACCGCGAGATGTAAGATAATCGCTAAGAACTGCAATAATATCTTCGTTGTCATCAACAAGAAGAATATTACCCTTAAGCTTCATCAAACACAGTCCATGTAATTTTCTTGATAGACTTAGAAATATTTATTTCGCAATACTATTCACAGGTTTGCATTGGATATCCTGTGTGTATCATGGGTCTGCAGATTGTTTAAGAATACTGATTTTACAATAAGAAATGTATCAGGTTTTACGGGGAAGAAAAGATTTTTTTTAAATCTTTGTCGTACAATATTAAAAAAGCCTTAAAAATGGCATAAAGATGCAAAAGCCTTGAATATCTCGATAGTATGCCGAACAGTCTGCCCGTCATAATAATGCGGCTGCATGAATGCTGTTGTCTTCATGGTTTGCCGCAAAGAATCAATTTCGTTTGACGGGATTGAAAAAATCGCACAGGTCGGCATGCTATTTTTTATAGCATTATGCTTGTATATGTCGTGCACAAGCCTTTGGGCGCCCTCTTCCGTGGTATCCGGCAGCAGCAGCCCGATCGTATCACTGTTTATCCAGCCTATAAAATCATAAGATCGAACTCTCCGAATAAGCCTTTTCTGAAAACCATGCAGCCCATCTTTGGTCCTTGGCGCTTTCGGTAACTTAAAGGTTATGATGCTCAGACAGCAGCCACACCTTTGCGAGCGGGACATTTCCTTTTCCAGCAAAGCATAAAATTTTGGTTTTGCAAGGATAGCGCTATCCATTACCACCCGACATGTTTGAACTCTATGACATATTATTGTGAGAGGATTTGCTCTACTGTAAAAAACAGTTACAGTATTTATCATATCAAAATATTTATTTTGTGACACATATCACACCTTTATTGTGAAATTCGTTACAAAGGCATAAACCAATTACATGTAAAAAAATATATTTTTGATTAAATTGCTTGCTTTTTTTGTTTAATCTGACAATACAGATACATATAAGCTTTGCATTGAAATTGCATATGGTGCTCTCTGCGAACAGTGCGAGGCCATTGCTGCCGCATGTTTAATACAGGGCCATCCCGCTTTGTATAAAGAATAAATGATCAGTTTCACATTTGCTTCTAACCATCGCAGATTCTCCTTTTTTCGGGATGCGCGAAGCAGGATTGCGGTCAAATACTGCAGTAGAATATGAATAACTATTTAAAAAACATTCCGCTCTTTGCCGGCCTGCACGAACAGGAATTAACACAGCTTAGTAGACATTTTATCAAGCGGAACTACCCTAAGGGACAGATACTTTTCCATAAGGGAGACGAGGGAGGAAACCTCTACATTATACTGAGGGGAAGCTTGAAAATTGTGCTGCCTTCTTCCGACCAGGAAGAAATCATACTGGCGATACTTACCATCGGCGAGGTTGTTGGCGAGCTTTCATTTATCGATGGGAAGCAACGCTCTGCAACGGTCGTTGCTGCTGAGGATACGGATGTACTGAGTCTGAAGAGAGATGATTTTTTGAAATTTCTATCAAATAATTTCAATGCAGTACGAAAAATTTTTGAAATTTTAGCGGGCCGGCTCCGCGACACTGATGATACGCTTGAAGAAGCTTACTTTTTTGACCTGCCGGCACGTATTGCTCGCAAGCTTTTATCACTTGCACGACAATTCGGTGCATGGGATCATGATAGGATATCAATAAAAGTACGACTGACACAGCGTGATATTGCCGCTATGGCAGGCACAACCAGGGAAAGTGTCAATAAGCAGCTGAGAATCTTACGTCAGAAAGGCCTCATTAAATATGATGGCGGGTATTTGACTATACTTGACCCCGCCAGGATTGCCCGACGTGCGCGTGCAAGCTTTGATCTTTTTTTATGACAAGCAGCTCGCCGAAACAAAATTTCAGAATGGTCCTGAAGCTTATGCTGCGACTCAAAACCTAAAATCTATTTTTCATTTCTGCACCGCTGAAGGATTCGGGCTGCCTCACCGTCGTTGCGGGCTTTTTTCATATTCTTCAAGATGCAGTCACACATATGTGACGGCCAGGTGCTGACCCGCGGGGAGCTGGTATCAACACAGGCTTTTTTTACATACCCGGCTGCCAGGTTGGAAGAAACGCCCTTCATGTTTTTCAGCACACACTCGCACACCTCGACCGGCCAGTTCGGGCTGGGGTGAAACTTGTGGCGGCAGGCAAGCCGGATATAGTACTGTGCACTTTTTGACGACACTTTGCTGCTGTAGGTATCGATACACTCCTGGGCACTTCCCGGTCTGAAAAACATTCCGGCGAAAAGCGGCCGGGGAGCGGCGATTGCCAGAACCGCACACAGAATTGCTGCCTGAAATTTCACGCTGCCTCTTCCTCCAGCAGGAGAATGTTATATGAACTTTAATGAGTCCGGCATAAAAAGTCAAATGTTAACAGCCTAATGTTTCTTCTGTACATTCCGATAATAGCATCGTAGTATTTTTCAGGGTAATAATCATACGGGAAGGGTGCAGAGAATGAACGCAAAGAATAGATCATACCACACCCTGCGCGACTTTTTTATGATTATATTCAAGCATAAAAAGGTCGTGGTTTTGTTTTTTATGCTTTCCGTGGTCTGTGCAGTGCTGACAACCTTCATCATGACACCTGTCTATGAAGCGTTTTCAAAAATTCTCGTAAAAAGCCCTGATGTTGCGGCAACGCCGAGCTTGTTCAAGGATAAGGAACTTACCATCGAAACAGCGGTGGAAATACTGACCGGCCGGTTTCTGCTTGAGCGCGTTGTTGAAAAAACAGGTGCCGCCGCGCTCTATCCGGATATCGGCAGCCGGAAAACCAAGCCCGATCCGGCTCACATTCGCAAGGCTGCCCTTCGCTTCAAGGAAAACCTGAGCGTATCCAGCGGTTCCATTATAAATGTCAGGTTCAGGCACCCTGATCCGGAAAAAGCAGCGCGGGCCGTCAACAACCTTACTGCTGAATTCCTTGATTATTATCTGACGGTCCATCAGCAAAACCGAAAATACCGCTTTTTCAAAGACCAGCTTGCGCTTATGGAAAAAAAGCTGAAAGCTTCACAGAAAGAACTGGGGCTTTTTCGAAATGAACAGAATATAAGCTCAATTCAAAAGCAGAAAAGCCTGCTTCTTTTGCAGATATCGGACCTTGAGCTCGAGCTTGCCAAAATCCGTGGTGAGATCAGCGAGTATGAGACAAAAGCCGAAAATTTTGCAAAAACATCTTCCAACCGCAGCAACATTCAGCAAACCATTTATGCTCTTCAAAACAGAGAAAAAAAGATCGGTCAGCAGATCACCGACTACCGGCTGCAGCTGGGACGCCTCGATAAAGCGGAAACCCGCTTGAGCGAGCTTGAACGGCAGGTAAAAATAAACGAGGAGAACTATCTCCTGTATGCCAAAAAAACCGAGGAGGCTCGTATTTCAAGCGCAATGGACGAACAGAAGCTGATTAATTTCACCGTAATCGAACCGGCATCCCCGCCGCTTGCCCCGGTGCAGTCACAAAAGTATGCCGTTATCATAATCGCGCTATTATTCGGTGCGGCGGGCGGCCTGTTTATGGCGTTTGTCTCCGAATATTTTAGCCATACGTTTGACAGGCCCGAGGATGTTCGTGATATCCTCGGCCTGCCCTCGCTCGGATGCTTTCCCGATCTTGATGCAAAAGATTTCGAGATGGTTGCATCCCTGAGCCTTCCCGAAAAAATAAGGGAAAAATGCAATCGAATGAGGCACAGCATTTTTCGGGCTCTCGCCGACGGCCGGCATAAATGTTTCCTGTTTACCGCTGCAAAAGCCGGTGAAGGTGTCACCGGCCTGCTGATCAATTTCGCGCTGTCCGTGGCCGAGTCAGGTGAGTCCGTAATAATTATCGACGCGAACCTTCGCAACCCAGGCCTTCACCAGCGCCTGGGGCTCGAACGGGCGGGCGGTTTGACGGAAGTTCTTTCCGGCAGCCTCAGCCCCGACGATGCCATTCGAAAAACCGGCTTTGAAAACCTTGCCCTGATAACCAGCGGCGCACAGCATGCTCAGCCGTTTTCTCTGCTGCAGTCCGAAGCCTTTCAGCGGCTGCTTGACGACCTGCAGGAGCGGGCCGGCTGGATACTTGTGGATGCTCCGTCGACGGAGTTTCACGAGGATGCCTGTATAATAGGGGCACGGGTTCCCTATGTTATCACGGTCATCAGGTCCGGCAAAACGCGGTGGGAGGTCGTCAAAAGCTCTGTCAATAAATTCAAGCAGTTTAACGCCCGGGTGATCGGGGCGGTGCTCAACAGACAGAAAATGCACATCCCCGACTGGCTGTACCGGCTGCTGTAAAAAATGGTGGTTGACTAAAGCTTGTCGAGCAGGGTCTTTACGGAAAAGCGCAAGAAGGTACCGATACTAATAACCCTGTCGCGCCCTTCCTGCAGGGCGTACAGGCTCACCCCCGCAGGCGCTGTGCTTCCCAGCAGCAGCTTCTGCGGCGCCCGGTCACTCTCAGGGGTAACCGTCACGATCAGGCCGGGCCGGTCAAGCCCGTACGGCGCGAGGTCCTGCGGATGCTCCTCAATAACATCAATAACAACCGCGTCCGTAACCGCGTCGACAACGCTTTCGATGATCTCGGGCGAAATATCGGCGCCGGCCGGTCGGGCTGTTTTCCAGCCGAGCAGTCCGTGCGTCAGCGTTAGCGACGTTTTGCCGTCGCTTACCTGTATGGAACCTGTTTCATCTTTGCTGCAGGTGAAAATGCGCTCCATGTCCTCAACGACAACCGCCGGCTGCTGTTCGGGCCGGGGCCGCTCGAATACAAGCACATAAATGAAAAGTCCTGTAAACAGAAGTCCCCAGAATACCAGCCTGCCGCGCATCACCGCCGCACCCTCCTCACCAGCACAACCACGATACCGACAAGCAGAAAAAGCAGGGGCTGCAGAATAACCGCTGACCACAGGATAAGCCTGCTTTCGTTTTCGGTGAGAAAAAGCATGGATACCGGCCCGCCCCTGGGCTGTGACCTGCTCGAGAGCAAAGAGCTTTTTTCAGCAAGCCAGTTTATGGTATTCAGAAAAAAATCTCTGTTGCCGAGTATGGAATGGTAGTGATTGTTTGCAAAATCGGAGTCACCCAGCACAACAAGGCGACCGGGTGATGGCTCTGCGCCGACATTTACGACGACACCTACCGGAACCGGTCCCTGCAGATCCCGGTCTGCGTCGAATGCAGGCCTTCCGTCATAGACGCTCTGGTAGTCGCGCTCAGCCCAGCTGTCGGGTCCGCTTCTGACAAGCACCGTTGCCGCGGACGTCTCGCCCGGGGATCTGACGGGCAGCACAGAGCGGCAGTAGGGAAATACGACCGCCTGGTTGACATGACGAAAAACAGGATGGCTCCTGTCCGGTATCACAATGGGTGTCAGAGAGTCAAGGTCGAGCAGCTTGTTTTGTGTGTCGATCACAAAGTCGTTTGTCAGCTGTACTCGGTAGCGCTGCAAAAAAGCTGTCAGCCGGGGAAGTCTCACCGGATCGCACAGCAGCAGAACCCTGCCGCCGCCCTCCAGGTAGGCTGCAATTATATCGAGCTCCTGCTCGAAAAAATCTTTCTGAGGACCGCATACCACAAGCACCAGCGTGTTCCCGGGTATGCTGCCGGCCTGCAGCAGTAGAATTTCCTGCGCTGTAAAGTTCTCCGCTCTCAGGGCCTGAAGTATGGTTGAATAGCCGGCCTGCGGATCTTCGCTACGAATGCTCTTCTCGCCGTGGCCCCTGACAAAGCGCACGACCTTGTCGGTTTTTTCAGTAAGACGGATAATAGCGCTGACAAGCTCATCCTCTGAAAAATAGGCGAGCTTTTCCTGACGGCCCTGGTAGGAAAGAATGCCGGCCCCGTAGCTTTTTATGCCCAGGGCCTCGGCGCGGGCGGGATTCTTGTCAAGCTCGACGAACGTGCAGCTGAAATGATCGGATGCGCGGCTGAACAGCTCTACAAGCTCGAGAAACACATCCTGCTCCCTGCGCTTGTAAAAAACAGTGAGCTTCAGGTCTTCCGTCAGGGTGTCCAGCGCTCGCAGGGTATGCGGAGCAAGGCTGTAGGATTTCTCAGGCGTAAGATCGAACCTGACATTGTGTCGATAGGCAATGTAATTTACCAGCACCAGCACACCGGTGACCAGGCAGACCAGCAGGGCAAGTTCCGCCCAGTAACCATATGAGTGCGGCAGGCGTTTTGCGGCGAAACTCATTTCTCCCTCCTCCACTTGCGCGACTCAAGGCTGCAGCCGGTAAGAAAGAGAAACAGGAAAACAAGGCTTGCATAATACACCACATCATCGATGTCGATGACGCCTTTGATAAAGTTGAAATAATGTTCTGAAAGCGACAGCTGGTGCAGGATCAGTACCATGCGCTCTCCGGCGATTCCCTCGTTCCAGTCAAGGAGCCACAGGAAGAGCAGCAGCCCCATGGTCGCAATGGCCGCCACAATCTGATTTTCGGTCAGCGACGACATGAAAATGCCGCAGGCGATACAGGCGGAACCCAGCAGAAACAGGCCGGCGTAGCCTGCGGCAACGGGGCCGATATCGACGCTGAAAACGACCTCGAGAAGCACGGGGTACAGCAATGTCAGCGCAAGCATAAGCGTATAGACAACAAGGCAGGCCAGGTATTTCCCCAGAATAATATCCCTGTCGTGCAGCGGGCTTGTGTACAGCAGTTCAATTGTACCGAGCTTTTTTTCTTCGGCGAAAAGGCGCATGGTCAGCAGGGGCAGCAGCGACAGCGTTACAAAACGCATATCGTAAAACGTATGCTGCCAGAGCCCCAGGCGCACATCCGTGCCGACAAACATCACGAACATCACCAGGTTCGTATAGAAAAAGTACCCTGCGATAACCAGAAAGATGGCAATAATAACGTAGGCGATCAAGGAGGTGAAGTAGGACTTCAGCTCGCGCTTCATGATACTATGAAAGCTCATGCCTGCACCTTTTCTTCCTCGGTTACCAGCTGTATGAAAATATCTTCCAGCGACATGTCGAACGGCCTGATCTCCCGGAGCCTCCATTCGTTTTCGTACACCATGCGGGCAAGTCTGTTCATGATTTCGGGATCCTCCTCGGTCTCCACCCGAAACGCCGTCAGGCCCGCTGCTTCGCCGATGCGCGCGGCGCCGATAACACCGCTGATGTTCAACAGCGATTCCGTAATTTTTTCAGGCGGCCCCTCGACGCTCAACAGGACCCGGGGTGTCTGCTGCAGGCGCTGCATCAGGTTTTGCGGTGTATCCACAGCAATGAGACGTCCCTCGTGAATGATAATAACCCGATCGCAGGTCATGCTGACCTCCGGCAGGATATGGGTGCTGAGGATGACCGTGCTCGTTGTGCCGAGATCCTTGATAAGCGACCTGATATCATGTATCTGCCGGGGATCGAGCCCCACTGTCGGCTCATCGAGGATAAGAACCTCCGGCGAATGCAGCAGCGCCTGCGCGATACCGACCCGCTGCCGGTAGCCTTTTGAAAGCCTGCCGATCAGGCGATGGCTCACACCCTGAAGGCCGCACCGCTCGATGGCCTCATCGACCCGTGATGCCCGGACGCGCCGGGGTATATTACGGACCTCTGCAAAAAAGTGCAGATAGGCTGTGACGTGCATCTCCCTGTAGAGCGGAACGCTTTCCGGCAGGTAGCCGATGCATCGCCTGACGTCGACTGAGCTCTGCTGAATATCATACCCGCAGATGCGGGCCGAGCCGGAGGTGGGAGGGAAGAAGCACGTCAGCATGCGCATGGTCGTGGTTTTTCCTGAGCCGTTCGGACCCAAAAACCCCATGACTTCTCCCTTCTCAACAGAAAAGGATATATCGACGATGCCGCGCGAGGGGCCGTAAAATTTTGTCAGCTTGTCGACTTCGATTGCGGGCATAGCGGTTGCATCTCCGGAAGTGAAACAAAGCAACTGGGTGAAAAGTTGTCGGGGTTTTTATCTTATACCGTGATTCAATCCCGTAGGGATTGAAAGCCTCGGGCGCTTTGCCTGTCAAAAGAAAGGTATGGCCAAAGAAACGACCCTCCTGCTGCCCGGCCCGCCTTTGGCGGGCACCCTTGCTCTGGGCAGGGATGATTTCCGTATGCCGTTTTCGCGGCAGTTGTGAGTGCATAAAAATAAACGAATGTAGCATGTTGCCGCGAACGTGTCAATTTTCCTCATTGATATCGGCCGGAGCCCCGAGCAGCCTGTCCGAATCATCCGCCGGAAGCTCCTGAACGTCCCGCAGTTTTCGCTCGATGGTGCGTGACTTTCGTGCGGCCGTTTCTATGGAGTTACCCGCCTCCTGAAGCTTTTTACGGGTTTTGTCCAGCAGATCGCCGAACTTGCCGAATTCGGTTTTAACGGCCCCCAGCAGCGTCCAGACTTCGCTGGAGCGCTTTTCAATCGCTAATGTGCGGAAGCCCATCTGCAGGCTGTTAAGCAGCGCCGCAAGTGTTGTAGGTCCGGTTATCACAATGCGGAAGTCGCGCTGCAGCGATTCGCACAGGCCCGGCCGGCGCAGCACTTCGGCATACAGACTTTCGACCGGAAGGTACATGATGCCGAAATCGGTCGTGCCGGGGGGATCGATGTATTTTTCCTGAATTTTCTTCGCCTCGCCTTTGATAAACCGCTCGATGTTTCTGGCCGACTCCTCGATAAGCTCGGGGCGGGCCTGCTCCTGGGCCTCGATCAGGCGGCGGTAATCGGCCTCGGGAAACTTCGCATCGATCGGCAGCCAGACCTCGCTCTCGTCGGCGTTGCGCCCGGGAAGCCGCAGCGCAAACTCGACACGCTCGGTCCCTCCCTGTTTGGTGATGACATTGCGGGCGTACTGCTCCGGCGTAAAAAGCTGTTCGAGCAGAAACCCCAGGCTCATCTCTCCCCAGGTGCCGCGGGTTTTAACGTTTGAAAGTACTTTTTTGAGATCCCCGACACCGGCGGCCAGAGACTGCATTTCCCCGAGTCCCTTATGAACCTGCTCCAGCCGCTCGCCGACAATCCGGAAGGATTCTCCCAGTCGTTTCTCAATCGTTGCGTGCAGCTTTTCGTCAACCGTCTGCCGCATCTGTTCCAGTCTGCGGCTGTTGTCCTCCTGCAGCAGCTGAAGCTTCTGCTCGACCGTCTGCCGGACGGCTTCAAGCTTTTGCTCATTTGTCCGCGTCAGCTCGGTCAGCTGTCGGGAAAACGTATCGAGCTGGCTTTTCTGCAGCGAAGCGATCTCGGTCATCCTGCTTAAAAGCGAATCCCCGTGCGACTTGAGCGTACCGGTAATCTCCTCACGCGCCAGCCGGGCATTTTCTCCGGTTTCAGCCCGGTTCTGGGCTATCTCATGTTTCAACGTCGCTTCGGTCCGCGCCTGCGACTTGTCAAGAACTTCGAGCCCTGACGCAAGCTGCATGAACTTTCGTGCCAGTCCCGCTATATAAAAAACAGCCACAGACGCAACCACCGTCAGCACTGCGAGCAGCACGACCATTAACGGTTCGGACATTGGGCGGCCTCCTCCACATACACGCGGGACGGCTAACACAACTGCGCACCCGCCTGCCTGGTTCGCTCATCGACATGTTCGCAAAAAACACTAATGAATGTATCACGTTTTCCCTGTGGCGAAAAGACCCGGCATTTTTTCTGCTTGAACAGCCGCTTGAGCAATGCTAAAATTTTTAACCTCTTTAACGGTGGGGTTTATAGCGTGGCAGCAACAATTTTAAGCGGCTCCGACTGCGCCGAAGAAATCCGTGAAGAAATCAGGGCGGAAACCATCCGGCTGAAAGAGCGTCACGGCATTGTACCCGGGCTGGCGACCATACTTGTCGGAAGCGATGCCGCTTCGGTCAGCTACGTCACCGCCAAGCAGAAAACCGCCCATGCGCTCGGATTCCATTCGGTACAGGACAGCCGGCCCGACACCATAACCGCTGAGCAGCTTCTCGATCGTATTGCACACTACAACAGCGATCCCGCTGTTCACGGCATCCTGGTGCAGCTGCCCCTTCCCCGGCATATCGACGAGCAAAAGGTGATTACCGCCATCAATCCCGACAAGGACGTCGACGGGTTTCATCCGATCAACCTCGGCCGTCTTATGATGGGAGGGGATGCGGTGCGGTTTTTACCCTGCACCCCGGCGGGCATCCTGCAGCTTATCGTGCGCTCGGGAGTAGAAACCGACGGCGCGGAAGCGGTTGTTGTGGGTCGCTCCACCATTGTCGGAAAACCGATCGCCACACTGCTGATGCAAAAGGCTGCAGGAGCCAACGCTACCGTTACGGTCGTTCATACAAGAACACGCGATCTGGCCGCACACTGCAAACGGGCCGATATTCTTATCGTTGCCGCCGGCGTTCCCGGCCTTGTCAAAGCGGAATGGATCAAGCCGGGAGCCTGTGTCATAGATGTAGGCGTCAATCGGGTGGGAGAAAAAATCAGTCAGAAAACAGGGAAAACCATACCCGTCCTGCGCGGTGACGTCGACTTTGAGGCGGCCCGTGAGCGGGCGGGCTTCATAACGCCGGTCCCCGGCGGGGTCGGACCGATGACCATAACAATGCTCATGTCCAATACGCTTGCAGCCGCACGGATCGCCGCTGAGCCACAATAAATCCTTTTCAAATGGGGGCCCACGTGAACAACAGGACCTTTTCGCTGTGGATACGCCGTCTGTGGAGCAGCCTGGCCGAATGCTTAACCGCCTGTGTCTGCATTATAGCGGGCTATACCATAACGCTTGCATTTTTCAGGATGCTCTGGGCCCTGTACTGCGAGACGCAGGTCTGTCAGAAGTTCATACAAAAAAATCCCGACCTTTTCCACCTTATAGACAGCGTCGTCACCATGAATTCGCTGTATCTTTCCTGCACCGCCAGCCTGCTGGCCTTAAAAGCCTGCCTTCTGATTGCCGCCACAGCGCAGCTGACCATGATCAAGTCGTTGCTGTATGACCCCCGCGGCTTTATCGGTAAACGGGTGCTGTTCGGCATACCCTGCACCTATGTTGCTGCTCTCGATATGACAGCCGTGTCGTCTTTCGTCGCTTTTTTGATCTGCCTGCTTCCTGCGCTCACACTTATGAATTACTGCTTCAAGCTCGCTGCTGTGGCGCTTCCCGACCTGGGATACATTCTCAAAAGGGCATTCAGGTAGCAGTTCAACCCTAAACAATGAAAACCCCCGCAGCAAGAAGCTACGAGGTATCTCCAGAATCATTTCGGCCGTAGGACTCGCGATGACATGGGCCTCTGTCATTGCGGACACACGACCCGGGTCCGGGGTTATTCATGCAATGAACATATGTGTGAACGTAATAAGGAAAACTGTCATTGCGAGGAATCCCGCGAATGCGTGATGACGTGGCAATCTCACCGGATATGGTGCGGTGTTCATGGAGATTGCTTTGCCTTCGGCTCGCGATGACAGTAAAAATACTGCAAAAGAAATTCAACGGGGTACCACTTGTTCATTAGGGGGGAGCTTCAGGGATGAAGAAATATCGGCTTTTTGTTACAGTTTTATTTTTTCAATAAAAGCACGTTTCGCGGCAATGTACCACAAAGAGACTGCATTCGAATTTTTTCGAACCGCCCGTATCATTTTTTCTACAAAGGTATGCCCTCCTCTCCGTTCAAACTGAAATACTTACAAAATAAAAATGAAAAAACATGTGGTTACATTTTTTCAGGCAGCATGGCATATCTCATGCTTTTAAGCACCGTAAAATGCTGTATGCGTGAAAGGCTTTGCCGCAGCAAACCCGGGAGCAGGCTACTGGCCTTTCGAAGTGACGGCACAAGAGAAACCATTTACTGCACCACATGAAAGGAGATACGTAATGCAAAAACCAAATCTGCTGCTTATCGCTGCTGCGGTGCTTGCGCTTTTTGTTACGCCATTGTATGCATCTGCCGCAGAAAAAACCGAATCTCTTATTCTGACAGCAGGCGAGCTTGAAGCCTCGGGAGCCGATGAGCTGGAGCTGTCACTGCTGCTGGGCGGTGCTGAAGTTACAATCCGGCAAAGCGACAGCACCGACTATATCGTTCAGGCCGTGGTAACCTACGACACTGACGGCCCCGCCCCCTACCTCAAAACATCCGACAGCGACGCCGATTTCGAGGCGATTTTCAGCTCGGGCTATGAGCGTGATTATGATTACGGCTGCGATGACTACCCCTATATCCAGACCTGGGTAATAACCATCGGCAGCTACGATGTTGACACCGACCTGTTTGTTGCCGGCGGCGGTATCAGCGGAGACATGGATTTCGGCGGCATGCCCCTCAAAGAGGCCAACCTTGCCATGGGCGGCGTTGAAATCAACGTGGACTTCAGCACACCCACATCGCGCAGCGTCGAGCGCTTCAGCATCGAGGGCGGCGGCCTGACGCTTGAAATCAGCAACATAGGCAATACCGATTTTCAGCAGTTCGATCTTATCGGCGGCGGCTTTATGGCGGATCTCGACTTCAGCGGCGACTATTCAAGCGGCGAGCACGAGGTGAACATCATCGGCGCGGGAAATACGCTTGACATCAGCGTACCTGATGATGCCGGCGAAACCATCGATGTTTTGGCTGTCGCGGCCGCAGTCTCGGTAAAGGGCAGCGGATGGCAGACCAGCAGAAACCTGTTCTTTTTCAAGGACTATGAAACAGCCGACTACGGCTCGCAGGACGTGCGCATCAAAATGGAGCTTATAGCCGTCGGCTCGGTCGTCGGCATCGAGCGCAATTAATTTTTCGTTGAATATCGTGTTTATTGGTTCTATGATGTCAGCCGCAGGCTGCAGAACCGGGAAAGGAGTCAGCATTATGACAACAAACTCTGTAAAACGAACCCTGATGACAGCAGCGCTCTGCACCGCACTGGTACTGACAGCCGCATCAGCCTCTGCCGGCCCGTTCCGGCCGGTACTGTACCCGGTGCTGCTGCAGCGGATTCTTGCTGCTTACGGGATCGGCGCTGAGGTTATCGATCTGGAAAGGGACGATTCGTTCGTTAAAGCCGTTGCAATCGATTTCCCGGACCGGTATGTGGAAATCGGGTTTCCCCGCACCGGCATCCGGAGAGGGTCGCTGTTTCTTCTGACTGTCGAGGACAATGAAGCCCTGATGCGCTTCTCACCCGGCGGCGGAATGGAGTATACCAATGCCGCGGACGCCGCCTGGATACCCAAAGAGGTCGATGATTTCGTGGAGTGTATCCTGGATGCCGTCGACGACTTTCTCGATGAAATCGATGACTGCGGTGCCAATCCCTTCTGCTATGTTTTTGCATCGATCGAGCTTTCAACCGAAATCTCTTTCTGCCCGTTCGACATTTTTTAATCCGGCTTTGCCGGCAGGGGCTGTGCGCCCCTGCCGGCAAAGCGGTGAACGCGAGGCACACCATGAGGATACAAATGAATACCAGGCTGATCGTTACGGTAATCGCCCTCTCTATCCTGTGCTGCTTCGCAGGGCCGGCTGCCGGCGCATCCGATTTTGAGCAGCAGGCGCTGATTGAGCAGCATATCGCGCTGTTTTTTGAGCTGCATGAGATGCACCGGCTGCTTAACCGCCAGGCCGGTCGAACAGAGACAGCTAAAATCGATCAGCGGCTCGCTGAAATCTTTGACCGGGAGCGCGACGCGTTGTCCGCACCTGAAAGCCGCGATGCGCTTCGGTCCGTGTTTTCCCTGCTGCCCGAGGCGGTTGCCGGACCGGCCGGGGAGGTGCTTTCCTCCCTCGAATCGGGGATAGATCGCGATACCCTGCTGAAGGATATCCGGGGCCTGTTCGGTATTGTTGCCTGCCTCGGCTTTCTCATACCCGCATTCGTGCTGTTCGTTGTCGGTGTGGCCCTGATTCCGCTGATTATCCCCCCACTGGTGCTGCTGCCGCTGGCCGGCATTTTCTATGTGCTGTACCTGACCTGCATGATTATTTTTTAACTATTCGCCAGCCGAGCTCCATCATAGTCTTTGAAACAATCAGACCTTCTTGATCCGCAGACATTGCCGGTTCCCGGTTCAATTGTGACGCCCTTAAATAAGTAAATAAAGGGGGGTCTGATCGCCGAACGAAACAATTATATATTTATGGATTAAATTACTTATAAATTTAAGGGCGTCCTAACTTACTCCGGACTACCCGTTTGAAGCCTATCTGTAAAAAAAACGGCATCCCGGGGCAGGATCGGTGTGGGCAAAAACAGCCCCTTCCGGGTGAAATAACACCCGATATCAGAACCGACACGCAACGCAAGCCGGCATCGCCGATGCCCATATCTTGCGACTGCGTTTTGCTTGACATACAATTGCCTTCTGCCTATACTTTCTCCATCGAAAAGCAAGTTCTTATCAAAATCAAACGGTGCCTGAACGATGCTTCCCTTCAAAGATGCTAACAACTACGCATCCTCGCCGGTGGAGCGTGAAAAACCCGTTCTCTTGCGCTGCTCTAGGGTGGTTTCTGTGGCGGAGAAGACCGGTCAACCAGTGGGAGCCGTCCGGTAGGCTCCAGCGAGGTGGTGCTGTGATTCGCAGACGCACCGTGGCGTTCATGATCCAGGAGGCCACCTGGAGCCTGTTGCGCCACGCCCCTGATCCAGCCGTGAAGGACATCTTCCTGTTCGCGGGCCGCCGCGGTGGCAGCAGCTGGGTACGCCAGGTCATCGGCGCCGCCGAGGGCGTGCGCGAGATCGACCAGCCCTTCTCGTACTTCACCCCTGGCCTGCACCAGTTCGAGCATCTGCCGATCTACAACGACAACGCGTTCATCGACCTTGCTCCCGACGAGGAAGCCATGGTGCGCACCTACATCGAGCGCCTGTGCCGGGGTGAGGTGGTGGTCGGCGCGCCCTGGCAGGTGTGGCAGCGCAGGTTCTGGAAGACCACGAACCGCGTCCTGCTCAAGATCACGAACGCCAAGCCGCTGGTCGAGTGGTTCGGCCAGAACTTTGACGCCCACATCCTGGTCCTGCTGCGCCACCCGATCTCGCAGGCGCTGTCGGTCAAGCGGGCTGGCTGGCGTCCATCGGCCAGGGCCTTCCTGCGCAGCCCGGAGTTCACGGACAGGTGGCTTGAGCCAGCCCAGGTCGATCTGGGCCGGCGTGTCATGGCGGGTTCGGACGAGCTGAAGAAGCACGTGTTGAGCTGGTGTCTGGAGAACCTGGTCATCGCGAGGACCCACGCCGACCATCCCGAGTGGACTGTGATGAGCTACGAGGAGTGCGTCTTCGACCACGACAGGGCCTTCGAGTTCCTCGCTGACCGGCTGGAGTTCGAGGTCACGCCAACCGTCCGTCAGAAGTGGGGGGCGCCCGCGAAGAGCACCCGGATCACGCACGCGAGGAAGGACGTCAAGAAGGTCACCGGTCCACAGCAGCTCAGTCGCTGGAGGTCGAAAGTCACGGAAGACCAGGAAGCCTCATGCTTCGAGATCCTGGACGCGTTCGGCATCGACCTGTACTCACCCGGAGAGAACCTGCCCCGCAAGGACCTGTTGCAGTCAGTGGAGTAGTCGTTACTGAAAAATGCAGGAGATAGGGAGTGTAGCGTAGTGTCAAATCTTTATCTTGACATAGTAATGATCTTTTTTTCGATTTCCTCGAA
>CAZFIB010000033.1:0-43393 GCA_964518865.1 uncultured Thermodesulfobacteriota bacterium
GCTACAGAATTTAGGCAGTCATTCCTACCTCCTTTCTGTGCCTTCGTGGCACACAGTCATCAGCGTACCGGCAGAACGAGTGCCCTCGGCGCTCCAGTTCCTTGTCCAGCTCATCCAGAACGATATTTGACAGCAGCGGCGACAACGGCCCTCCTTGCGGGGTGCCCTGCACCGTCTGGCTCATCAGGCCTCCTGCCATCACCCCGCTTTGCAGGTAACGGCGGATCAGTCGCAGCACTCGTTTGTCTTTCACTCTTCGGGCTACACGGCTCATCAGCACATCGTGATTGACACGGTCGAAGAACTTCTCCAGATCCATGTCTACTACCCAACGTTTGCCCGCTGCTACGTACTCTCGGGCTTGCCTAACCGCCTGATGTGCACTCCGGGCCGGTCTGAATCCATAGCTCGATTCTGAAAAACTCTCCTCAAATACAGGACTGAGAACCTGATGCAGTGCCTGCTGGATCAGGCGGTCCACCACCGTTGGTATGCCGAGCTCTCGCACACCACCGCCGGCTTTCGGTATCTCTACACGCAAAACCGGTTGTGGCTTATACCGCCCTGCCAGCAATTCTTCTTTGATCCCGGCCCACCTCGCCTGCAGGTGCTCCTTCAGCTCATCGGTGCTCATTCCATCTGCTCCCGCAGCGCCTTTGTTGTTCCTAACACGCTTATAGGCCTTGATCATGTTCTCTCTCTCGACCACTGTTTCCATCAACTTCTCTGTCCCCGGACCGGCGTTGTCTTGCTTTGTCGTAGCCTTTGCCGCACCACTACCGTTTCCTCGCAGATTCCGTCTGCTGCCTTCCGGATTTGGTTCAGGCTTCCCAGCCTTTCTTCTCCGCGGCTCCTGTCCTGCTTTCGTGTTCGGGCCTTCGGCTCGGTCGAGTGCGCCTACTATGCCCTCGGCTGACTTCTGGCAGCCCTTCCCCGCACCTTCCGATGCCGGTAGTCCTTCTCAGGACAGGCTGTCAGATCTCCCCGGATAAGATCCGTTCACCTTCACGCTTATACCCGCTGCATCTACTTCCATACGTTCCGTGCAGGTTTTGGACTTTGAGTCTAATGGCCCTCTCATCCCGTATGGCTGCCTCATATGCAGTTCCTGTTCGTCAGGCCAGCGCTTTGCCTGCGGCTTCCTTCAGATTCTGCCTCGCGGCAGACACCCTTGCCGTTAAGCTAACCGTTCCCCCTGCAGGGCCAGTAGAGGACTTTCACCTCCAAGTGACCGGATCATGCCGGGCGTACCATAAAAAAGGCAGGGTAACTCACCCTGCCTTTTTTGTTTCAGAAAAAACGGTGCGCGCTAATCTGAAAGCGCGCCCATTACCGGTATTACGGCGCCAAGTGACTTTTTGACAACTGTCTTGAATGCCGGACTGCTTTCAAGCGCGGCTTCAATGACAGCCTGATTCCTGTAATACATCTCGATCAGCTTCTGACCCATGGCTGTGTCGGCCAGTACTTCGTCACGGAAAGACCGCAGCGTTGCGATCTGATTCTCATCCGCTGCCAGCACAGTCTCAAGCGGGCAGGGTTCTTCCGGCTCAGGTTCGGGTTCAGGTTCGGGCTCGGGTTCCGGTTCGGGTTCAGGGTCGGTTTCATTGTCGCCCGGGTCGGTTTCATTGTCGCCCGGGTCGGTTTCATTGTCGCCCGGATCGGTTTCATTGTCGCCCGGATCGGGCTCAGGTTCGGGCTCAGGTTCGGGAGGTGCGCATGCCGGGTCATTTATTTTAGTACCGCTGACAAGATCGTATTCCTCGTACTCAACCCCGCTTGCATTGAATGAACAGCCGTCGTCACTGGGATCAACCTCGTGCTTGCCCATATTGTCTCCCAGGTTTTCATCCTCAGAGTAAATAAATCCGTCAAAAAAATTTGCCACGATAATCTGGAACCATGTTTCCTCGCCGGACTCTGCTGTGCTGGTTCCTGTTGCCTGACAAACGACAAATGGATTCAGACTTGTATCCGCGGTGTCTACGTTCCAGGTCGCCGTGGTACCGTCTGTCAGCTCCACTTCCCACTCACCCAGAAACACATCGCAGGCGGTCGCCCCGAATGCAGCACCCGTGCAGGTAAAAAATGCCAGCACAATCAGTCCTAAAATCTTTTTTCCCATGCCTTCCTCCCTTTTTTGTTGATCGGTTAATGAAAATATAAATTCAGCAGAATAATGTGTTAAAAAATGATTAAAAAGCATTTCCCATGCCAACACTGCGCGGCAACAATCATACAAACAAAAACATTGCAATTCAAACAGTTTGCTTCTGAAGTGTCTGCCTCCGCTCCGGCAATATGGAGGATATGACATTTTCGCATGTGCAAACATGTATGCAAGTGAATATTTGCACATTCCTAATTATCCGGCAGGACCTCGTATATGTCGTGCTTTTCGTTTCCGTATATAATGCGTAGATCAATGACGCAGAAAAAATTAACAAATTATTAACAAATAAAATGCTTACGGTCAAATGATATTTTATTGTAAAAAAATAAACGTAAAAACTGTCTTGCAATTATAGAACAATGTTCTATAATAGAACTTTGTTCTAATTAATAACTATATTCTTTAAAGGCTTTCATGAAAGAGCTTCTTGCAAAAAGACACGAAAACGAACGGCGGGATCGAATCGACAGCATTCTGCAGGCAAGCAGAAAGCTGTTCCTGAAAAAAGGATATGCCGCCACAACCATGCGTGATATCTGCGAGGCATGCAGTCTTTCGACCGGGGCCGTTTATTTTTACTTCTCGGGCAAAGATGAGCTGTACGCTAAAATCTGCGAAGAGTCATTTCATGTACTGCTGGAAATGCTTGAAAAATCGATCATGAAAAGCAGGCCGGCCGACGAGCGCATGCATGCGCTGACAGCCGCCTATGTGCGGTTTTATCTGAAGCACACCGACCGGTGGATCATGCTCAGCAGCGGATTTCGAAACGCCGGGCTTGCCGAACATCTTCTGGCGGGCCTCGAGGCGCTTGAAGCCCGCGCCCTGGCCCTGGCCCAGAGCACCGTGCACGACATGCTTGAAGAGAAAAAAATCTCCGAAAAGCACCCGAGCCGCGAAGCCATGCTGCTTGTATGGGCGGGCATCGAGGGGCTTCTGAATCTTCACTACCAGGGTCACCTTGACGCCAGGGACAAAAAGCTCGAAGACCTTGCCGCCCTGCAGCTCGACATCGTGCTGCAGGGATTTCAATGAGGCGTGCATCGTGAAGAGACCGCTCGTAATGATCATATGCCTCAGCATGCTTGGCACCTTCAGTGCCTGTGCCGCGCGCGACCATGCGGCCATCCGTCGCAGTCACACCGAACAAATGCTTGCCGAACGCGAGGCCCGCACAACTGCTGAAGTTCCCGCATCCGGTCGGCTCGGCCATGATGACTGTATACGCATCGCCCTATCCCACAACCTCGACATCCGTTATGCCGCTGTGGAAAAGCGCATAGCCGGCCTGGAGCGTCAAATTGCTTTTGCAAATTTTCTGCCGGTCATCGAAGCCGATGTTTCGTGGAGCAGGCTGCGCAATCAGCCGCACACCGATATCGCGGGAATGCTTGTGCCGATTGCCGATCGCCGCGTGCGCGAGACAGCTCTCTCGCTACGCCAGCCGATATTCGCCCCCTACACCTGGTTTTTGTACAGCATGTTCCGGAAAGGCGAGGACATCAGCCGTCTTGTCGCTCTGCGCACCCGGCAGCAGATCGCCTATGAAATTTCAGCCCTGTATTTCCGCTGCCTGACGATCAGGCAGGCAAAAAAGTTCCTCGATACCGCCGTGCAGCGCGCGCGGGCTGTTGTCCATGAAGTCAGCCAGCAGCACCGGTTCGGGCTGGTGCGTGCAGGTGATCTTGCCGAAGCTGAAGCGCTTCTGATGTCGCGCGAGTACGAGGTGCGGGAAAACGGGCGCCGGCTGCGTATAGCACTGTCCGATCTGCTTGACGCCATGGGCCTCGATCCCCGCGCGCCGCTGCAGCTGAATGATGATGCACCGCTCGAACGCCCTGAAGGATGTTTTGAGGATTTGCTTGCCGAGGCATTGTTCAGCCGGCCCGAGCTTCGCATGCATGACCTGCGCTATGACATCGCCCGCGATAAGATAAAAACGGCGCTTACGGAATTTCTTCCTGAGCTTTTCGGGTTTGCCTCACTGAGCCATACAACCGATTCGTTTGTACGCTACGGCACGCAGTGGCTCGGCGGGCTGGGGGGTGTTATGACGGTTTTCAACGGGTTTGCAGATATCAATGCCTACCGGGCCGCGCGCGCGCGGGCTGAGGAGGCCTTTATCAAACGCGAGCAGGCCTGCCTTACGGTTATGCTGCAGGTGCAGCAGGCATACCTGTCGGTTGATTCGGCTGAGGAAGCCCGCCGCGTTGCCGAAAAGCTGCTTTGCGCCCGCGAGGAAAAGCTTCGCGAGCAGACCGAGGCCTGGAAACAGGGCCTGCTGCAGCTTTCCGACCGGCTTGCCGCACTTTCCCGCAGGGATGAGGCCCGCATGCTGTATGAAGCGGCACAGTACCGGCACCAGATAGCCTGTGCATCCCTGTTCAATGTTATCGGCAGCACCGGCAGTTCAATCCATCAGCATGAAACGAGCATCCCTGAGGACCGTCATGAATAAAAAAACAGTTTCCAGGCCCGTTATACTTGCCTTCGCCGTGCTGCTCTTCGCGGCCGGAGCTGCACTGCTCATTTTTTCAGAAAAAAACAGCACATCCGGCTCTCCCTGGCCGACCGACGGGCGTCCGGTAAAAACAGCTGCCGTTGTGCGCAGCCCGGAAACGGCATCGCGCGAGTTCCCCGGCATCGCGCGTGCAGCACGGCAGGCTCGGCTTGCGTTTCGTGTGGGCGGACCGCTGCTCGACCTTCCGGTTGAGGTCGGCCAGTTTGTAGCGAAAGGGAGCCTTATCGCCCGCATCGATCCGCGGGATTTCCGCGTACAGGTCGACCGGCTCACTGCACGTTTGGCAGCCTATGAGGCGCAGCTTACGGATGCCCGGCTGCAGTATGAGCGCTATAAAAACCTTCTGGCAACCAAATCCGCCCCCCAGGCTGAATACGACCATGCCAGGGCAGTCTATGAGGATTTGACGGCCCGGGCTGCAGAAACACGCCAGGGTCTGGAGGATGCCCGTAACGCTCTCGGGGATACCCGCATGTCTGCCCCGTTTAACGGCTACGTTCATCAAAAACACGTGGAAACCCATGACAATGTTCAGGCAAAGCAGCCCATCATCACGTTCCTTGACTGTTCGGTTATCGAAGTAACTGCCGGGATCCCCGAGGAAATGGTTTCGGAGCACATCTCGTTCACCGGCTTTGCGTGCACATTTGACGCCTATCCCGGCATGCGCACCGGTGCGCAGCTGCTGGAGCTCGGGCGCAAGCCGAGCCCGTCAAATCAGAGCTATCCCCTGACGGTTCGGCTGAGCCCGCCCGATTCAATCAGCATCAGGCCCGGCATGGCCGCCACGGTCTGCGTGTCCTTTACAAACAACGAAACCCCTGCGCCGCTAAGCATCCCCGTGGAGGCTGTTGTTGATGACGCCGGGGGGGCTCCTTTTGTCTGGATTGTCAACGCCGGCAAAAGCACTGTCGAGAAGCGCTCGGTTACACCAGGACGCCTTTTGGAAAACGGCATCGAAATCACACAGGGACTTGCCGAGGGTGAAGTGGTGGTCAGTGCCGGTGCTCATTATCTTCACCAGGGACAGAAGGTCGCAGCAGAACAAACCCGGTGGAAGCGCTACCAGCAGCGGAGCGCTGCAGAAGTTCCTGAATAAGCAGGAAATTACATGATTCTGCCCGAATACTCCGTCTCCCGCAAACCCGTTGTCATCTTCAGCATGGTCCTGCTGTTTCTGGGGGGGCTGTATGCATACAACAAGCTCGGCAAACTGGAAGATCCCGAGTTCACCATTAAAACCGCCACCGTCGTCACCCTGTACCCCGGAGCATCGCCGAGCGAGGTCGAGCTGCAGGTAACCGATGAAATCGAGCGGGTCGTGCAGGAGCTCGAGTGGCTCAAGCGGGTGCGATCGATATCCAGGGCCGGCCTCTCCATTGTGTATGTCGACATTGAGGAAAGCAACCGCAGCGATACCCTGCCTCAGATATGGGACAAGCTGCGCCGCAAGATTCACGATGTCGAGCCGCTGCTGCCGCCCGGTGCGCAGCGACCGGCGGTTTTTGATGATTACGGAGATGTGTTCGGCGTCTTCCTGGCCCTGACCGGAGACGGGTTTTCCTTCGCCGAGCTGCACGATATCGCCCGTATGCTGCAGCGCGAACTGCTGCTGGTCAAGGACGTCAACCGCGTAATGCTGTGGGGAATGCAGCGCGAGTGCGTATACGTGGAGCTGTCTCGGGCGCGGCTGGCTGAAATGGGCATTCATCCGTCGCGCATTGTGGAAACGCTGTACCGGCAGAACCTGGAGGTGGAAGCCGGAAAAGTGCATGCCGGATCCGAGCGCATTCGCATTGAAACGGCAGGTGCATTTGAAAGCATTGAAAACATTGCAGACCTCGTCGTGCAGGGCTCGCCGCCCGGCGAGCTTGTTCTGCTGCGCGATATTGCCCGGGTCAGGCGAGGCTATATCGAGCCTCCCGAAACGCTGATGCGCTTTAACGGCAGGCCCGCAATCGGTATCGCGATCTCGACGGTCTCAAAGGGCAATGTGGTCGTTATGGGGGACGCGGTCAAAAATCGTCTTGCCGAACTGATGCAGATACTGCCTGCAGGTATCGATATCGGCCCGGTGGCCTACCAGGCCAATGCCGTCAAGCGCTCCATACGGCAGTTTGTCACCAACCTGATCGAATCGGTAAGCATCGTTATCGGTATTCTGCTGATAACCATGGGCATGCGCAGCGGTATGCTGATCGGCTGGGCGCTGGTTCTTGCGATCGTCGGTACCCTGATAGTCATGCTGCCGCTGGGAATCGACCTGCACCGCTCGTCACTCGGCGCCCTGATCATCGCTATGGGCATGCTTGTCGACAATGCCATCGTGGTAACGGAGGGCTCGCTTATCCGCCTGCAGCGCGGCGACTCGAGCCGTGACGCTGCCGTGCGCCCTGCCGCCGCAACCGCCTGGCCGCTGCTGGGCGCGACCTTTATCGCCATCCTGGCCTTCATGCCCATTTATCTGGCCCGCGATGATACGGGCGAATACTGCGAGAGCCTGTTCCTGGTCGTCGCGATATCACTGGCCCTGAGCTGGATCATTGCAATGACCGTAACTCCCGTGCTGTGCTCGTTGTTTCTGCGAATTGACAAAAAAAGAGTCGGGGCGGATCCCTATGCGGGGCCGGTGTACCGAAACTATCGCTTTGTGCTTGAAAAGGCCCTGCGCAACCGAACGGGTGCCCTGCTGATCATGGTCGGGCTGTTCTGCGCCTCGGCGTTCGGCTTCGGGTATGTCAAACAGATATTCTTTCCCGATTCCGACCGGACCCAGTTCATGGTCGAATACTGGCTTCCGGAAGGCTCGCGCATCGATGCGGTATCGGAAGACATACGGAAAATCGAGCGGCATATTATGGAGATGCCCGGTGTTGTCAATGTTACCTCGTGCATCGGGGCCGGCTCACCGCGCTTTATCCTGGAATACGAGCCGCAGATAGCGAATACGAGCTACGGCCTGCTGCTGATAAACGTCCCCTCGTATGAGATAATACCCGGGCTTTCAAAGCAGATTGAAACGTATCTCCATCGGGAGTTTCCCCGCGCTGAACCCCGCGTGCGCAGCTTTCCGCTCGGACCCGCCACGGAATTTAAAATAGAAGCCCGCTTCAGCGGCCCGGACCCGGTAACGCTGCGTGAGCTTTCCGATAACGCTCAGGCGATCATGCGCAGCGATCCGCAAACGCGCGACACCCGCGACAACTGGCGCCAGCGTGTAAAAGTGCTGCGGGCCGGTTATTCTCAGGCCCGCGGCCGACGCGCCCTGGTGTCACGTCCGGACGTGGGCATGTCGCTGGGCGTTGCAACCGACGGGGTTATCGCCGGGCTGTACCGGGAGGATGACGAGCTGCTGCCCGTCATTATCAGGAACCCCGAGGGCGAGCGCCACGATGTTGAAAACCTCGCATCCGCGCCGGTTCGCGGGCAGGGTCCGCAAAGCCTGCCGTTAGGACAGGTCGTCCCGGAACTTCAGACCGTCTGGGAGGACCCGATTATCCATCGCTGGAACCGGCGGCGCACTATTACGGCCCAGACGCAGCCGCTTCCCGGCATCACCGCTGATGATGTCCTGCGCCGCATAAAAGGTCCGATTGAGGACATTGCTCTTCCCCCGGGATATTTTCTGGAGTGGGGCGGGGACCTCGAGGAATCGGTGGAATCGAATGCCTCCGTAAATGCGCAGCTTCCGCTGGCATTTATCCTGGCTGCTTTTACCATCGTCATCCTTTTCAATGCGTTTCGTCAGCCGCTGATCATACTGCTGACCCTGCCCCTTGCACTCATCGGCATCACCGTAGGGCTGCTTGTAACGGGAAAGCCCTTCGGCTTCATGGCCCTTCTGGGTGCGCTGAGCCTGTTCGGCATGATGATCAAAAACGCCGTGGTGCTGCTCGATCAGATCGACACTGAAATACGCTCCGGCACACCGCGCTACCGCGCCGTGGTGCAGTCGTCGGTCAGCCGTATGCGGCCTGTCATGATGGCCTCTTTTACCACCGTTCTGGGCATGACCCCCCTGATTCCCGATCCCCTGTTCGGCGCCATGGCCGTTACGATAATGTCGGGACTGAGCTTTGCAACCGTGCTGACCCTTATCATCGTTCCTGTGCTGTATACGATTTTTTTCAGAATACGGCCCTCATGAAACATCTATGACCTCCGTCTCACTCTGCCGGGTGCTTAATTCCAGCCGTCCTCTCTGGTGAAATCCGGCACAAACGAGCGGTCGAGCGCCTCAAGCTCCTGGGTCCAGCCCTGCTCGAATCCGAGCTCATGCAGAAGCAAAACCGCCGCTTCGTATTCCTCACGCATTATTCGCCGGGAAAGGTTTTCAAACTTTTCCGCTTCAAAGCAGGGTGTGTACTGGCACATAAGGCTCAGGGCCAGGTGTCTGCCGAAGTTTTTACGCAGCATTGAAAGCACCTGAGAGGTCCCGGCAAGCCCGCCGGGCAGCACGAGATGCCGCACGATCAGACCGCGCCGGGCAATGCCCTGCCCGTCCGGCTCGAGGTGCCCGACCTGGCGCAGCATTTCATCAAGACAGGCCCGGTTGACGGCAGCATAATCCGGGGCGGATGAGTACCTAAGTGCCGCATCGTCATCTGCGTATTTCGCGTCCGGCAGATAGATGTCGACAATTCCCTCCAGAAGGTGCAGGACCCGAACGTCTTCATACCCGTTCGAGTTGTACACGACCGGCAGGTGCAGTCCCCGCCGGGCCGCGCAAAAAAGCGCCTCCACCGCATGGGGGAGATAGTGCGCGGCAGAGACCAGACTGATGTTGTGGCAGCCGCTGTCCTGCAGGCCGAGCAGCATGCCGGCAAGCTCCTCGATCGTTCTGTCGCGGCCGATGCCGTGCCGGCTGATCTGGTAGTTCTGGCAGAAACAGCATTTCAGGCTGCAGTGCGAGAAAAAAACCGTGCCCGAACCACGGGCGCCCGATACCGGCGGCTCCTCGCCGAAGTGCGGCAGGGCTTTTGCCACCCGCACGGCAGCCCCTGCCCCGCAGACACCCCGCTGCCCTTCAGCGCGCAGGGCGCCGCAGCGGCGAGGGCACAGCGCGCAGGGGCTGAACAGCTCATACAACCCTCGTATGCGCTCGTGATGTCCGCCCCTTTCCAGAAGCGACCGATAGCCGGGAACGAAATTATCCATATGTGTTTGTAATCTGTTTGCCTTTCTGCTTTCTTCCCTGTGGCAGGATTGTAATAGCTTGCCAGTTCAGGGTTGATCTGGTATATACCTATAGTTTATTTGTATTAATTTGTACAGACAGATACCTTGCAAAACGCATCCGCTTATGGCATTTCACAGCATCGTACTCATCAAGCAGGTACCCGACACCACGGCTGTTTCAAAAAAGGCCATGAAGCCCGATGGAACGCTGAACCGCTCGGCGCTTCCGGCCGTGTTCAACCCCGAGGATCTTGTTGCGCTGGAGCTTGCCCTGCAGGTGCGCGAGCGCAGCGGGGGCAGCGTGACCGCGATGACCATGGGCCCGCCGCCCGCCGCCGAAGTGCTGCGCGAGTCCCTGTACCGGGGCGCGGACCGGGCCGTGCTGCTTACCGACCGGGCCTTTGCCGCATCGGACACCCTGGCGACCTCGGCTGTGCTCAGCCGGGCGGTCCGCCATATCGGCTCTTTCGATCTTATCTTCTGCGGCAGGCAGGCAATCGACGGCAATACGGCCCAGGTCGGCCCGCAGGTTGCTGAAAAGCTCGGTATCAACCAGATAACCTGTGTCGAGCGCATCGAATCGATAGACAACAGCGCCATAACAGCCTGGCGGGTGGTGGAAAACGGGCACGAGATGGTACGCTCAGCGCTGCCCGTTCTGCTTACGGTTATTGCTTCGGCAGCAGCACCCCGGCCGCCGTCCGTGAAAAAGATAATGCGCTACAAAAAAACCCGCGCTGCAGCGGAGATGAGCAGCGCGGGCGTCCGTGAGCCATGCGGCGGTAGCAGCCGCGCGATCGAGGAGCTTTCGATCGCCGATCTCGGCATGGACCCTGCCCTGTGCGGCCTGGCAGGCTCTCCAACCAGGGTAAAGAAAATCGAAAGCGTGGTACTGACCGGTAAAGAAATGAAAGCGGTTCCGCCTACTGACGAAGGCATCCGCACGCTGCTGCAGGAGCTTATAGACGATTACACCTTCGACTGAGTAACGGTTCTTATGCGATCCCAGGGTGAGGTCTGGGTCTATCTTCAGACTCAGCAGAATACAGTAGCCGAAGCATCCCTCGAGGTGCTCGGCAAAGCGCGCGAGCTTGCCGTGAAGCTCGGGGTACCCGTTGCCGGCGTGCTTTTTGGAAGCAGCGCGGAAGAACCGGCGCGCACGGCCTGCAGGTACGGGGCCGACAAAGCATATGTGCTGGAATCAGCGCTTCTTGAGAAGTATACCTCTCATGCCTGCGCGCTGGCGGTCGGCAGCCTGATCCGGCGTGAAGCGCCTCAGATCGTTTTACTGGCTGCAACGCCGACCGGCAGGGACCTTGCCCCGCGCCTTGCATCCCTGCTGGGAGCCGGACTGACTGCGGACTGCACCGATCTGCAGATCGGCTCCTACCGTGACCCGAAAACGAAAAAAAACTACAGCGATATTCTGCTGCAGATCCGGCCGGCCTGGGGCGGCAATATCATAGCAACAATCGTCAACCCGGACACCCGCCCCCAGATGGCCACTATCCGGGAAGGCATCATGAAGCTTCCGGAGCCGGATGACGCGGCAGACGGCGAGGTCATCCGCGTCAGCGCCGACGTGCGGCCCGAGGATGTGCTCACGGACATCCTCAGCCGGGAACACACCGCCCACACCCTGAACCTCAAGGCAGCGCACAGCATTGTTGCCGGCGGCGCCGGGATGGGAACCCGGGAGAACTTCGATCTCGTGCACCGGCTTGCCGAGGCGCTCGGCGGCCAGGTGGGCGCCACGCGCGCGGCGGTCGATGCCGGTTTTATCGCCCACGAGCACCAGATCGGGCAGACCGGCATATCGGTCAGACCCAAGCTCTACATTGCCTGCGGCATTTCAGGCGCCGTGCAGCACCTTGCGGGCATGGAGGAATCCGGGAAAATTATCGCCGTCAACAGCGATCCCGAGGCACCCATTTTCAGCATCGCCCATTACGGCATTGTGGGCGATGTGCGGGAAGTGATCCCGAAAATAATTACTATTTATAAACAGATCAGCCATTGAGATGAATTTTTTCAGCGACAACCCCGACCTGCAGTTTATTTTCGAAACAGCCGATCTGGCTGAGATTATCGCCGGGTATGAAGAGGGCTTCACGCAGGCCGCACGCTATGACTATGCCCCTGAAAGCAGCGAAGACGCGCGTGACAGCTATCGCCGCACCCTTGAGACGGCCGGCGCAATCGCGGCGGATATCATTGCGCCGCGCGCGGAAGCCATCGACCGGGAGCCGCACACCCTCGAAAACGGCTGCGTTACCTGCTCGGCGCCGCTGCAGGAATGTCTGCAGGCCCTGCGGCAGGCCGACCTTATGGGGTGCTGTCTGTCGCGCCGCTGGGGCGGTCTGAACCTTCCCAACATGGTGTTCATCATGCTGGTCGAAATCATTTCGCGCGCGGAGGCCGGTATTCAGAATATATTCGGGCTGCAGGGTATCGGCGGCATTATAGAAGCCTTTGCCAAAGAGCATCTCAAGGAGCGGTATCTGCCGCAGTTCGCCGACGGCACGGTGACCGGGGCGATGGCCCTAACCGAGGAGGATGCCGGCAGCGACCTGCAGAACATAAAAATGAAGGCCGAAGAACAGCCCGACGGCACCTGGCGCCTCAGCGGGGTCAAGCGCTTCATCACCAACGGGGGTGCCGAAGTGCAGCTCGTGCTCGCGCGCTCGGAGCCCGGCACAACCGACGGCCTGGGACTGAGCCTGTTCCTGTGTGAAAAAGACGAAACCGTCAGGGTGCGGCGCCTCGAAGACAAGCTCGGCATACACGGCTCGCCCACCTGCGAGGTGACATATCAGGACACGCCCGCCCGCCTGATCGGCGAGCGGCAGCGCGGCCTGGTGACCTATGTGCTGGCCCTGCTGGGCGGCGCCCGCCTGGCGACCGCCGCGCAGGCGGTCGGCATCAGCCAGGCTGCGTTCGACGAGGCCCGGTCATATGCTCGGGTGCGCAGGCAGTACGGCCGGCGCATAGAAATGCTGCCGCCGGTTGCCGAGATGCTCACCGGCATGAAGGTTTCCATCGAGGCCTGCCGGGCCCTTACCTGTGAAACAGCCCGCATCATGGATCTGTCCGTGACAGCCGCGCGAAAGCTCGCAGCAGGCGATCTCGACCCTGCGGAGAAAAAGCAGCTGCGCAAAGACGCCAAGTCCCATGAGCGCCTGACCATGCTGCTCACCTCATGCGCCAAATATTACTGCTCGGAGCAAAGCATCCGCATTACCGGCGAGGCCATGCAGGTGCTGGGCGGCAGCGGCTACATGCGCGATTACCCGCTTGAGAAATATTACCGTGATGCCCGCATCACCTCGATTTACGAGGGCACCTCGCAGATGCAGATCGTGAGTGCCTTCCGTGCTGTTCTGGGCGGCACCATGGAAAAGCACTACGAAGAGCTGGCGAACAGCGAATTCCCGCGGCGGCTTCTGCCCACCGCACGAAAGCTCGAGCGCGCCCGGGTTCTGCTCGGCACGTGTGTCGAGAAAATAAACAGCTACCGCGACAACAGCCTCCGGGACCTGTGCAGCCGCCCGCTGGTTGACATGGCAACGGATATCCTCATCGGCTACCTCCTGCTGCACCAGGCACAGCACAGCACCCGCAAGCTCGAAGTCGCAAAGCTGTTTGCCGGCAGGATCGAAGCCCTGCTCAAGCAGAACGCCCACCGCATACTGCATGCAAACACGGCCTGCCTCAAGCACTACGACAGCATCGTCGGCCCGCCGATGAAAAGCTCCTGAGCTTTCGCACTTTTAGCATATAAAGCGGTCCGCGCGGCACACCCCTGCTACCTCATTCTATATAGTGAAATCCAATAAGATTACTTCACCTCAAGCTCGCAAGACCACCAAACTATTCTAAAAACTCAAAAGCTGTCAGGGGCCGTAGGAATTGTGGCAATTTGTGCGCCGGTATTGACAACCCCGGAATTATTGAACACAATTAAACGTCTGCAATGAGGATACCGATTTTACTGAAAACACAGTGTTTTCTGCTTGCGGGGCTGCTTGCCATAGCGGTGCCTCCGGCACCTCTGCGGGCCGCCCCCCCGCTTACCGGGCAGCTGGAATACGTGAACGGCATGCGGGTGCTCAGGCTGTGGGGAACGCACTATCAGCAGGGCTACGCGCACGGGAATCTGCTGGCAGAGGAAATCGTCGACCTGCTCGAAAATTACATGATCGGCAGGATGTATGCCCTGGATATGTACTTCTACACGTCGGTTCTGTTTCTGCTGTATGCGAGAGTGCCGGTGCCCTATCAGCTTGAAATCGCCGGGCTCTATCAGGGCATGAAAGACAGCCTCGGCGAGGAGGGACTCTACAGCCCGCAGCTGAAGCGCGGCTTCGGGCCGCTTGACCTGCTGCGGTGGAACATGCTGGAAGTGCTGCAGCTCGACTTTGAAACGAACGATTCGCATGCAGGCGGCATGTGCTCGTCTTTTTCGGCCTGGGGGGACGCAACAGCCGACGGCGCGCTCATTATGGCCAGGAACCTTGACTTCGGCTATCCGGACGACATGCTCGAGCAGTCGAGCCTGCTTATAGCCTATGAGGACCACGGCAGGGTTTTTCAGGGCCGGGAGTGGATATCCTTTGCCTGGCCCGGGCTTATCGCCTGCGGCACCGGCATGAATGAGGACGGGGTCGGCGCTGCCGCGCACTACAGCAACAGCAACCCGAACGTCGAGGACCTTTTTGTCGAGATACCCAGGTATTACACGCCCCTGGGATTCGTGCTGCGCGATGTGCTTGAATCGCGCCGTGACGACCCACTGCTGTATTTTTATCTGAGAATCGCCCTGTCGCACACGGCCGGGTCGTATAATATCCATGTGTTCAGGCCGCATCTGGGCGGAGATGAAAAGGCAGCAGCGCCGGCAGCCGTCATAGAGGGCAACCACCTCTGGGCGGTCGCACGAACGCCTGCGCAGAACAGCCGCTGCGAGCCGCGGCTGGATGGGAGCTGCTGTCTGGCGGCAACCAATCATCACCGGCTATTGCTGGAGCCGGTACCGTGCGAGCGATACGAAAAAATCGTTCAGGCGCTGAACGGTTCCGGTGCGCCCGACATGCAGGCGGCGCTGACGATTGCATCCGAAACGTATCAGTACGACGGACCGTTTCACACAATGCAGATCATGGCCTTTAATGCCGATACGCGGGAATTCATGGTCTCTTTTGCAGACGGCAGCGGGCATGCCTATGAAAAAGAACCGATTCATTTCTTCTGGGAGGATATATTCAGATGATGCCGAGCAGCGGATCGACAACGAGCCTGATGAACTTTGAAGAGATGAAAAGCCGCTATGACGAGGGCTGTGATTCTCTTGACCTGACGCTTGAAAAATGGGAAAGAATACTGTCGTACAGTAAAACAGGCTTTTGTTTGAACCACTTTCAGGATATACTGAAGGCTGCAGTTGTGCCGATTTTTCTATGTGCCGAGTACGCCAATCAGTGCCGGATCTGTCCCATCTACCGGCTGTGCAAGCAGGGAAACTCCGATGAATGGATAAATCTCATGCGGGTTGTGCAGGCATATGCCATTGCGGGAGACATGCTTCCCAGGGACACCCTGGTGGCGCACATACATACTTTTGTAGAAAAACTCAAGGGATGCCGGGATGATACAGTAACACGAATGCACTAGCTGGCTTTTTGCCGCTGCGGAGACCACGATATGGCTGAGGACGGAAAAAAAACAGAAGAGGAACTCGAGGAGCTTTTCAATAAGTTTGACCGTAAATATACGGAATGCGCAGAGAAATTCTCTGAAATCGAAAAAAAACTGAACGACATACGCAAACAGAATCTGGATGAAGATGACCCGCCCGGGGAGACGCCCTAATCGGCAACCTGAAAACATGTTGAATTTCAATGTGTTTTTTAGCGGACCATTATTAATAATTACAAAATATCGTATTTTTAATTGACAAATACTACTATATTTAGTATTTATAAAAATTACTGCACCGCGAGGACAGGATTTTTCTTATTCAGCAAAAAGGAGATGAAATGCCGGAAATCATGACGCCCAAAGAGGTTGCCAAATATCTGAAAATGTCGGTTCTGACCGTCTACAAGCATGCAAAACAGGGAACGATTCCCGGATTTCGTGTCGGAAATTCCTGGCGCTTTGATAAAAAGAAAATCGATGAGGTGCTGCTGAACGGCAATGGAAATTCATCCTTCCCCGGAAGTGCACCGGGTGAATAAATAAAGGAAATCAGAGTAGATGCCAAAAACCAACACCGGTTCAGCTCTTCCCGGAACACTGCATCGCTCATCCGTGCCGGGGTACGGGGCACCGGTGCTCGGTGAAAATGCTCCGCAAAATACCTCTTACAGAATCCAAGCCCATCTGGTCCCGCCGTACAAGGCAGCAGGTGCCGGACATGCTTCGGCAGCAGCGCAGAAATAGACGGTTTTTTACCCTGTGATGCATGATGGATCTCACGCTGATAGTATTTTTATCTCTTGTTTTTCCGCTTGCGACTATTTACAGTTATGTCAGGTTTAAAAAGCGCAAAACAGCGGGAAAGGAAATTGCAAGCCGGAGCGGCTGTGCCGACGGCGCTGAACGGCGCATTCGCCTGCCGCTTACGGCCGGAACGAAAAAACGATGGTACCGGATTCTGGCAACCTTTATGGTTCCCGAACCGGTAACGGGATGCGAGCCCCATCTGCACAGGTACCGGCTCGTGATAACAAGTGAAAAGGGGCGCGTTCTTTTCAGCGAAGAGCGGTCGATGACCGAATTTTTCAAGTTTTGCTGGCACGAGGAGACGCTGCAGCAAAAACAGCGTGCCGCACGGTGCCTGTGCGATCCTATCCTGCTTGATTTTATTCCACCGTCATCCGGGAAGGCAACCATAGATTTTCTTCTGCAGGAAAAAGAGCAGGATTCGGAGCTGCAGGAATTTTCGCTTCATATACGCGAAGGCGTCTGGCCGCTGCGCCAGAAGCCGTACTCGCACAGCGTTGTCGACCTGAGAAAAATCGAGGAGGCCGCAGATGATGACGATCCGGTCTCGCTGCAGGGAGAGCAGCCATGAAGAAACGCATTTCACCGTCAGTGCTCTCGGCTGATTTCACGTGTCTGGGGGATGAAATCAAACGGCTTGAGCAGGCCGGAGCGGACTATATCCACATCGACGTTATGGACGGGCATTTCGTTCCGAACATAACCATCGGCCCGTTCATTGTTGAAGCCGCCCGGCGGGCTACCGGTTTGCCCCTTGACGTTCACCTGATGATAGAGAATCCGGATCAATACCTGGATGCCTTTGCCGATGCAGGGAGCTCGATTTTAACGGTTCATCCCGAGTCGACCTATCACCTGCAGCGCACCCTGCAGCGCATCCGCAGCCGCGGCGTTCGGCCGGCGGTTGTACTGAATCCGGCAACACCGCTGTGCATGGTCGACCATGTTCTTGATGATATCGATATGGTGCTCATCATGACCGTGAACCCCGGCTTCGGCGGCCAGAGCTTCATACCCTCGATGCTGCCGAAGATCAGGCAGCTGCGTGCAAAGCTCGACGAAGCGGGAAAAGATATCGATATCGAGGTCGACGGGGGCATCGTGTCCGAAAATATCGGTGAGGTGGCTGCTGCAGGCGCCAATGTGTTTGTTTCGGGCTCGGGTATCCTCAATACACCGGATTATGCGCAAACGATCCGTGAGATGAAAAAGCGGATCGGCGTACCTTAGAGAACGTGCGCATGCCTTTTGTCGACATCGATACAATACGATATTACTACCGCAGCACCTTCCGCGGGAAGGACCAGGGGCCTGCGGTTCTTTTTATTCACGGCTCCGGCGGGGACGGTACGGTCTGGGCATACCAGCTCGGGGTCATCTCTCAAACCGTCCCGGTCATCATTCCCGACCTGCCGGGGCACGGCCGGTCCGGGGGCCGGGCCTGTGCTTCTGCTGAGGACTGCGCGGCATGGCTTGAGCGGCTGTGCAGTGCGCTTGGAACAGGCCGTGTTTTTGTCGTCGGCCACTCTCTCGGCGGGGCTGTTGCGCTTGCCGCTGCCCGGCGATATCCGGACCGGCTGCAGGGGATCGTGCTTGCAGGCTGCGCCGCCGGGTTCAGCATTTCCCGCGAGTATGCCGGGCTGATCGAGCAGGATTTCCCGGCTGCTGTCAGGGCCTCCTGTGATGCCGCCTATGCCCCGGGAGCTTCACAGGAGCTGTATCGAAAAGGACGCGACATGCTGCTGCGCACCGGGCAGGAGACCATGCGCATCGACATCAACGCCTGCGCCGGGTTCGACGGCAGCAGCCGGCTGGAAGACGTCGACACGCCCGCTCTTATCGTGTGCGGCGATTGCGATCGGATTACGCCGCCCGGGGAGTCGCGCGAGCTTGCCGGATTGCTGCGCAACGGCAGCCTGGCCCTCATCGAAGGCGCCGGACACATGGTCATGATCGAGGCACACAGGCGGTTCAACGAACTGCTGACCGGATTTATTGAAAAATATTCCTGAATGCTTTCCGAATGACAGTATCGCAATATTGACACCCCTCCCTGAACCTGCCGTTTACTAACAGGCATAATTCGAGTATAATCGGAGGCTTTGACGATGCTGTACAGAGTATACTCATCCAACAGGGTCAGGAGCAGCCATGATTCTTATTACCGGAGGAGCGGGGTTTATCGGGAGCGCACTTGCCTGCGGGCTTAACCGGCAGGGCCAGACCGACCTGCTGCTGTGCGACGCGCTGGGGTGCCAAGACAAGTGGAAAAACCTGCGCGGCGTGCGCTTCAAGCGCTTTGTGCACAGCGACGACCTTTTCGACTACCTGGAGCATGTTCCTCACGCTCGCGATATCAGGGCGGTTGTTCACCTGGGAGCCTGCTCCGACACAACCGAAACGGATATGGATTTTTTGTATGCCAACAATGTCGAGTATTCCATAGAGCTGTGCACGTGGTCTCTCGAGCATGACGTGCGGTTTGTCTACGCATCCTCCGCCGCGGTTTACGGTAACGGCAGTCTCGGCTTCTCGGATGACGATGCGCTGACGCCGCGCCTGCGCCCCCTGAATAAATACGGATTCTCCAAATGGCTGTTCGACATGTGGGTGCTCGAGCACGGCCTTTCGGAAAGCGTCGCGGGTTTGCGCTATTTCAACGTGTTCGGGCCGAACGAATACCACAAGGGGGATATGGCAAGCGTCGTGTGCCGGGCCTTTCCCCGGGCATCCCGCGAAGGAGTCGTGCGGCTGTTTGAATCCCACAGGCCGGACGTGCAGAACGGCGAGCAGGCGCGGGACTTTATTTATGTCGATGAAGCTGTGGACATAACCATGTTCGCACTTACCAACCGCTCGGCAAACGGTATTTTCAATGTTGGAACCGGACGGCCCCATACGTTTAACGAGCTGGCCCAGGGTATTTTCAGAGGGCTCTCACAGGAGCCCGCCATAGAGTATTTCCCCATGCCGGAGGATCTGCGCGAGCGCTACCAGTACTATACCTGCGCGGACATGCGCCGGCTGCACCAGGCCGGATTTGCAGCCGGAGAGGACCGGTTCATCGAGCAGGTTGCCTGCTACGTGAGGGACTACCTGGTGCAGGGATACCGCTACCTGGCCGATACCGGCACCTGACGGAAGCACATACATACTGAGGGAAAAGCGCGGGAAAGGAGAACACGGAACGAATGAGCACGAAGGCACTGCAGCGGATTGAGGAATTGTTCAGACAGGCAGCGGACTTTGCAGACAGGGCAAAGCCTGAAGAGGAAACCGCTGTGTATGAAAAAATCATTGAAAACACCGAGTCGGCCGACGAACCTGAAACAATCAACCACTGGGCCCGGGCAATGCTCAACAAGGGAGTTACGCTGGGTCAGCAGGGAATGCTTGAAAAGGCGCTCGCACAATTTGACGCTGTCCTTGAAAAAATCAGGGATGCCGGTGCAGCGCCGCTGCGGCAGCGGGCTGCCGAGGCCCTGGTCAACCGGGCGATTGTACTCGGCCTGCGGGGAGACATCTCCGGGGCGATTGCCGCCTATGATGACGTCATCCGGGACTTCAGCAACGCGGACGTCGAAGCACTGAACGTTCAGACAGCCATGGCGCTGCTGAACAAGGGTGTTCTGCTCAGCCGATCCGGCAGGTCTGCCGAGGCCAGAAATGCCTATGATGAGATTCTGTCGCGCTTCAGCCAAAGCGACTCTATTACTATGAAATCCTGGTGCGCCAAGGCCAGGTTCAACACGGGCATAGAACTCGGCAGGGAAGGTGACCACGAGGGTGAAATCGCCGCCTATGATTTAATAGTAACCACACTCGGGGACTCCAAAAAGACGGATCTGCAGGAGCAGGTCGCCCGCGCCCTGCTCAATCGGGGAGACGCACTGGGTCGCAAAGCGCATGTCGACGAGGCAAAAAAAAGCTATGAAGAGGTGCTTCAGCGTTTCGGGGACTCGAATAAAAAAAGGCTGCAGGACCTGGTTGCGCGGGCGCGCTTCCACAAAAGCTTCAGCTATCATTTTTAGTTCAGAAATACTATAACAGCGGGATGCCGGTGCAGAAGACCGGCAGGAGATCAGAAAACGCAGCGTGACAGGAGCGCTGCCGCTCCGGATGTATCGGGACAATCGACAGTCTGAGAGCACTGCGGTAATAAAAGGAGAAGCAATGAGCTGGTTCGGAAAAATTACATTCGGCTCCCTCGGGCTCTTCCTGGGCGGACCGCTCGGCGCTGTGCTCGGCGCTGTCGTCGGCCATCACCTGGTTGACCGCCAGAAGGAAGGGCTGCTGCGGCAGACGAGCTTCGGACAGGCCGAGCAGGCGCAGGCCGCATACTTTGTGTGCATCTTTTCGATTCTGGGCAAGATTGCATCCGCGGACGGGGCGGCTTCCCAGACGGAGCGGGCGGTTGTCGACAATTTCATCAACACCATGAACGTCTCCGAGCAGGAGAAGCAGTTTGCGCGCCAGGTGTTCAATGAATCAATGAGCTCGGCATATTCAATCGATGATTTTGCCCGGCAGTTTTATCAGATCAACCACGGGCAGCCCCAGGTGCTGGTGTCGTTCCTGGATGTGCTGTTCAGGGTGGCAGCCGCCGACGGTACATTGCATGCATCCGAGGAAACCGCTCTCAGGCGCGTTAAGGCGGTATTCGGGATAAGTGATACGCAGTATGAGCATATCAGGGCCTCTTACTTTAATGATCTCGACAAATACTATAAGATTCTCAACTGCTCTCCCGACAGCAGCGTCGATGAGATAAAAACGAATTACAAAAAACTCGTCAAAGATTTCCACCCCGATACCATTGTTTCCAAGGGCCTGCCGGAAGAGTTTTCAGAATTCGCCGCCTCACGCTTCAGGGAGATACAGGAGGCATACGGCAAAATAAGGAAAGAGCGGAATTTTTAAACATGGGAGCACTGATTACAGCCGCCTGTGCGTGCGGCTTTGAAACGGATTTTACCGCCGGTGCGGGCCGGAGCCGGCACCATGACGTCTGCCATGCCCCGGCCATGTGCCTTTCATGCAAGCGGTTCCTGGTAAAAAACTATCTTGATGCCGCACCGCGATGCGGGCACTGCGGCGACATGGTCTGCTTTTACAATAATCCCCGGCTGCAGGATCGCCCCGCCCAAGCTGCTGAAAACAAAAGGCAGCAGATGTTTGTGCTGCCGGACTGCGCATGCCTGTGCCCGACGTGCGGGAACAAGACATTGTATTTTTCATCCCAAGGATGCTGGGAATAGGTCTCTGCGGGAGAGGTGTATGGCGAAAAAAAAAGCTGCTGCAGGCATCCGCAGGCTGTCGCCGGAAGACGACCTGTACAGTATTTTTGCCGCTGCCGATGAGAATGAAGCCGGGGAGTCGCCGGAGCGCTTTGCCGAACTGCTGGAAGAGTCCTTTTCATGCAACGGGAATCAAGATCTGTTGCGTGAAAAAAAAGAAAATCTCGACGGTCCCGCCAGAGCTTCGATCAGGGACGAATTAAAAAGCTATCCACCCCCTGAAGACGAGCTTGACCTGCACGGGTTCTCGGCCGAGCAGGCGGCCTCGCGCGCTGAGAGCTTCCTGCTCTCGGCCCGGCAGCGCAGCCTGAAAACGGTCCGTATAATCGTCGGCAAGGGACATCACTCAGGCGGCCGTGCGGTTCTGCGGGAGGTCATAGAAGGTCTTGCCGTCACGCTAAAGCGCCGGGGCCGCGTGTTGACGTTTGCATGGGAAAAAAAAGAGAAGCTCAGAAGCGGGTCTATTATCATCTATCTGTAACTCAACCGGCAGCATCAGCGACATGAACGATGACGCACAGAAATGGTTCATAAAAGGCAACCGCTACGCAGAGCAGGGCTGCTCCGGGGAGGCTGTCGAATGCTACTCCCGGGCGATTGAGATAAGCCCGCTGTATGCATCCGCATGGTACAACCGCGGTCGGGAGCACGATGAGCTGGGAAACTACGCTCGTGCGGCAGAAGACTTTATGCGTGTTACTGAGCTCAGCCCGGATGATGCCGAGGCCCATTACAACCTCGGGCTTGCCCTGAGAAAGCAGGAAAAGTACCGCACGGCCGTCAAACATTATTCATGCGCGCTGAGGCTCAAGCCCTCCTATGTGGAGGCCTATAATAACCGCGGCAACGCCCACTACTTTCTCGGAAATTTTTCCGAAGCGATACAGGACTACAGCCGGGCGCTGGCGCTCAAAAAAGATTATGCCCAGGCGTATTATAACAGGGCGATTGCCTATGATGATCTTGGTCAGGATGAACATGCGCTTGCCGACTATGACCGGGCGGTCAGCATTTCGCCGCAGCATCAGTTTTATTTTAATCGGGCTGCCCTGCATGCCAGGCTGAAGAACTACGAACAGGCCCATACCGATTATGATCAGGCAATTCACCTGAACCCCGCGTATGCCGAGGCATATAACAACCGCGGTAATGTCAGGTGCGCACTGGGCCGCTTCAACGAGGCCATTTGTGATTACAACCGTGCGCTTGACATCAACCCTGATTTCACCGATGCCCTCGAAAACCGGGATCATGCCCTCAGGCAGCGCAGGGAAGCATTTCTCAGCAAACGGGGTTCGCTTGCCGGATAGCGCGAACAAAACAACGGACGTAACGAATCACGGCGACTGAGAAATCTCACGCCCCTGAAGAGATTTCTCCCTGCGGTCGAAATGACAAAAAAATGGCCGCTACAGAAAACAGAAAATTGCCCGTCGTGCACGTCACTCTATTCCATTGCCTTTTTCCGGTGCCCGCCTGGTGGTGCGAAACTGTAGCTGCTTCAGCTGCGATTTTTTCGCGGACGGAGGCCGCTTCTTCCCGGCTACGCTATATCGCTACATACCATAGCGACAGTGCCCTCACCGGTTTCCGAACAGTTTCAGCCGCTGCGCTGTTCGGCTTTCGAATGCCTGCGGCCGCAACGACCATCCCCCTATTGTCAAAGCGTTTCCATCTATACAGATTAGCAGTTCTTTTTGAAAGTTTCTCAGGATGTCCCCGGTCCGGTACAATGGTTGCATACTACCTGCACATGTAATTCAATAAACGCAGCAGGGATCGCCGGCAGCATGAAAAAGAAGGGCTTGCATACAATACTGGGACTTTCAAAAAATGTACCTCCCGGGCAGGTGAAAAAAGCTTACAGGGCTTTTGTGCGGCGCAACCACCCGGATCTGCATCCGGGAAATGCAGTCAGGGAAGAGCTTTTCAAGCGGGTGAATGCAGCCTATCAGCAATGGAAGACAATTGAGGGCACCCTGGAAAGCATGCGGCGCATCAAGCAGGAAAGCCTGTACAGGGCCGGATATCCCGACTATGACAGGTTTACACCCTGGAGGATCAGGATCAAGGCATAGCCGGCTTTCTACAGCGTGTGTGTTTTCCGGGCAGCACAGTGCCGCTACATCCTCTCGAGCACCTCGAACCGGAACCCTGCTTCCCGCAGCGCTGCAGCGAGCTCACCGGGCGGTGCCGCTTTCCACATAAGCGCGATGATCAGAGGCCGGGACTCGATTCCGCGGCGGGCATCGGCTTCGGCAAACTCTTTTTCCTTTTGCGAAATAAGCTTTTTCAGCTCTTCGCCCCTGATCGATTCGCAGCCGCTCTGATAAAAGAAATTGCCGTATCCGAAAGCAACCGCCGGCAGCCCCATTGCCCGGGCAATCTGCGTCAGCTCATACGGGTTGAGCTTGAAGACGAAATTGCCGGACGGCTCATAGGAGGGCTGAGGAATCGGGTGCGGGGAAGCGCGCCTGGTGATGCAGCGAACAATCGAGCGGAGGCTTGGCGGCTCACTGCCGGCATGCCGGTAGTGGGGCTCAACAAGAACAATTCCCTCACGTGCAACACGCAGCATTTCATACAGGGCCAGGTACGGTCGCGGCAGGTGATGCAGGGTCTCCTTGGCTAAGACAATGTCGAAAGAACCGTCATCAAACGCAAGGTTTTCCGCATCCGCACTCGAAAAGTGATCGATATGACCCCGCCGGTGCGCCTCTTCCAGAACAACAGGGCAGATATCCGTTGCGGTGACCCGGTGCCCGAGCGATTTGAAAAACGCCGCATCCTTGCCGCCTTTGCCGTCCCCGACCGTGAGGATAGAGCGTTCCGGCAGTACGCGAAACGGCTTTTCAAGCTCCTTCAGCGCCAGGGTGTTGCCCCAGAAGTCGGCATTGTCGGGGCTGAACCAGACCTCGACTGATCCGTCCTGCAGGCGCGCGCGCAGGGATGCCTCATGATGCTTTCGCTGCTGTTCGGCAAGTTCCGCGTATTGCTCGCTGGTTGACTGCGGGCGGGAGCGTTCCATTGCATTACAAAACTTTTGTGTATGTACTATCAAGGCCGCGCGGGTGTTTAAAAAACTCCGCTTGTTATGTTCCAGGTAATACGATTATCAGAAATCGAATCTATGATCCTTGATGTAAACGCACTGCCGTTCCACTCATAGACCCGCAGTTCTCCCTGGTCGTCGGAAGCGACAAAAATTTCCTGAATACCGTTTCCGTTGAGATCGGCAAGATACGTGGCATGCTCATAGCCCGAGGATTGTGCATCTATGAGTGTTTTTGTCCAGGCTCCCTCGCCCTGTTCAAGAAGCCAGAGGCCGGTCTTCATGGCGGCGGCGACGAGGTCTTTCTTGCCGTCGCCGTTGACATCACCGGCACAGAGAAAGCGGCACTGGTAGTCGTCAAGCGTGGCTATTACGTCTGCACCTGTAATGCTGCCGTTGTCACTGAAACTGTATTTTTTTATCCTGACCGGATCGACCCGCTCGGTGCGGCCGTCGACCGTGCGGGTCTCGGCTTCATACACGGAAAAAAGCGTCGCCGTTCCCTGCCCCGCCATATCCGCGGCAAGGATTTCCTTGGCATGTGTTTTTTCAGAGCTGTCGACAACGGCTTTTTCGAAGGCCGTGCCGTTCCAGCGATACATCATAACGCTGCCCGGCTGCGGCCCGCCCTTGGCCTTGTTGGGGCGGCTGGGGGTTGTGAAAAACTCCGCTTTGCCGTCGCCGTTGATATCGCCGATCTCTACCTCGTGCACAAAAATCTCGGGCTCGCGATCAATCTCGCTGACGTTCCACGTGCCCGCCTCCTTCACCGCCACCGCCACGACGCCCTGATCATGGGTTGCGATTACAAGGTCGTCCGATCCGTCGCCGTTGACATCGCCGACTTCAATATCGCGCAGCCGGTTCCAGGTCCCGCCGAATACCGGCTGCCATACAAGCTCCTGCTGCCAGGCGTTTTCAGAAAAGTGCCATAGTTTCAGGGCGGCATCCATGGCACCGATGGTGACAATTTTCTTTCGCGATCCGTCGTTAAGAAAAAGCGCTTTGTGAAACACATTGCTCTGCGGATCTTCTATCACCGCATCCTTCCAGCCCTCCGGTGTGTTCTGCTTGACTGTCAGAATTGCAGGCCCGGGCCTGGGGACGGTTTTGCCGTCTTTTTTTTCATAGATGAACTGAGCCTGCGCGATCAGCAGCGACGGGTGAGCGCCGCTCTGCGGCCCCCTGGTTTTCTCATCCTTTCCCGTGCAGGACAGACAACCCAGCAGTACCGCCAGACCGGCGGCTATCAGCAGTTTCTGACTGAATATGTTCATGGTCATTGCGCCTCCAGGAATCGGTTACCGATATGTCATTCGACCGCACCGGCGATTTTAAAGATAGGCAGGTACATGGCTGCCAGCATGGTGCCGACCGTACCGCCGAGAAAGATCATCATACAGGGCTCGATCATAGAAGTGAGCGTATCCACCGCCTGGTCGACCTCCTCCTCGTAAAATTCGGCTATCTTGCCGAGCATGGTATCAAGTGCACCGGTAGACTCGCCGACCGCAACCATCTGACACACCATGGGAGGAAACACGCCGCTTTGCATAAGCGGGTCCGCTATCGTTTTACCCTCGCTGATGCTGTTTCGGGTAACCACAATCGCATCCTCCACGATCCTGTTGCCGGCGGTTTTGGCGACGATATCGAGTCCGTCAAGAATCGGGACACCGCTGGAAATCATGGTGCCCAGGGTCCGGGTGAACTTGGCAACCGCGACCTTTCGCAGCAGATCGCCGACAACAGGTATTCTGAGCATGAGCTTATCGACGATATACTCACCCCGATCTGTTTTTTTAAATCGCTTGAATGCATAAAAAAGAATGCCGCCGACGATAAGGATTTTCCACCAGTGCGCCCGCATGAAATCGCTCATGTTGACAACCATCTGAGTCAGTCCGGGCAGCTCCCCGCCGAACGTGGAAAACATTTCCGCAAACACGGGAATAACGAAAACGAGCATAACAATAATAACGACGACGGCGATCACGCCGATAACCGATGGATAGACCATCGCGCCTTTGACCTTGCTCACCAGCTTTGCGTTTTTTTCGATATAGGCGGCCAGGCGCTGCAGAATCGTATCGAGAATACCTCCCATTTCTCCGGCGGCAACCAGGTTTACATAGAGCTTGTCGAACACCTTGGGGTGCTTCTGCAGGGCATCGGCAAAGGAGGAACCGCCTTCGACGTCTGATTTTATCTGTTTTAATATTTTCTGGAATGTCGGGTTCTCAATCTGGTTTGTAAGGATCTCGAGCCCCTGTATGAGCGGCAGCCCCGAGTCGATCATGGTGGAGAACTGCCTGGTAAAAAGGATCAGGTCCTTGGTTTTGACGCTCGGCTGAAAAAACGCAACATCCTCAAACAGATCTTTCGGTTTTTTCTTGATCTTGGTCGGCCTGATATTCTGCTGCTTGAGCATCTGCCTGAGTGCATTTTCGTCGGGAGCTTCGTTTTCCCCTTTCTGCACAGCCCCTTGAGAAGTTTTGCCTTCCCATATAAATACCGGCATTGTATCCCCTTCCTTTCAGATGTATGTTCGGTTCTATATATCGTCTCGTACGGTTGTCTTTAAAACCTCTTCGATCGTTGTAACCCCTTCAAGCAGTTTGGCTATGCCGCTCTGACGCAGTGTTTTCATTCCCTGCACCATAGCCTCCTTCTTTATCTCTATAGCAGAAGCACCCTGTAACACAAGCTCTTTTACCGCCTCAGTCATGGGCATCACCTCGTAGAGCGCAACCCGCCCCTTGTAGCCGGTTCCGTTACACACATCACAGCCGGTTCCCTTATACAGCGTGGCTTCATGAAACCCTTCAGGAAGCGTGCCGAGCTTTTCAAGGGTTTCCGCCGGATATTTTTCCGCAGCCGCCTTGCACTCTTTGCATATCCGGCGTGCAAGGCGCTGCGCAAGAATGAGGTTGACCGACGATGATACCAGAAAGGGCTCGATACCCATGTTCAAAAGCCGGTTTATGGTGCCGGGCGCATCGTTGGTGTGAAGCGTACTCAGCACCAGGTGGCCGGTGAGCGATGCCTTGATGGCAATCTCGGCCGTTTCAAAATCACGGATCTCACCGACCAGAATCACGTCGGGGTCCTGCCGCAGAAATGAACGCAGGGCTGCCGCAAAGGTAAGGCCGATGTCCTCATGCATTTGCACCTGGTTGATGCCGTCGAGGTTGAACTCCACCGGGTCTTCGGCTGTTGATATGTTTTCAGTCGTCTTGTTCAGATCCGCCAGCGCCGAGTAAAGGGTGGTTGTTTTTCCGCTTCCGGTCGGGCCGGTTACCAGCACCATGCCGAACGGCTTGTGAATCGCATTCTGAAAATCGTTGATCTGGTCCTTGCTGAACCCGAGCTTGGTCATATCAAGCTGCAGGTTCGACTTGTCAAGCAGGCGCAGCACTACCTTCTCGCCGAACAGCGTGGGCAGAACCGAAACCCGGTAATCCATTTCCTGGCCTTTACCCATTTTCAGCTTTATGCGGCCGTCCTGCGGAAGCCGCCGCTCGGCGATATCGAGTTTGGACATGATTTTAAGCCTTGAGATGATGGCGTTTTTCATCTTTACCGGCGGCTTCATTACCTCATACAAACTGCCGTCGATACGAAAACGCACACGAAAGCTCTTTTCATAGGATTCAATATGAATATCACTGCAGTTTTTGGTTATGGCATCGGTCAAAATAGCATTGACCAGCTTTATTACCGGTGCATCCTCGCTTTCCTTTTCAAGCGAACCTACATCAAAATCTTCTACATCCTCGACGTATTCGACATCCTCGGTATCGAAACTTTCGAGCAGGTTGTCCAGCCCTGCCGTCGTGGTTCCGTAGTAGGAATCGATCGCATCGAGAATAGCCCCCTCAGCCGCAATCAGCGGTTCCACCCGGTAGCCGGTGAGGAACTTGATATCGTCAAGGGCGAAAATGTTCGAAGGATCGACCATAGCCACGATAAGGTTGGAATTTTTTATGGAAAGCGGCATGACGGAATATTTTGCCGCGACATCAGCGGGAATTATCCGCAGCACATCCGGGTCAACCGTAAATTCTGACAGTTTTATCGACGGGACGTTGTACTGCTCGCTCAAAAACTGCAGCAGATCGCTTTCCCTGATAAAACCCATTTGGGTCAAGGCGCTGCCGAGTCTGCCGCCCTTGTCTTTTTGCTCCTTCAAAGCTCTTTCAAGCTGCTCGGGAGTAATAACGTTGCTTTTTACCAGTAAATCACCGATTTTATCGGACATGGAAGCTGAACACTGTGCAAGGTTTTACGTAAAATAAACTCTTTTGATTGACCGTAATTTATTTATACACTATTATGGTAAAACGTATCACATTTCACTACAGGTACAATCGATCATTTCGTACTGAAAAATAACTTTTCAGTTGGCAGAAAAACATGCCGACACTATCATTTAATTATTTTCGGTATAAAATCCCTGTATCTTTATGGAAATATTTTGTTTAATTCAATGTTTATTTTTACTTTAATTTTAAATTAAAGCAATAAATGAAAAAAAATATCGTTATTAGCTTAATAATAAGTGGTATTTTTATTTATCTGGCCTTCCGGGGTATAAATATATCTGAAATATCAAATAGTTTTAAAAATGCTAATTACCTGTTACTGCTGCCGGTCCTGCTGATTGTTCTGATCGGACATATACTGCGCTGCTACCGGTGGGGCATTATTCTCGAATCTCTTGTAAAATACAAACAGACCACGCTGTTTATTCTCGGCTCTATTGGGTTTATGGCTGTCGGCATTCTTCCTGCGCGGCTGGGAGAGTTTGCCCGGCCCTACCTTGTCAAGCAGAAAAGCGGCGTCCGGATGTCCTCCACCATGGCCACCATCATTGTCGAACGCGTTTTCGACGTCCTGGCGCTTATGGTTCTTATGTTTGCGGTGCTTGTCAAGATATCTCTTCCGCCGGCGATTTTTAAAGTAGGAATATCAACCCTTGCTACGGCTTTTTCGGTTTTGCTTGTGCTTATATTTCTTGCGGTCAAAAAAGAGTTTTCACTCAACACGATCGATGCCCTTGTCGGCAGGCTGCCCGAGCGCCTTGCAAAGGTGATTCAGCGTCTCGCGCACTCGTTTATCGAAGGACTTCAGATTCTGCCCGACATCAAAAAGACCGTATATGTATCGCTGCTTTCAATGCTTATCTGGCTTGTTCTTGCGGGTTCGGCTTTTACCATGTTTTTCGCGTTCGGCTTTGATCTTTCACCGATCAACGCCTGTGCCATTACGGTTATAGTTGCGCTGGGCGTCATGCTGCCGGCCGCACCCGGCTTTGTCGGAACCTATCACTATGCCTGCGTTCTCGGTCTCACCTCGTTCGGTATCGCCAAGGCGGACGCCCTTTCATACTCCATTCTTCTGCACTTTACTCAGATGATACCTGTTGTTCTGCTGGGTCTGGCGTTTGTGCCGTTTCAGAAAATTTCCCTGCCGGGTATGATTACATCCGAGAGCATCCAAAAGGAAGAGAATTAGCCTGCCGGGGGCGGTGCCTGTTCGGGAAAGCCGGCGCACCCTGCATCAGGGTTCTAGAAGGCTGCCGCCTTCAGTTCCGATAAGTCCCATTCCGTCCGGAAGACTCCCCGAGGCCATGAGCAGCGCAAGCAGAACAATCAAAAATTCTATGCCCACTATTAACGCAAGCGATCCGAGCGCCTGTCGGGGATTCAGGCGGTAGGTTTCCTGCAGTCCGAGAATAATCAGATAGATGCCATAGAGGTATGCAAGCAGTCCGACAACCGGTATCCAGGAAACAACATTCATCAGGCCGGTATATGCGATAATACGAAATGTCGATGAAAAGGCGCTTCGGACGCCGTACACTTTCCAAACGATAATATTGAGGATATAGCTGGTTATGAACGCCGACAGAATGGTGGAAAAAAACAGAATGAGAAACAGCCGGTAGTCCGCATTCTGAAAATTTGCATAAAACAGGGCCAGAAAAAAAGCGCACACCGTCAGAAAAACAGACGGGCTTTTTATGTCCGGGGACTTCGGCAGATTCCTGAAGAACTGCCGCGGCTGCAAAATCAACTGCCTGCCGACATCGATGAAGCTTTCAAAAAATCGACCCGGATCAAATTCAGTTTTATTCGTCATCTCTTCGGTCTGTTCGTTGTAGTTCCGATCCATTTTTCATTCCGTCTCCGGTTGCGTCCGGACAAGCATGCGGTAAGGAGCAGGGCACGCCGAACACTCCCCCGGGTCCGGATTTTATATCAAATAAACGCCTGAAACACAAATCAGGATGCGCTGTCGCGTTTTTCATCCGGCAGCAGCCTGTATCGAAACACGTCACCCTGATAATTTTTTACAAGAAGGTCGCCGTGTTCGCGACCGACAATATACTCGGGCGTCAGCGGCACCTTGCCGCCGCCGCCCGGAAGATCGACAACAAAGTGCGGGATGCACATCCCCGACACATGCCCCTGCAGCGATTCAAGCATATCGATTCCGGCCTGCAGGGATGTGCGAAAATGGGCTGTGCCGCGCGTGAGGTCCATCTGGTGAAGATAATACGGCCGGACCCTGATCTGCAGCAGCCGGCGCAGAAGATCGCGCATGACCGGCGCAGAGTCATTTACACCCCTCAGCAGAACGGTCTGACACCCGAGCGGTATGCCTGCATCGCTCAGCAGGCCGCAGGCCTTGGCTGCCTGGTCCGTCACCTCCCGGGGATGGTTGAAGTGGGTGTTTATGTAGAGCGGCTGATATTGCGCAAGAAGCCCGGCAAGCCGTTGCGTAACCCGTTCAGGCAGAACGCAGGGTACCCGCGTGCCGATTCGTATAATCTCGACGTGTTTTAGAGCACGCAGCCTGCTGAGTATCCACTGCAACCGGTCATCCTCCAGCAAAAGCGGGTCGCCGCCGGAAATAAGAACATCCCGGATCCGGCGCTGATCGCGAATATAGGCAAGGCCTTCGGCCACTGACGCACTGCTGAAGGCAGCGGTGCGCCCGGTTTTGCGCTTGCGGGTGCAAAAGCGGCAGTGCAGCGCGCAGCGACCTGAAACAAGAAACAGCACCCGGTCGGGGTAGCGATGCGTTACCGCCGGTACGGGCGACAGCAGATCCTCAGCCAGCGGATCTTCATAGCCCTCCCCGTCACACAGCTCCGCGGCGGCCGGTACGGCCTGCTTCCACAGGGGGTCACCGGGATGCGTGAAAAGATTTAGATAATACCTGCTTATCAGCATGGGATAGACGTCGGCAACCGTCACCGCCTGAAGCAGTTCATCCCGCGCTTCCGGAAAACGGCCGATAAGCTCGCTGGGTGATGTAACGGCACCTGCAAGGAGATTGTCTGCAGGTGTGGCGCCGGCCGGGCAAGGCATCCTCTGGTCTCCCTGAAAAGCTTGATAGTCCCGTAAAAAGTCGGTAAAAGCATCAAAGCGGACGAATTCGTAAAAAGCCTCAGATGGCTGCAGGTTGATCACAGCCAAATCCCGCTCTGCGGGAGCGCGCACAACCGAAGGAATCCCCGACGTTGTCGTGATCTGCCAGAGGCGTCCTCCCTGTGCGTCGCAATGACTGAGGGTAACGCGCAACGCCGCAGATGGACTTTTTTCGAGTTCGTCAAGCTTGAATACCGCGTGTCGATATATTATAAGTAAAGCGTTCTACGATAACAACCATCAAAAAGGAGTCATCTGTGTCCGCAATTTCCCAGCAGCCTGTACCTGCGCCCATGAAGGAAGTGTTCCGCCGCAGCGGAATAAAAATAAAGCGGTACTCATCGGCTGTTTCCTTTGAGAGAGATTTCAAGCAGTTCATCAGGCGCAATCATGTGCTTCACCTGAGCACCTGCAGTTCTGCGTCGCCCCGGTCAACACCGCTTGAATACCGCTGCAGCGGCCTGACCTTTTACATCCTTTCCGAGGGCGGCGGCAAGTTTGCCAACCTGAAAAAAAACAAAAAGGTTTCGTTTTCAATCGCCGAGCCGTACAACTCCGAAGACGACTACTGGAGCTATAAGGGTTTGCAGGCGTGGGGGAGAGCAAAAGTATATACGCGCACGGAGAATCCGAAAAAGTTCGAGAACGCTCTGAAAAAAATGGGGGTATCCAGGAGCCTGAAACGCCTCGGACTGAAAGAACTGCCCCCGGGTGTCAACTACCGCGTAATTGAAATTGTTCCGGACCGGATAAAATACGGCAACCCCCGTGAAGGCGTGTTCAGGACTTCATGGCGGCGCACATAATAAAACCGCCGGGGAAGTAATTATCCCCGCCCATCAAGGCATTTGGTCCCGTTTTGACCGCGCCGGGCCTGCGCCGTGTGCTGCGGAGAAAAGAGCCGAACTGTCTGAGCGAATCGAGTTTTCGGCCCGCCGCTGCACACCGCTCTAGCGAGGGTATTCGCCGAAGGCGGAGGTTTAAGATATAAACATATACGTAACTGCATTTCTGCAGGAATAGACACAGTGCGCCTGATGCACACTCAAAAGAAAGGATTACCATGAACCGAGCGGTATGCATTGCAGCGTTTTTCTTTCTTGCGGTTTTGTGTCCTGCAAACGTCTCAGCCGCCGGCCCGGATATCGGCGATGCGGTTGCCCCGGTTATCCGTCGTCCCAATGCTGCACTGCACGATCAATGCCTGCCGATACCGGCATTCTCAGGGAGGGCCGCAGTCCGTTCTGCCGCGGACACCCCGCCGCCGATTGTCAGCTTTGAAGGCCTCTCCTCCGAGGGGCCGGTGCCGCCCGACACCGTAGGCGATGTCGGACCGGACCACTATGTACAGGCCGTGAACAGCCAGTCGGGAACGACGGCGGCGGTATTCGACAAGCGCGGCAGCGAGCTTAGCCGGTTTGCGCTTTCAGACCTGTGGCCGGTCTCCTCACCCTGCGGCGCATACGGCTACGGCGACCCTATCGTGCTGTATGATCACCTTGCCGACCGCTGGCTGCTCAGCCAGTTTGCGATCCCCAGCTGGAACGACTTCGGGGAGCCGGAGCCGCCGTTTTCACTCTGCATCGCCCTGTCCCGGACGCCGGATCCGTCCGGCAGCTATTATACCTACTGCTATGATGTGAATGAATACTTCCCTGACTATCCCAAGTATGCGGTCTGGCCGGATGCCTACTACCTCTCCACGAATGATGTCGATCCGGCGCTGGAGGCCGAAGAAAAGAAAAAAGCGACTTCAGACATGAGTGAAGAAGAGGAGGGAGCCTACACTGTCGGGGTCTGGGCCTTTGACCGCCACAGTATGCTTGCCGGTGAGGAGGCCGCCTATATTAAATTTACGGTTGAACGCAACTTCATGCTTCCCTGCGATCTGGACGGCGAAACCCCTCCGCCGGACGGTACCCCGAATTACTTTTACACGGTTATGGATGATACATTCTGGCCCGCGGAGGGCTTCCCCGGGGAAGACCGCCTTGAAATCTGGGAATTTTTCGCCGACTTCACCGAACCGGAATCCTCGACATTCACTCATGCCGGAGATATCATAACCGAGCCGTTCAATTACTACTTCAGCTTTACCGCTATTCCCCAGCGGGGCACCTTCCGGCGGCTTGACATGATCGGCGAGTGGCCCATGTGGCGCCTGGTCTACCGGAATTTCGGCACGCATGAAACCCTTCTGGGAAACTTTACCGTTGATGTGACCGAGCGCGTCAAGCGCTGCCTCGGACGGGCCGGCATCCGCTGGTTCGAGCTGCGTAAAAACGGGGAGCAGCCCTGGTCTTTGTATCAGGAAGGTACGCATTCACCGGACCTTCACCATCGCTGGATGGGCAGCATAGCCATGGACGGCAGCGGAACCATAGCCCTGGGCTACAGCGTCTCGAGCAGGCTGCGCTATCCCTCGATACGCTATGCCGTGCGCCTTGAGGAAGACCCGCCGGGCACACTCAGGCCGGAGGCCTCGCTCTGGGAGGGCCGTGCATCACAGACCGGCTATAACCGCTGGGGCGATTACAGCGCTCTGTCAATCGACCCTGCAGACGACGCCACGTTCTGGTACACGAACGAGTACATCTGGGGGCTCACCCTGCCGCTGCTCAACACCTGGCGCACGCGCGTGGGCAGCTTTTCAGCTGAACGCCGAACCGTACGCGCAACTCCCGGCTCGACCGTCGGCATCAGCGCATCGGATGTGCCGGGCATTGAGCGGTTCACAGAATCCCCGACGATACTTATTACGCGCCCGGCGGTGATAGGCCATACTACGCTCAGGCGCAGCCCAGCGGTGATGGACGACAATGCAGCGTTTCCACGTGACAGTATTGACTGCCGTCTGCCGGCACTGCTGGCCCCGGGGGAGTGGTACGTCTACATCCGGCTCTCAGAGGGAGATGCGCCGTATCCGGCTGCCTATTCACTGATCGTTGAATAGAGGGAGGAGGAAGGCATGAAAACGTTTACCTGGCAGGAAGGTCTCGGTGAAAAGCTTGATCAGCTGTGCGCTGTTTTTCCGGAAGTGATCCGGAGCCGGTGGAAAGACCGTCTCGTGTATAACACCGAGAAGATTGCGGCATATGAGGACAGCGGCGCCATAACATCCGATATATTCTGGCGCTCGGTGTACGAGGTGCTGCCGGGGGGCTACGAGCCGCTGATTCTTCGGGTCAGAGAGCCTGAGCGTATCAAGGCGGATATGGCACAGTCGCGCGCCCAGGAGGAAATCGCTCCGGGAGACGAGCCGGTCAGGATGCTGTGCTGGTCTTCAGAGCAGGCGCCGGAGACGGTGCAGGCTGAGGGAAAAACGATTCTGGCGCTGAATGCCAGCGCACGAAAGGGCGGCAACACCGATATCGTTATCGACGAGCTTTTGCGTGGCTGCAAAGACTGCGGCGCCGGGGTGCAGAAAGTATATCTTTCAGACTGCGAAATTAAGCCCTGCACGGGATGCCGCGCCTGCCGCAAAGGAGATGTTTCCACAATCTGTACGCTGCGGGATGACATGACAGAGGATCTGTATGCGCGCATGTACGCTGCGGACGGCATTATCACGGGCTTTCCGATCTACACGGCACGGGAAAACGGCATAATGGCCAATTTTATGGACCGGTGGGACTGTCTTTCAAACCCGTATCTGACAAGGAAAATGCCGCCCGGCAAAAAATCTGTGGTGGTCTGCTCATGGATGTGGCCCAATCCCGCCGCCTATGACCCGGTGGTCGAGCAGATGGTCATCCTGCTCAAGCTGCACGGTGTTGAGACATCGGATGTGCTGGTTGTTTCCGGAACGCGCGGAAAGCATCACGGCCGGGGGGTAGTAAAAAACCATCCCGAGCTGCTGCAGCAGGCATATGCGGCCGGCCGGCGGTTTGCATCGCAAATCAGCAGTTGACCGCCCGTTCCATACACCATACAATACACACAACCGTCCATGCTTGCGAAAGGTACCGGTATGAAAAAAAAAGATATGCGCATTGAGTTCGATCTTGATAACGAGATAGACAACAGGGTGTATTATGCCCTGAAAAATCTGCCCGGCTACTTTGACGAGCCCGATTTTTCACGCGCGGTCATATTGTTTATCAACAGTCTGGTTGCCTCGATGGGTGAGTGCGAGGAGCGGCGCGAAGAGTGCGAGCGGCTGCTGGAGGCGCTTGCCGGTGAAGGCGAGCAAGGCAGGCAGACCTGGCAGTAATGAGTAAACAAAAAGGAGGGATACTGTTATGAAAAGACGTATAGTGGTTTTTAAAGCTGCGGTTGCGTGCCTGGCGGCAGCCGCCGTAATGCTGGCTGCTGCTCCCGGTACGGCGCACGCCAAGCGGGGCCTGCCTGACGATATCGTTGAGACCGGCTGCGGCGAGGACAATACCGACGGCACGATGGTGCTGGTTGCCGTCGCGACCAATTACGGCAGAACGTTTAAAATAGGTGCGGTGCTGGCGGAGGTTCTGTGCACCGCCGGGATGCAGGTAGATGTCCGCTTTGCAAAGGATATCACCGAGGCGGACCTGGCATATTATGATGCCGTCATTCTGGGCAGCTGTATTTATATCGAACACTGGCACGACGATGCTCTTGCATTTCTGGAAAGCTATCAGAGCGTTCTGGCGGTCAAGTCGGTTGCCTATTACTGCGTCAATGCACTGCTCGGCATGAAAAGCATACCGAATGCCGCGGAGATGGTTCAGGAGTATTACATCGATCCCATGTATGAAGAGTTCCCCGAGATCGAGCCCCTTGATATCAAGGCGTTTGCCGGTTCGATCGACTACAGCATTCTCGTCGCCAGAGACTGGCTTATGCTGCGCTTTCTGATGCCGGGCGGAGACTGGACCGACTGGCAGAGGGTTGCCGAATGGGGCCGGGAGCTCAGCGGTATGATAGAATAAAACAAGCCGGAGAGCAAGGAGCGCTAACCATGAAAAAAGAGGTAACGCTTGATCTTATGTGGCACCTCAACGAGGTCGTCATTCCCTTTCCCGTTACTATCGTTACCACCCTCGATCAGCAGGGGCGGGTCAATGCCGCCCCCTTCGGGCTGGTGCTGCCTTTCAGCAACGATAAGGACAAGCCCCAGATGCTGCTGTGCTCGGCGAGCATGTGGCACACCGCCGCCAACATAGAGGCAACCGGAGAGTTCGTCATCAATTATGTGCCGTACCGCGTCATGGAGCAGGCAGCCCAGACCGGTCTCATGTATTCCGAGGGCATTAACGAGCTCGGCAAAGCCGGTCTGACGGAAATACCGTCGCTGCATGTCCGGCCGCCCCGCATCGAGGAGTGCTTTCAGCACTTTGAGTGCAGGCTCGACCGGGTCCTTCGGCCGAATGATCACCAGTCCAACTTTGTCGGCGATATCGTCAGTGTCAGCATTAACGAGGAGCTTATCGGACAAAGCCGGACTGAAAAACTCTCCGCCGCGGAGCCGCTTTTACTGTTCGGGGTCGATATTACGACATTCAGGGGTGATTATGCTGCGGTAGGTAAAACGCGCTCATATGCACCCCCGCTGGATGATGTCGAGTAACTCACAAGCTGCTTAAACGTGGCGGCGGCAGCCGGTCAGAATTTTTTTTGCCTACAGGTTGCTGATAAAGTCTTTTTTGCAGGCTGTTCAAAAATGCTCGGATTGTTTGGCAAGCTGAGCGAAGCGAAATCCCGCTCTGCGGGAGCGCGCGATATCATGAGGAATCCCCGACACACTTGATCGGGATCTGCGAGAGGCGCACCTGTTTGTACGTCGCAGTGAACAGTGCTGAGCGCAACGCAGCAGATGGGCGTTCTTCAACAGCCTGCCGTCAGCTGTCATCCTGCTCGATCAGCTCGATAACGCTCTCAAATTTTTCAAGCGGCATTGCCCCGAAAAGCCTGATGCCGTTCACCAGAAAAGAGGGCCGTCCTCTGAATCCCAGAGAGCGGGCCTCAGCGACATCATGCTCGATCAGTTTGGCAAGAGCCGGGTTGTTGTTAATATCCCTCATGAGGCGTTCAAAATCCACAGCAACCTTGCGGGCGGTTCTTTCAAGAAACGCCTCCTTTGCTTCTTCAAGCTGCTCCTGATCTTCGAACAGCATATCATGAAAGCGCAGAGCCTCCTGCGGAGACTGGCGTGCGATGGCCTCGAAATACATCGCAGCCTTCTTCGAAAGATCGCTTGTGGCATAGTGCTTGAACACGAGGCCGATTTTTTCCGGGTACAGCTCCATCAGCTCCTTGACGGTCTCGGAGCCCTTGCGGCAGTAGCTGCATAAAAAATCGGAATATTCAATAATCAGAATATACGGGTCAGGAGCCCCGAACCGCGGACGGTCGGGCTGCAGCTCCGGCTCATGGGGCTTTTTCAGTTCCCTGGCCATACGCTCGCGCTCTTCCTGCTCCTTGCGCTCCCGGACAGCCTCGTCGATAATCGAAACAAGGGATGTCTTGTTTTCTCTGATCACCTCAAAAATTATTTCGGGGTTGTCTTTAATGGTTTTTTTAACGGCAGCGGCAAGTTCATCCTGTGAAACGCGTGCTTCACGGTGCGCGCAGCCGACAGCAACGGTAAAGAGAACAGCCAGCCAAAAAAGGGTCATGTGTTTGAGTGCCATGTCTGATATTCCTTTCGGTTGCATTCAGCCTGCTACGAGAAAGGCAGAGCCCCGGAAAGTTCTGCCTTGCCTTCACCAATGTATTATTCACCACGGCTCTTTTGTTTTTCAATACATAAAAGTTCACTGAGCATGCAACCCGTCATTGCGAGCATTGGCTCCGGGCAGGGACGGGGATATTCATGCAATGAACATATGTATGTGGGTAATAATGAAAACCGTCATTGCGAGGAATCCCGCGAATGCGGGATGACGCCCCGCCCTCCGCAGTAGCTTTGTTGCTACGGAGGATGGAGGCAATCTCACCGGGTATGATGCGGTGTGCGGGGAGATTGCGTCACTTTGTTCGCAATGACGCTGTTGTATTCAATAAAGCTTATTAGGAAAAATACACTAGCCGTTTCTGTCCATGAAATGCTTCATGAACTCGGCAAGTGCTTTTACGCCCTCCAGCGGCATGGCATTGTATACCGAGGCGCGGCAGCCTCCGACCGAGCGGTGGCCCTTGAGTCCGCTCAGGCCCTCATCCTGCGCTTCAGCGAGAAATTTTTTCTCCAGCTCTTCGCTCTGCAGCCGCCAGACGATGTTCATCGGAGATCGGCTTGCCGTATCGGTAGGGTTGCGGTAGTATCCGTTGCTGGAATCGATGAGACCGTAGAGCAGAGCGGACTTTTCGTCGCGGCGGCGCTCGATTTCAGGCATGCCGCCGATCGATTGTATCCACTTCATGGTAAGGCCCGTCATCCAGATTACAAACGAGGGCGGCGTGTTGTACAGGGAATTACCGTCCACGTGCTGGTCGTAGCGCAGATAGGCGGGCAAATCGCGGCGGGCTGTCTGCACAAGGCGGTCGCTTATAATGACAAGCGCCATACCGGCCGGTGCAAGGTTCTTCTGCGATCCGGCATAGGCCATATCGATTGTATCCCACGACAGCGGCCGCGAAAGGATTTCAGAGGACATGTCGGCGATCAGCGGCACATCCCCGGTATCAGGAAAAGCGGGCCACTGTATTCCGCCGATGGTTTCATTTGAGCAGATGTGAACATAGGCTGCGCCCGGGTCGAGCTGAAGCTCGTCCTGCGAGGGAATGCGCATGTAGTTTTCATCCTTGCCGTCCCAGGGAACGGCTGTGTTTCCGACAGCCTTGCCGTCGTTATAGGCCTTTTTGGACCATGAGCCGGTCAGGACATAGTCCGCGCTTCGGCCTTCGGGCAGAAAGGCCAGCGGTATCATTCCGAACTGCAGCGTGGCACCGCCGTGCAGCAGCAGTATGTGGTGGCTTTCGGGTACGGCAAGCAGCTCTCGCGTCAGGGCTATGGTTTCATTGTGTACGCTGTCGTATATTTTGCCCCGGTGGCTCATTTCAATCAGGGACATGCCCGAGTTTTCATAGTCGACGAGCTTGGCGGCCGCCTCTTCGAGTGTTTCCACGGGCAGCGTAGCGGGTCCGGCGGAAAAATTATAGATTCGTGCCATGGTGAGTGCTCCTTCATCTTAAAAAAGTTATACCGGTACAGCAGAAAGAAGAGTTTAAAATATACGTCCTGGGGTGTCAAACAAAAAAGGGGGCAATGACGTGGCGGGCACGCCGACATATAGTGTCAGGCAAGCAGCGGTTTGAAACCTGCCTGCCTGAAATGCGGGTCCCTGGTCAATGCGCTGCGGATTTTACGTTCATGCATGACACAAAAGCTCAGACAGTCGGTAAAGGACCATTCCTTGTCCCTGAAGTAAAGTCAACTGATTTAAAACACGAAAAGCTTCCGTGCATTAAAAGGCTATTCCACTATGAAGTATTTTATCGGGGTTCTCTTCAGTAAGCATTCGGTGTACAATGCTGTCATCAGGAACACCCCTTATAAGCAGAACGGGAGAACAAGATGGATTTTTTGATATGCGCCTACGGGGAGCCCGGAGAGGAGCGGTTTGTTCCTTTTGTCAGGGATGCCGTCGACGGCTTTGAACTGCAGAATTACGACCGGCGCGGTGTCGTGTCATCGCATGACTGGGAGGAGGTTGTCAGGGAGCACCGGCGCCTGAAAGAGCATCTTCCCGGCCGGCTTGCAATTCACGGTCCCTATGCGGGTATCGACTTCGGCAGCCGCGACTGCCTGCTGAAAGAGGCGGTGCGGCGGCGCATGGACCTGGTGTATCACATGGTCGCCGATCTGCGGCCCGATACGCTTGTGCTGCACACGGGCTGCTCCGATATTCTGGTCCGGTTCGGGCTTACCGATCAGTGGCTTGATCCGGCTGCCGCGTTCTGGCAGGCTGAAATCGACCGCTATGCTGTTCTGGGGGTGCGGGTCGTGCTTGAAAATATTGCCGAGGAACAGCCCGATGCCATGATCGAGCTTGCCCGGCGTGTAGACAACCGCTATTTCGGACTGTGTCTCGATGTGGGCCATGCGAATCTGTGCTCGTCAATCCCGCCTTCCGAGTGGATTCGCCGCATGGGAGGCAGTCTGATGCACGTGCACCTGCATGACAACAACGGCGAGCGCGATGAGCATCTGCCGCTCGGCAGGGGGACGATAGATGCGGATGCCGTTTTCGATGCGCTTTACCGGCATGTGCCGGAGGTAACCGTTTCACTTGAGGTGCTTGATGAACCGGAGGCTGTTGTTCAGAATGCTTTGTATGTCACGCAGCGTTATGGAAAAAAGAGGCAGCAACGCACCAGTTGAGAGGTTTTCGGCAGTTTGTTACGGCAACCACAATTAATCTGTAAAAACGCGATAATCCATATCGGGGAAAATAGTGTTTCTTCCCTCAAGCACTGAAAGAACGTCTTCGTCTACAGCCCCGCCGGCCACCTGATTGCACAGCTGTGAAAAGTTTGCAAGATGTGAGCGCGTGCGCTCTTCAGCATAGCCGGATGCGGTGCCGGTCGTCATGATGAACGCCCAGTCGCTGCTCTGCGCGAGCAGCAGCTCCCGGGCCGCCTGGTTAAGCGCCCGTTTCACAAGACCTGCCGCCACCCTGTGCTTTCGGGCGAGCTCGGCCATTCTGTCGGCCTCCTCATGCAGCAGGGGATAAATCCAGTCATTGCGCCCGTTGAGCCATGATTCGCTGTATCCCTGCCACCCCCAGCTTGAAGGCGAGGGAGTGACCGGCTGCAGGCGCTGCTCACGCGAGAGGCATTCCGAAAGGGTTGTGAGCTGCAGACCATCAGAGGCCGCTGCCAGTCTGATAACCTGTTCAAGCCACACCGGACCTTCAAACCACCAGTGGCCGAACAGCTCGGCATCAAAAGGAGCCGTAATGACCGGCGGCCTCCCCAGAAGTGAGAAAAGCTGTTCGGCCTGCCGCCGTCGTGATGACATGAAATGCTCGGCATGCCTGGCAGCTTTTCTGCGGGCACTGTCGGGATCATACGGTTTTTTATCCTCTGTCCCGGTAATCCGGTAATATTTGATGCCGGTGTGGCTTCTGATCCCGTCCCCCGGCAGGTACGGCCTGATATAGTCATAATCACAATCATAGCCGATATCGCGGTAAAACTCGCGATAGTCATGATCCCCGGGATAGCCTCCGTGGGCGCTCCACACCTGCTTGGACGAATCAGTGTCGCGGGCAAACGCCGCAACCCCCGAAGGGCAGCTTACAGGCGCGAACACGCCGAACCGCGGGCGGGGCCGGGCATGCAAAACGCCGTGATTTTCCAGTACGGTATAGCGTATGCCGGCAGCCTGCAGCGCACCGTCGACATCCCGGTCATAGCCGCACTCCGGCAGCCACAGCCCCTGTGGCGTTGATCCGAAAAAACCTGCATAGCACTGCATGCCGGTCGTTATCTGAGCTCTCATGGCAGCCCTGTTCCCGCCCAGAAGAGGCAGATAGGCATGCGTGGCACAGCTGGTGATAAGTTCCAGTCTGCCGCGCTCCACCAGCGTTTTAAAAGCGGAAACCAGATCACGCCTGTAGGTGTTTTCATAAAGGTCGTGCAGGTGCGTAAAAAGCCTGCGGTACCACGCGGCAAGCCGATGAAACTGCCGATCGGAACGGGTGCGCAACGCTTCTCTGCCCGCGAGGTCGATAAGGGTGCTGATTCTGTCGACAAAACGGTTCTGCAGAAGCTGATCGCTCAGCATCGTCAAAAGAGGCGGCGACAGGGAAATCGTCAGCCGGTAATCGACACGATCATCTTCGAGGCGCCTGAGCATCTCAAGCAGCGGAAGGTAGCATTCGATAATTGCCTCATACAGCCAGCCCTCCTCCAGAAACGATGCATGCTCGGGGTGCCGTACAAACGGCAGGTGGGCATGCAGAAGTAAAGCAAGATAGCCGTTGAGCATGGATAGGAATCATGGCAGGAGGTCGTCAGACCTGCCGCCCGGAGATGTTTACCGGAAACCCTCAAAGATTTTTTTCGCGTTCAGGTTCGTTTTCGGGTCCGGGTGATGATATGTACTGTTCTGATCCTGCAGCCGGCTGACCGCGGCCGCCCGACAACCGGTATATCTGCTGAAAGCGTTCCTCCGGCACATGCCAGTCCGGGTCGGATACGGCGGAAGCTGCGGCACGCGGAGTGCGTACCGAATTTGAACGTGCAAGGCAGCGATGAGTTATAACTGAAAGTTGTGTTTGAGAAGAAAGGTGGTGTATCCTTTCGGGT
>CAZFIB010000034.1:0-42366 GCA_964518865.1 uncultured Thermodesulfobacteriota bacterium
AACTCCGGTGGCTTGCAAATAGTGCGCCTGTGAAATGAGGCGGTGGATTTTGGCCGCTACGATATGCTTGACAAGAGAGGTTTTTTCGGTTAGGGGACTGTACAGGAAGATACATCGGTATGAGCAGTTCAGGCAGCATGCCTGAGCTGCGTTAAAACAGTTCACAATGGGTGACTATCACTATGATCAGTCTACAGGGAAAGCGCGCCGTAATCATGACAGGCCTGGCAGCCGCGGTCGTTGTTCTGCTGGTTGTCATAAACCTTGTCTATGTTTCCGAAAAACCCGACTTTTTCCCGGTAACGGCGAACCCTGCAAAACCGCCCGGCGTACTCTACACTGAAACTGCAGCCAGGCTTCTTGAGCACGAGCTGCGCGGTCCCGGCGGATGGCTTCCGAACGACATGCTGCTCTCCCCCACGCGGCTGCTTGACAACAAGCCCAACTTCCAGCTCGGCGTTCTTGAGGTTGTCCGGTACAGTGCCAGAATTTTACGGGACAACCTTTCGCGTCAGCGCACCACGGACACTATAGACGCCGATTGCGACAAGGCCTTCACCTGCTTCAGCAACGACCCCCGCAAGTGGATTATGCCCAGCGCTGAGGGCAAGTACAAGGAGGGCATTACGGCCCTGCACAAATACTCACAGCGGATCGAGTTCAAAACCGCCAGATTTTACCCCCGGAGCGACAACCTCATCCAGCTGCTCGAGCAGTATGTCTCGCTGCTGGGAGGAATCAACACCCGTCTTTTGAACGCATCACGCAAGCATGTTGTCGCCGGTGATGACCGGGACAATCTGCCGCAGTCATCGCCGATACCCTGGCATGAAATCGACGATAATTTTTATTACGCTCAGGGCGTTGGCTATGCCCTCTATCATATGTTTCAGTCGTTGAAGGGTGATTTCGACCAGGTTCTGCAGGATAAAAACGCCCGGGTTATCGCAGCAGCCATCATAGCCTCGCTCGAGGAGACCTGCTTCGAGCCGCTCATAGTGACCAACGGCGGCAAGGCCGGTATTTTTGCCAACCACAGCAGCAACCTGCGCGTTTTTCTCGATGATGCCCGGCAGAAAACAGCCTCTCTCATACGCATACTTGATCAGGGGTAACCCTTTTTGTTGTCTTTTCCCGGTGAAAAAAGTCGATCGCCCGCCTGCCTGCTTCAGCGCAAAAAAAGTGTCTATGTAATTGCAAATATCCTGTGCGTGTCGGCGGCTGCCGCGGTGCTTTTTTCAGAGGCGCTCCTGCCGGGCAATGATCTATCCTGCCTTGACGGCCTGCATGCATATTCCCCCTGGAAAGAAATGCACGGTGATGCCGGAATACAAAATCCTCTTCTGGGGGATGTGACAAGCCAGTTCGTTCCGTGGGAGATGTTTGCCCGGCGCATGCTCAACAGCGGCAGCGTACCGCTCTGGAACCCCTACAATGGCTGCGGCGAGCCGTTCCTGGCAAACGGACAGTCAGCCGTTTTTTATCCCTTCTCCGTTGCGGCCCGCTGCCTGCCGCATCCGTTTCTATGCAAGGCGCTTCTGAAACTGGTGTGCTGTCAGCTCGGTATGTTTTTTTTCCTGCGACAGTTTTCCCTGTCATGGTTCAGCTGTCTTGCCGGGGGCCTTCTTTTCACGTTTTCGGGCTTCACCATGGTCTGGCTCAACCACCCGCATACAAACGTATCTGTTTTGATGCCGATTCTTTTCTGCCTGTGGCTGCATGCTCTGCGGACACGACGGGCTGTTTCTTTTTGCGGTGCCGCGGCTGTGATAGCCGCTCAGCTGCTCGGCGGGCACCCGGTCAGCGTGGTTCAGTCGGGTCTGCTTCTCGGCTGTTTCAGCGCGGCCTGGGTCGGCGTGCGCTCTCCCGGCCGGCTGCTGAAAACGCTGGGAGCCTTGTGCTGTGCCTGCGCCCTGGGCGTCTTCCTTGCCGGCTTTCAGGTATTCCCCCTGCTCGGCTACCTCAGGGAGTCTACGGCACTTTTACTGCGGCCCCTCGTCTCCGGAAGCGACAGCGCCTATTTTTCTTTTCAAATACAGGACTGGGAGGGGCTCTTCGGGCTGCTGTGGCCCAAGATTTTCGGCACCCCGCTCGATCGGAACTGGTGCGGGCCCGTAAATTTCAATGAGATAGCGGGCGGATTTATCGGACTCGGAGGTCTGTTCTGCGCGATGGGGTTTCTGCAGAAAAAAAGAGAGACCGTCATTTTCGCCGTTCTTGGGCTGCTCTGCCTGGTCATGGCATTCAAAGTGCCGGGTGTCGATCTGCTGTTGAGGATAAAAGCGCTCGCAGGCATCGATCACAAGCGAATGCTGATGGGGGCTGCTTTTTTTCTGTCCGCCCTGTCAGCCTGCGGCATCGATACGCTGCTGCAGGGACGCGGTATCGGCCGTGGTGCGTATGTACTGCGCGTCGGGCTTTTCAGCTTCTGTGTTACGGGGGCGTTTGCAGCCCAGATCGCCCTCGGGGCCCGGCCGCTTGAACAGCTGCACTACAGCACCGTTTTGACAGAACAGGTGCTGCCCGCGGGCATCGGCTTCATCGTGCTTGTTCCGCTGTGCCTCACGAGAAAATACGCTCTGCGGCTATGCGTGCTCGGGGCAATCCTTGCCGAGCTTCTCATTTTTTCATGGAAGTATATTCCGGCCGCCCCGGTCCGGACAGCGCGGATAGCAACACCCGTTCTCGATGCGCTTGAGCGGGATTCGACGCCGTACCGGGCGGCTTCACTTGCACCGGGCTATCTTTTTCCGAACACCAATCTTTTCTTTCCCGTTCCGATGGTAACCGGGTATGACGCGGTCGGGAAGCGTGCTTTTTTCGAGTTTCTGGCCTCGGTTACTCCGTTTCCTCCTCATCCTGTTTTTCACACCATGCACTGGAAACCGCCGCTCTCATCCGCATGGCTCGACTTTCTGAACGTTAAGTATATCATCGCTCCCCGGCATGCTTCGCTGGCTCCGCCCCGTTTCGAGCGGGTGGAAACAGACGGGTCTGCCTTCGCGCTGTACCGTAACACATGCTGCCTGCCCCGTGCATTTCTGGTTTCGCAGGGGCACGCACCGAAAGCGTCGGATGCCGGGAGCATGCTGGGCTCTCCGGCATTCAATCCACGGCGCGATGTGCTTTTGTACACGCAGGACAGCGTGCAGTTCTCAAAAGACGCCACTGATGACGACCTGTGCCGCATCGAACATCACGCCCCCGGCAGAGTGACCCTTACCGCGGTGCATGCCCGGCCGCGCATTCTGGTGTTCTCAGAGGTTTGGGATGCGGGCTGGAGGGCCTTTGTCGATGACACGGAAAAAAAGGTGCTCCGAGCCAATCACGCGTTCATGGCGGTTGTGCTTGAAAAGCCCGGCCGGCATACCGTGGTATTCAAATACCAGCCGCGCAGTTTTTATGCCGGCCTTGTAACGTCGGCGCTGTCCGCTCTTGCGCTTTTGGTGGTTGCCGCAGCGGGGCGTCGCAGGCAATGATCTTTTTATACACGGGGCTGTTGCACGATGCCGGGCAGCCCGCCGGACAGCATCGTTACACCGTTATCACCGCTTTTATCCGCTGCGCCGCCTCTTCGAGTTCAGGACGTGAGGGCCGGCCGGTGATGTCGCCGAAACGGCCGCCAATGTTCATGTGCTCGAACGACTCCTGCCTGAAGTCGCCGATAAAATACCACTCATCGATGACAGTAAAACCGAGATGATCGAAAAGCTGGCCGGTAAACTTGACCGCCGGAACCGCTTCGGCATTACCGGTGTGAACCCCGGCGTAGGTGCAGTAGATCACGGCCTTTTTGCCCGGCAGCCGGGGGGCGCACGGCAGGATATTCCCGGCCTCGGCGTAGCGGCGTCGTGTCTCGCGCAGAAAATCAAGCATCGGCTTTCCCGGCAGCCACTGATACACTCCTGAACCGGCGAACACGAAATCATACGAAAGCAGATCGACAACCAGCGTTTTTTCGGCCTGCAGCGTATCGAACGCGTGGCCGCTCCCGCGCAGCACGCCTTCGATCGTTTCGGCATAGCTCTTCGTGTTTCCCGTAAGGCTGTAGTACAGATTGAGGACCTTCATAGGCTATGTTCTCCCGTCTTCCGGCTGCAGCACGAGTCGCCTGCCGGGTATAATGATGACATCACGCCACCGGTACAGCATAAGCAGTGGAACGCCGTCTTTTTGGATTGAAAAAACAGGTTTACTGTTCTGAAACAGATTTCGGTAAAATGCCGTAAATGTGCCGAATCGCGAGAGCAGCAGCAGGTACTCCGGTCGTTCGGGCTCAAAGCGCAGCCGAATGTCCGATGCGGTTCCGGTAACCTTGATGTCTGGTGTTATGAACCGCAGATCACTGCGCACGGCATCTTTGCGCTGAAGAAACTCGAAATAATGGGATGCCATGGGGAAAATGCTCAGGACCGTGTTCGGCGGCAGTCTGTTGAGTGTGTCGCGGGCAGACCCGGTGATAGCGTCGAACCAGTAGGTGACTTCCATACCCCTGCGGTAAGCGCCGCTGAGCCCGCCGATAAGGCGGTTGTAGTATGAGAGCTCGAACGGGTGGATGCGCACCGTTTCGCCGGCAGAGTACAGCAGCAGCAGCAGGCACAGGCCGGGGGGGAGTGTTTTTTTCAGTGCAGGCGCCGGGCAGGCGGCACCGGCTGCCCGCGCACAATACCGGAAGCCGATACCGGCACAGTAGGCAATGCCCGGCAGTATGAAAATAAACTGGCGCATACCGTCATGAGTCGGTGTCGCGGGCAGCATGCATATTCCCAGCAGTACGGGTACGCTCAGCAGCATCAGCACATTAAACGGCCTGTGGGCCCTGTTTTTTACAAGGCACAGCACCCCGACCAGAAACAGCACCAGCACCGGGACGGGTATCGTGAGGGCCGTCATGAACGGCGGGTATGTCCACGGCGGCGAAAAGGAGTAGACCGTGTCGAAGTACAGGGTCGGTATCGGTATGTGATCTGCACGGCTGGTGCTTGTTTCCAGATAGCGCGCAATTTTCTGCAGCGGCTGATGCCACCAGCCGGGATTGCACAAAAATGCGACTGCCGGCGATACAAGCAGCATCGTCAGAAAGTTTCGAACAGCTTTTTTTTCTCGAAACAGCAGGCACCACAGCGCCAGGGGCACCGGCACAAGCAGCGATGTAAACTTGGTTGCCAGACAGAAGCCCCAGAGCAGGCCCAGCACAAGTGAGCCGCGCAGACTGTACAGCCCGTACCAGAAGGCCAGGGTAGTTGCGAACCACAGCACCATGAGCGGCATCTCGGTTGCAGCTATGTGGGCATGACCGAAAAAACGGGGCATCAGCAGCAGCGACAGTCCGGCATACAGGCCGGCCCATACCCCGTAGCGGCGATTCACGGTATAGAACAGCACCGAGATCATAAGTCCGCACAGCAGGGCGGAGGAAATTCTATAGGCGGTCAGTTCTCCCAGAACGTCGCGGAACAGAATCCAGGTTATGCCCGGAAGCAGCTTGTACAGCGGCGGGTGCGGGTTATGGGTCGGGTCCCAGAGCCAGTACCCGTCGATAATGCTCTGTGACAGGATATGGCGCGTGCCGCCTTTAAAAAAGGACGCCCAAAGGCCGCCGAACCACTCCATCAGAATATCGGACGACAGGAAATAGTACACCTCGTCGCAGGTCCAGCCGATATCGTCGAGCGTCACGGCAACGGCACAGAAAGAAAAGAGCCCGACACCTATGGACAGCCAAATTCCTGTGTATTTTCTGTTGTTGTGTACTGTCACGATGGCAGAGTTTCCGAAGCCTATGAACTGTTCTCCCGGCCGGGCCGTTGTAAGCTGAATAACGCTATGAGTGTATGGCAAACACGGGCAGGTGTCAATGAGGCCTCCTGCCGCGCACGCAGCCGCAGCAGCGGTTTAATTTTCCTTGACCGTTCATCGTATGATGTGGTACTTAAATGCAGAAATTCCTCATGAGCATATCCGGATAGTATATGCGTTGCAATGTTCACGACTGCCGCCCATAAAGCCTTCCCGACCTGCAGGGGAGGCTTTTTTTTGGAGTACTGATGCCTCGGAAACTCATTATGGACGAACAGGACATCGAGCGGACCCTCAACCGTATCGCTCATGAAATATGGGAGCGCAACAGGGGGGCCGGTGATTTTGTCCTGATCGGCATACGCCGCCGCGGCGTAACCATTGCACAGCGCCTGACTGCAAAGCTGAAGGAATTCGAAGGGGTTGACATTCCCGTCGGTGCACTCGACATCAACCTGTACCGTGATGATTTGTCAGAGATAGCATCTCAGCCTGTCCTGAAAAAAACGGAAATTCCTTTTTCCGTCCGTGATAAGCTCATAATTTTGTGTGATGACGTGCTGTATACGGGCAGAACCATACGCGCAGCCCTGGACAGCATTATCGATATGGGCCGGCCGCGGGCTATCAGACTTGCCGTGCTTATCGACCGCGGCAACCGGGAACTGCCCATCCAGCCTAATTATGTCGGAAAAAACGTAACGGCACTGCACGGGGAGCTTATCGAAGTGCTGCTTGCCGAAGATGACGGCACCGACCAGGTGCTGATTACCGGAGAAGCGTGATATGGTGCCACTGGGGAAAGACCTGCTCGATATAGAGTCCTGCTCGGCCGAACAGATTTCCCTGATTCTCGACACGGCCGTGTCGATGAAAGAGGTTTCCACGCGCGACATAAAAAAAGTGCCGACGCTGCGCGGCAAGACAATTATCAATCTTTTTTACGAACCCAGCACCCGGACCCGCACGTCATTTGAAATTGCCGGCAAGCGCCTGAGCGCCGACGTTGTCAACATATCCACATCCAGCAGCAGCGTTGTCAAGGGCGAGTCCCTTGAGGATACCGGCAGGAATCTGCAGGCGATGCACCCCGACCTTATCGTCATACGACATGCAAGTCCGGGCGCTCCGGCGTTTCTGGCACAGCGTCTGCCGTCTGCGATAATAAACGCCGGAGACGGCGCACACGAGCACCCTACCCAGGCACTGCTGGATGCTTTCACTATCCGCGAACACAAAGGCAGGCTGAAGGGACTCAAAGTCGCCATAATAGGCGATATTACGCACAGCCGGGTTGCTCGGTCGAACATACATCTGCTTAATAAAATGGGGGCTGAGGTTTGCGTCTGCGGCCCCGGAACCATGATCCCGCTGTTTATCGAACACATGGGCGTCACGGTTGTCAGGGAGATCTCCGCTGCTGTCCGGGGCGCTGATGTCGTGATGATGCTCAGAATACAGATGGAGCGGCAGCAGGGAGGGCTTTTTCCGTCGATTCGGGAATATGCACGTTTTTTCGGCCTGAGCAGGGAAAAGCTTCAGGAAGCCCGCGGCGACGTCCTGATTATGCATCCCGGGCCGGTTAACCGCGGCGTTGAACTGTCCCCGGAAATCCTCGACAGTCCGTATACCGTTATCATCGACCAGGTAACAAACGGCGTTGCTGTCAGAATGGCGCTCATGTACCTGCTGATCGGCAAATAAACAGGATGACCGAAATGAGACTATTGATACAAAAGGGCCGGGTCATCGATCCCGAGTCCGGTACGGACGAAGTGCTGGACGTGCTTGTGCGTGAGGGCCGCATAGAGGATATCGCTGCGAATATTTCACTTCCCGGGGGAGAACCCGCCGATATACTCGATGCTGAAAACATGGTTGTCGCACCCGGTCTTATCGATATGCACACTCATCTGCGCGAGCCCGGCTTTGAGTACAAAGAAACCGTTCAGACCGGTGCCGGCGCCGCCGCTGCGGGCGGCTTTACCGCTGTTGCCTGCATGGCCAATACCTGCCCGGTGAACGACAGTGCTTCGACCACAAAATATATTCTGGAAAAAGCCCGGGAGAAGGCCTGTGTTCACGTCCTTCCGGTAGGCGCGGTAACAATGGGTCTGCAGGGAACCGTGCTGACTGAAATGGGAGACCTGAAAGACGCCGGCTGTATCGCCGTATCGGATGACGGAATGTGCATTGCCAGCGCTCGCATGATGCGGCTGGGCCTCGAGTATGCCCGCAGCTTTTCACTGCCTGTTATCAGCCATTGCCAGGACCCCGAGCTGTCGGCTGACGGCTGCATGCATGAGGGGATAACAGCCATGAAGCTCGGCCTGCACGGCATTCCTTCAAGCGCCGAAGACATCATGGTTGCCAGGGACAGCATGATTGCCGAGTGGAGCGGCTGCGGCATCCATATCGCGCATGTCAGCACCGCCGGGGCTGTCCGCATCATACGTGAGTCAAAGAAGCGCGGTGTGCTGATTAGCGCGGAAACAGCCCCGCACTATTTCACCCTGACGGATGAGTCCGTTGCCGGATACGATACGGCAATGAAAATGTATCCGCCCCTGAGGAGTGCCGCGGATGTTCAGGCCGTTAAGGACGGCCTGAGTGACGGGACGATCGATGCCATTGCATCGGACCACGCCCCCCACTCATCGCTGGAGAAAGACGTCGAGTTCGACAAAGCAGCGTTCGGTATTGTCGGTCTCGAAACCGCGCTGCCGCTTTCGCTGCAGCTTGTGCGGGAGAGTGTGCTGACGCTGCCCCGGCTTATCGCAGCAATGTCTGCGAACCCGGCCCGGATACTGAACATCGACAAAGGGCGGCTGCAGCGCGGAGCAGCGGCCGACCTAACCGTTTTTGATCCGCAGGCTGAATGGACCGTTGATAAAAACAGCTTTCGATCGAAAAGCCGAAACACTCCCTTCCACGGATGGCAGGTGCGCGGCAGGGCATGCTACACCATCGTCGACGGATCGATTGTATACTCCCAGACCGGCCGGTAGTATCGGCAACCCTTCTCTGCAAAAAAACCGCATGTATCTTTGCCGAAGCATCCGCCTGCCGTACGGAGTACAGTTTCGCTTACAGCAAAGGAGAGGCCGACGTGCCAGCCATACTGATTGTCGATGATGAGCCCGGAATCCGCGAGATGCTCGATATCTATCTCAAGCGCGAGGGCTATGACGTACTGAGCGCATCCGACGGCGAAGAAGCGCTCGGCCTCTGCCGGCAGCGGCATTTTGATGCCGTCGTCGCCGACATCAAAATGCCCAGGCTCGACGGCATCAGCCTCCTGCACCGTGTGCGCGAGTTTGCCCCCCGGACCGTTTTTATCATGATCACGGCGTTCGCCTCTTTTGAAACGGCCAAAAAATCAATGCAGGAAGATGCCTACGATTATATTACCAAGCCGTTTAACGTCGAAGACATCAAGAACAAAATTGAGGCGGCGCTCAAGCGGCGCTCGGAGCAGCAGGGCACGCAGAAGGCACCCCCGCCCGCAACGAGCTTCAACATGATCGGCCGAAGCACTGCAATGAAAAAAGTCTATGATCTTATCCAGCGGGCCTCCACATCGAAAAGCAATGTATTCATCAGCGGCGAGTCGGGAACCGGCAAGGAGCTGGTCGCCCGCGCCATTCACTATCACAGCGCACGCGTGGACAACCCCTTTGTGGTCATAAACTGCGGCGGCATTCCGGACACACTGCTGGAGAGTGAGCTGTTCGGCTACAAAAAGGGCGCCTTTACCGGTGCGGCCAAAGACAAAAAGGGGTTTCTCGAGGCGGCACACGGCGGCACGCTGTTTCTCGACGAGGTCGGGGAGCTGCCGCTGCATCTTCAGGTAAAGCTTTTGCGGGTTGTTCAGGAAAAGACCTTTATACCGGTCGGCGGCACCGAAGAGAATCGCGCCGATGTTCGTATTATTTCGGCGACCAACAAAAATCTCGAGGAAAAGGTGCTTGAAGGCGCTTTCCGGGAGGACCTTTTCTACCGGCTGAACGTAATTCATGTATACATACCGCCGCTTCGCGAGCGCCGGGACGACATTCCCCTGCTGGCGGATTTCTTTCTGAAAAAATACTCCCATGAAATGCAGAAAGACATCCGCGAAATTTCGTCATATGCGCTCGACTGCCTGATGAACTACCGGTTTCCCGGCAATGTGCGGGAGCTGGAGAACATTATCGAACGCGGCGTTGCCCTGGCCACTACCAACATCATGCTCCCCGAGAGCATCGGGCTGGCCCGGACCGAAACCGACGGGAGGGAGGGGCTGCCCGATCCGAAGACCAACGCCATTCCTCCTGAAGGGATTCGCCTTGACGATATCGTTGCAGACTGCGAGCGCAGGTATATTGAAGAGGCCCTGCGCCTGTCGGCGGGATCGATTACCGCTGCTGCCAAACTGCTGGGCGTGTCCTTCAGGTCGATGCGATACCGTCTGGAAAAGCTCGGCATAAACGAAAAGCGTTTCAAGCACTGAGGGGCGCCTGGCTATGCCGCGAAGGGCTGTCATGAACACTGAGCCGCACGCGCGTGATACGGCCGATAACCTGAAAGGCCAGGTACAGTGGCTGATGTTCTTCCGGGTTATCGTCGCCTCTTTTTTTCTCGGTATTGCAGCGGTTATTCAGCTTCAGAAAAGCGACACCTACCTGAGCCCCTATCTCGTTACCATTTACACCCTGACCGGGGCGATTTATCTTCTCACGATCGTGTACGTGTCGATTTTCCCCCTTGTGACCGGCCAGCGGCTTTTTGCCATAGTCCAGATTATCGTTGATGTTGTGCTCATCACCGTGCTGATTTTCCTAACCGGCGGCATCAACAGTATTTTTTCCTTTATGTACAGCATATCCATCATATCGGCCAGCATACTGCTCTATGTCAAGGGCGGCATGCTTGCCGCAACCGCATCCAGTCTTCTCTATGCGCTGCTCATTCTCATGCAGCATTACGGTCTTATCGCGCCGCTGACTGCGGGACTTACGCCGGCCAGCGGCTACAGCAACGCACCGGTGTATTTCCCCATTATCGTTAATGCTTCAGCGTTTTACCTTGTTGCGTTCTTGAGCAGCTTTATTGCCGAGCAGGCGAAAAAATCGCGCCTGCAGCTTCGCAAGTCGCAGATAGATGTGGAGAACCTCGAGGCGCTGAATGAAAACATCATACAGAGCATCAACAGCGGCATGATTACGCTGGACCATGAAAACAGGATTATGACGTTCAATGCCGCAGCCCAGGAGATAACCGGGATGCATCACGAAGCGGTGTACATGAAAAATGTTTTTTCGGTATTCCCGGCACTGGAGCACCATGCAGCGCACAGCGAGCTCAGCTCCGGAAAGATTGTAAAAACGCCGCGCTTTGAGATACCGTTCGAGCGCCCTGACGGCAAATCGATGCACCTGGGATTCTCCCTTTCCGTGCTGCGGGACAAAAGCGGCGAGGCCATCGGTACCATCCTGAGCTTTCAGGACCTGACAAGCCTTAAAGAAATGCAGGACTATATACAGCGCATGGATCGCCTGGCAGCTCTCGGACGCATGGCGGCAGGTGTCGCGCACGAGATACGAAATCCGCTGGCCTCCATCAGCGGGTCGGTGCAGGTGCTTCGCAAGGATCTCGACCTCAGCGATGCCGACAGGCGACTCATGGACATCGTTGTACGGGAAAGCGAAAACCTGAGCCGGATTATTTCCAATTTCACCCAGTTTGTAAAACCCGGTGCGGCCGAACGCGAAAAAATCGGGCTGAAGCAGGTAGTCGATGAAGTGGTTGAGATTTTCCACAACAGCCCCGAAGCGCAGCATGTGCGTACCCTCGATACGGATATCGATCAGACGCTCTTTGTCATCGCCAACCCGGTGCAGCTCAAGCAGGTTTTCTGGAACATGATCATTAATGCAGCCCAGGCCATGACGGGCGAACCGGGCGCTGTGAGCATATCGGCGTTCAGGCAGTCAACGAAAAGCCGGCCGCTTATCGCGGCGCAGCAGCAGGACGACCGGGCGGTGCCGGAGGATTCGCAGAAATGGGTGGAAATTCAAGTGCAAGACAGCGGCTGCGGCATCGCTGAGCAGGATATTGAGTCCATCTTTGACCCCTTCTATTCAAAAAAGGAGAAAGGAACCGGGCTCGGCCTGTCCATTGTATATAAAATTATCGAAGATCACGGCGGCTCCCTGTCCGTTAAAAGTACCGCAGGCAAGGGAACGCTTTTTTCGTTTTACCTTCCCGAGGGCGTCTGAAGCGATTCGCGGATAACGGCAGCCTTCTGGAAAGCCCCGCTCTGACACCGCCCTTTTTCTGTTTGACTGCTCGTACGGCAGCGGCATAAGCACTTCATGTGATGCATCGGCAGTACCGGAAGCGCCGGTTACAAATCGCGGCACAAAAAGTGACAAAAATTGTCACTCTTTCGGACGTTTTTTTGATTGCGTTGTCACTGTCGTTTTAACCTGTTGGAATTAAATTGGTTTTTTTGAATGTTTTTTTGGCACACCAGTTGCAATTCTACCTCTGCAACAATGACTGCTGCGGGTCGGGGGTTGAAAAAAAAACGGTAAAGTATGCTTTGTTATGACCGAAACAACATCAGTACCCCGAGGCATTCATTAAACACGATCTGTGTTATTCAAAACATTAACCGATCAGAGGAGGAAAGAGGACATGTTAAGCATTCAGAAAGATTCAAAAGGTTTTACACTGATTGAGCTGATGATCGTTGTCGCCATCATCGGTATCCTGGCTGCCATCGCGGTTCCCAACTTTGTTGCCTATCGTAACAAATCACGTGTTGCAGCCGGCATCGGTACGGTTGAGTCGATCCGCGGCGCTCTTGCTGGTTTTGCAGCCGACTCCACCGGAAATCTGTTCCCGCAGACTATCGACGACTGGGGACAGCTGGTGCGGATCTGTAACGGTAACGGTGCAACCCTGAAACCCTCCGCCAACCAGCAGGGTATCTCCCTTATTGCCTATGACGACTGGGATGAAGATGGCGACGGGATCAATGGCGACGAGTATTATTTCATTTTTACGGTGAGCGGTGTTCCCACTGACCTGACCGGCTCCCTTATCGAGGTCCGGTCCTCAGGTATCACCAAATACTCCAATGGAACCTAAGCAAACGGTTTGACAGCTTTTTTGTCGTTAATAAAAAACAGAGGTTGATTATCAGCCTCTGTTTTTTTTATAAATAGACCTGTGGCCGGTATTATAAAAAACAATACAGTAATGCTCCGTGCTGTACTGCAGTCCGTACAGCGTATAAGCCTTGTGTTCCTCCTGGCGGGTATTCCGCTTATCGTGAATCCCGTGGCACTGCTTGACTATCACTGCAAGCCGAAGATCGAGTCCGTATATGCGCTGCTTATCATTATCGGCGCTGCATCGCTTGCTCTTCATGCCGCAGGCAGGAAGATGCCCGCTCTCGTCAGGACCCCGGTGACGCTTCCTGTCTGTCTGTATGTCGTATCAGCCGTGGTTTCGACGATCTTTTCCGTTTCGATTCGCAAAAGTCTGAACGGTGATTTTTTTCGTGAGGAAAGCGTGTTCGCCATAGCGTCGTATGCGCTTATCGTGTTCGCCTTCGCCGCGCTGGTAACGACAGCGCACCAGGCACGCACGCTTGTCCGCGCGCTGCTTGTATCGTCAACAATCATTTCCATATACGCAGTAGCAGAGTATATGGGGTTCGAAGTGATCGAGCACACAATTTCTGTTTACAACTTCTCCAGCATAGGCAGCACCATCGGTAATGCAAACCAGCTCGGTAAATTTCTGGTGCTTGTGCTGCCGCTTTTCTGCGCCGCTTTTTTTTCTGCCGCCTCGAGAGGCGAGACGATTTTCTACCTGTGCGGCGGTATGAGCGCAGCGGGTGCTCTGCTGCTGTCGTTTTCCCGGGGAAGCTGGCTCGGTGCCGCAGCGGCGTTTGCAATCTTTTTTTCAATGGCCGACAAGGCGTTTCTGCGCTCCGGCTTCAGAAATAAAAAGAAGCTGTTCTTCACGGCCCTGACGCTGATTCTGATAACCGGCGGGTATGGTATTGCAAAGACCACCCCGCAGCAGCGTGGGTTCTATGAAACGATGAAGGAAAAGATAGCATCGCTTGCCGATCTCGAAGCTGGCGCCGGATCAGGAACGCGACTCTACTTGTGGAAAAAAGGCATAGCGGCAGCAAAAAAAAGACCTTTTTTCGGATACGGCCCTGACTGCCAGATCTTCGCACTGCGGCCGTTTAATGCTGAATTCAACCGGCTGAGTAACAGTTTCGGGATACTTGACCGGGCACACAATAATTATATCGACATTGCCATCAGTCAGGGGCTGTTCGGTCTTGCAGCCTACCTGTGGGTTGTGGCGACATTTATTTTCTGGCTGTTCGGTGTTATGAAAAATGAAACCGACGGCACCACGCGCATATTTTTCTGTGCGGTTTTCTCCGCTGTCGTCGGATTCTGTATCAACAGCCTGTTTATCTTCAGCTCAGTAGCTGTTGAGCCGACATTCTGGTCGTTACTGGGGTTGACGATTGCGGTTCGGCGATGCTCGGGCCGTGGAAACTCCTGCCTGATCACGAAGAACGCTGCCTGACGGCAGGCACACGACAGGCACCATCAATAGCACGCACTCGAAGAGGAAAGCGGTCACGACACGAATCTATTTTGTAATCCGCTATTTTTATCCGTTTATCGGCGGGCTTGAAAAAAAGACGCTGAACCTGGCTGCGGCGCTGAAGCAGCACGATATCGATGTTACCGTTATAACAAGCCGGTTTTCATCATCGTGGCGCCGCGAGGAAAGGATCCGGGGTGTCCGGGTAATCAGGCTTATCTCACCCCGGATAAAAGTTGCAGGAGGCCTTCTGTACCTTCTCGCGCTGCGCAGCCATATGCAGCGCCATGCGCTGGCGTTTGACATGGTGCATGCTTTCCAGGTCGGGTACAGCTCCGCTACGGCAGTAGTTACCGGCAATGCTCTGTCAAAACCGACACTTATCAGCCTGTCCGGAAGCGGTGCGGGGGGAGATGTCAAGCGGCACCGCCGAACCCCCTGGGGGCGTCTGTTTCTTCATGCCGCCTTCAAGGCCGATCGCCTTGTCACGGTCAACAGGACCATGCGCCACGAGCTTGACTCAGCAGGCTTTCCGCCTGACCGGATTGAAGAAATACCCAACAGCGTCGACCTCGCACACTACCGGCCCCCTGCCGACCGGGAAAAGTGCCGGCGGCGGCTCGGCATCGACAACCGCAGAGTTGTTCTGTATGCCGGTCGCCTGGCTCGGGAAAAAGGGGTCGATTTTCTTGTCCGGGCGTTTGCACGGCTCGATCTGCCTGAGCCTGTGCAGCTGTATATTCTCGGCTCGGGACCGGAGAAAAAACGCCTGAAGCGCCTTGTCGAATGCAACGGACTTACTGGTCTGGTAACCATGCCCGGAGATGTCGACGATGTCATACCGTACCTGCAGGCGGCAGATGTTTTTGTGATGCCCTCGCTGCACGAAGGTCTTTCAAACGCCGTGCTCGAGGCCATGGCGTGCGGCACACCGGTCGTTGCTTCCCGGGTTGCAGGAAATGATGAGCTCATACAAAACGATGCAAACGGTCTGCTGATCGACCGCGACAGCCCCGACAATCTTGCTGCAGCCCTCAGCCGGCTGCTGAGGGACCGGAGCACGATGACCAGACTGTCTCAAGCAGCGCGAGAATCCGTAAAAAACAACTACAGCCTGGAAAAAATCGCCGGCAGGTGGGCAGCGCTTTACCAGGCGCTTTTGCAGGGTGGCGGCAGTGAAAATGTTTGATCTTGTGCGTAATACGCTCACCAGACCGGGCTATGCGCGGCTGTATCTGCATAAAATGGTTCATGCCTTCGAATACGCGGGCCTTGACTACCGTTTTCTGAATGGCTACAGCCTGCCGCCGAAATCGGTTTGTCTTGTGCTTACGGACCGCTGCAACCTGAAGTGCAGCATGTGCGATATCGGCAGGCGAAACGCGCAAGGCGCGGGGGCTGACGGCTCACCGCTTGTACGCTCGGTTGCCGGATCTGCATCGTCCGGCATGACGTTTCATGACTGGACGGCTCTTCTGAACGACCTGGCAGCATTCAGACCCAGGCCGCTGGTTCTGCTGACCGGAACAGAGCCCCTGCTGTATCAGGACCTCTGTGGGCTGCTTGAGCATGCGGTCCGCCGCAGGCTTGCCGTTCATATTACGACCAACGGAACACTGCTGGCAGGCCGCGCCGAAGAGATTGCCCGCCTGTGCAGAGCGTGGCCGCTCATCGACATTACCGTTTCGATTGACGCTCTCGGATGCATTCACGATGAAATACGGGGAGTACCCGGAACGTTTGACAAGGCGGTCGAGGGCATTCGGCGCCTGGACGAGGCCCGCAGAAGCGCAGGCACACCCATGCCTTCGATACAGGTGACCTGCACGGTAACGGATCGCAACTATGAGGGACTGGAAGACTATGCTGCGTGGTTTGTTGAATCGGGCATGCCGGTTGACAGCATTACCTTCAATCATCTCTGGTTCCGGGACGATGCCATTACCGAACGGCACAACCGGCGTTTCGGCGCCGAACTGCCCGCTGATCCGGAAAATATCAGCGGTGTCGATATTGCTAAAATCGACATGGATGCCGTGCAGCGACAGATACGCAGCATTCGCAGGACATGCGCGGGAACCCGTCTCAGAATCTTTCAGCAGCCCGAGCTCTCTCCTGATGAGTCGCGCCTGTACTATAGTGAGCCGTGCCGTTTTGTGTATTACCGAAGATGCACCGCAGCATGGCGGAACGTCACGGTCACTCCTGCGGCGGATGTTATTCTCAGCCCGCTGTGCTTTTTGCCGCCGGTTGCAAACCTGCAGGAACAGTCCTTTTCAGCCTGCTGGAACAGCCGGGCATTCACGTCCCTTCGCAGGCGGATCAAAAAAGAGGGGGCGTATCCTGCATGCTCACGTTGCTGCATGCTGTTCGGATCAAAGCCGGGAATCGACAAGCTCAGGAACTGGCTGCGCTGAGGCAGTGCGTTTTCTCAAACCGAGAGCGCTCATCACGGGCCCCTGGTTCAGCAATGAGTGATTTCTATGAGCGAGACACAGAATAAAATAAATCTTTTTCTCACCGGCTCTGCAGCACCGGCAGCTGCCGCCCTGTGTGCAATGGCTGCCGTTTTCTACGGTGACGCGCTTTTTTCTGCCGATGTTTTCATCGCCCGCGATCATTACCTTTTTTTCAATCCGCGTCGTTTTTTCGCAGCTGAATCGATTCGCTCCGGAATGCTTGCCCTCTGGAATCCCTATAATGCCTGCGGGGTGCCCTTTCTCGCCAACCTGCAAAGCTGCGTCATGTACCCCCTCAGCGCGATCTACTATGTGCTGCCGTTTCAGACCGGATTTAAACTGTTCATTGTCTGCCACTATGTCCTGGGCGCTTTTTTCATGTTCCTTCTATCACGGGCTTGGGGGACAGGCAGGGCGGCTTCCCTGTTTTCAGGAATGGTTTTCGCTTTCGGCGGCTATATGACGTCGATAAACGACAATGTTTCTTTTCTCACTGCAGGAATCTGGCTGCCGCTGATAGTGCTGAGCGTACACAGGCTCGTGCAGCGCCCGGGCGTCACACGCGCGGCGCAGACCGCCGCGGCGGTCGGTTTACAGGTGCTGGCAGGTGATGTGTCGTTCTGCTTTATTGCGGTGTTGCTCTGCTCGTTGCTCTATCTGGTTTTCTGTTCCTTTCAGAAACGCGGCAGCGGCCGGCCCCGTCCCGGCACAGTCTGGTTTTTCTTCATAACCGCCTGGACCGCCGGCGTAGCGCTTGCGAGCCCGGTGCTGATACCGTTTGCAGAGTTCGTTCAGCAGTCGCACCGCAGCGCGGGGCTTGAAATACAGCAGGCCGTCAGATGGTCGATGCATCCCGCTGAACTGCTGCAGCTGCTGATCCCCTATGTTTTCGGAAGCACCGTCCCCGCCACCAGGTGGTTCGGACAGCTGTGGCTCGACACCGTATATATCGGCATAGCCCCCCTCTTGCTCGTCGCGTTTTACCTGCTGCGCTGCCGGGACAGCATGAAGCTGTACCTGTCTTCGCTCGCGCTGCTGGGTATTCTGCTGGGCTTCGGCAGCCATACGCCTCTGTACCTGCTGCTGTACAGGCTTGTGCCCGCCATGGGCATGATTCAGTATCCGGTCAAATACCTGTTTCTTTTACACTTTGCCCTTGCCGTTATGGCCGGCAGAGGTGCGATGCAGTTCCAGAACCGTCTCAAGGCCTCAGACAATACCCGCCGGCTGCTGAAATATGAAGTGCTGCCTGCGCTCATACTGATGGCGATTCTGCTTGTTGCTGCAGCTTGCAGGGACGAGCTGTTTACCGTTTTTATGAAATTTTATCCGCAAAACCGGTACATGCTTCAGTTTCACAATGAGATGTTTTATGAAATGTACAAAGGACTCTTTATCGCAGCTGCGCTTCTGGGAGCGTTCTCGCTGACAACCTGGCTGTCAATCCGCAGTACCCGGCCGGGAGTCGCGGCCCTTGTTATGATTACGGTAATCACTTATGCCGACCTTCTGCTGGTCGGCAAGCCGGCGGACCCGCATGTCGATGCAGGCGTCGTTGGCCAGCCGAATCCGACAACGGCGTTTCTCAGCCGCGATGAAAATTTGTTCCGGGTTTATTCGCTCGGGCGTACGGCTACCGGCAGGAGCTTTATGCACCTCTACCGCAGGGACTTCCGCAAAACCTACCGCATTATGCAGGAGTCCCTGGTACCCAACACGCACCTGTATCATCATATCTGCTCGGCCGACGAGTATGCTGCGCTGCGAATACGGGGATACAGCGTTCTTTTTGCTCCTGTTGAGCGCTTTTTCGCAGAGGATGCCGCAGCACCGATTACCCCTGCCGAGTGCTGCCGCCTGCTGAGCCTTCTGAATGTCAAATATCTTGTCAGCCCGCATCCGCTCGATCTGCCGTCATATGCTCTTGAAAAAGACGGACCCATTAAAATATACAAAAATGCGGGGGTGGTGCCCCGGTTTGTTTGTGTTTCCGACATACGCGTCGAAAAAAGCGAGGATGCTGTTGTTCGGAGGCTTATGGACCCGTCGTTCGACCCCCTGCGATCGGCAGTCATTACCGCCTCGGAACAGCCTCTGATCGACCTGCAGATTTCCCCTCCCGCAGGTGCGTCCGGAGGGCTTGCGTGGTCTGTCAGCTGCAGGGACTACAGCGCTTCCGCGGTAACCGTATCGGTCGAGGTTGATGCCGCAGCTCTTCTGGTTTTTTCAGACACATGGTATCCGGGCTGGAAAGCACGTGTCGACGGCAGGGAGGTCCCTCTGCTGAAAGTCAACCGGGTGATGCGGGGAGTTGCGCTGCCTGCAGGCCGGCACGAGGTCTGTTTTCTGTATCGTCCGGCATCTTTGAAAGCGGGCTTTGCTGTTTTTGCCATTGTTTTTGTTGTAATGCTTTTCTGCCTGCGCGGCAGGGCCGGGAACCGCGCCCTGCAGTAGAAAAAAACATTGCGCATGCCGCTTCGGGGCTGAGATATGGCTATTCGGTTCAGTGTTCGCAGAGAACTTCTCGCCTGTGCAGTGCTGGCTGCTGCTGTCTTTGCCGTATACTGGCAGGTGCACCGGTTCGGCTTCGTTTTCTTTGACGATAATCACTACGTTACCGAAAATGCCGCAATTCAGAACGGACTGAATGCTCAGAGCCTCCTCTGGGCGTTTACCAACGAGCATGCCGGAACCTGGATTCCGCTGACCTGGCTGTCCTTAATGCTCGATTACCGGCTCTACGGACTGTACCCCGGAGGGTATCACCTCACAAACCTGCTGCTGCACACGGCAAACACCCTCCTTTTGTTTCTGTTTCTGACGCGCTCAACCGGCGCTCTGTGGCGCAGCGCGTTTGTGGCCGCACTGTTCGCCCTGCATCCCCTGCACGTTGAGCCCGTAGCATGGATTACCGCGCGCAAGGACGTTTTGAGTACGTTTTTCTGGATGCTGACAATGACGGCCTATGTATCCTATGCAAAGCATCCCGGCCCGAGATACTACCTGGCGTTTGCCGGTCTGTTCATTCTGGGGCTTATGGCAAAGCCCATGCTGGTAACCCTGCCGTTCGTGCTGCTGCTGCTCGACTACTGGCCCCTTGGCCGGCTGGGTTACCGCGGGGCGTGCAGCAGGCGTATGACGCTCAGGGTTATTGCTGAAAAAATACCGCTGATTTTTTTCTCCGCCGCAGTATGCGTTGTAATCCTGCGGATGAACCCGGTGCCGGCTGTCGGACAGCCGCCGCTGGAGATGCGCATTATCAATGCTTTCACGGCATACGCCACCTACGTCATAAAAACATTCTGGCCGGCACATTTGGCTGTTTTTTATCCGTACCCGGGATACGGCCTGCCGGCCTGGAAAGCAGGCGGTTCACTTGTGCTGTGTGCGTTTTTGTGCGTGGCTGCTGTCTGGTCGTTTCGAAGGCGCCCGTACCTGTTCGTGGGCCTGTGCTGGTTTACCGGCACGCTGGTGCCCGTGATCGGCCTGGTGCAGACCGGCGCGCATGCAATGGCCGACCGTTTCACCTATGTGCCGCTCATCGGCCTGTTTATCGCAATCGCCTGGGGCGGGGCGGAGCTGTTGCGTCTGTGGCGTGTCCGGCGATCCATCATTGCTCTTTGCTATGCTGCGGTTGTGTGCTCGGCAGCGCTGTGCGCATCGGTGCAGCTGCGCCACTGGCAAAGCCACCGGCACATATTCACCCATACGATTGCGGTGACATCACGCAACGCCCTGGCCCATGCAGCGCTCGGTCTGGAACTGGGCCGTCAGGGGCAGGTTGACGCGGGCATTGCGCACCTGCGCCGGGCCCTTCAAATCAGTCCGGACTATGCCCTGGCACATATAAACCTGGGTGGGCTGCTTGTCGAAAAAGGTCTGCTGGCGGAAGCGATGGTTCATCTGAAGGAAGGAATTCGACTGCAGCCGGATTGCGCCGATGCCTACTACACCCTGGGCATTGCATATGAGAAGCGTGCAAATGATGAGCAGGCTCTTGCATATTATCGCAGGGCACTGGAAACTGATCGCTCGTTTTATATGGCCTGCAACAATATCGGTGTCGTGAAGGCCCGGCACGGCGACTTCTCAGGCGCTGCTGAAAGCTTCAGCCGCGCAATCGAACGCAACCCGCGCTATGCTGTTGCCTATCTCAACCGGGCACGGGCTTTGCTGAAAACCGGACGACATGATGCCGCGCTTGCTGATTTTCGCCGGGTTCTCGCTCTCGTGCCCCGGAACCCTCGTATTCTTCAAAATATCCGTGACATGCTGAAAGAAGCCGGCCGGCCGGATATGGCCGACCGGTTTCTTTCTCAGAACAGTACAGAGAAACATCCCGTCAAATAACAGCTTGTCCGCTTCATGTAAGCATGGTGCGGTGTTCATGGAGATTGCTTCGCCTTCGGCTCGCAATGACAGTGAAAACAGGGTTATGGCGCGTCAACCGCTTACCGTATGTTCATCAGGAGCAGCCTCAGCGACGAAGCACTGACAGGGCAATCGACAAGCTGAAAAGATGTTATGAAATTTTATCGGGTTTTCACTCTGTGAATTATTATAAAGCAAAAAACGGGGGCCTTGGAGGCCCCCGTCCGTTCGCACAGCCACTGCTGCCGGCAGGCTATTCAACCTTGACTTCAATGGCTTTCGGTTTTTCCGCCTTCGGTGCCGGAATGTTCAGCTCCAGAACACCGTCATTGTATTTCGCGGTAATGTCTTTTTCGGTAACACCTTCCGGTACCCGCAGTGTTCGCTCAAAAGATCCGTAGCTCCGTTCGATCCAGTGTCGGTTGTCTTTATTCTCTTCTTTTTCATGGTGGCGCTCGGCCTTCAGTGTCAGGTAGCTGTCATGCAGCTCAATATGGATATCATCCTTTTTCAGCCCCGGAAGATCGGCTTTTACCAGATACGAACCGTCTTTCTCCTCGATATCCACCGCAGGTGCCCAGACGCCTTCACGCGCAGGCGCAAAAAGATCATTGTCGAACCAGGTATCCAAATCGTCGAACAGCCGCAGCATACCGTCGAACGGTTTTCTTGATTTCCACAGAGTTATTGCCATAATGAACACCTCCTTTCAAGGCAGTTGTTTTTTCTCTCACTTAAAAAATAAGACGCTCTGCGCATCAGTCAAGGGTGGGGCAGGATAAAAAAATAACTTGCTTTAGCGGCCGATTGACGATAATTCAGTTTTAATCGATCCCGCAAATCATCACGGAGGAAGCAGCATGGCCACCGTATACCAGCAGCCGGTCCCTGCCATGATCAAACCGTATTTCGAGATGGAAGGCATACGCATAAAGCGGTACCGCTCGGCAGCCGGATTTGAAAAAGATTTAAAGCGGTTTTTGAAGTGCAATCACGTTCTGCACCTGGGCACTACCGATGCCGCGCAGCCGCGCGTCACACCGCTCGAGTACCGCCTGGTCGGTCTGAGCTTCTACATTCTTTCCGAGGGCGGCGGCAAGTTCAAAAACCTGAAACAAAACAGGCGGGTCTGCTTTTCAATCGCCGAGCCCTACAATTCGGAGGAGGATTTTTTCGGCAGCCGGGGCCTGCAGGCCTGGGGTACGGCAAACGTCTACAGCCGGAAGGAGACCCCGAAAAAGTTCCGGGAGGCGCTTGAAAAAATCAACATAAAAAAAATTCTCAAGCGCTTCGGCATGGAGGACGTGCCGAAAGAATTTCACTACCGGATTATCGAGATCACCCCCGTTCGGATAAAATACAGCAATCCCCGCGAGGGGGTGTATCACGTAACGTGGAAGCGGTAAGCCGGATGCCGGCGGGCTACTCTCGAAATATTATTCAGGACACTGTTATGGGCATAGAAAAAGATTCTTATGAGCGGATCGTCGAAAACCTGCACGACGGCCTCTACTTTGTCGACCGCAACCGGGTGATATCATACTGGAACAAGGCTGCCGAGCGCATCTCCGGATTCACGGCCGCCGAGGTTGTCGGCAGGCCCTGTTCTGATAATATCCTTACCCACATAGACAGCGATGGCAACAATCTCTGCCTGGGAATGTGCCCTATCGCAGAGACGATTGCCGATGGACAACCCCGCGAGGCTGAAGTATACATGCACCACAAAGACGGGCACAGAGTGCCTGTCTCGATTCGCGTTACAACACTAACCGATAATGACGGAACCATTGCAGGCGGCATAGAGCTGTTTACCGATATCAGCAATCAGGCAGCCTATGCATTGCTCGTCAAGGAGCTTGAAAAGCTGGCCCTGCTGGACACGCTGACGAAGCTCGCTAACAGAAACTACATTGAGCGGGAGATGCAGAGCAGATTCGAAGAGAAAGCGAGATTCAACGTGCCGTTCGGTATTTTGTTTATGGATATTGACAATTTCAAAGAGGTCAATGACACGTTTGGTCACAATGCCGGGGACAAGATTCTGAAGCTTGTTGCAAACACATTCATCGCAAACGCCAGGCCGTTCGACCTTTACGGTCGCTGGGGCGGCGAGGAGTTTATCGGTATAATCCGCAATATAGATACCGAGGACCTGAATCTGCTCGGGAACAGGCTTCGCTCACTTATAGAAAAATCCTACATAGTCCATGAAGGAACTATTTTGACGGTTACCGTTTCAATCGGTGCAACGCTTGTGCGAGACAACGACACTATTGACGGCCTGATACAAAGAGCCGACAGCCTTTTGTATAAAAGCAAGAAAGCGGGAAAGAATCTCTTGACAGGTGACTGAATCATACAGACTGCCGCAACTGATATTCGCTCCGGAAAAGAAAGCAGCTCCATGGCCGATTATACAATCAAATGCGAAGCAATACGCATCAGGGACGGCCGGACAACGTGCCCCGGCTCGGCAGGGACGACGCTTGGAGAAACACATCTGCTCGGCGCTACAACACCTGCAGGGATATGCGCGCGGGCCTGGCAGAGCATATATCCCGCAGCCCTGGCCATGCGTTTTTCAGAGGAAATCCCCTGGGAACAGGGAAAAGGATATTTCGACATCAACTGCCCGGACAGCCATGTCGTTTTTCGACTGAGCAGATTAAAGCATACGTAATGCCTGCCGGTCAGGGATATGACGCTTCCTCAGTCCCCCTCCCGCCGGTTTTTCAAATAAGCTTTCATGACGGACCGGAAGGCCTCCTGCAGCTCAATGTCTGCGATGCCCGCCGACTGCCGCTCGACAGTTTTCTGCTGGTCGGGCGAAAGCGGCGGCGGTTCGCCATGCTCCGGTGGTCGTGCACGCGGCACATGACCTATGCGGAAGCGGATATCCTGCACCCCCGGCGATGAGAGCCGGCTGTTGAGCTTTTCAGTAATCCGGTCGCGCATATAGTGCAGCTGCTGCAGCCAGGACGAGCTGGTAACATTTACGTGCAGAACGCCGTTGCGGACGTGCGCGGGACACGTCTGCTCTGCAATGCGCTGGCCGACGCACTCCTTCCAGCAGGCAAAAACCTCCCCGTACTTCATGCGGTTTCCCGCCTGCAGCTCATCAAACAGCGTATGCAGCACTTCGCCGAGAGAGCGTACTTTGTCTTTTCCGCGCATGTGAACTTCCTTTCCGGGCCGGGGAACACCCAGGCCTGTTGTACCACAGCAGCTGCATCCGTGCAAAGCTTTAGCGGCCGCTTGTTTATTAAATGGTACTTGACATAGCAGTGCCCTTTTATCAATATAGCTATCTATGGCAAAACAGCGTGAACACTGGGCAAGCAAATTCGGCTTTGTTCTGGCGGCGGCAGGGTCGGCAATAGGGCTCGGCAATATCTGGCGGTTTCCCTACAAAGCAGGTCAGTACGGCGGCGGCGCCTTTGTGGTCGCCTACATCGTGTCGGTGTTCATTATCGGTGTGCCGATCCTGATCGCCGAGTTCATTATCGGCCGCAGCGCCCAAAAAAGCCCGGTAGGTGCTTTCCGCGAGCTGCGCGACAGCCGCTGCTGGCCGCTGGTCGGATGGCTGGGACTGGCAACCGGCTTCGTTATACTCTCCTACTACAGCGTAGTCGGCGGCTGGATACTGAAGTACATCGCCGTGGCCTGCGCGGCCGGCTTTGACTCAGGCCGGGCCGGCACCTCGTTCGATTCTTTTCTTGCAAGTCCCCTTGAGCAGGTGCTGTGGCTCGGCATATTCATGCTGATAAATATCCTGATCGTGCGCGGCGGCATCAGCTCCGGCATCGAGCGATGGAGCAAGGTGCTGATGCCTTCCCTGCTTGTCATTCTGTTCATCCTCATGGTCAACTCCCTGCTGACCGAGGGAGCGGGACGGGGCATGGAGTTTCTTCTCAAGCCTGATTTTTCAAAGCTGACGCGGGCCGGCATGCTTGAGGCCCTGGGCCATGCATTTTTTTCTCTCAGCCTCGGGATGGGTGCGATGCTCACCTACGGCAGCTATCTCGACCGCGATACCAATATCTCGTCGAGCTCGCTCGAGATCGTCGTGCTGAACACCTTTTACGCCATAATGGCCGGCCTGATGATATTTCCCATCGTGTTTACCTACAATGTCGACCCGGCGGCCGGTCCCAGCCTGTTCTTCATAACGCTGCCCGAGGTGTTTGCCCGGATGCCCGCCGGCCGCATTGTCGGTTTTTTCTTCTTTCTGCTGGTCGCGTTCGCCGCCATCACATCGGCAATTTCCCTTCTGGAGGTGGTGGTCTCGTTTTTTATCGACGAGCTCGGCTGGACGAGAAAAAAGTCGGATTACCTGCTGGGCGCTGTTATCTTTGTGGTCGGCATTCCGTCCGCGCTTTCCTTCAACGTCTGGAGAAGCGCAACCGTGTTCCAAAAAAATATTTTCGATCTTCTGGACATGCTGGCAACAAACTTCATGCTGCCGCTCGGCGGATTCTTCATCGCGATTTTCGCGGGATGGATTTTAACCCATGGCGAAAAAGAAGCCGAAATAAAACGGGTTGAAAACGCGTTTCATTTTTACGATGCGTGGCACGTTCTGATAAAATATGTCACCCCCGTAGCACTGCTCATCGTACTTCTTTATACAACAGGTGTGTTCAGATAGACTGTCTTGAGCCGCGTTACCGTGACCCTGAAAAGACCATACCCGGTTGCAGGCTGAACCCTTTGATAAAATCATCAGACGCAAGCCGCTTTCTGCCCTCAAGCTGCAGCTCCTGCAGAAGCAGCATGCCGCGCCCGGCGGCAACCGCGATGCCCTCGGGCGATACCGCGCAAACCGTTCCCGGCTCGGCATTGCCGGGCTGCGATAAAAACCGCACTTTGTGTATTTTGATTTTTTTTCCGTTCAGATAGGTAACGCAGCCCGGCCAGGGCGTCATGCCCCGCACCTGTGCGTCGAGTGCTTCGGCATCCCTGGACCAGTTGATCAGCCCGTCGTTTTTTTTGAGGCGGGGCGCATAGCTGGCCTTTTCGTGGTCCTGGGGAACGGGTGTCCAGCCCTTCCGGGGCAGCAGGTCGAGAGCGGTGCGCAGCAGATCCGCTCCCAGCCGGGCAAGGCGGTCGTGCAGATCCGCCGCGGTATCATCCGAACCGATTGCCGTTTTTTCCTGCAAGATGATATCGCCGGTATCCATACCCTCATCGAGCTGCATAATGGTTACGCCGGTGTGGCGGCACCTGTCGATAATCGCCCGGTTGATGGGGGCTGCGCCGCGATAGGCGGGCAGCAGTGATGAGTGTACGTTGATGAATCCGTAGCGCGGAATATCGAGAAGCGCGCGCTGAAATATCTGTCCGAAAGCGACGACCACAGCCAGATCGACGTTCAGCGCGGTAAAGGTATCGACAAACGAAGGTTCTGTGACCCTGTCAGGCTGCAGAACAGGGAGGTTGTATTCACGAGCACAGACTTTTACCGGCGATGCCTGAACGTGCCGACCCCGGCCGGCCGGCCTGTCGGGCTGCGTCACCACCGCGCAGATCTGCTCCGGCCCGTCGATAATCGCCCGGAGTGACGGCACGGCAAAGCCGGGGGTACCGAAAAAAACAACGCGACGTGTGGTCATAGGGCATGCATTTCAAGGGGATTCGGGCAGCCGGCCCAGCGCCTGCAGGTCTTCGGCGATATCGTGCAGGCCGAGCTGGTCGAGTGTTTCGCGAAGGGGGATGCCGGTCGCCGGATCCCAGCCCCGGGTCGTGTAATAGCGCTCGAGCATGGCATCCCACTCGCGCCGGTCGACCGCCTCGCCGGAATATTTCCCGCCGGGCACCGGACCCCGCGTCCATTTGCCCTCCAGGAAGTCGTCTTTCTTGTCGATGCCCTCCCGCACCAGGTAGGCACGCTCAAGCGTAAACACGCGGTTCGCAATCGTTCGCAGGTCGTTAATTGAAAGCTGCAGGCCGGTGACCGCACACAGCATGTCCGCCATATCCTGCATCACGATGCCGTGGCCGTTGTGGGCGGTGATGAACTTGCACACCTCCAGGCAGTCGGCGATCGTGTACATGTCCTGATTGTAGTTTGCGGCTGTCTGCTTGTTGTAGGAGGTGGGCTTGAGAACATCGGCCGTGCCGTATTTTTCGATTGCTTCTTCTTCGGAAAGAGCCGATGTTCCATTTGCCGATGGCAGTTCGACGAGGATGCCGCCCCGCAGGTGGTCTCCCCCCCGCGTGCCGGTTGCATAGCACAAAGCGCTGCCCCGCAGAACGCGCGGATCGACACCCCCGAAAACCATCCCCTTGCAGTGGCTGATGTACTGCTCGGCATCCCGTCCGATTGTCTGTGCTGCTTTGTAGGCGCCGTCCGCAAGGATATTGCCGATGCCCTCGCGCAGGCATATCTTCTTGAGCAGGCGTATCATCGATTCGTGGTTTCCCCAGTCAAGGGAAATGCCGTCGGTATCGGTATCGTTTATGATGCCGTGTTCGTACCAGTCCATGGCAATGGCCGTCAGCAGGCCGAAGTCAAGAATGTCGAGGCCGTTTTGGTTCGCCAGGTTGTTCATCATGAAAAGCGAGCCCGGATCGGTGTTGCCGCAGGTCGGCCCGCAGGCGGAGTTGCAGCCCTCGGGCATTTTCGTTCCCCGCGTACCCTTGTAGGCCCCATCGGTGACTTCAAAGCTCTGAATGCAGTGAACCGGGCAGCAGAAGCAGGCATGTGATCGAGTCAGATATTTTTTCAGGTTCCCTGCGCTTACCAGTGATACGTTTTCAAACTCCCCGGTCCGGGAGAAGTTTCTGGCGGTGAGTATGCCGGCTTCCTCTTCGCGGTCAAGGGGACCGGCCGAACCGAATTCGCCGAAAAATTTCGTGAAGGGATTTTCATCGATTTTTTGCTTCCATATTTTTCTCGCTTCGGCAAATCGGTCGGGATCGGCAACCGGGACTTTTCCGGTCCCGATCACACACACCGCCTTGAGGTTTTTCGAGCCCATGACCGCCCCCATTCCGGTCCTGCCGGCGGCATTGAAGCGATGCACGACACAGGCCATGTATACCATGTTTTCGCCTGCCGGGCCGATCGCGGCGATCTGGGCTTTTTCTCCGAACTCACGCTTGAGTGCGGCATCTGTTTCCGGAATGCTTTTACCCCACAAATGCATAGCATCCATGAGGTTCGCACTGCCGTCGTTGACGACAAGCACGACGGGGCGTTCGGCACGACCTCTGAGTATAATGTGGTCGAGGCCCGCCTTTTTCATGGCCGGTGAGAAAAACCCGCCGAAATTGGCATCACCGAGGATGCCGGTCAGCGGCGACTTGGCGGTCACCGTGCACCGCGGACAGGATGGCGCGACAGTGCCTGCAACAGGGCCGCTGCCGAAAATAACGACATTGTCCTCTGCCAGAGGGTCGGTGCCGGGACCGGTATGGTCGTACAGCAGACGCGAGTTGATGCCCCGGCCGCCCAGGTACTTTTCGCGAAGAGACGTTTCCAGCGGTACCCGGTGCAGCGTTCCGCGGGACAGATCCACATCCAGCACTGTTTCGGCCCAGCCTGCCATAACACGAGCTCCTCTAACCTTTTCAACAGTATATCATTTGTATCATTAAAGCCCGCGACATGCAAATCCTGTCAAAAATGCGGACGCAGATAATGCATATTGCGCTGGCGCTTTTTTTGGGGTAGCATATACTGAATATAACAGAAGCTTTTTTCGAGAAACAGTGGTCAGGGGAACTGTCATGTCGATTTCCACCAGGGTCACCGGGTTTATGCAGCGGGCCTCCTGGATCCGCAAGATGTTCGAAGAGGGCGACCGGCTGAAAAAACAGTACGGTCCGGAAAATGTGTATGATTTCAGCCTCGGCAATCCGAACCTTGATCCGCCGGAAAAGTTTTTCTCAGCTCTCGAGGAGGTTGTCCGCGAACGGGCGCCCGGCAGGCACGGCTACATGTCAAATGCCGGCTACGTCGAGACGCGGGACGCGGTAGCCGAGTTCCTCTCGGAGGAACACGGGCTGGAAATATTCGGCGAGCACATCGTCATGACCTGCGGAGCAGGCGGCGCCCTGAACGTGGTTATGAAAACCCTGCTTGATCCCGGTGACGAGGTGGTTATCCCCCGGCCCTATTTTGTAGAGTATAATTTCTATGTTGATAATTTCGGCGGCGTCTGCAGGCTTGTCGATACGAACAGCGATTTTTCTCTTGACTGTTCTGCCCTGGATGCGGCTGTGGGCCCCAGGACCAAAGCGGTGCTCATCAACTCGCCCAACAACCCGACCGGGCGCCTGTATGACAAAAAAAGCATCGACCAGCTCGGCAGCCTGCTGCGGGCAAAATCGCAGCAGCTCGGCAGGCCCGTGTATCTCATCTCTGACGAGCCCTACAGCAAAATCGTCTATGACGGCCGTAAAACCCCGAGCATCCTGCAGGCATATTCCAACAGCATTCTGGTTACGTCCTACTCGAAAGACCTCTCGATCCCCGGAGAACGAACGGGCTTTATCGCCGTCAACCCCGCCCTCGAGCCCCTCGGTGACTGCCTCGGCGGCCTGGTGTTTTCAAACCGCACCCTTGGCTTTGTCAATGCCCCGGCGCTCATGCAGCGCGTTATCCGCCGGCTCCAGGGAGCATCCGTCGATGTCGCCCTGTATGAGAACAAGCGCAACCGTCTGTGTGACATGCTCGGCAGCCTGGGCTATTCCTTCACCAGACCCGAAGGCGCCTTTTACCTGTTTCCCAAAGCGCCGATCGACGATGTCGAGTTTGTGCGCGAGCTGCAGCAGGAAAAAATTCTGGTGGTTCCGGGAAGCGGGTTCGGCGGACCGGGTTATTTCAGAATATCCTATTGCGTCGATGACCGTGTTATCGAGGGTGCTGCGGAGGGCTTCGCCAGAGCAGCAAAAAAATATTTTCAGTCTTCCCCGCCCCACCTTGGATAGATTGAATCGGGAGCGCACTCCTTTACAGTCCGGGGCGCTTTCGCTGTCGTTAAAAAAACCGTTAACCTGTCTTGCTGTGCCCGTCGGGCGACCGGCATCAAACAGCACGCATCCTCGTAATGTCAACAGCCGACAGCAATGCCAAGGTTCTGCAGGAAATTGAAAGCCTGCGCAGGGCCTCCGGCATTATAAACTCCCTCATCGAGGATACGGGCCTCGGCATTGCCGTGATAAATGCCGAGTACCGCGTTATCGAGGTCAATAAAAAAATCCAGGAGTGGTTTCCCGACCTTGATACGACCTTACAGCCCTTCTGCTACAACTGCCTTGTCCATGACCGGGAAAGCATCTGTACGGACTGCCCGACAGCCAGAACACTGGAACAGGGCGTAAAAAACACCAGCTATCTCACACGACTGTCATGCGGCCGCGAACGTGTGTTCAAGGTATCATGCATTCCTCTGCGTACGCATGAGGTCTCGTGGGGAGTGCTTGCCGTTTTTGAGGATGTTACCGAGGAGAGAGCCAGGGAGGAGAAAGTCAAAGGCCTTGAAGCACAATACAGGCTTCTCATCGAGAATGCATCCGATGCGATTATTATGTTCAACCGCAACGGCGAGGTTTTGCAGATAAACAAAAAAGCGCAGGAGCTTTCGGGCTACAGCGCTGAAGAGCTGGTCGGCGGGTCGGTTTTTATATTGATGCCGGACAACAAGCGCACGGCGCAGCATAAGATAATGGAGGATATCTTCTCGCACAAGCTCGACAGCAAACTCAGCAACGTTGTCGAGGGCCGGCTGCTGAAAAAAGACGGAACCGTGCTGCCCATTGAAGAGACACTCAACATCTGCGAGGACACCCTCACCGCCATCATACGGGATATTTCCGAGCGCAAGCAATATGAAAGCACGCTGAAGCAGCAGGCCGAAAACCTCGAACATGAAGTGGAGCTGCGCACACGCGAGCTCAAGCATTCCGAGGACCGCTACCTGCGGCTGGTCGAAACGGCAAACGATGCCATAATATCGACCGACCGCTCGGGTTCGGTTACCTATTTCAACAAAAAGGCGGAAGAGCTGTACGGCTATCGGCGTGAAGACGTTTTGGGAAGCCCCATCAGTCTCATCGCCCCCCCGGACATGGCCAGGCTGGCGAAGCGGGAGTCCTGGACCGACAACGGTTTCGTACACGGCAGGATTTTTGAATCACAGGGAATAAAAAAAGACAAGTCGACATTCCCCCTTGAGCTGACAATCTCTGTCTTTGAAGGTGCGGATGACGGTACGGTAACGTTTATTGCAAGGGATATCACGATCAGAAAAAGCCTCGAGCGGGAGCTGCAGGAATACACGGCAACGCTTGAGGAAAAAGTACGCGATCGCACCTATGAGCTGACCGCCTCGCAACAGACCCTCAAAAGCAAGCTGGCCGAGCTGTCCATTCTTCAGGAAATCAGCGAGGCGCTTGCAAGCGCCATGGAGCTCGAGGATGTTCTGAACATTATCCTGGTGGGTGCCACCTCCCATCACGGACTGGGATTCAACCGTGCCTTTGTTTTTCTTGTCAGCGAAGACGGCCGCTTCATCGAAGGCAGCGTCGCGATCGGACCCTCCGACGGGCAGGAGGCCCAGAAAATTTGGGGCGAAATTCTGGGAAAAAACCTTACGCTGAAGGAAATTCTCAAATCATACACGAACAAATCGGGTCGAATCGATGCGCACGTCAACAGCATCATTCGGGACATCCGCATACCCGTAAACGCCGAGGATCATATTCTGGCCCGCGTTGTGCGTGAGTGCCGGGCAATGAATATTCACGATGCATATACCAGCAGTCTTGTGCCGAACGAGCTGCTTTCCATCATGGGGTGCAACGCCTTTGCGCTGATTCCCCTCGTGGCGGAGGACAATGCCCTGGGGGTGCTGTGGGCCGACAATGCCATTACCCGCAATGCCATTGAGGATCGCGATATCGATCGCCTGCACGCATTCGCGCTCAATGCCAGCCTGGCTATCGAAAAGTCCAACCTCTATAAAAATATTCAGCAGAAAGTAAACGAGCTGGCCCTGGCCAACACCGAACTTCAGCAGAACCGCGACCGGCTTATCCGAAGCGAAAAGCTTGCAGCCGTGGGTGAAATGTCTGCGACCGTTGCCCACGGCATACGAAACCCGCTTGTTTCCATCGGGGGGTTCGCCCGCAGAATGCTGAAAAAAGAGGACGGGGATACCACGAACCGCAAGTACCTGCAGATTATCGTTGATGAGATCGACCGGCTGGAAACGATTCTGTCGGAACTGCTTGATTTTGTGCGGCCGCGCAAGTTGCGTATAAAACAGGTATCCATTATCGATATCATCAAATCCACACTCGATGTCTTCAGCCTGGAGTTCGACGGCCGCAACATTTCAGTAGAGCGCGATTTTGATGCCGGCCTGCCGGTTCTTGAAGTCGATCCGGATCAGTTCAAACGCGTTCTGCACAATCTGTTCAACAATGCAATGGAGGCCATGCCGGAAGGCGGCATGCTGCGTGTCTCCGCACAGCGGGAGGAGGAATGGATACGACTGTCAATCGCCGATACCGGCGAGGGCATAGCGGACGATGATATGGAAAAGGTGTTTCACCCTTTTTTCACCAGCAAGTCCACCGGTTCGGGCCTGGGGCTGGCGGTGTGCAACCAGATTATTTCCATTCACGGCGGACACATCAAGCTCAAGCGTCAGCTGCCCCACGGCATGATACTCGATGTGTTTCTCCCCGTGCCGCAGTGAAGAAGCTCATCCGCCGTCAAACAGTAACTCACCCGTCTAGCAGCTCTCTTTTTTCCCCCCGGCGATTTTGAGGTGGAGCTCGCGCAGCTGGCCGGCGCTGACCGGCGAGGGGGCCTGCGACATAAGGCAGGAGGCTTTCTGGGTTTTGGGAAAAGCGATGACATCCCTGATCGAAGGAGCGCCCGTCATGAGCATCACCATCCGGTCAAGGCCCAGCGCAAGGCCGCCGTGCGGCGGTGCGCCGTAGCGCAGGGCATCCAGCAGAAAACCGAATTTCCGGTGTGCCTCTTCTTCATCGATGCCCAGCAGCCTGAACATGTGCGACTGCAAATCCTGGCGATGGATACGGATACTCCCTCCGCCGATTTCGCTGCCGTTGAGCACAAGGTCATACGCCCGGGCCCGAACCCGGCCCGGATCGGTTTCAAGCAGTGCGATGTCCTCTTCAACGGGCGCGGTAAAGGGGTGGTGAACGGAAACAAATCGCTTTTCGGTATCCGAGAACTCAAGCAGCGGAAAGTGCGTAATCCAGGCGAATGTGAAGTCCCGGGATGGTTTCAGATCAAGCTTCTTAACCAGGGCCAGCCTGACATTACCGATAGCCGCACAGGCTGTTGGAAACGATGCATCCGCCACCAGCAGCAGCAGATCGCCGGGTTCGGCCTGCATGGTTTTTGTCAGGGCGGCCTTCTCCTCATCGCTTAAAAATTTGGCTGCGGGAGACTGCCAGCCGTCCGGTGTGATTTTTATCCATACCATGCCGCCGGCACCATGGACTTTTGCAACATCGATAAGGTCGTCCAGTTCCTTGCGCGAAAACGAGCAGCCGCCCGGCACGGTAATACCCTTGACAACGCCTCCCCTGTCGATCGCCTGTGAAAACACTTTGAAGCCCGAGCTCTTTAAATCATTGGTAAGGTCTTTCAGCTCAAGGCCGAACCGCATGTCGGGATTGTCCACACCGAAGCGGTCCATTGCTTCGCGGTAGGTAAGCCGCGGAAAAGGTATCTCGACCTGCTGAGCAAGGACTTCGCTGAAAAGCGTTTTCATCAGACCCTCAAGAATCCCGTAGATGTCCTCTTCGGTGATAAAGGACAGCTCAAGATCGACCTGGGTAAACTCGGGCTGCCGGTCGGCGCGCAGGTCTTCGTCCCGAAAGCATTTTACGATCTGGAAATAGCGGTCATAGCCCGCAAGCATCAGGATCTGCTTGAAAATCTGCGGCGACTGCGGCAGCGCATAAAAGCAGCCCTGCTCTATACGGCTGGGCACAAGATAGTCGCGGGCGCCCTCCGGTGTGCTCTTCGTCAAAAACGGGGTCTCGATTTCGGTAAAGCCGCTTGCGGCCAGAAAGGACCGGACCGCCTGGTATATCCTGTGCCGCGTCAGGAAAACGTTCTGCACATCGGGGCGCCGCAGATCCAGATAGCGGTACTTCAGGCGCACGCTTTCGGAAGCGTCACAGCGGTCGGATATTTCAAACGGCGGTGTTTCAGACTCGTTCAGAATGACCAGACGCTCAGCCGTTACTTCCACGCGGCCGGTGGCAAGTTCCGGATTAATCATACCCTCAGGGCGGGGGTCGACCCTGCCGCTGACGGCGATAACGTATTCGCTTCTAAGGGCATGTGCTTTTTTGTGCACGGCTTCGGCGGTCTCCGGATTGAAGGCAACCTGCAGCAGGCCGGTTTTATCGCGCAGGTCAACAAAAATCAGCCCGCCGTGATCGCGCCGGCTGAGGACCCACCCCATCACGGTCACGGTTTGCCCGATGTGGGTTTCACGCAGCTCGCCGCACATGTGCGTTCGCCTGATGTTTTCAAACGGCTCTGACACGGTTATACTCCTGAAATCGAATAAACATGTTTTTTGCTCAGCGGTAGTCGGGCTCGGTCGTATAATCGGATTCAGGATCCAGAATCTGGACCCTGACCGTGTCGCCCGCCTTTATTTCATCCCGATCTTCCGGAATAATCATCAGTCCGTTACACCGGGCCATCGACATGAGAATGCCCGAGCCCTGGGAGCCGGTCGACGATGCATAGTACGTGTTGTCGCGCCTGCTCAGGATACAGCGGATGAAATACTTGTTGCCGTTTCCTCCCTTTACGGCATCCTCTGCAACAGCCTCAACCGACCTGCGGTAAAGACCGCGATGCCCGGACAGCTTTCTGATGACCGGCCTGACGAACTGCTCGAAGGACACCATAACCGAAACGGGATTGCCGGGAAGCCCGAAAACCGGCGTACCGGCGATGGTGCCGAATGCCAGCGGGCGTCCCGGTCGCATACGTATCTTCCAGAATTTCATCTCAAGGCCGAGTTCCTGCAGAACGTCCTTGACAAAGTCGTAGTCGCCGACGGATACGCCGCCCGATGTCAGGATGACATCGGCGTTGAGCCCTTCCTGCAGCTTTGCCCTGAGATTTTCCCGTGTGTCGCGCGCGATCCCGAGCATGAGCGGGACAGCGCCCGCATCAGCTGTGAGCGCCGCGAGCGAGTAGCTGTTGCTGTTGACTATTTTGCCGGGACCGAGCGGCTCGTCGATTTCGGTCAGCTCATCGCCGGTTGACAATACGGCAACCCGGGGACGCTGGCATACGGAAACTGCAGCGCGCTGAATAGAGGCAAGCACGCCGATGTGGGCGGGGCGCAGCGTTTCGCCGGGGGCAAACAGCACATCGCCTGCGGCGATGTCCTCGGCCGCACGCCGTATATTGTCGCCCGCCGGTGCATCGATACAGACGCCGACCCGGTTTGCCTCAACAAAGGTATCCTCCTGGCGGACAACCGTGTCGGCGCCGCAGGGAATCTGTGCGCCGGTCATAATGCGCAGCGCGGTGCCGGGCTCCAGATCCCGGTCCGCTACACGGCCGGCCGGTAAATCGCCGGCTATGCTCAGGACGGCAGGGTGCTCTTTGCCGGCACCGCTGATGTCCTCACGCCTGACCGCGTACCCGTCCATGGCGGAGTTGTCCGCCGGCGGTATGTCGAACGGCGCGACGACGGTTTCTGAAAGCACGCGGCCGCAGGCATCTTCTAAAGGCCGGCGCTCGCTTCCAAGCGGCTGAATGCATGACATGATGGTCGCCAGCGCCTCTTCGACCGGGATCATTTTTGTTTTCTCCCCGACCCTGCTGCCTGCTTTCTGTCGTGAATGATGTTTTCCCAGATAATCAGGACCGGGCTGGCGATAAACACGGATGAGTAGGTACCGATAAGAATACCGACCAGCAGCGTGAAGGCGAAATCATGGATGACGCCCCCGCCGAAGACAAACAGCGTTACTACAACCAGCAGGGTTGTAATGCTTGTCATCAGGGTTCGGCTCAGGGTGTTGTTGATGCTGACGTTGATTATCTTCGGCAGGCCCTCGCGCATCATTTTCCGGCGATTTTCACGGATTCGGTCGCAGACGATAATGGTATCGTTAACCGAATAGCCCACAACCGTCAGAAGCGCCGCTATGATCGGCAGATCGATCGCGGTGTTTCTCAGGGAGAGCGCCCCCAGCGTTATGAGAACATCATGTGTCAGGGCGATTATAGCGCCGATACCGAAGCGGAATTCGAAGCGCCACCAGATATAGACAAGCATGCCCAGCAGGGAGCAGATCACGGCCATGAATCCTTTCTGCCGGAGATCCCTGCCGACTTTGGGGCCCACCATTTCAACGCGGCGGAGTTCAAAGGTGCCCTGTCCGTACTCTTTTTCAAACAGCGCAGCGACCCGGTCCGAGAGGCCCTCGAGGTCGCTGACCGACTGCTGGATGTTTATCAGATACTCGTGCCGGCTGGAATCGCCGAACGGCTGAACCGAAACCTCGCCCCCGCCTATCGTGCTCAGGGTCCGGCGGATATCGCCTGCGGACATATCGAGGTCGAACTGCACCTGGATGAGCGTCCCGCCGGCAAAGTCGATGCCGTATCTGGGGCCGCCTTTCAGCAGAAGGCTGCCGGCGCTGACAAGTATCAATACCAGGGAGAAAATTCCGGCCTGGCGGATTTTACCGACGAAGTCGATAGCGGTGTCCTGTCTAATGAGCTGCACGATAGCGTCCTTTCCGTAGTCTTATATGCTTATCCGCTGTACGCGGCGCGTTGACAGAAAGTAGTCGAAGATAAAGCGCGTCACAACAATCGCGGTGAACAGGCTTGCGAGAATTCCGATGCTCAGGGTGACGGCAAAACCCTTGACCGGCCCGGTCCCGAACTGAAACAGAAAAACCGCGGCTATCAGGGTGGTCAGGTTGGAGTCCATTATCGTAATGAGCGCCTTGCTGTAGCCGCTGCCGACCGCGGCACGGGGTGTTTTCCCGAGCCTGATTTCTTCGCGCGTCCGTTCGAATATGAGCACGTTGGCGTCGATAGCCATACCGATCGTGAGAACCATGCCGGCGATGCCCGGCAGGGTCAGGGTCGCGCCGAAGGCGGCAAGGGCCGCCAGAATAATTATGATGTTGAGCATAAGCGCTATGTTGGCAACAATGCCTGAGAGCCTGTAATACAGGAGAATGAAGACGATGACCGCCAGACCGCCGATGAGAAGCGATTTCAGGCCCTGATTGATGGAGTCCCGGCCGAGGGAGGGGCCCACCTGGCGCTTTTCGAGAATTTTAACCGGCGCAGGCAGCGAACCGGCCCGCAGCACGATGGCGAGGTCGCGCGCTTCCTCCATGGAAAACTGCCCGGTAATCTGAGCCTGGCCGCCGGAAATCCTCTCCTGAATCACCGGCGCCGAGTACACATTGTCGTCCAGAATAATCGCCAGCCGTTTTTTTACGTTCTTCTTGGTGATTCGCTCGAATATCTTGGCGCCGCGGGAATCGAATTCGATCGACACATAGGGCTCGTTGAAGCGGGAGTCGATTCTGACCTGGGCATTGACCAGCCGGTCGCCGGTCAGCAGGGTCCGCTTTTTCAGGAGAAACGGCTGCTTCTTAACCTCGCCGGTCTCGGGGTCGACCATCCGCTGATACAGCACCCGGCTGCCCTCGGGAACGTTGCCCTTGACAGCCTCCGGCAGGCTGTTTTCATCGTCAACGAGCTTGAACTCCAGGATAGCGGTTTTGCCGATCAGATTGATGGCACGCTTGGGGTCCTTGACGCCGGGCAGCTGAATCAGGATCATGTCGGTACCCTGTTTTTGGATGACCGGCTCGCTGACGCCGAACTGGTCGATCCTGTTGCGGATGGTCTCGATCGCCTGATCGATGGCAAGCTTGGCGATGTGGTCCGCCTCCTGGGCATCCATCTCAAGGACGTACACCGTGGACTCGGCGGTTTCTTTCCGGCCGGCGATTTCCAAAACATTGAAGCGCCGCTTCACGAGCGTTTCAAAAGCTTCACGGGTCGAGGGATCGATTACTTCCACCTCGATCTTCGAAGGCCCTGTTTTACTGACATGATCAAAGGGGATGCGCTCTTCAAACAGCAGCTCTTCAAAGTCTTCGGCATAGCGCTCGATCGTGTTTTCAACAGCCTTTTCAGCCTCAACCTCCATCAGCAGGTGCATGCCGCCCTGAAGGTCGAGACCCAGGGCGATTTTTTCAGACGGCAGGTTGCCCTCCCACCAGACCGGCACGCGCAGAAACGTCGGAAACAGATACAAAAGCGATATGAGAACCACAGCGCATATAAGCGCTGCACGCCATTTCAAACTTTTTGTCATAGCAGCTCCTCAGCCTGTAACAATCAATCCGGCCGGTTATTGTTTTTCTTCCGGCTTGACCTGAGCCTGCTCGCCGGCGATATTGCCCCGTGCCACTTTTATCCGGACATTGGGGGCAATTTCCAGCGTTACGATCGTTTCGGTCAGTCCGGTGATCTTCCCGTGAACGCCGCCCGAGGTCACAACCATGTCATCGCGCTTGAGGTTGCCTAAAAACTCCTGATGCTTTTTGGCTTTGGTCTGTTGCGGCCGGATCAGGAGGAAATAGAATATGGCGAACATAAGAATGAGAGGGATAAAGGCGCCGAACCCCCCGCCCGATGACTGCCCGCCTGCCTGCGGTGCCATGGCATATGCCGTAGATAGTAAAAAATTCATACAGATACTCCTTTCATGGAGATAAAAGAAACAATTAACTTATCATAATCCGAAAAAAAATAAACAAAAAAATTCAATAGATGGGGGCCGCAAGGGAGGAAAGGGGCTTTTTCGACTCATAGGCCGGCTGCAGCGCTTCACAGAATCAGCATCGCATCTCCGTAGCTGAAAAAACGGTATTTTTCCCTGACTGCTTCACGGTAGGCCTGCATGATGAGCTCCCGATTGGCAAACGCCGCAACGAGCAGCAGCAGGCTTGAGCGGGGGAGGTGAAAGTTGGTGATCATGGCATCCACAGCCCTGAACGTGAACCCGGGATAAACAAAAAGATCGGTGGTTCCGCTGCCGGGGGTCACCCGGCCGCCTTCGCCGGCCAGGGTTTCAAGCGTACGCGTCGACGTTGTGCCGACTGCGATGACCCTGCCGCCCCGGGCGCGGGCCGCTGCTATCTGCCGGGCGGTTTCGGGGGAAACGCTGTAGGCCTCGCTGTGCATGCGGTGGAGTTCGACCCGTTCGTCACGAATCGGCTGAAAGGTGCCGTAACCGACCAGCAGGGAAATACAGCAGAAACCGGCTTCCTTTTGCCTGATCTCGGAAATGAGCTGCTCGGTAAAGTGCAGGCCGGCCGTGGGTGCCGCAACAGCGCCGCTCGTGCGGGCATAGACGGTCTGGTAGCGCTGCCGGTCGGCATCATCGGGCGATGTGCGGTGCCGTTTGATATAGGGCGGCAGGGGCGTTCTGCCGGCCTGTTCGACCGCGCGCTCAAAAGAGCCCTCGAAACTGACTCTGACCAGCCAGGTGTCGGCGGCTGTTTTTTCCAGCACCTCGGCGCGAAGATGCTCGGTAAACTGCAGCTTCATTGATGGCGCTGTTTTTCGCCGGCTTTTTATCAGACACTCCCAGACCTGGCTGTGCGCTGCGCTGCTTTCGCGGCAGTCAAGCAGAAAAAGCTCGACCCACCCCCCGGTTGCTTTTTTTCCGAACAGTCGTGCCGGAATGACACGCGTGTCATTGGCAACCAGCAGATCCCCGGGCCGCACATACTGCGGCAGACGGCTGAATACCGTATGCTCTATCGACCCGCTGCCGCGCTCCAGCACCAGCAGCCGCGAATCATCGCGCCGCGCAAGCGGTTTCTGGGCGATCAGCTCGCGTGGCAGGTGGTAGTCAAAGTCTGCAAGGTTCATGATTGTTTTTTTTGAGTGCATAAAAAGTCTTTTATTATACGGCATTTCATACTAAAAGTATACGAGGCCGTCGCATCGGGTAAAGACCGGGCAGCTGCCTATTGACACCTATGAAAAATATATTATTCTATTACATAGATACTGTGAACCCGAAAGAAATCGTCTGCCGCCCCGCTGTGCACGATTCTGTTCAGTGCTTAGGGTCGAACGGATTCACTCTTTCCCGAAAGCAAGCCGCCGCGGTGTCATGAGCACCAATAATACGAACCATCAGGAAAGCGTTGAAAGCAAAACCCGGCAGACCGAACCGCCCCTGTACCGTGTCCTGTTGCACAATGACAATTATACGACCATGGACTTTGTCGTGCAGGTGCTTGAAACCGTATTTAACAAACAGCCGTCGGAAGCCACGCAGATTATGCTGAACGTGCACAAAAAGGGTGTCGGCATCTGCGGTGTTTATCCTGAAGAAGTTGCGGAGACCAAGGTCGAGCTCGTGCATCACCTGGCCCGCGAAAACAGTTTCCCCCTGCGCTGTTCAATGGAAGAGATGTGATATGATACGCAAAGAGCTTGAACTGGCTTTCCAGGCTGCCGTCCGCGAGGCTCAGAAGCGGCGGCACGAAATGTTGACGGTCGAACATATTCTCTACGCCCTGCTGTATGAAGAGCTCGGATCGCGCATCCTGCGAAGCTGCGGCGCCGAGATCGGCGAACTCAAACTGCAGCTCGAGCAGTTTTTCTCAGACAAGCTTGAAACAATATCCGATGACAGCAAGAAAGAGCTCATTCAGTCCATCGGCGTGCAGCGGGTGCTGCAGCGCGCACTGATGCAGGTACAGGCCTCGGAAAAAGGAGAGGTCGACGCAGGTGACGTGCTGGTGTCGATCTTCGATGAAGAAGGCTCGCACGCGGTCTTTTTCCTCAAATCGCAGGGTGTTACAAAGCTGGATGTCATGGACTACATATCCCACGGGGTTACGAAAGTAAGCGATGACGTCTGGCAGCCCGAAAAAGAGCCGCCTCCGGCCGAAGAAAAAGAGGAGAGCCCCAGGAAAAAGCAGAAGCAGCCCGGTGTGCTCGAACGCTATACGGTAAACCTGATTGAAAAGGCGCAGGCAGGGAAAATAGACCCGCTCATCGGCCGCGCCGTTGAGATGGAGCGCACCCTGCAGGTTCTCAACCGCCGCGTCAAAAACAACCCCCTCTACGTAGGCGATGCCGGTGTCGGGAAAACAGCCATGGCCGAAGGCCTTGCCCTGAGAATTGTCGAGGGTGAGGTGCCGGAGACATTCAAGAGCTCTGAAATATATTCCCTTGACATGGGAGCCCTGCTTGCCGGCACAAAATTCAGGGGCGATTTCGAGGCGCGGCTCAAATCGGTCATCAGTGAGCTGGTCGAAAAAAAGGGTGTGATTCTTTTTATCGACGAAATCCACACCGTGGTCGGTGCCGGGTCCACCAGCGGCGGGTCCATGGACGCCTCCAACATTCTGAAGCCGGTCATAGCATCCGGAGAGCTGCGCTGTATCGGGTCTACAACCTATGAAGAATTCAAAAATCATTTTGAAAAAGACAGGGCGTTTGCACGGCGCTTTCAGAAAATCGAGATACAGGAGCCCTCGATTTCCGAGACCGTCGATATTCTCAAGGGTTTGAAAACCTACTACGAGGAGCACCACGCGGTCAAGTACACAAAGGCGGCGCTTAAAGCGGCGGCCGAGCTTTCCGCCAAGCATATCAATGATCACTTTCTGCCGGACAAGGCCGTCGATGTCATCGACGAGGCGGGGTCGATTCTCAACCTGCGGGCAAACGAGAGCTCCCGCCGCACGATTTCCACCCATGACATTGAAAAGGTTGTTGCGCGCATGGCAAAAATACCCACGCGCAGCGTATCATCCTCCGACAAGGTCGCCATTCAGAACCTCGAGCAGGAGCTGGCCTCCAGGGTGTTTGGTCAGGATGAGGCCATCAGAAGCCTGGCAACCGCCATCCGGCGCTCGCGGGCGGGGCTCGGAATGCCCGACAAGCCCATCGGCTCGTTTCTGCTCATGGGTCCCACGGGCGTTGGAAAAACAGAGGTCGCCAAGCAGCTGGCCCACGTCCTCGGGATTCAGTTTGTCCGCTTCGACATGAGCGAGTACATGGAAAAGCACGCCG
>CAZFIB010000035.1:0-40881 GCA_964518865.1 uncultured Thermodesulfobacteriota bacterium
TGGCGTAGTGCATCGAAATATCATAGCTTTTTGAAATCGACTGTCAAAGATTAGTAAGGGGGAACCGGACCACGTAATACGCGAAATACCCGCCTGCCCCTGGTCGTATTTCCGAACGGAAAGCTGTGAGGTGCTGGCGGCATGGGTTCAGGGGATCTGCGAAGGGCTGAATTCCGACTATGAATACGTTTTAAGCAGGGCGATCCCGCGCGGTGACAGCTGCTGTGCCTGGGAGATACGGCGCCGCGTGCAATGAGCTCACCCCTGGGCGTGAATGCCCGGTGGCCGGACCAGCGTCTGCGGCACGATCCTTTAGCCTCCGACGCTTTCATCTGAATTGCAGGCCGGACCGTCGCCGAATCGCTTTTTGCTATCGATTACGGTGCCGTGGCATACGCGGTTATGGTATTGACGGCCTTTCCGATAAACCCCCCGGGTTCGACCGACAGCATATAAAGCTCTTTTCGTCCGTCCCGGTCCATGTCCGTCAGAATGTAGTCGCTGACATAGTTTTCCACAGTGCCGCTCGACCAGTTCTGCGAAAGATCGGCACCGTCCCAATGCAGGCAGACGACCTCGCCCCGGTTGTAATCGAGGATTTTTTTCAAAAGACCGGTACCTTTTTTGTAGTTGTTTACGGTGATGACTTCAAGCCTGCCGTCGCCGTTGACGTCTTCGCACAGGACCCGCATGGGGATATAGACACTCTGCTCGATGTCGTCGCCATAGAGCAGATGGCTGAACGATTTCGGCGACCCGCCGAGTTCCATCGTATCGCGCCATTCCACGCGGCCGGTGAACGAATATATGTGCAGCTGGTATTTTATGCTGAACAGTCCTTTATGAAAGGCGATGAACTCCTTGCTGCCGTCGTTGTCGATATCGCCTTCAGTGCATCCGTACAGTGCGGGCGATCCCGGCAGGATGATCTCTTCGCGTGTAATGAGCGTGCCGTCTTTCCAGTCAATGCGGAATATGGTTCCGGTAAAGGGGGCTGCGATATCGGTCTGCTGTGCCATGAGCTTTGCTGTGCCGTCGGACGAAGTGTATTTGCGGAAAAAAAACCGCTGGTTTTCGGCAAGGCGCTTATACGTGCCGTCAGCCTGTTCAACGACAAACGAACTGGCGCGATGCCCGTCGAAACAGCTGACGTACAGCTCATCACGCCCGTTTTCGTTGACGTCCATGGCATCCACACGGATGATCGTTTCGCCGGATGCTACATCGACGGTTCCGGCTTCGGTCAGGTCCGATCCCTGCCGCTGTATGACATGCAGGCGGTCATCACCGGCTGCCAGCAACTCCGGCGTACCGTCACCGTCGATGTCCGCGTCTGCCAGGCAGTGCAGCGGGCGGCTTTTGATCGACAGCGCGGCGGCCGGGGCTTGAGCGAAAACCGCCGCAAGCGGCTTGAAGGCCGGTTTGGGTGGCGGTTCATATGCGGGGGGCGGCGGCTGTACGGGCCGTTGTGCCGCAGGCTGCTGAGCCGCCCGGCCGTAGGGCTGTGCGTCAGGCTGCGAACGCCGGGAGGGGCTGTAGTCCTCCAGCACGGGACCGCCGATAATGTGCTCTTTGATCGTCCGGGCAAACTGCGACAGCTGCGGAATCAGATCGTCCATCGTGCGGCACTGCAGCACCACCGGCAGCGGTTTTTCCCCGTACAGCACATCGATGAGCTGTGCATCGACGCTTATGGTCGATCCGATCTTGGTGATGCTGCCCTTCAGAAAAAAATCGGCATCAAGGGATTGTGCGAGCTGCAGCAGCTCTTCGGCGGTGTAGTCCGAGATGTTTTTTTTCAACGCCTGATCGATTGTATGCTGATCGATAACACTGATTTTCCCCGGCACGGCGATTCGTGTGGGAAGCAGCGACCGCATGCCGCTGCTTATGTACGACAAATCCTCCCGGGCATGGGTTTCAAGCTGAAAAAGCGCGATTCTGGATTCGCGGGCGCAGGCCTCCGGTATATATGCAGCTGCGCAGAGAATGCCGATAGCCAGCAGGCAGACGGACACTTTGACGGTTCTGATGCTCATCACTGGTAGCGCTCCCCGTACTGTAGGTTTACCTATCCAATTCACATACACAAAAAAGCGGGGCCTGTAAAGGTTTTAATCCGGGTCTGCCGTGACGGGTGCTTTTCCAGGCGTGCCGTCAGACTGCATCGGCAATTTTCCGCTTGACATCGAAAAGCACTCTTTATATGATCTTTTTTTAATTAATCCCGCTTTTATTATTCTAAAAAAACAAAAAAGCAGTGTTGTTTATCTGCTTTTAAAGAATTAAAGCTGAAGTATTTCGATAATATGATCAGGACAACCGAACACGGAAAGGACGGGGGACTATGACACGACATCTAACAAAAGCGTTTCTCATAACTGCGGCAGTGATGCTGATTTTGTCACCGTGTGTTTCATTTGCATCCGAGGCTGACATTCTCAAGCGTCTCGAGCAGATGGAGAAGCAGATAAGCAACCTGAAAAAGGAAAACGCCGAACTGCGTGAGATGGTCGGCAAGCAGCCGGCAGCCGAGGATCTCCGGCAGATGGTAGAGGCTGACAGAAAGGATATCGAAGAGCTGAAAGCGTCTTCGGGTCTGGCTACTAAAGGCGGGCTTAAGGCCGTGCTCGGCAAATACGACGTACAGCTGTACGGACGCGTCAAGGTCGACATCAACTACGACACCGCCGATTTCAGGAACTACAATGACTTCCTCGGTGTTGTGGGCGTGGGCGCCAATGAAAACGATTCGACAAACTTCAACCCCCGCGATACCCGCTTCGGTTTGAAGGTCGCCCGCCGCGACGGCGTATGGCTGAGCGAAGCACGCATGGAAATGGACTTCTACGGGACCAATGCCGGCAACAACCTGGTTCCCCGCATGCGTCTGGGCTATGTCAAGATAACCAACGACGACTGGAAGGCAAGTCTCACGGTCGGTCAGGACTGGATCCCGGTCGCACAGCTTAATCCGGCCACTATCGATTTCGGTATCCTGGCTGCAGCCGGTAACCTCTGGTGGCGTGTGCCTCAGGTTACGCTGCGTAAAGATGTCGGCAACTTCGAGCTGCTGCTCTCGGCCATGCGGCACAGAAGGATCAATACCGCTGAAGACACCAACCCCTGGACGCTTGCCCGCATAGCCTACAAAAACGGTATCCTCGGTAAGGGCGGTATATTTGCAATCGGCGGCGGTTTCTGCAGCAACAACTCAACCAATGCCTTCGGGCAGCGCGATGATGTAGACCGCTGGCTGCTGGCCCTCGAGTTCAAAATGGTTATGGGCAAGTTCACCTTCGTTATGGAGCCGTGGATCGGCGAGGGTCTGGACCGGGAATTCCTGCGTTATGATATGGGCATCAACCCTCAGGACAACGTGCTTGTAAACAGACGCGGCGAGGAGCCGGATACCATCCGGTCCCGCGGCGGTTTTGTCAGCCTGTCCTACAAGGCGACCCCGCGCCTGAGCATGGCTGCCGGTTACGGCATCGACGATCCCGACAAAAGCGACATGAAGGGCATGAAAGGATTTTTGAACGACCGCCAGTTTACCCAGAACCAGATGTATTTTTTCAACACCTGGTATGCGGTTACCAGTGCCGTCAAGATGGGGTTTGAGGTCATGTATCTCGAAACAGAGCGCTTCAGCGATTCCGATAACGGTATGCGCTTTACCTTTTCCACGAGCTATCTGTTCTAGCACACCTTTCATTCAGGCATCTGCTCATTCAGACAGCCCGCTCTCTGCCGAGAGCGGGCTGTTTTGCATTCGGGGCATTCGGCAGGATGTCGGCGGGAACGACATAATTGATAGTACTGTCATTGGGGGCCGCAGGCGAAGTAATCTCCATGAGCACCCACCATACCTGTTGGGATTGCCGCGTCACGCCAGGGCGTGACGCGGCAATGGCGGGGTCGCTGATCACATGTGCTACATATAATTGTATGAATAACCCGGCCCTGCCCGGGGTCAGATACCCGCAATGACGTTGTTCGACTCAGGCGGAGTATAAACCGCAGATGCAATGGAGCAAGGCTGCCCCGATGGGTACCGCTTGTATGCGAGCATGTCTGTGAGCCGCTGCAGGTGCAATCGTGGAGTCGCAAAATTTTGCGTCTCCACACGGGTGAGATGAAAGGCCTCCCCGGTGATGCAAATCTTGCGAGTCCGGCGAGAGGACACCTCCCGCAAGAACAACGTCATTGTGTCCCCCCGGAATAAAGACAGTGTTAATAAAATTTAAATTTTTGGCTTGACACCGAACCGCTAATAAGATAGAAGATTTCTATTTTGTAACTGTTTTAGCTTCAGATTTACGGGGATTTGTAAAGAGGAACTTATCAGCGAGGGGATGTGATGAAAAAAGCAGCTTTAATTATCACCGCAGTCGTTTTTGCATTCGGCCTTTGCCTGCCGGCAGCAGTGTCTGCAGCAGCAGATGTTCAGAATCAGATTGAAATGCTGCAGAAGCAGATGTCCGACATGCAGGGAAAAATGCAGGATCTCCAGAAGCAGCTCGAGAAGGCGCAGCAGGAGGCCGGCATGGCGCAGCAGCGCGCTGAAAAGGCAGCTCAGGAAGCAGAGGAAAAGGTTGCCGAGGTGGCCGGCAAAGCCTCGATTATCGAAAACCTCCAGAAAAAATTCGGTCATCTGAAGTTCGGCGGATATGTCCGCTCTCGATGGTGGGACGGGCAGGACCAGCAGACATCATTCGACGTGACCGAGATTGCATTCAACCTGCGCTATGATGTCAGCGAAAACATCTCCGGCGAATTCCACCTCTGGTGGCACCCGAGCCGCAATGCAGGCGATCAGGGCACGTTCCGCCGTTATCGGGGCTGGGCCGGACCGACAGTATTTTTCGAAAGCGCTTTCGCCGAGTTCCGCAACATCAACCTCGGGCCAATCAACGGCAAGCTGCTTGTGGGTAAAGCGCGCAACTGGGCATTCGGCATAACCCCGGCAGGCGGTCCGCGCGGCAGGGTAACCAGCGATTACGGCCTGTTTTACCGCAGCCTGTCACAATCACGTATCACCGGTATCCAGTACCTGACGACCTGGAACAAGTTTTCCGCCAACTTCGCCGTGTTCAACGGCTGGAGCCTTGCCGGCTGGGGGTCAACGCGTAATGCCGGCGATGTGCGCACAAACGACTGGAACGATGCCAAAGCGGTTCGCCTGCTTAGGACCGGCCAGATGAACCTCGACGACAACAACAACAAGGCGTTCAGCGCCCGTCTGGGTTATGATCCGATCAAGAGCCTTAAGCTCGGACTGTCGTTTTTCACCCAGGAGCTGAGCACCAACGACCTGGCGGTTTTCAACAACATTATGGGACGCGACCTGCTGGGCACGATCACCACGGATGACGATCACGTGCTGTACGGCGCCGACCTTACATTTGAAAAGTGGGACTTTGTCCTGAAAGCGGAATACATCCAGGGCGAGGTCGCCGACATGGATGCGCGCTGGTGGTATTTGATCGCAGGGTACAAAGTTCCCATGCTGAAATGCGACTTCTACCTGCGCTATGCACAGGCCGACTACGATCAGCACCGCGTAGCCAGCATGTCGGGCAGCGGCGCCTGGGACAAGCGGCAGCTGACACCGCTTATTATTTATCACCTTCACCCGCGGGCGAAACTTTACTTTGAATATTATTTCAACTTCGAAGAGAATCCCCGGGGTACCCATCACGTAGACGACAACTACGGATTTATCGAGCTGATTCTTTTTTACTAGAGCGCGGTTACGACACACCGGAATGATAGAGGGGTGAGTTCAACTCACCCCTTTTTTCACTAGCTGCAGAGGGTAGTGATGAAGGTTCTTCTCTCCGGGAACGAGGCGATCGCACGCGGAGCGCATGAGGCAGGCGTCACGGTTGCAACGGCATATCCCGGTACGCCGAGCACGGAAATTCTCGAAAACATCGTTCAGTATAAAGAGATATACGCCGAGTGGGCTCCGAACGAGAAGGTTGCACTCGAGGTCGGCACCGGATCCGCCATCGCCGGAGGGCGCGCGCTTGTCGCTATGAAGCACGTGGGTGTCAATGTCGCGGCTGACCCGCTGTTCACCCTCTCCTATACCGGCGTCAGGGGCGGACTGGTAATCATCACGGCGGATGATCCGGCCATGCACAGCTCGCAGAACGAGCAGGACAACCGCAACTATGCAAAATTCGCTAAAATCCCCATGCTGGAACCGGCCGACAGTCAGGAGGCAAAAGATTTTGTCAAACTCGCCTTCACCATAAGCGAGCAGTTCGACACGCCGGTATTCGTACGCACAACCACCCGTATCGCCCATGCAAAATCGATCGTTGAGCTGTCAGACCCGGAAACATCGGCCGTGCCGGATACCCTCGAGCACGACCCCCGCAAGTATGTCATGCTGCCGGGAAACGCCCGCAGGCGACACCCCCTTGTCGAGGAGCGCCTGAAGAAGCTGGCGGCGTTTGCGGAGACCATGCCCCAGAACCGGATGGAACTTCAGGATACCGCAGCCGGTATCGTCACCAGCGGGGTAAACTACCAGTACGCCCGGGAGGCGTTCCCTGAGTATTCCTTTCTGAAGCTTGCAATGGTCTACCCTCTGCCGCTCGGCATGATCAGGGAATTTGCCGGCAGGGTGCAGAAGCTGTATGTGTTCGAGGAACTCGACCCCTTTTTCGAGGAGCAGATAAAAGCTGCCGGAATCGATGCTGTCGGCAAGGAAGTGTTTCCCGTGTGCGGCGAATTCAGCCCCACGACGGCGCAGCAGGGCATCAGCGCTGCAACGGCGGCCGCGCAGGAGTCGCTCGTCGATTATCTGCCGCCGCGGCCCCCCAACATGTGTCCGGGCTGTCCGCACCGCGGTGTTTTTCATGTGCTGAAGAAACTGAAGCTTTTCGTAACCGGAGATATCGGCTGCTATACCCTCGGCGCGCTTCCGCCCCTGTCCTCGATGGATACCTGCATCTGCATGGGCGGCAGCATCGGCCATGCCATGGGCATCGCACAGGCCCTGCAGGACAATGCGACCGGCAAAGCAGTTGCGGTAATCGGTGACTCGACGTTTCTGCACTCGGGTATTACCGGGCTGCTGGATATGGCCTACAACAGGGGCGCCTGTACCGTCATGATTCTCGACAACCGCACAACCGCGATGACCGGCCGTCAGGAGCATCCCGGTACCGGATACACGCTTATGGGAGAACCGACAAAAAGTGTTGATTACCGGGCGCTGAGCAGCGCGCTGGGCATAGATCACGTGTGCACGGTCAACCCCTATGACCTGCAGGAGCTTGAGCGGGTAATCACCGCGGAAATCAACAGGCCGGAACCTTCGGTTATCGTATCGGAAGCACCCTGCGTGCTGCATCGCCGCGACAAAACGTCCCGGGAAGCGCCGTTTGCCGTAGCAGCGGAGGAGTGCATCGGCTGCAAGGCCTGCCTGCAGATCGGGTGCCCTGCGATCGAGTGGCGCCCGGGTGAGCCGCGGGGCACCGCGTTTATAAATCCGGCGCTGTGCAACGGCTGCACGGTCTGCGCGCAGGTGTGTAAAAAAGACGCTATCCGGCAACAGAGCTGATGTGATGGAAAAAACGACCAACATACTTATGGTTGGAGTCGGCGGACAGGGAGTTATCCTGGCCAGCGAGCTTGTTTCCGAGGTTATGATGAGTGCCGGCTTCGATGTGAAGAAAAGCGAGGTGCACGGCATGGCGCAGCGGGGCGGCAGCGTCAACAGCCATGTGCGGTTCGGCAGGAAGGTTTATTCGCCTATTATCAAGCAGGGTGAGGCGGACATACTGTTTTCCTTCGAGCTGCTTGAAACGGCACGCTATCTCGACTATGTCGGCCCCGACCCCGCCATACTCGTCAACAACCAGAAAATACTTCCGCCCTCGGTTACACTCGGCGCCGACGCCTATCCGGAATCGATCAGCGACCGCCTGGCGGAGCGCTTCAAGCGCTTTGTGCTGGTTGATGCCCTGCAGGCAGCCAGGGATGCAGGCAATGCGCGGGCGCTGAACAGTGCATTTTGCGGTGCTCTTTCGACACTTCTGGATGTCGATGAACAGCTTTGGATGGCGGCTATCACAAGACTGCTGCCTCCCAAGCTGGTTGACCTTAATATACGGGCCTTTGATCTGGGTCGGCAGGCACTCATCAACGGAGGAACGTAAATGATCTGGAATGAAGAATTCGAAACACTTCCCCGCGAGGCGCTTGAGGCGCTGCAGCTAAAACGCCTCAAAAGCACGGTTGATCGCGTGTTTGCAACGGTCCCGTTTTACCGCCGGAAGTTCGATGAGTCGGGCATAACACCCGATGACGTCCGTTCGCTCGACGACCTGCAGAAGCTGCCATTTACCGTCAAAACCGACCTGCGCGACAATTATCCCTTCGGCCTTTTCAGTGTTCCCATGTCGAATGTTGTCCGCGTGCATGCATCGTCCGGCACGACCGGCAAGCCCATCGTTGTGGGCTATACCCGGCGTGACATCGATACCTGGGCGGAGCTCATTGCCAGGACGCTTTCCTGCGCCGGCATCCACAAGGGAGATATCATCCACAACGCTTACGGCTACGGGCTGTTTACCGGCGGCCTGGGCCTGCATTACGGCGCGGAAAAGATCGGGGCCTCCGTAATCCCCATTTCCGGCGGCAACACCAGGCGTCAGATTACCATCATGAAGGATTTCGGGCCGACCGCCATTACCTGCACGCCTTCCTATCTGCTGCACCTGGCGGACGCTGCCAAGGAGATGAAATTCGATCCGGCAGCGGACTTTTCGATCAGAGTAGGCTGCCTGGGGGCGGAGCCGTGGTCGGAAACAATGCGGGCGCAGATCGAGAAAAACTTCGGCATGGATGCCATTGATATTTACGGGCTTACCGAGGTCATCGGCCCGGGCGTTTCCAGCGCCTGTCTGGAGGCCAAGTCCGGCCTGCATGTTTTCGAGGATCACTTTATTCCGGAAATCATCAATCCCGATACGGGCGAGGTACTGCCCCTCGGATCGACGGGGGAGCTTGTTTTCACCTCCCTGACCAAAGAGGCTTTTCCCATTATCCGCTACCGCACCAGAGACATCACCAGGCTTATTCCCGAAACCTGCGTGTGCGGAAGAACCTTTCTGCGCATGGAACGGATAACCGGCAGGACGGACGACATGCTGATCATACGGGGAGTCAACGTATTTCCGTCCCAGATCGAGAGCATCCTGATGGAGATCGAGGGCATCGAGCCGCACTATCAGCTTATTGTCGAGCGCGACGGCACGCTGGACACCCTGGAGGTGCAGGTCGAGGTCAACGAAGACATATTTTCCGACGAGGTCAAAAAGCTCGAGGTGCTCGAGCGCAGGGTTGAAAAAGATATAAAAGAGACGATCGGCACCACCTGCCGCTGCAAGCTTGTGGAGCCCAAAAGCATACCGCGCAGTGAAGGCAAGGCCAGGCGGGTCATCGACAAGAGATCCCTATAAAAAAATTATCTCTTTGCAAGGAGACCTGACATGAAGGTGGAACAGATTTCTATTTTTCTTGAAAACAAGTCAGGACGACTCTCGGAAGTCACGCGTGTTCTGGGAAACGCCGGGGTAAACATACGAGCGCTGTCCGTAGCCGATACATCCGATTTCGGTATTTTGCGTATTATCGTCAGCGACAATGAAAAGGCTGTTGCAGCACTGCGGAAAAATGATTTTACCGTCAGCAAAACCGAAGTCGTAGCAGTGGAAATTTCCGATACGCCGGGCGGTCTTGCCGATATACTCGAACTGCTGGAACAAGAAAACATAAACGTCGAATACATGTACGCATTCGTGGAAAGAAGTGCAAACAACGCGCTTATCGTTTTCCGGTTCGATGAGAACGACCGGGCCGTGAAGGTTCTTTCCGCACACAATGTCACCATTGTCGACGGAAGCACGGTGTACAGCCTGTAACAGGGTAACGCTACTATTTACTTATACAGACGGGGGTTTGGCTTATGAAAAAGTGTTTTGTATGTTTACTGGTGTGCGCAGCAATGATCTCATTGTGCGGTTCGGCACAGGCGGCAGAACCGTACAAAGTCGGCGCCGTTTTTGCGGTTACCGGACCGGCCTCCTGGCTCGGCGAACCGGAAAAAAATACCGTAAAAATGATAGAGGAGCAGATTAACGCCCAGGGAGGCATCAACGGGCATCCTCTGGAGGTGATTGTCGAGGATACGGTCGGTGATGAAGCAAAATCCGTTCTGGCGGTGAAAAAGCTCATTACCCGCGACAAGGTATGTGCCATCGTGGGACCCAGCCGCAGCGGTACAACCATGGCCGTTATTCCCATTGCCGAGCGCTACAAGGTGCCCTTGATTTCGTGCGCTGCAGCCGAGACGATCATCAAGCCCGTGAAAAAGTGGGTCTTCAAAACCCCGCAGAGCGACGCTGATGCGGTGCGGCGCATTTATGAAAAAGCCCGCCAAATGGGTGTCAGCAAGGTGGCGCTGATGTCCGGAACAACCGGTTTCGGCAAGGCAGGTCGCGATCAGCTGAAAAAGCTTGCCCCGGAATACAAGATGACGATCGTGGCGGATGAAACCTACGGCCCCAAAGACACGGATATGACCGCACAGCTGACCAAAATAAAAGCGACCGACGCGCAGGCCATCGTCAACTGGTCTATCGTCCCGGCCCAGACCACGGTTATCAAAAACAGGAGCCAGCTCGGCATAACCATTCCTCTGTTCCAGAGCCACGGTTTCGGCAATATCAAGTATGCCCGGGCTGCAGGCAAGGCGGCTGACGGCGTTATGTGCCCGGCCGGTCGCCTGCTTGCCGTCGATACCCTGGCGGACGACCATCCGCAGAAGGCGGTTCTGACCAAATACAAGAAAGACTATGAGAGTAAGTTCAATGCGGATGTCAGCACGTTCGGCGGCCACGCGTTTGATGCGATCAGCCTTGTTGTCGACGCCCTGAAAGCAGTGGGATGCGACAGGGAAAAAATCAGGAGCCATATCGAAAACATCAAGGGGTTTGCCGGAACGGGCGGTGTTTTCAACTTTTCGCCTGATGATCATGTCGGCCTTGACAAAAATGCATTTGAAATGCTGGTCATTAAAGACGGTAACTTTGTCGTCGCCCAGTAACACGTTTTCCGTGCGGGCATGGTGAGATACATACAGCAGGCTAAACCGTAGCAATGTTCGGCCGGGTTTAGCCTGTTTTTTTTGGTATCTGTCGGGAGATGATTCGTGAGCCTTTTCAGCCAGATTGTGCAGTTCGTTTTTACCGGCATAACGATCGGCAGCATCTATGCCATGGTCGGACTGGGCTTCAATATAATTTATAATGCCACCGGGATTATAAATTTTGCCCAGGGCGAGTTCGTCATGCTGGGCGGGCTTGTTATGGTCTGGCTTACCACGATCGTCAAGCTGCCCATGGCTGTCTCGTTCCCGCTGACCGTTGCGATCGTCACCGCCGTCGGTGCCCTGTTCGAGCGTTTTGCCGTGTATCCTCTGAAGAAGCCGTCGGTTCTGATTCTCATCATTATTACGCTGGCCGGCTCGATCGTTTTCAAGGGTGGTGCCATGCTCCTCTGGGGCAAAGGCACCTATTCACTCCCTCATTTTTCCGGTGAGGACCCGATTGTTCTGCTCGGTGCAACGATACTGCCGCAGACGCTGTGGATAATCGGCGTGCTGCTGGTCGTCGTGGTGCTTCTGATGCTGTTTTTCAACTATACCATGCTCGGCAAGGCCATGAGCGCCTGCGCGGTGAATCAAACCGCTGCGAGCCTTGTGGGCATCAATGTCAGGCGGATCGTGCTGCTGTCGTTCGCGCTGAGTGCGGCAATCGGCGCTGTAGCCGGTATAATATTTACCCCGGTCGTTCTCATGGAATACGATCGCGGCGCGCTGCTGGCACTCAAAGGATTCTGCGCGGCCGTGCTGGGCGGACTCGGCAACAATGCGGGCGCGGTTGTTGCGGGGCTGCTGATAGGGCTCCTGGAGTCGTTCGGTGCGGGATTCATCTCGTCGGGCTACAAGGACGCCATAGCTCTGCTGGTACTGCTTGTCGTGCTGATTATAAAACCAAGCGGCCTGTTCGGCGTCAGCGAGGCGAGCAAGCTCAAGGAATTTTAATCGCATGTATCGACAACACACCCCCCTGGCTCTGTTCTGCTGTGTTCTCATCGCCGTACCCCTGCTGGTTGACGACCCGTACTTTATCAGCGTTCTTGTGTTCGTCGGTATTTACGGCATAGCGACTATGGGTCTCAACCTGCTCATGGGATATGCCGGGCAGATATCGCTGGGGCATGCCGCTTTTTATGCGATCGGCGCGTATATGTCGGGCATTCTGACGACCGTTTATAATGTTCACTTCGGCATAGCTGCCGCCGCAGCGCTTGTCGCCGCCGCCGCTGTGGGTTATGGTATCGGCATTCCCTGCCTGCGGCTCAAAGGGCATTATCTTGCCATGGGTACCCTGGCATTCGGTGAGATCGTCTATATCGTTTTGAATGCCACCGTAGACATAACCGGCGGCCCCTCGGGTATCGCTGCAATACCTCAGCTTCAGATAAGCGGGTTTGTGTTCGACACCGACCGGAAATACTACATGCTTGTCTGGGCCGTGTTTGTCGTACTTTTCATGGTATCGCGCAATATCATCAATTCACGCACCGGCAGGGCCCTGCGCTCGATTCACGGCAGCGAACAGGCTGCATCCGCAACGGGCGTCAATGTTGCACGACTGAAAGTTCAGGTTTTTGTTCTCAGTGCGGTGTATGCCGCCCTGGCAGGAGTGCTGTATGCTCATTTCGTAACGTTTATCAGCCCTCAGTCGAGCGAGCTGATGCACTCGATCAGGATGCTTACCATGGTTGTCGTCGGAGGCATGGGACATCTCTGGGGAGGTGTTCTGGGGGCGGCCATCCTGACGGTGCTGCCCGAGCTGCTGAGTTATTTCGAAGATTACGACATGCTGATCTACGGCCTGATACTGCTGGTTATGGTCATGTTCCTTCCGGGAGGCCTTACGCGCGGCATCGAGATGCTGCTTGGAAAAGTTAGAACCTATACGGGAATGAGATCCGGTGGCTGACGCAATTCTCACCGCTGAGCATATTGAAAAAAAATTCGGGGGGCTGGTCGCCCTGAAGGATCTGAGCTTCGCCGTCGAGCGCGGCAGCATTACCGCTGTTATCGGCCCGAACGGGGCGGGCAAAACAACCCTGATAAACGTTATGAGCGGTTTTCTGGCACCGGACAGCGGCGCGATTCTGTTCAACGGCGCCTCGGTCGCGGGACGCACACCGCACGATATCGCGCGTCTGGGCATCAGCAGGACATTTCAGACTGCACAGATTTTCAACAACATGAGTGTGCTCGAAAATGTAATGGTCGGCAGGCACATTAAAACGAGTACGGGCATGCTCGGGGCTGCTCTGCGGCTGCCGGGAATGCGAACCGAGGAGCGCCGCATACGCGAGCAGGCCGGCAGCTTTCTCGCCGAGGCGGGACTTTCGCAGTGGATCGATGCTCCGGCCGCATCATTGCCCATCGGCAATCAGCGTCTGCTCGAGATAGCCCGTTCACTGGCTGCGGAGCCGAGCCTGATTATGCTTGACGAACCCGCAGCAGGACTCAACACGCAGGAAACCCGCGTGCTGGGTAAGCTGATACGCAGAATCAGGGAAAACGGCACAACCGTTGTTATCGTCGAGCATGACATGGAGCTGGTCATGGAGATATCGGATGACATCGTGGTTATCAACTTCGGTGAGAAAATCGCGCGCGGAACGCCGGCCGACATTCAGTCGAATCCGGAGGTCGTAGCGGTTTACCTTGGCGAGGAGGAGTGAACAGGCTGGTTTCTTGCGCTCTTGTTTTCCGGATTAATGGCGCAAAACGCAAAGCCCGGTATCGGAAGCCGGAAAATATTTTGGTTTACGCCTGAGCGAACATGACACCAGGTGAGCTCTATATATTACTATGACGGCCTGCAGGCTGCGCCGGGCGGACCGAATGCCGGAACGGCACTGCGCACCGCATGCCCTGCAGGTGTATATTTGATGCGATCATAAAGCAATGCTCAGACTGCAGAACATTAACACCTATTACGGCAACCTTCATGTGCTGAAAAACATTTCGCTGCATATCGGCCGCTGCGAGATCGTCACGCTTATCGGCGCCAACGGCGCCGGAAAGACAACGGTTTTAAACACTATTTGCGGAATAGTTACGGCGCGAAACGGAAGAATACTCTATAATGAAAAAGATATTCGGAAACGGAGCCCCGACGCTGTCGTGCGCCTTGGTATTTCCCAGGTGCCGGAGGGGCGGCAGATTTTCGGTCCCATGACTGTCGAGGACAACCTGCGCCTTGGAGCCTATGTGCGCTACGGCAGTGCCCCGCGCAGAGAGATCGAGCAGGATTTCGGCATCGCTTATGAGCTGTTCCCGAGGCTGCAGGAGCGCCGCCGTCAGCTTGCCGGAACGCTGAGCGGCGGCGAGCAGCAGATGCTGGCCATCGCCCGGGCACTGATGAGCAGGCCGAAGCTTTTGATTCTCGATGAGCCCTCGATGGGGCTGGCGCCGCTGATTGTCAATGAAATATTCAGAACGATAGCGTCCTTGCGCGATGTGCAGAAAACAACTGTTTTCCTGGTCGAGCAGAACGCCCGGGCAGCGCTCAAACATGCGGACCGCGGCTATGTCATGGAAACAGGGAAAATAATGCTCGAGGGCAGCTCGGGCGATCTGCTCGACAACCGCGAGGTGCAGCGTGCGTACCTGGGCCGGCAGCAGCGGCCGATCTGGGAATAACCTTTACGTGAAGGAGAGCCGCAATGGCATACTGGGACGAACAATCCGAGTGCTGTCCGCGGAATGAGCTCAGGCAGCTTCAGCTCGAGCGCCTGCAGTCGGTGCTCAACCGCGTGTATAAAAATGTTGCGTTTTACCGCAACCTTTTTGATGCGGAAAGAATCGTACCCGAAGACATCAGCTCGTTTGAAGACTTTCGCCGGCTGCCCTTCACGACCAGAAAGGATCTGGCGGAAAACTATCCCTACGGCCTGTTCGCCGTACCGCTTCGCGAGGTGGTCAGGGTTCACACAACAACGGATACCATCGATACGCCGACCGTCATCGGCTACACCTCCCACGATTTGAAGACCTGGAGCGGCCTGATAGCCCGCTTTCTTACGGCCGGCAATGTTACCCGCGATGATGTCATTCAGATATCCTTTCACTACGGCCTGTTTACCGGTGCCTTCGGCCTGCATCACGGCGCCGAGTGTATCGGTGCCTCGGTGATCCCCGCCTCTACCGAGACTATCGAGACACAGATGCGCATCATGCAGGACTACCGCACAACCGTACTCGTTGCAACGCCCTCGTATGCCCTGTACCTTGCGGATGCGCTGAACGAGCGCGGCATCGACCCCAAACAGCTGATGCTGAAAACAGGGCTGTTCGGCGGCGAAATATGGTCCGAGGCCACCCGTGTTGCCATCCAGGAGCGGCTGTTTATCGATGCCTACGACAACTACGGTGTCAGCGAGCTTATGGGACCGGGCATAGCCGGCGAATGCCCGGAGAAAAACGGCCTGCATGTTTTCGAGGATCACGTTTTTGCGGAAGTCATCGACCCTGTTTCCGGCGAGACCCTGTCGGACGGCAGCCCGGGCGAGCTTGTGCTGACGAGCCTGACCAGGGAGGCCTTTCCGCTTATTCGATACCGCACCGGCGATATCACCAGCCTGGACGGCAGCCCGTGCGCCTGCGGGCGTACCCTGGTCCGCATGAAGCGGATTGAAAAGCGCGTGGATGATATCATTATCCTCAAGGGCATCAATATCGTTCCGCAGCAGATCGAGAAAATTCTGATGGAGATCGAGGGGTGCGAGCCCCAGTATCAGGTTATCGCAAAGCGCGACAACAACCGGGACAGCCTGACCGTCAATGTTGCAGTGTCGGAAAAAATATTTTTCGATGAAATGAAGCTGCAGGAATCGATTCTTAAAACAATCCGCACAGAGCTTACCAGGCGCATGAAGGTGAGAGTCGATGTCCGGCTCATGGAGCGCAAGCGCCTCGAGGATGAAATCGCACAAACCGGCAAAACGGTCGACCTGCGATCGCTGTAAGCGGGAGGATGAATGCCATGTACCGGGATGCTGAAACGGAAACCCTGCCGCGGGATATGATCGAGCGGCGCCAGACCGAACTGCTGCGCCGAACCGTCGAGCGTGCGTTGCAGTCGCCCTACTACGGCGAACTGCTGGCCCGCGAGAAGGTGACCCCCGAGTCGATTGCCTGCCGTGACGACCTGCGCAGAATACCTTTTATGACCAAGGAAATTCTGCGCGACAACTACCCCTGCGGACTGGTCGCCGTGCCCCGGGAAAAGCTTGTCAGGCTGCATTCCTCATCCGGCACGACCGGCAGGCCTACCGTGATATTTCACACGCTTGCGGATATTACCGAGTGGGCGGAACTGATCGCGCGGTGCATGTACATGACCGGCGTTCGGAAAAACGATATTTTTCAAAACATGATGGGCTACGGGCTGTTTACCGGCGGTATCGGGTTTCACTACGGCGCCGAGCGCCTGGGGGCGCTGGTGATTCCGGCGGGACCCGGCAACACCCAGCGGCAGATCATGCTGATGCGGGAGTTCGGAACCACCGTAATTCACATAATCCCGAGCTATGCACTGCACTTCATGAAATCGCTGCAGGAGCATGATATCGACCCGCAACGCGACCTGCAGCTTAAAATCGCCTTCCTCGGCGCGGAGCCGCACTCCGAGGAAACCCGTCAGCGGGTCGAGGAGGGCCTCAATGTCAGAGCATTCAACTCTTACGGCCTTTCAGAGATGAACGGCCCGGGCGTGGCTTTCGAGTGTACCGAGAAAGACGGCATGCATGTGTGGGAAGACAGCTATATCCTCGAGGTAATCGATCCGCAGACGCTCGAGCCGGTCGAGGACGGGCAGGAGGGCGAGCTTGTCTTTACCACGCTCAGGCGCGAGGGGATGCCGATACTGCGCTACCGATCGAAAGATATCGCCTCCGTGCTTACCGCTCCGTGTCCCTGCGGCCGCACTCACCGCAGAATAAGCCGCATCAAGGGCAGAACCGACGACATGCTCATCGTAAAGGGCGTCAACATGTACCCCGTTCAGATCGAAAAAGTACTCATGTCGCTGCCCGACGTCGGATCGAACTTTCAGATCGTTCTCGACAGAAAAGACTATAACGACCACATGACGATCAGGGTCGAGGTATCGGCGGATGGTTTTACGGGTGACATGCGGGACCTGGAGGGGCTGCGCCGCACTATAACCGAGCGGCTGAGGTCCGAGATACTCGTTACGCCTGCGGTTGAGCTTGTCGAGCCGGACAGCCTGCCGAAAACAGAGGGCAAGGCCGTACGGGTTATCGACAACCGCGATCAGTGGGGCTGACCGACAGCCTCGCCGTACATGTCTTCGGTCGCGACGATGATCGGTAAGCTCTGCAAAAAACGTTTAAAGCAGATCCGCACATACCATTAGAACCATATCTCACAGCAGCGTGGACTTCCGCGTCATGCGGATGTGCGCTGTTTCACTAAAAACGTGCAAAACTGGGTGCGACCGTCTATACTGTAAATATGCATTCGGTGCATTGTGCGGATTTTCAGCATAAGGAGTCGTGGTATGGCACAACAGGTATGCATTTTCGCTGAGAACAAGCCGGGCCGCCTTGAGCGCATTACCGGTATTCTGGAAGAGTCCCGCATCAATATGCGCGCAATAACCATCGCCACATCACAAGGGTTCGGCATAATAAAGCTGATCGTCGACAATCCCGACACAACTATCGCTTTGCTGCGCGGCAAGGGGCTGACAGCGTATCTGCGCGAAGTGATAGCGGTTCTTATGGATGATCAGCCCGGCGGGCTGCATAAAATTGCAGCAGTGTTCTCGAAAAAGGACATCAACATCGAGGATGCCTACGGGTTTGTCGTTCAGGATAAAAAACATGCGGTAATGATACTCGATGTCGAGGAGATGCCCGAGGCTGTGAAAGTGCTGATGGATGCCCGCTTTTCGATCCTCAACGACGAGCAGTTGTATAACCTGTAAACAGGGTGGGGGGATTTTCTCCCCAGTGTCGATCAAACGCTTCTGTCATTGCCCGAAGCTCACGCCGATCGCCTTGGCTGCCAGCACCATCTCGGAATCCGGCTTCACCATTTTTATCTGTTTGACGGCATCTTCGAGCGGTACCGAATCGATACGGGGTGTTTTCAAACAGACCATTCTGCCGAAGCCTCCATCGGCAAGCAGCTTGACCGCACCGAAACCCAGGCGGGTAGAGAGAATGCGGTCGAACGCGCTGGGCGTGCCGCCGCGCTGTATGTGTCCCAGGCGGGTTTCCCGCGATTCGATATTTATCTGTTTCTGAATGGTATTGGCGATAATTTCACCGATACCTCCCAGGCGCAGAGTGTCGGCGCTGTCCTCAACGATCTGTTTGACCACAAGATCCCCTCCTTCGGGCTTGGCACCTTCGGCAACGACAATGATGCTGTGGTGGCGCCCTGTTTTTACACGCTCCTTGATGATTTCGTTGATGGAATCCAGCTTGAAAGGGATTTCGGGGATCAGAATTATATCGGCGCCGCTGGCGATACCGGCCTGAAGGGCTATCCAGCCGGCGTAGCGACCCATTACTTCAACGACCATAACGCGGTGGTGGCTTTCGGCAGTGGTCCTGATTTTGTCGAGGGCTTCGGTTGCCGTATTGATTGCCGTGTCGAAACCGAATGTTATATCGGTGGCCGCAAGATCGTTGTCGATGGTTTTGGGAACGCCGACCACTGGGACGCCCAGTTTGTGGAGCCTGCTGGCGATAGAGAGGGTTCCGTCTCCGCCGATAACAACCAGGGCATCGATTTCAAGTGACTTCAGTTTTTCGATCAAAATGGGCGAACGGTCTTCCGATATAACTTTTCCATGGACTTTAAACTTGAAGTCAAAGGGATTCGCACGGTTTGACGACCCCAGGATCGTCCCCCCGCGGTCAAGAATGTCTTTGACGTGGTCGAACAGCAGGGGTCGTGTTTTGCCGTCAACCAGCAGACCTTCAAACCCGTCCTCAATACCGGTAACTTTCCATCCGTATTCCAGGACCGCTGTTTTGACCGCCGCCCGTATGACGGCATTCAGTCCGGGACAGTCGCCGCCTCCGGTGAGTATGCCGATTTTTTTGATGGATAGTTCAGCCATAGTAACCCCCTGCATGTATGGTTGCTGATTACTGGTTGCGGAGCATAAACGCCTACAACATACCATGTTTGACAGGTAAATAAAAAAAAAATATTGGTTTCCTAAATTTTTTTCTTGCTAATCGAAATCTGTTTTTATAGTATGAGTCAAACACACCGTCTGAATACCACGGTCATTGCTGTATAAAACCACGTCAACGCTTTATTAAAAGGAGGAGGCAAACAATGGCGAAGGATGCAAAACCCATGACCAAGTCGCAGCTTGTCGGGGAACTGGCTGAGAAACTTGAGATGACCAAGAAAGAGGTCGGTGCTTTTTTCGACACCCTGAGCACAATAGCGTATAAGGAAACAAAGAAAAAAGGCAGCTTTGCACTGCCGGGTTTCGGAAAACTCGTTCTTCAGAAGAGAAAAGCCCGCAAAGGAAGAAATCCGCTCACCGGCGAAGAAATCAAGATCAAGGCCAAAACAGTCGTGAAGTTCAGAGTGGCCAAGGCATGCAAGGATGCCATTATCCCCTCCAAGTAACAGTGTTGTTTCAGTATCGATATTTTTCATACCCCGGTGCATAATAAGGCGTCCGGGGTATGTTTTTTTTGCAGGACACGGCGGGGCTTATACCACAGGACCCATGCAGCACTGCAATGACAGGAATGCGGGTGATGCCCGGGGGTGCCGCCTGCGGCAATCCAAACCACGATAGCAGGAGAGTGTCATGGCAAAAGCAAAGGTTGCCATAGTGCGAACAAGCCCGGATTCGGTTATTGATGATTACCGCAGGCTTTGTGAACTTGGCGGTATTAAACAGGCCCTGGACCCGTCGGCACAGACAATCCTCAAGGACAATATCACCTGGCATAATGTGTTTCCCGGTGTCAACACTACCCCCTGGCAGCTTGAAGGCACAATTCTGGGACTGCATGATGCGGGGGTCAAAGATCTTGTTGCCGTTCACAACCACACGGTTGTAACAATACCCGAAAAAGGCGAAGAGGACCTGAAATTCAAGCCTATATACGGCAGGTTCAACGTGCCCGTGCTGTTCAATTTCAAAGACGAACACATGCGCTGGATCGATTACAGGCCCTCATTCAAAACCCTGGCCCTGCACCGGATATTTCCCGAGGGCATCAGGATTCCGGATTTTTTCCAGGGGAAAAACATCGTACATATGCCCACCGTTAAAACGCACTCGTACACGACCTATACCGGCGCGCTCAAGAACGCGTTCGGCGGCCTGCTTAATTATCACCGCCACTATACCCACACCTGGATTCATGAAACGCTTGTAGATCTGCTGGCCATCGGCAGGGAAATCCACGCCGGCATGTTTGCGACCATGGACGGCACGACAGCCGGCTCAGGACCGGGGCCCCGCACGGTAGTGCCGCATGACAAAAACGTTATTCTCGCCTCGGCCGACCAGGTGGCGATCGACAGTGTCGCCGCGCGCATGATGGGCTTAAACTGGCGGGAGCTGCCCTGCATAGCGCTTTCCCACGATCACGGGCTGGGTATAGGAGATCCGGCCGATATCGAAATCGTCGGTGATACGGATGCGGCGCGGGAAAACTGGCATTTTGAGGTCGGTGTGAACCTCGCTACCGGTGTCGGGCGCTTTTTCTGGCATGATTCGCCGCTCAAGCACCTGCAGAAGCTGTTTTTTCAGACACCTCTGGTCAATGTTTTTATTTTTGCATCCGAGTATTACCATGACCGATTCTGGTATACAAAAAAGGGACTGCCGGTCGTTGAAACGTGGCTCAACGAGTCGCCGTGGGGACGGCTGTTTGCGAAATATGCGAAATAAGAATAAAGGTGAAAAGGCAACGAAATCAAAAAGCTCATAGATAAAAAAGTCGAAAACCTCAGTGTCGTAATCCTTATGCGCCGCGGGGAAAAAATCTGTGGCGGTCCGACAGAGAGGTGCAACCGCAGCAGGCCGTAAACGCAATCTTCCGGAATCGATCATACATTATACACTTCCAAGGACATGCGTCAGTGTAATCATATTTTTATAAACGGGATGCGCCACACGTATCCGGCGGGAGCGCACAATACGACATACTCATGACTCTCAGGGTGTGTGAACTTTTTTACAGCATTCAAGGTGAGTCCACGCATTCCGGACGCCCCTCTGCATTTATCCGTCTCAGCGGATGTAATCTGCGCTGCACCTGGTGTGACACCACCTATGCGTATGATGAGGGCACGGACCTGTGTCTGGAGGATATCGTCGAACAGGCTGAGAGCTGCTCGTGCGATTTGATTACGATTACAGGCGGCGAACCGCTGCTGCAGGATGAAACCCCGGAGCTTGTCAGGCGGCTGCTTGACCGGCGGCACAGCGTCGTGGTGGAAACCAACGGTAGCGTCGATGTCAGTGTGCTGGACGGTCGCTGCACGCGCATAATGGATGTGAAATGCCCCTCGAGCGGAGAATCGGAAAGTCTGCGGCCTGAAAACCTGAAGCATCTCACGCCGCGGGATGAAATAAAATTCGTAATCGCGGACAGGCGGGACTATGAGTATGCACAGGGGATGCTCCGCCGTATCCGCCGTGACTTTTCCGATGCGGTTATCCTTTTTTCACCTGTTGCCGGCATGCTCGATCCCGCAGGGCTCGCCGAATGGATTCTCGAGGATCACCTGGATGTCAGGCTGAATCTGCAGCTGCACAAAGTGCTCTGGCCGGATGCCGAGCGGGGACGTTGAGCCGGGCCGTTATAGCGAATGTCTCTGAAGCAACCTCAGCCTTTTTCAAAAGGTCAAAACGAGATTGCCGCTTCGCTGCGCTCCTTCTAATGAACATGGTGTAAACAATTGATTTTCCTTAACGCTGTTTTTTTGTCATTGCGAACAAAGTGAAGCAATCTCCATGAACACCGCACCATACCTTGTGAGATTGCCGATCACGTGTACACCCATGTTCATTACATGCATAAACCCGAAGCAGCCCTGCGGGGTAAATCACTCGCAATGACGCGGCAACATACGTGCATTACTGTTTTGCAGACGTAACAGGAAAAACATAGTATACTGTTTTTTTAACTGCATACCATAATATTGTATCGGAGGCCGAAGCGGTGACGGACAAACACATGCAGACACGCATAGAACGTATCGAGCGTAATATGGTGGATGTACGCAATTTGTTTATCCGCTTTTTCAATGCACTGGTTAAAGGAGTAAAAAGCGACCCCGGCGGATTCGGCATACACGAAGTAAGTATCTCGCACATGAAAGCCCTGGCGGCATTTCATGAGGACCGTGAATACAGCATGACGGAACTGAGCAACAATGCGCTCGTTAAAATGCCGAGCATGACCGAAACCGTCGACCGGCTTGAGGCTGCGGGGGTGCTTGAGCGCCTGCGAAACGAACGTGACCGTCGTGTTGTGCAGGTTCGGCTGACGGAGAAAGGAAAAAAGCTGCATGCCGAACTCATGGACCGTCGTCGCAGGGAGCTGTGCGACCTTTTCAGCACACTTGACGAAAAAGATCAGGATGAGCTGCTGACTTCGCTGGGACGGGTAGCGACGATTTTGAAAAAGGTTATGCAGTGATGCGGAATCTGCGGTGCCGTACAGGCCTGCGTTTTTACTGAAAGGATGAGCGTCATGAATATTCGTGCGGTTTGTAACGATATTACGCGTGTCAGGGAGGAAGCTGTCGTTTTCGGGCTTTTTGAGAAAGAACCGCTGCAGGGCATGCTGCTGCAGGCCGACCGGGCGACAAACGGTCTGATCTCCTCAACGGTGTCAAGCGGTGATTTCAAGCCGAAGTCCGGCAAAGTATTTCTGCTTTACACCGCCGGTGCGATTGCAGCAAAACGCATTCTGCTGGTCGGTCTGGGCAAAAAGGAGGGGTGCACTCCTGCGGGCGTGCGGGACGCCGCTGCGACAGCAGCACGGTTTGTGCGCGATATGGGCCTGACGAACATGTGTCTGCCCGAAGATTTTGCCGATGGCGCCGGTACGGGGCGGGTGCGGCTCCTCTGTGAAGGCGCGTGGCTCGGCCTGTACCGATTTGAGGAATACAAAACAAAAAAAAACGATAACGGCACGCCCGGCATAAAAAAAACAACTATCTGCATAAAGGATAAAAGCGTCCTGCCGCAGGTCCGCAGGGAAATCAGCCGTACAAACACTGTGATGCGTTGTGTGTATACCGCCCGGGATATGGTCTCGCATCCGGGTAACGGTGCAACGCCCCGTTTTCTGGCGCAGGCCGCCGGAAAGCTTGCAAAACGGCACGGCATGCGATGCAGAATCATCAATGAAAAAAACGCTGCAAAAATCGGCATGGGCTCATTTTCAAGCGTAGCCCGCGGCAGCGATGAGCCCGCCCGTTTCATCGTGCTCGAACATCGTCCCGCAAAAAAGAAGAAGGCTGCAACGATCGTGCTTGTGGGAAAGGCCATTACCTTCGACAGCGGCGGTATCTCGCTCAAACCCCCCAACAGCATGGAAGAGATGAAAACCGATATGGCAGGCGGCGCTGCGGTGATAAGTGCCGTAGCTGCCTGTGCTGCGCTGCATGTGCCGCATACCGTCATCGGGCTCGTGCCTGCAACCGAAAATCTTCCGAGCGGCCACGCTCTGAAACCGGGCGATATCGTTACGGCTCTCTCGGGGAAAACCATAGAGATCATTTCGACGGATGCCGAGGGCAGGCTGGTTCTCGCTGACGCGCTGGCATATGCCGCCCGCTATAAACCTGATGCGATCATCGACCTTGCAACCCTTACCGGTGCGTGTATTATCGCCCTGGGAAACGACGCTGCCGCGGTCATGGGCACCGACGAGGCCTTGACCGACCGGATTCGCACCTCAGCCGAAACGACCGGTGAGCGGGTCTGGCCCCTGCCGCTTTGGGAGTCTTACAGCGAGCTGATCAAAAGCGACATCGCCGATATGAAGAACTCCGGCGGACGCCCTGCAGGAACCATTACAGCAGGCTGCTTTTTGAAGGAGTTCGTTCCCGAAAATGTTCCCTGGGCTCACCTGGATATTGCCGGTACCGCATGGACCAAAAAAAATACGCCCTGCACACCCAAAGGAGCAACCGGCTGGGGAGTGCGACTGTTGACGGATATGATAGAGCACTGGAATGACTGACATGCACGGTACGCCGTGCTGTCAGAGTTTCCGGGCTACAAGGCTTGCAACAGCACGGTCGCTCTCACTGCGCTCATGGTAGAACACGATCAGTAAATCCGAAAAAAGTTCAAGCAGCTCATTCGGTTTAAGCAAAAAGTCCCTGTTCTTCGGACCACCGAAGCGGGTCTGCTCCAGGGTATATGTTTCGAAAAACAGAAGCCCTCCCTGTTTCAACCCCCTTTTCATTCGCTCGATTATCGACCGTTCGAGATAATAGAAATTAGCTATCAAATCATAGCATGCGGGTTTGATCTCAAACTCGAGCATGTCGCAGACAACCGCTGAGACGCCGCCGCCCCGGTGTCGGGCGTGTCCGCACGCCAGCCGGGCTGCGGCGGGGGAGCGGTCGACGCCGATTACCGTGTACCCCTGCAGAGACAGATAAACCGCATTGCGTCCGGCGCCCATGGCTATATCGAGCGCCAGCCCCCCCGCATACAAGCCGTCGTGGCGCTGCAGCAGGCCGGCGGGAGGCGGAATGTCCCCGGGCTCTGTTTCGCCGTATCTGTTTTCCCAGGATGTGCTGTCCATTGCCTTTTATATCTTGCGTCAGATGCTATATATATAGCATCTGACAGCGTTTGCGTTTTGCACCGCATGACGGAAAAGAGTATGCCATGGAATTCAGCAGAATCAGTGTCAAATCGTACTCCGGATTCAAGCTGCATGAACGACCGCAGCAGTTTAGTTATAACAGCAACGTGTTTAACGTCGTTCGCATTATCGACCGGTGGTACGAAGGCGGTGTGCAGCCGGGACGGCCCTGTATGAGCTACTTCAAGGTGCTGGCCGACGACGAACGGGAATACGTGCTGCGCTATAACAGCCTTTTCGATGCATGGTCGATAATGGAATGATGACCTTGCGTTGCGGATGGATCGACACCGGCTTATGCTGAGCCGTCGTTTTCGAAAAGATAATAGACGCTTACGAGGAGAAGGGCTGCCAGCGGAATCCATTCCTCGATATATACCGGCCAGCGCCTGTCCAGCAGCCGGGTGAACGCGGTGAGAAAGATGCTGAAAAAAACGCCGCCGCACAGAAAAACACCTACGGCCTTTTTATAACGGTTCCGGGATACAGCCATTTTTTCTCATCCCTGCAACACGATATCATACGGGTATCAAGAGCACTGCAATCAGTAGATGAGTATAGTGGCAGGGCCGGATGATGTCAAGCCGCCTGAAGGCGGCAGGTTCTGATACGCCGGATCAACGGTATTCTTGACAGTAGTGAGAAATCTTTATAGTATGAACGTATTTTGCTATCACAGATGAAAGGGCGAGCTATGGGTAAGCGCAGCAGCCAGGCTGAACATGATCGAATGGTGGGCCATGTTGCAAAACTGCTTGAGGGAAAAGGCCACAAAAATGTGCGGGCGGATATCGACGGGTTTGAAAAGCCGCGCCGCATCGTCTGGGAGTCCTCCGGAGAAGGATATCTGCCCGATATTACCTCGCAGGATGAGGAGTTCAGGATTTTCGAAGTCGAAACACGTGACTCGATACATGACGAACACACCGAAGATCAATGGAAGCTCTTTTCATCTTTTGCCAAAGCGCAGGATGCCATGTTCTACGTCGTGTTTCCCAAGGGCGCGGTCGACGAGGTAAAGGCGCGTCTCAACGAGCTCGGTCTTGAGGCCTATTTAATGGAAGTATAAATACCGATCTCTCGAATGGAGCCGGGTTCGTGATCGATATCAGGGAAATGTCGGTTTTGATTGCCGATGACATGGAGAACATGTATAACTCCATCAGGAGCATTATGCGGCTGCTGAAATTCGGAAGAAAGTTCACCTATGTCAACAACGGCCAGGATGCACTTGCAAAGCTCAAAGAGGGCTCCTATGATCTTGCCATGCTCGACAACAACATGCCGGGCATCACGGGCCTGGAGCTTCTGGGCATTATCCGCAGCGACAGGGCGCTGCGCGACATGCCGGTTATCATGATAACCGGTCATGCCGAAAAAGAGTTCATCACCAATGCGGCCGAAACCGATATCGACGCCTATATTCTGAAACCGATCACCGTCAACCTGCTGAAACAAAAAATCCCCGAAGTCATAGAAAAGGCAAACAGCCCGTCTCCCATGGCGGTTCACCTCAAGAAAGCGGATGCGGCAGCCGAGAAGGGCGACCTGGATGAAGCCGTCGCCGAAGCACGGCGGGCGATGCAAGAGAATCCGAATTCCACGCGACCGCTGCGTACCCTGGCAGGCTTTCTTATTCAGAAAGGCGAACTCCAGGAGGCAGAGAAGAGCCTTTTGAAGGCTGTGGCGATGAATCCCATCGACGTGATCGCCCTGAACCATCTCGGTGATCTTTATTTGAAGCGCGATGATATCGACAACGCCTTGAAGTATTTTTCGAAAGCGGTAAAGATCAGCCCGCGACACTACGAACGCGGCCTTGCGCTGGGAAAAATCCTCATTCGGAAAAAGATGGTCGATAAGGCACTGCCGATATTCAACAAAGTGTTCGAGCTCGCCAGGGACCCCCTGCATGTCAAGGAGGATATCGCCGCGTTTTGTATCGAGGAGGGTGCAACAGATTATGCGGCCCGGCTTCTGCGCGGTATCGTGGAGCAGAGCCGCGAGCGCGGTGATCTGCTGTATAAACTTGCACTTTTGTGCAAGGAAGAAGAAGAAAAACTGTATTACTTTCATGAAGCAGACCGCCTGCAGCCCGGCTCAGTCGATATTAAGCTTCAGCTTGCCAAAATATACCTTTCCCAGGGAATGATTCTGCGGGCGGAAAAGCCTCTCAAAGAGATTTTACATAAGGAACCGGAACACAAGGAAGCGCGACAACTGCTCCGGCAGTGCATCTAGCCAGGAGGAAGCACAATGTCTCCCGACACACGGATACTTGATGTTCTTGTTAAGATTACGGAAATGGCAAATGACAGAAAACGTTCCTTTGCCGACAAGCTGAACTCGATTCTGCAGGCCATAACCGAATGTATGCAGGTAAAGAAAAGCTCTATTATGCTTCTGAAGAACAAGAAAATCCTCGAAGTCGTCGCATCGACCAATGCCGCAATAATCGGCGTGGAGCAGTCGCTCGCTGTCGACTCACCGTCATCCTGGGTTGTGCGCCACAAAAAGCATCTGTATGTAGACAGCACCTGCAGCTGCGACTGTACGATAAAGCGCTTTCAGCATTACAAGGGCGATGCTTTTTTTCTTGTACCGCTTATCGACAACAACAGGGTTATCGGCGTGATCAGCATTACGGAGAAAATCGGTTCCGATACTTTTAACCAGGATGAGCGGCAAGTGCTTTTGCATATTATGGGCCATGTTATCATCGCGCTCCGCAATCACACTCTTGCCGAGACTCTGAAGCGCAAGGAAAAAACCCTGAAGAAAAAGAATCTCGAACTCCGAAAGCTCGAAAAACTCAGAACCGACCTTTTCAATATGCTCATACACGATCTCAAAGGGCCCCTGTCGGAGATTGTCGCCAATCTCGATATCCTGTCATACACGCTGGAGGGTGAAAACCTTTCGTTTGTCGAAACGGCACAATCGGGCTGCAACACGCTTTATAACATGGTGTCGAACCTGCTCGATATCGCCCGGCTCGAAGAGGGCCGGCTGCAGCTGATATATGAGCCGATTCGCCCCCGAACGCTTATCAAGGATTCACTTGCCGGCCTGCTTGTGTCGGTCAAGTCGCGCGATATAACATTCAATGAGGCCTATCAGTATGACGGAGATGTTCAATTCTCCGGAGACCGCTCCATGCTGATGCGTGTTTTTCAGAATCTGCTTACCAACGCCATACGGTTTTCTCCCGCCGGCGCGTCAATCGAGATCGGCTGCAGAAAGAAAGAGGACCGTTTCATGCATTTTTATGTCAGGGACTGCGGTCCCGGCATTCCCGAGGAAGCCCGCGACTCGATTTTCGACAAATACAAACAGGTCGAAAAAAGATCGGACGGCCGCACCTATACCGCAGGCCTCGGCCTGGCATTTTGCAGAATGGCGGTTGAGGCACACGGGGGACGAATCGGCGTTGATATTCCTGATGACGGCGGCAGCTGTTTTTATTTCGAATTGCCGCTTAAAAAACGCTGAACGGCTGTTGACGTCGCCGGCCTTTCCGCAGGCCACCATCGTGATCCCCTGAGCGTTTTTCTATGCCGACATATTTTCCGATACGAACGTTAATGCTTTTCGTCTTGTCCGTGATCGTTCTGTGCGCTCGATTGCCGTGTCTTGAAGCCCTCGACTCTCAGCCCGTATCCTCGCACGCGCCCGGCATCGAAGTATGCAACGATACATCACTGCATTACGCAGTATCGTTCTGGCTGCTCGGCAGAGCCGCTCAGGCACGGCTTTCATGCCGATGCGTGGACGATGCGGCGTATGAGGCCGAACTGGAGGTCAGAACCGTCGGCCTTTTCCGGCTTCTGGCAGGCAAACGAACGGGGGTTTTGCGAAGCCGGATGTCATATGATGCGGACCAGGGAAGATTTATACCCGAGCATTTTGAAGAGCGCTACGGACGGGGTGAATCATGGTACGGCAGGAAGGTGGTGTTTGATTATGCCGAACGCTGCTACACGGTAACGCACACGACCGTTTCGGGCAAAGACTCATCGGTAAAGCGGTCCCTGCCGAACAGGGCGGTCGATGATATTCTGACCGCATTTTATAATTTCAGAAAGGGCTGCTACGGTGCAGTCGTCCCGCAAAGCAGTTTTTCCGTGCCGCTGCTTGTGCAGGAACGCCTCTCAAACGCCCTGCTCGAGGTTTCTGCGGCACAGGGGCGGGGTGCTGCACCGGGAGATATGGAGGTAACGGCATGTCTCGAACGCTACATCAGCCAGGTGAAAAGCAAACGCATCACCGGGCGCCTTTCCGAATCACTGGTTCCCAAAAGAGTCGTGATCGAGAATGCCTATTTTTTCGGAGATATCGTTTTCAAGCTGGATGAGGATTACGAGAAACGGTAGAGGGCGGAGACTATGTCGTGTATTCCGCGTTGATGCGGACGTACTCATGACCGATATCGCAGGTTTTGTATGTGCAGGCAGCAGACCCGCTCTGAAGATCGATACGCAGAGTAATGCGGTCTTTTTTTACGGCCTCCCGAAGCTTTCTCAGGTTTTTCCGCGATCCGCAGCCGTTGACGACGGCGGGCAGGCCGTTCAGGACTATGTGCACCCGTGCCGGATCAAAGCGTGCACCCGAGCTGCCCAGCGCCGCCATGATACGCCCCCAGTTGCAGTCCTCACCGTAGAATGCCGTTTTTACGAGCAGTGAATCAGCGATTCCCCGTGCTGCTTTTTGCGCATCGGTATCGGTGGCGGCATGTTCGATCTGAATGATAATAAGTTTGGTCGCACCCTCACCATCCCCGACGATCATTTCAGCCAGCCGATCCATGGTTGTCTGCAGCAGTGCTTCGAGCGCGCGGCCGGTCCGGGATCGAACGCTCTTTACTTCGGCGCGGACGCCGCTTGCAAGCAGCAGGACGGTATCGTTTGTGCTCATGTCTCCGTCAACGCTGATGCGGTTGAAGGTCGTTGCAACGTGCTCGCGCAGCATGTGCCTGAGGAGCGATTTCTCAACGAAGGCATCGGTGAGGATGAATGCGAGCATGGTGGCCATGTTCGGCATAATCATGCCGGCGCCCTTTGCAATACCGCACACCCTGACAGTGTCTGACGACACCGTTGCCTGTACGGCGGCCGTTTTGGAAAAGGTGTCGGTTGTGCGGATCGCATCTGCAAAGTCGTCTATGCCCGATTCCGATGCCGCCCGTACCAGTCGGGGAACGGCCGCAGCGATACGGTTTTCCGGCAGGGGGACGCCGATAACACCGGTCGAGCACGGCAGAATCAGGCCCTCCCTGATGCCGGCGGCGCGCCCGACGGCGGCACAGGTGTTTTCAGCAGCCCTGCGGCCGCTTTCGCCGGTACAGGCATTTGCATTACCGCTGTTGACCAGAACCGCCCCGACCATGCCGTTGCGCAGCCGTCTGCGGCAGACAGCAACCGGGGCGGCCGCAACTCTGTTTTTGGTAAACACGCCCGCTGCAGTCGCCGGGCGTTTGCATAGAATAATGCCGAGATCTTTGACCCCACCTTTTTTTATGCCCGACGGGATGCCGGCCAGCAGGAATCCCGGTACACCCTGCTGCGCAGGAAACGGCTTGATATGTGTTCTGCTCATGCTTTTCCGCAGCACTTTTTATACTTTTTTCCGCTGCCGCAGGGGCAGGGCTCGTTGCGGCCGACTTTCTTTGCTTTTCGAACCACGGGTTTTTTGTCCTCCTGAGACTCTCCGCGGCTCAGCATGACCTGTTGGGGCTGTTCAGGGTTTTCCATCTCCTCGCGGGACATGAGCTGAACCATAAACAGCTTTTCGATGAAATCTCGTTTGATACGCTCGGTAAGGTTCAGAAACAGGTTATATGCCTCACGCTGATACTCCCGCAGCGGGTCCTGCTGGGCATAGGCGCGCATGTTGATGCCCTCGCGCAGGTGGTCCATGTCGAGGAGGTGGTCTTTCCAGAGGTCGTCGAGTATGCGCAGGTACATCCATTTTTCAACCTGGTGAAACATCTCCTCGCCGAACTGCTCTTCCTTGTTCCTGTATGTTTTGTTGACCGCATCGATGACGGATTCCTGCAGGTCTTCGTTTTTTTTCTGTAACAGTTCCTCGGGGGAGTACCACAGCGGCGTGGAAAACTGCATGAATACGGCTTCCTTGAATCCCTTGACGTCGATTTCTTCGGGCGGAAGATCTTCGGAGAAATAGTCGGAAACACGTTCGGCCACCAGGTCTTCGGAATATTCTTCAACAAGGTCCTGCAGAGACGTATCGTGCAGGGCGCGATTGCGGAGTTCGTAGATGATCTCACGCTGCTTGTTCATGACATTGTCATATTCAAGCAGATGCTTGCGGATTTCAAAATTCTGGTTTTCTACACGCGACTGGGCGTTTTCGATTGCGCGGGTGATCAGTCGGTGCTCGATGGGCTCGTTTTCCTCCATGCCGAAGCGGTCCATAATACCGGAAATGCGCTCGGCCCCGAAAATTCTGAGAAGGTCATCCTCGAGCGACAGAAAAAAGCGCGACGATCCGGGGTCGCCCTGACGGGCGGAACGGCCCCGCAGCTGGCGGTCGATGCGGCGGGATTCATGCCGCTCGGTACCGATGATATGAAGCCCGCAGGGCATATCGTCTTTGCAGCCGGCTTTTTTGGTCCCCTTTTTTTCCTCGTCGGGACACATGCTGCAGCCCTGTTCCTTTTCGATCTCACAGGTGATGCAGCACTGCCGGCACTTGATCACACCGGCGCCGAGCTTGATATCGGTGCCGCGGCCGGCCATGTTGGTGGCGATGGTTACGGCACCCGGCTGTCCCGCCCGGGCGACAATTTCCGCCTCTTCCTGGTGGCGCTTGGCATTGAGCACGGAGTGCTTGATGCGCCTGGGAATCATGCGGCTCAGCAGCTCAGAGGTCTCAACCGATACCGTTCCCACGAGAACCGGCCGCCCCATAGCATACATTTTTTCGATTTCCTGGATAATTGCCCGGTACTTCTCCTTTTTGGTTTTGTACACCACATCGGAATAGTCCAGGCGCCTGACCGGCTTGTTGGTCGGTATGACCAGAACTTTCAGTTTGTATATTTTCAGGAATTCCGGAGCTTCGGTTTCGGCGGTTCCGGTCATTCCCGAGAGCTTTTCATACATTCTGAAATAGTTCTGGATGGTTATCGCTGCGAGGGTCTGGGTTTCCCCCTCGATGCGAACCCCCTCTTTGGCCTCGATGGCCTGATGCAGGCCGTCGCTGTAGCGGCGGCCCGGAAGCAGGCGGCCGGTAAACTCGTCGACGATCTGTACCTTGCTGTCCTGAACAACATAGTTGATGTCCTTTTCAAACAGGGAGTAGGCTTTGAGAAGCTGGGAAATGTTCTGCAGCTTTTCGCTTTTTTCCGAAAATTCCTTTTCCAGCCGAAGCTGTTTTTTCATGCGCTCTTCTTCAGGGATATCCTCGTTTTCTTCGGCCATGCTCAGGTCCGGCAGCACGAAAAGCTCGGGGTCCTTCGGTGAGAGTTCCTGACGCCCCTTGTCCGACAGGTCAACCGTGTTCGAGCGCTCATCGATGCTGAAGTAGAGATCGGCATCCAGTTCGCCGAGCTGTTTTTCGCGGATATAGTCGAGCTCGATCTGGTCGATCATTTTTTTCAGGGATCCGTCCTTGACGATTTTGAGGTAGCGCTTGTTTTTCGGCGCACCGCGCTTGGCCTGCAGCAGCTTAACGCCGGCCTCCTGTTCGTTGCCCTCTTCCAGGAGCTTTTCCGCATCAGCCAGCAGTGTGCTGATAAGGCTGTTCTGGCTTCGTATAAGGCGTTCGATATGGTTTTTGTATTCGTTGAAATAGTTTCGGCCGCTGCGCTCGACCGCTCCGGATATGATGAGCGGTGTCCGGGCCTCATCGATGAGGATACTGTCGACCTCATCGACAATGACAAAGTAGTGTTTTCGCTGAACCTGCATTTCTGCAGCCGGGGACATGTTGTCACGCAGGTAATCGAAGCCGAACTCCGTATTCGTTCCGTAGGTTATATCGGCATGGTAGGCCTGTTTTCGCTGCTCCTGCGATATGCCGTGATGGATAACATCGACCGTCAAGCCGAGGAACTCATATATACGGCCCATCCACTCACGGTCGCGCCGGGCCAGGTAGTCGTTGACCGTAACGATATGTACGCCGCGTCCGGTGAGGCCGTTCAGATACGCCGGCAGAGTCGCCACCAGGGTTTTGCCCTCGCCGGTGGCCATTTCCGCTATTTTACCCTGATGCAGCGCGATGCCGCCGATGAGCTGAACGTCGAAATGACGCATGTCCAGAATGCGCCTGCTGGTTTCACGGACGCAGGCAAAGGCCTCGGGAAGTAAATCGTCAAGCTCTTCGCCGGCATCCAGGCGCGAGCGGAAGGCGGGTGTGAGAGCCTTGAGTTCATCGTCGCTTTTTTGCTGCATGTCGGCTTCGAGCCGGTTGATGGTGTCGACCATGGGCTGCAGGCGTTTCAGCTCACGATCGTTTTCAGTGCCGAATATTTTTTTGAGTGTTCCGAGTATCACCGGTAGCTTACCCTTTTACGTGTCGGTTATTACTGTATGTATCGAGCTGCACGCTGCAAAAATATTTTCAGCAAAATCATTATTTAACGGCCTTGACAATCGCGCGCACTTTGGACGGATCCTTGACGCCGGGTTGTTTCTCAACGCCGCTGCTGACATCGATTCCCGCCGGAGCGACCCGGGCGACGGCTTCAGCCGCATTGTCCGGCGAAAGCCCCCCGGCCAGGAATACGGGCTTTGGGCAGCGGGTGACGATTCCTGCTGCCGCATCCCAGTCGCAGACACGCCCCGTACCGCCCTTGCTGCCCCGCACGAGCGTGTCGAGCACAATGGTGTCGCACCCTGCGGTACAGCATGATGAAACGGCTGCATGCACTTTTTCGTCCGGAAACTCGGAAGCACCGCACGGTGGTATGCGAGCGGTTGCCCAGAGGTCGCAGCACAACTCCTGCCTGAGCCGGGCCAGGTCGTCCGGAGGGCATGTGCCGACAAGCTGAACGGCATGCGGTCGGAGGGCATCGGCGATATCGATGATCCTGCGGTACGGCTTTTCAAGCAGCACAACACAACGGCCGTTACTGCTGCAGATAATGCGTTCGGCGATAGACGGCGAAACGGACCGCGGCGAGCCCTGTATGTCGACAATGATACCGATAAAGTCAGCGCCGCTGTCATCAGCAAGGCGGGCATCTGCAACGCTGGTTATACCGCAGATTTTAACCGCTGTAGTCATCAGTCAGACGCAGGTGCATCACGCACGTTTGCCGAAAAACTCCCTCAGGTCGAGAATAAGCCGCTCAAAGGCACGTTCGAAATCGTCATCGTGCCTGCTGTGACATATTTTGCACAGCACGGCACGGGACTGTTCGTCGTAAATCACCAGTTCAATTTCAACACCCGGACGGTCAAGCGGGGAGGTAAACAGTCGCTTGAACATTCCCTGTTTCGGCACAATATCGACGATCGCGATCATAACGGCGGTTCGTCTTTGTGGTGCCGCACGGCCTTCTGTTGAGAACAGTCCGCGAACGGCTTCATCAAGCCGCTGCTCGACGGACCGATAGTCGACCTCGGAGAAGTTTTTCACCGGCTGGACGACGGCAGGCCTGAATGTTGCCGGATTGAAGTTCTGGTCGATCCATACCCACTTGACGGTATCATGCTGAAGCATGTTTCTGTAATCGGCTATAAGACGCTGCGGTTTCTGCTGGATGTCGTCTTGCGGGCGATAGGAAAACGACGTATCAGGTTCTCCTTCTTTCTTTTTGAAAGGCCGCCAGCTGCATCCCGCGCAGTTCAGAACAAATGCGGCCGTCAGGACGCAGGCTGCCAAACGCACTATACAGGCACTTTTTGTCATGGTTTGTTAGTATCCGCCGTTGTTGTATACGCTCTTTATTGTAACCGGTTCAGGTACACAGCGCCACGATACGATAGATGCCGTGTAACTGCCTGAACATACAGTAAAAATGAAATCAGGTCAATAATTTATCATTGAAAAACCCTTTTACATTTTTTACATTTGAGATATATTTAATATTTGACAATAAAAATCACTTATTTTAATTGCTTCGTTATCAGGTTAGATGGTCTGTATGTATCCGGCGCTCCTCTTTTTTCCAGGAACAGACCGGGGCGTGTTTACCGGAAGGTGACGAGTAAGCCCCGCTTTGTATGCAGAGATGAATCGGCGCAATTCTGCGATCAACCCTCATTACCGGGATGCCCCGCCGTGCGGGCGGGGAGCATCACATGTATTACTTGAACGACAATGAAAATAAGCTTTTTCAAACGACAGTCCCAGCAGGATAAGTTTCAGGAAACGCTTGACAGGTACAAGCAGCTGGCAGAGGCCAATCCCGGCGACCTGCGTATTCATGTCAAAATGGCCGAGCTTTTCCTGGAAAACGGCAAAAAAGAAGAGGCTGTGCAGGAGTATCTGGTGGCGGCCCGGGCGTACCAGGAAAAGCGTCTTTTTCAGATCGCGGTTGCTATCTACAATCATGCGATATCGATCGATCCCGATGATGTCGCTGCAAACGTGCCGATTTATACAGAGCTTGCAAACCTGCATTTGCGGAACGGTTTCGTCGGTGACGGCGTGGCGGTGCTCGAAAAGCTTGCCGACAGCTATTATAAGAAAGGCATGCGCTTCGAGGCCACGCAGGTTCTGAACAAAATTCGCGAGATAGATCCGAACAATGAATTTTTCAGAATCAAAGTCGATAAATTTTACAAAAACAAGGATATTTCCGAGGAGGAAACACTCAGGGAGGGCCCCCGGGACAAATGGGAGCTGGTGAATGAAAACTCAGATAATGACTCGCTTCACCGGGTTCCCGCCGAAGGGGTTTTTGACCTGGCCTCTGCACTGGATGATGACGATATATCAATAAGCATCTCCACCATAGAGGATGAGGGAGACCAGGGCGACGAAATTGCCGGAATGAATCCTGATGAGGTGTTCAACAGGCTCCGGACAATGATAGCCGATGATCCCGATCAGGGAAGTCCCGAATTTCACTTCAATCTCGGTATGGCATACAAGCGGTGCGCACAGCATGAAGAGGCCCTGCAGGAATTCAGGGCCGCACTGGACGGGGGTGCCGACAAGGTCTCGTGCAGCGTACATTTAGCGGAGTGCTGTATTGAACTTGAGCGTTTTCAGGAAAGTCAGAAGATAATCGCCACAGCACTCAAGTTTGACGACATATCGGAAGAGGATCGTAAGAGCCTGGTGTATCAGTCGGGACTTGTTTTCAAGGCCATGGGAGACAAAAACAATGCTGTAAAAGTCTTTAAAAAAATATATGAAACGGACAAAAACTTCAAATCGGTCGGCATGCAGATAAAGGAACTTTCTTCACAATAAAAACCAAGAGGTGCGAAAATGGCTGTCTTTAATGCTGCAAAAAAAGAGATCGATATCAAGATCGTCTATTACGGACCTGCCCTGTGCGGAAAAACGACCAACGTCCAATGCGTACATAAAATGCTTGCACCTCACCAGCGCGGTGAAATGATGTCGCTTGCCACCAAAGACGACCGAACGCTTTTTTTCGATTTTCTGCCGATTGAGCTTGGTGATGTCAAAGGGTTTAAAACACGGTTTCACATTTATACGGTTCCTGGTCAGGTTTACTATGCCCTGACCCGCCGTGCCGTCCTGACCGGAGTTGACGGTGTGGTTTTTGTCGCTGATTCGCAGGCTGACAAAATGGCTGAGAATATCGAAAGCCTCAAGGATCTCAACGATAATCTGAAGTACTACAAAAAAGATATCAGTTCGGTCCCTTTCATTATGCAGTACAACAAGCGTGACCTCGACAACATCCTGCCGGTAGAAGAGCTCGAGAGAAAGCTTAATACGCTGAATGTGCCGAGCTTTGAGGCCAGCGCAGTCCAGGGTACCGGTGTTGTCGAAACGATGACGGCCTGCTGCAAGCTGGTTCTGAAGCAGATGGACAAGGGGTCCGGTAAAAAACGAAGGGCCAGAACAGCTGCGGCTCCAAAACCGGCAGCCGCCCCTCCGGTATCTCCCCCCCCTGCAGCATCGGTTTCCATGGGCAACGAGGATGACGAGCCGGTCATCAAAATCATCAATGACGAACAGTCTGCTCAAAAGTCCGATGACCTCCAGCCGTTCGTTCCGGACACCGCACCTGCTGCAGCCCCCCCCCAGACTACGGCCGTGGAGAACGATGAGGCGGCATTTGATATCGATTCTTTGCAGCTTGAAGACGGGCCCGCTTCGTCCGAGCCGACACCGGCATACGGTGCGGATGCAGAACACGATACACTTGAGATTGATGACTCTTCCGGCTCCTCTCTTGCGCTGGAGGATGGCCCCCTGGACATACCGCAGGACGAGCCGATTCCGCCGGAGCCCGAGACCGTGCCGTCTTTGGAAACTCCGTCATTCGACCTTCCGGTCGAGGAAGCAGCCTCCTTTGAAATTGTCGATTGCGGTTCACCTCAAAAAGGACCGGACAACTCGCTCTCGATTCCCCTGAAGGTCAAGGTCGGCCAGCCGGCCAGGGAGGCAACGGTCACGCTTTCGCTGCGTTTTGACGACTTCAGGCTTGTATAAGGTTTTTGTGTTTTTCAGTGCTGCTGAAGGGTGAATTTGTTTTTCAGTGTGTCCAAGTGAGAAATGTGCCATGAAAAAAAAAAAGGTGTTTCTTGTCTGCTGCGCGGTTTTTTCTGTTGCAGCGGTTTTTTTACACGAAGGCACATCGCCCGCGGCACTTGCCCCCGAGTTGACGGCCCTTGCGGTTAAACCCGATGGTCTCGCGCTTGAGCAGTTTCTCGAAGAGGTCTATCAGGATGCGCTCGATGCCGGGGCGGTAAACTTCACGCCGTATTCACTTCTGCTTATCAAGCACGCAAACGATGCCCTGCAAAACGGGCAGTCCGAACGGGCCGCCCTCCTGTCGAAGTATGCCCTGTTACTGTCTCCCGACCTGCCGGTTGCACATTCAGCCGATGCCTGGATGCAGTGGAACAACGACAAGCTGAAGGTGCTTGAGCTGCTGAAAGGGGTGTACCACGCTTTCCTGCAGCAGTACCGGCATATTGACACGCTTTTTTTTAATCTGCACGTGAATCTGCTGGTGGCCGGCGGGGCGTTTATGCTTGTGCTTGTCGTGGTTGTGATTGTTTTTATGATGAAGTACCTGGTGCTTTTTCTGCACGACGTGTTTCATGTGGTTCCTGCGGGTATTCCCCGTGCCGTTGTCTGGTCGGGGGTCGCGGTTCTGTTTTTTGCACCGCTTTTTTTGAAGCTCAGCGTTGTGTGGATGCTTTTGTACTGGCTTTTGATACTCAGCGGTTATTCCTCCCGGCATGAACGCCTGGCTGTTATCACGTTAGTAGCCTGCTTTGCCGTTGTCGTGCCGCTGCTGACGTTCGCTCTGGCGGGCGCACTTTCAGCTCCGTGTTCAACGAGCACCTCTGCGCTGTGGCAGGTGCAGTATGACTACTGCGGTGACCGCTGCATGGATACGATGGAGGAAACAGCTTTTAAACATCCCGATGACCCGGAAGTGTTGCTCAGCATGGGTCTTGCAAACAAAAAGGAGAAAAATTTCAAAACAGCACTGAAATATTATGAACGATTGCTGTATGAAAAGCCCTCCGATTATCGGGCCTTGACGGGGGCCGGGAATGTTTATTTAGCAACGGAGCGCTGGGACAAGGCCGTAGCCATGTATAAAGATGCCATCACTGCGGCCCCCGACCGCAGCGCTGCAGCCCACTTCAACTATGCCCGCGCCTATCAGCAGAAATTCATGTTTCAGGAATCGGAGCGGGAGCTTGCGGCGGCAAAAGCGATCGACCATTCCCGGGTCGACAGGTACCTGAGTATTTACAGCGAAAATTACAATCGTCTGCTTATGGACGAACCCCTTCCGCGAGTAAATCTTTTTTTGCGAGCTGCAGGCTATCCCGACAGTATACGGCGTGAAGCTGAATCGATCTGGAATCTTTTTTTTCACGGGCTTCCGATGGTGCCCGGCTTGGCCGTACTTGTTGCGGTTTTGATTGTCAACGCTGTGCTGGCAGGACAGGAACGTTTCCGTGTCGCCACACGGTGTTCGGTCTGCGGCAAGGTGCTGTGCAAACGCTGTCAGGCCATGATATCATCGGATGTGCTGTGTACCCAGTGTCAAAACTTCATACAGAAACAGGAAAAGTTGAGTTACAAGGTCAAGAAGCTGAAAATAAATCAAATACAGACGTTTATACGTTTTTATAGTACCGCCGCGACAGTTTTCGGACGAGTGTTTCCGGGTGCGGGTCATGTCTGGAAAGAAAAGCCGGTCAAAGGCATGATTATTCTTTTTTTCTATTTTGTTCTGGCATTGAAAACCGTTTTTGTTTTCATGATTGACGGGCCCTGGGATTTTGTTTTTTCGGCTGCTGCGGTTGAGGAAACCGTGTTTGTCATCCTGCTGGCGCTGTACTGGCTTTTGATCTTCAGGGATTTTCGCAGCGTGCGGAGCAAGGCGGTTGAGGACAACATTGCACTCAAAAGCATAACCGTTTCACAGTAACCGGACGGATTATGGCACTTGAAGGAACGATCAAAGAATTCGGCGTAACCGATATTCTGCAGCTCATGGCCCAGCAGCAGAAGACGGGTATTCTTGTAGTCGAGAACAAGAAGAATAGCGCTGAGATTTACTTCATTAAGGGAGAGATCGTCGCCACCCACTCATCATCCCAGACCGCATCGATGGGCGAGATGCTCGTCAAAGGCAACATTATTTCAGAGGAAAACCTGAAACGGGCGCTTGAAAAGCAGAAGGATACATTCGATTTTCTCGGCAATATTTTTCTCAAGGAAGGACTGATTACAAAGGAGCAGCTTCAGCAGATTGTGCTCACACAGGTTTATGAAACATTTTACGACATTTTACAGTGGCGTGAGGGCAACTACCGTTTTGTTGCCGAAAGCGTCCGCATCGATTCCAGCATTGTCGATATCCCGGGCCTTGAGTCCATTCTGCTTGATGTTCTGCGCATGATCGATGAGTGGCCTGAAATCAAGCAGGTCATACGTTCTCTGGACCTGGTTTTCGCCAAGGTCGAGGGCCGCACCGCCGAGGAGCTCGATGAAGACGAGCTTCCGGTTTATCGACTGATAGACGGAAAAAATACCGTGCGCGATATTATTGCCGGCAGCCTTATGGGCAGGTTTGCCGCCAGCAAAATACTTGTCGATCTTCTGCAGGACGGTTTTATCGAGCTTATCGCGGAGAAGGCACCGAAAGAGGTAAAAAAGAAAAAAGAAAATGCGGTTCAGCGATATATCGGTGCTTTGTCCTATGCCGGGCTGGCCGTTGCGCTGACCGTCCTCGCACTGCTGAGCCCGGGCCTGCCCCGCAGCATATTACCGGTCCTCTCTCAGGAAGTGTATCGAACGTCGCTGTTCAACATAAACGCCCGTAACAGGTTGCTGCGTCGTGTGGAAACAGCTCTGGAGATGTATCGGTTCGATCAGGGCCGCTACCCTGATGCCCTCTATGACCTGGTCGTCGACGGAATGCTGACGGCCGACGATGCCCGGGAATGTGCCAGGCGCTCGATTCGGTACAGCCGCGACAGCATGACGTACCGTCTCGGCACCCCAAATCCCCGGCAGGCCTCTGAAACCGATATGTAGTCACCTTTCTCTGCCCGGCGAACCGTGCACAGGATGCACGAGAGAATGTGTGGAGTTACTGCAGCCGTGGTTTTTTTGATGTCCGGGGCTGGAGCCGTCCGTAGATTGCTATATAGAGCCAGTCCCGCAGCCGCAAGCCCTTTAGATACAGGGGTCAAGGCGGAGCGG
>CAZFIB010000036.1:0-37901 GCA_964518865.1 uncultured Thermodesulfobacteriota bacterium
TCCGAAAGGATACACCGCTTTTTCTCTCAAACACAACTTTCAGTTATAACTCTAAAAAAGCCAGCCCCGATCTGCTCCGCCAGTGCCTCGAAAAACTTTTCAGCCTGCTCCCCGCTATGCGTATCGAAACACTTGCGCTTCCGGCTCTCGGAGCGGCCTTTCCCGGTCTTACCCCGCAGCTATCCACCGACTGCATCGTACAGGCCTCTACAGCAGCGGTAAAAAACGGGCTTGCGCTGAACGAACTGCACTTCATTGTCTGTGATCCCCTGCCCTATGCCTGCTTCAAAAGGGCCCTTAAAAGGCACGTGCCGCGCTGATGCCTATTCAGAGCGAAGCGCCTGGATCGGATTCAGCCGCGATGCCTGTCGGGCGGGATAGAATCCGAAAAAAATTCCGATTGCCGCAGAAACACCGAATCCGAGTACAATCGACGAATACGACATGATAAATTCCCAGTCGGATATTTTTGAAATAACGGCCGATGCGCCTATGCCGAGCCCGATACCGATAACCCCGCCCAGAAAGCACAGGATAACGGATTCTATAAGAAACTGTGTTTGAATATCCTGCTTCATAGCACCCAGGGCACGACGAATGCCGATTTCCTTTTTCCGTTCCGAAACCGATACCAGCATAACATTCATGACACCGACACCGCCGACAATGAGTGATATGCTGCCGATGGCACCCAGCAGCAGCGTAAACAGCTGCATCTGCTTCTGCATTTTTTCAATAAGCTCCTCAGCGCTTATAACGCGTATACCCATGGAGCGGTATCTGTTTTTAAAAAACGTGGTAAGCTGCTCGGCGGCTGCCGCTCCGCCTGCATCGGGCTGCAGCTTGATTGTTATCGTCGAGACAGCCGGACGGTCCTCGAATCGCTGCGATGTTGTAATCGGGATCAGGATACCGTCATTTATCTCATACGGCCGCATCCCGCCCATCGGAACTTCTTCGATGATGCCGATTACGGTAAAAATACGGTCGTTGAAGACTATTTTTTCACCAATACACGTTTCCGGTGTCAGGTCGCGCAGTCCCTGCTGCTGAAATTTTTGAATCAGTGAAAGACTCAGAACACAGAAGTACATGTTTTTATCCAAATCGGAGACGAAACGACCGTTTCGCATGTCCAGCTTGAAAATATCGTAAAACGATTCCGTCACTCCCAGGGCGGGAATCTGGTTCCGTTTGCCCCTGCAGGTTATCTGACCGAACATCGACGTATAGGGCGCTGCGCTTTTGACGGCCGGGCAGCTTTTTATTAATGCATTCATATCCCCGAGCCTGAATGTCTGCTTTCTTTTTGATCGCCGCCCCGGTACGGCGTCCGGCCGCACGGTCAGAATATCGGTTCCCATGTCCCTGAACTGCCTGAGTGCTTCGTTCTGAACAATAGTGCCGACAGACACCATCGCTATCACCGATCCGATACCTATGACGATGCCGAGCAGCGCCAGCAGCGTTCTCTGCTTGGCGCCGGAAAGGCTTCGAATCGCCTCTGTGATGTTTGCACTGATAATCATAGAGCTTTCATGCCGATGCCTGCATATGCCTGTGCGATGTTTCATCGCTGAGCAGACCGTCATTCATTCTGGCGACATTTTTACACTGTTTGGCGATCTTAGGATCATGGGTAATGATGACTATGGTAATTCCTTCTTCGCGGTTCAACTCGAGAAACAGATTCATGATATCCTGTCCGATAGCCGTATCGAGAGCGCCGGTTGGCTCGTCGGCCAGAATGAGCGATGGTTTCACCGCAAGGGCCCGGGCTATGGCAACGCGCTGTTGCTGACCGCCCGAAAGCTCACTGGGCCGGTTTTTTTCGTGCTTTTCCATGCCCACGCGCGCAAGCATCCTGCGGGCCGTTTCCATGCGTTCCTGCTGGCTCAGGCCGCGATATATCAGCGGAAGACATACGTTTTCGAGTGCGTTCAGCCGGGAGAGCAGGTGAAACTGCTGAAACACGAATCCTATCTCCCTGTTTCTGATATGCGAAAGCTCGACTTCGCTGTAACGTGTCGTATCGCGGTCATTGAAATAGTAGCTGCCCTTCGACGGGATATCCAGAAAACCGAGTATATTCATGAGTGTCGATTTTCCGCAGCCCGAGCTGCCGACGATCGAGAGCATATCCCCCCTGTCGACCTGCAGCGTAATGCCCTTCAGAATCTCGATATCAACCGGACCGAGCCTGTATGATTTTCGTATATCCGTAAGCTGTATAATCGCCATAGAATATTTGTTTGCAACGTTGTGCTATGGGTTTATTACAATTTCGCTGCCGGCGCGCAGCCCCTTTTCCACCTCAACGGAGGTAAGGGTGGTCATGCCGGTTTGTATGACGATATCCTCAAATGAGTCTTCGCCTTTTTTTATTGTGACTGTCCGCTCACCCCTGCTGTTGGTGTGCACCGCTTCTATCGGCACCATAAGCGCATCGGGCTTTTCATACACAATGACCTCCAGATTACAGCTCATACCGAGCCGTACCTTGCTTCGCTGTGCATCGGACAGGCTTCTGATCATAACCGAAACGTCGAACAGCGCGATATCCCCTCCGGCCCTGCTGGCCTGAAACGATATCGAGCCCACCGTGCCGTCCAGATACACTCCGGGAAATGCATCACCGAAAACCGAAACGCTCTGACCGATTGCCAGCTGTCCGATATCGACTTCATCGACCTTCGTGTGGACGGTCATGCCCTCAAGGTTGCCGACGGCCACCATAACCGTTCCTTCCTTGACCGGCGAGCCGATTTCCAGATCTTTATTTTCACCCTTGGAAACTGATTTCGGCTGTATGATCACTCCCGATACCGGAGCGACGACTTTACTTTTTTCAAATTTATTTTCAAGCTCCCGCTTTGTTTTCTCAGCGTTTTCCAGCTCCATGCGGGCTATACTGACATTCTCGGGGCTGCCTTTCCTGAGAACGGTTTCCATCTCCTCCTGCGCAGCACGATAGTCCATCTCGGAATTTCTGTACTGCTCACGAGCCGATTCGTAGTCATTGGCCGAATCGATACCCTTTTCATACAGAATTTTCGACTCGTCCAGCTTGCGTTTCAGCTTGTCGAGGTTTCGTTTTGCTTTTGTCAGCGACCTGCGCGCCCTGCTGACCTCGCGACCGTTCTTCCAATCCTCGAGCTCGCGGTAGTTATGCAGCGCTTTTATGTAGGCTGCCTTTGCATCGCGCACCTTGACCTCAATATCTGATGTGTCGAGCTCGAGAAGAACATCGCCTTTTTGTACCGCCTGTCCGTACTGAAAATGTTTCTCTTGTATCGTGGCGTCAAACGGTACGATAATGTTTACGACTTCGAGCGGATCAAGATTACCGGAAAGTGAAATCGATTGTGAAAGCGGTGTCGGCTGCACGACGATTGTCTGTACTTCATCGCTGCCGGTTTCAGGACGGCCGGCCTGCCTGCCGTCCTGCTTTGCGGTAACCGGCTTTTTATTCCACACATACAGTCCCAGCAGCACAAACAGCACGATAACGAATGCACTGGCTGCCGTGCGGATAAACTGCATCTTTTTGATCGCCGACTGGAGGTTTGCATTTGACTCCTCGACTTTTATATAGGCATCTTCGATATCACGCCTGAGCTTCTTTTCCGCCTCCTGCAGTTCTTTTGTTTTTGTAATGTCGCTGAAAACGACAATAACGCCCTTGTTGTCCGTTGTTTCATCTTTGAGGTATGACGATGTTACTGACAAATATACCTGCGATCCGTCGGACCGGGCAAATGACACAACAGTGTTCTGTCCGACAGCCGATTCATAAATTGCGTCAAGTATGGTCTGGTTGAACTCGTCATTGCCCTCCGGCTGCATGAGGAAAACCTCTGCAAAACGTCTGCCGATAACCTCCTGACGGTCGAGGCCGAGTATCTGCGCACCTGCCGGGTTGAACATGACAATGGTTCCGTCCTTTTCCATTGTCATGACGCCGTCGCTCATGTTTTCAAGTATGTTTTTATTGAAATCCATCTGCTCGCTCATAAGCTGCAGGTCCCCGCAAATAATAAAAAACTTGGTTGAGAATCATTATGCAGCCGTATTCCGTAATCATCCGGGTGCTGTGTATGTCATTGCGAGCACGACTCGGCGTGACGAGGCAGCCTCCCGGCACACCGCACCACACCTTTCGAGATTGCCTCAATGACTCATTTTTATGCAACACGCTTGCATGTCACCTGCGCGCTAGTACTCGACAGCCCGCTCCGTCTTGAACTCGACCTTCCACGTGTCGAGCGTTGTACCCAGCTCGCGGTCAAGCTGTGTCAGGGCGTTTAAATAGGCTATTTTTGCATCAAGCTCGCTGATCTGTGCAGAAACAAGATCGTTCTGGAAAGTAACAATCTGAAAATTTGTCGTACGGCCGAGGTTCAGCTTCTCCTGCTCGACTTCCAGTTTTTTTTCGGAAAGCTCGCGGGCCTGCTGTGCAAGGCGGACCTGAATGAGCTTCATTTTTATATCGCGTATGGCGTCCTGTATCGTAATTGCAATATCCTCCTGCAGCTCACGGTGGTCGATTTCGTATTGTCGCAGCGACACTTTCGCATCGACTACGTTCTGCTTTCTCGTCAGGTCGCCAAAAAGCGGAATCTGCATGTCAACCCCGACAGACCACTGCTCGGCATCAGAGTCCATGGCAAGCTTGCTGTCGCTTTCCGAATACGAATAATCCGCATTCAGATCGAGATCCCACAGCCTGTTGTTTTTTGCAACAACCAGGCTGATGTCCCGGCTTTCTCCGGAAAGCAGCGATGTGAGATAGTCGGGCCTGTTTTTATAGGCAACATCGATACATATATCATAATCCGGATTGAACTGCTCTATTTCAACAGGGTCAGTCGGCGTAATCATGGTATTTTTATCGATATCCAGAATATTAATGAGACTGAGACGCGCGTTGTCGAAGCTGTTCAACGCCTGCTGATAGGCAAACTCGGTTCTGGCTACATCAGCCTCGGCCTGCACAAGTTCCATAGCAGCCATGCGGCCTGCTTTTATCAGCAGTTTGTTTTTTTCAACATTTGCCCGGGAGCGTTCAAGAGAGGCTCTGCTTATATCGACCTGACGCCCGGCACGCAGAAAATTTCTGTATGACAGGATAACGCTGGTCACTGTTGAAATAAGCGTTGATTTCAGACTGAGAATATTCTGTTGCTCGGATATCCGAGACTGTCTGAGATTCGCCGTAGCAACACTTATGCCGGCACCCCGGAGCAGCGGCTGCCGCACGGCGACTGACCAGCTATTATTGCTGTAGCGCTCATCCCGTCGGATAATTGTCGGACCCTCATCGGTTTCGATCTGATTGAAGGCCCAGGTAAACGTAAAGTCCGCACCGGTCGGTATTCGCTCGGAAAGTACGACGGAGCCGTTTATCGTCGTATCCTTGTTTTCCGTCAGTTTCGAGTCGAACAGCTCATAATCACGGTTTCTGGACTCGGTACGCTGCACACCGGCCCTGACATCGATATCGGGGATAAATTCATCTTCTGCAACGCGCAACCGGTACTTCTGCACCACACGCTCGAGATACGCATTCTGAATACTTCTGTTGTTGCGTATGGTCAGCATTACCGCATCGACAAGCGGCATTTCAATCGATTTTTCATGTGTGGAATTATCGTCGGCCTGCGCTGGAATACTGCACAGCATCAGCACGGCATATCCGGTACTCAGTAGCAAAATTATTTTTTTCAGCATGGGCTTTCACAAAAGATGCAGGCAAGCTGTGATCGGCTCCTGCCACGGGCCGGGTTGCTGCACTGTATTACAGGTGCTGTCCACCTCACACGTTTGTTCCGTTAGAAGCAATTATACCTGTTCATGAGCTTGTATGTAAATTATTTTCATGCTAAATAGTATATTTCTTTATTCTTTTTGTACTATGTTTTTTTACAATGCTGCCGAAAGTCATCACAACATCCGTCATCCGTTCTGCCAATCAGGGCCAGAGTCACGGCGGTGCCTACATTGTCGATCTGGAAGCCGAAACCGTTCGGCAGGTGCTCGACTGGAACGACCAGTCGATAAACTGGAACGGACGCGGTGCCGACCGAGGTCTGCGCGGCATAGCTCTGCACAACAATCGAGTCTATCTCGCCGCCAGTGATGAATTATTTGTCTACGATCCCGATTTCAACAAAATCGGCTCATACCGCAACGGCTACTTGAAGCACTGCCATGAAATCTACTGCTCGGGCAGTGCCCTGTTTCTTGCTTCGACCGGTTTTGATTCCGTCCTCATGTTCAATCTCGACAAGCAGCGTTTCACAATCGGGTTCTGTCTGAGGTATGATCAAAATCACCGCAGGCTTACCTTTACGACATTCGATCCCGCCTTACAGAACGGGCCGAAACAGGGAGATTCCATTCATTTGAACAATATATTTTTCGATAAAGGATTTCTCTTTTTCGGCGCATTGCGCCTCGATCGGCTGCTGTACTGTGATTTTCAGAAACGCACTATATCATCCTATGCCGATATACCCAGAGGCACGCACAATGCCCGTCCGTTCCGTGACGGTGTCGTGTATAACGATACCGTCAGTTCCATGGTCGTGTACTGCGACCGATCGGGATCGGTGCGCGAGTCGTTCGACATCATAACCTATCCCGTGGACATGCTGCTCAATGCGGACCTCCCCCGCGACTATGCCAGGCAGGGGTTCGGCCGCGGCCTGTGTCTTTTCAATGACCAGACGCTCGTGGCAGGCTCATCGCCGGCAACCCTGTCGGTCTACCGCCTCGATGACAGCGACTGCCTGAAAACGATCAACCTGTCGATGGACGTCAGAAATTCCATACACGGACTTGCGCTGTGGCCGTACTGATTTTCTGAGAAGAGGAAAAAACAATGCATACCGACTATCTTGAACAAGTTACGCAGCCGGATCAAACGGTGAATCCGCTTTTCGCCTGTCTCGGCATAACGGTTGCAAGCATTTCCCGGGAAAAGGCGGTTCTGTCGCTGCCGCTGAAAAAGGAATTCATACAGGGCGCAGGTGTCGTTGCCGGCGGTATCATAGCAACCCTTGCCGATGAAGCCATGGCGCATGTCGTAATACCCAATCTCGGTATGAATGAAAGCACCGCCACGATAGAGATGAATATACGTTTTCTGAGAGCGGTTGCCACGGGTATGCTGACAGCGGAAGCCAGACTGGTCAAGAAGGGCCGCACGCTGATGACCGTCACCGCGGATGTTTCGGATGACCGCGGCAGGGCGGTGGCTCACGCCGGTTCGTCGTTTATGGTTATCGGAAAAGGCTAGGTTCAGGGACCTGGTAACGCAGCGCTCATCGCAGTTTTTAACGAACTGATAAAATAAAATTCATGGGTTCCCGCCTCCGCGGAAACGACGCCCCGGCCCTGCGAGATTCGAAACATGGTGCCGTCATCTGCTCACATCACGCAGAGACGCACTATTCTGCATCTCTGCGGCATATTATAATATAGCAGGTGAGTGATTACTCTGTTATGGCGGACAACTTACCCCGGGCAGTGCCGGGTTTATTCATGCAATGAACATATGTGTACAAGGGATCAGCAAACCCGTCAGTGCGCGTCACGTCCCGGCGGGATGACCCCCGTCCTCCGCAGTAGCCTTGCTGCGCCGGGTGGAGGCAATCTCAGTTTGAAGGTAATGAGGCGAAGAGGCGAAAATGTGAAAAGGTACAGGTTGGAGCGGCCTCCGGCCGCGAAAAAGATCGCAGCTGAAGCAGCTCCTGCATGCTCGCACCACCAGGCGTGCAGGCCGGAGCAAGAACCGTGAAGATACCTGCATGCCCGCATTATTGACGTACACGCGCAGTTTATCCCGACAGCATCGTCGGGGCTTAGTCCGGCCTGCAGGGACTACTGCCGCAGAAGGTTCGAGTCCGGCTTTTTGTCGTACCGTATGTTCATAAGGGGGTAGTGACGCTCACCGTATTCTATGCACTACCTGCTTCTGTTACCTCTTCAGATTGATAAGCTCGGCCAGCATGTCATCGGTTGTGGTAATGATTCGTGAATTGGCCTGAAAGCCGCGCTGCTGAATGATCATGTTCACGAATTCGGTCGAAATATCCACATTGGACTGTTCGAGCGAATTCGGTGAAATCGTTCCGAGGCCGGCGCTTCCGGCTGTGCCGGTAATAGGCTGTCCCGAGACGCGCGTTTCTGAAAACAGGTTGCCGCCTTCGCGGCTGAGCCCCCAGGGGTTGGTGAAGTTGGCAAGTGCCACGCGCGCAAGGAACAGCACCTGTCCGTTCGAGTAATTGCCGGATACGACACCGTCGGAATCGACCGACACGCTCTGCAGAAAGCCCGATCCGAATCCGTCCTGAGTCTGGAATATGGTTGATGACGGTGCCGAGAACTGGGTCGACACGTTAACGTCGGACCCCAGGCCGTAGCCTATATCTATGATCTGCTGGGGTTCAGCCCCGGAGCTGAAGTTGAATCCTTCACCGTCAACCGTGTTGCCGTTGGAATCCGTGGTGGTTGTCAGCCATTCGGTCTCGGACTCGCTTCGCAGCAGACCGGTCTGGTCGAACACCATGGTCCCGCGTGCCTGCACTTCCGCCTCGCCCGAGGCGGTCTCGGATGCCGGCAGATAGGCAAACCACTCCCAGGTGGTGCGGTTGTCGAGCTCATTTTCTTCAGCCTTCCTGAAGTAGAAGGTCACCGTGTGCTGGTTGCCCAGGGTATCGTATACAACAAGCGAGGTCGAATAATTGGCTGAATCGTCGGGCTGATCGACCCTGAATCCGCGACCGTAATTGATGGTATCGTCATCCATGTTCAGGGTCCCGCCCACAAGATCGCTTGCGGGTGGGGAGTTGTCGAAATTTATCAAACGCATGGTCGAGCTTGACCCCAGGTCCGACGATGCAATTCTGAACCTGCCGCCAAGGGTTTCATTAACCTCATTATATGTCACATCGACGGTCTCCTCCTCGCCGGCATCGTCAAGCGCGTCGTTAATTTCATCTTCGAGCTCGGTGGCAAGCTCGCTGCCGGTATAGGCTCCCGCATCGATCGTGACCGAGACGGCCGTGCCGGAGTTCGACGGATTGCCGTTGACGATTATATCAAGGGAGTCGTTTACACCGGTTATTACATTGAAGGCCACGGCTTTCACGCTGTCGACCTGTGCGCCGGCGATAATCTGGTTTGAAGCCACATCGGTCGTCGAGCTGAACCCGAGAGTCGATGACAGCGTCGAGTTCGCATTCGTCCAGTTGATGGTGTGGTTGTTGGTGCTGGTATTTACGATGTTGAAACGGTCGGTTACCTCATTGTAGCTGACCGTAAAATCGGCTCCCAGCGTGTTTTCGAGGAATGCTGCAACCGTATCCCCGGAATAGACCGTGTTGTAGGCAAACGTGGTCGTGCCGTCGGTCGCACCGTTCAGGTCGACCGCCCCGCCGTCCAGCCACAGGTCGTCGTTGTTGGTCGTAAAGATAAAGCCGCTGGTAAGGCGCTCCATCGACTCGGTAAAGCCGGGTTCGGAATACCCTTCGGACTCCGCAGCCGTCTGGAGCTCATAATCGACGATATTGATGGTCGGCAGAAAATTGTTGTCCACGGATGTCATCTGTATCTGCGAGTTTTCTCCCGGAATGCTTGAAAAAATCTGAAAGCGGTTACGCGTGCTGGCGCTGTCGTCATAGCGCACATCAACGATCTCCTCGCCGCTCGTCGCCCCGAGCGCGGTGTTGATCTGCTCCTCGAGGTGTCGTCGCATCTCGGTTATGGTGTACACGCCGTTTGTCAGCTGCACCGTGGCGGTTGTGCCGTCGACGGTGACGGTGAAGGCGTTGTTTTCATCGGTTACGTTGAAAGCGACTTCCTCACCATCCTGCGCACCGGCACCGTTTGTGACTGTTTCATTTGCCGCTGTGCCGAAACCGATTATATCGTTGGTCGTGCTGTTGGCATTGTTCACGACTATAAGATCGGTTCCGCCGGTAACCGTTACCGAAAAGATATTCGTCGTATTGTCATATGAAACAGTGTAGCCGTTCTGCGCGCCGACCGCACCGGAATTGAGCTGATCCTCTATCGCCTGGGCGACCTCATCACCGGTGTATACCGTGCCCTCGATCAGCGGGCTGCCGGCAACACCGGTTACAAGATCTATGGTCATATTGCCGGTAGTGGTTGCGGCTGCAGAACCCGCGTCATCCAGAATCAGCACATCATTGGCCCCGTCATCGAACACGAACCCGCTGCGGGTGCTTTCGCTCGATTCGACAAACGCCGATGACTCGATGAATTCTGCGGTCGTGTCGAGGTTAACGGCGATATCGACGTTTTCCGTTGCAGCCGGAGAGGATGATGTCGCATTAATCTGGATATCGGTAATGGCGCCGCGGGGGTCGGATGAGTCCGGTTCCAGTATCCAGCCCTGCACGCGGTAGCCCGATGGGTTGACAAGGTAGCCTTCCTCGTCGAACAGGAAGTGCCCGGCGCGTGTGTAGAACATACCGGTTTCAGGGCTTCTGACCATGAAAAACCCCTGCCCGCCGATCGCCATGTCGGTAGCCTGGTTTGTTCCCTCAAATGAGCCCTGGTCCCAGACATAATCGACCGCGCTCATGGCGACACCGCGTCCGACCTGCGAGGTTCCTGCTGCACCGGAGATGTTCTGGGCCAGCAGCGTCTCGAACGTCGCCCGCGAAGCCTTGAAGCCGATTGTGTTGACGTTGGCGATATTGTCGCCGATAACGCTCATCGAATTGCCAAGTGTATTCAGCCCGCTGACACCAGAGAACAGGGCACTTGAGATCGACATGCGACTTCCTCCTTGAAATTAGGATATTTGTATTAATGACGCTTTAATGCGCCCGCCCGGCGCATGTAGCGTTATTTACAAAAAAAACGGCGATATGCGCAGCGCGGTCATCCCCGCGTCCCTGATAAAATCTGTTATACCGTTCAGGCTGAATGAGGCGGATCCGCCGTCGATTTCGATTATGCTGTCAACGGGAACCAGCAGGCCGCCGATATCTGCATAGGCGGTGCCGCCGTCATCATAAGAAATATTCGTTACGGTCCCGCGTGCATAGTGCTGCGTTGCAATCGAATCCCCGCTTTCGTTCAAGGCCTCTACGTTGATCGTATATGCTCCGGGGGAAACCTGTTCACCGGCTTCATCAGTGCCGTCCCAGGCAACGCTCTGCTCGCCGCCGTCACGTGCACCGCAGTCTATTGTTTTTACAAGGCTGCCGCCTGCATTGTAGATCTTGACCGTGACGCTCGCTGCATCGCCTGCAATACTGTACGGCAGGGTCTGCCCGGCGCCGCTGTAGTAAACGGTATCAGCCGCAGCAGTCACGTCCCGACCGATGAGACCGATATTGTCCTGCAGGTCCGTTGAAGACTGGCGGGAACCGCCTTTGATTTCGATGATATCTCCTATCGGTATGCGCTGGCCCTGAACAATGACATAGGAAATACCGTCTTGAAACGTAAGACCTTCGACGGTTCCCGTGAACATCTGCGTGACGTCGACCGTGTCGCCGTTCAGATCGACCGCCATAACTTCATATTTATAAATACCCTCAGAAGCTTCGTTTCCGTTTTTGTCAAAGCCGTTCCAGGTCAGGCTCTGCTGACCGGCGTTCTGCGCTCCGCAGTGCATGGTTCGAACAAGCTGGTTGTTCTGATCGTAAATATTGACCGCGACACTGGCGGCGTTATCTCCCAGCGAATAGTTAATATCAGGCGCGCTTGAACCGTCCCAGTACAGGCTGTTGCCGGTTGCCATGATATCCTTGCCGATAAAGTTAAGGGACTGGGCATTGTTGAGTGATGCCATGTAGAGCTGCAGATACGTGAGGTTTTCGTTGACGCTCTGGAGCTGCTGAACGGTATTGATCTGTGCCAGCTGTGCAGTAAACTCGGTATTCTCCATGGGATCGAGCGGGTCCTGATACTCGATCTGTGCCAGCAGCATATTGAGGAATGAGTCCTGAATTTCACCCGCCGTGCCGGTATCGGCGTTTACACTGGCGGCATCATACGTTGATACATTATTGATAATCATGGTATGTCAGTCCTGCATCAGATGAATTACTCACGCAAAAAGATCGAGCCTGCCGCTTTCCCCCAGCAGCAGATGTTCGCTTCCGGCAATCAGAGAGGCAGCCTCAGCAGTCAGCTGCCCGTCGGTATCCTCCTCCCCGGACCCGAAGCTGTTTTTAGTGTTCTTTTCACCCTGTCGCTCGCGCAGCATAGATGAAAATCTGCTGCCGTCCTGGCCGACATGCACGGAAAACTTCTCGATTTCGATATTCTGCTGCTCAAGCGCCGTACGAAGCTGATCGATATGGAGCTCAAGCGTATGTTTGACCTGGGCAGATTCAGCCACAATAACCGCTCTGAGCTGATTGTTGTGCATGCTGAGCTCTATGTCCACCTTGCCGAGCGAGGGAGGGTGCAGCTGAAGGGTTACGCTCGAGCCGCCCTTTTTCATGGTAGCGCTTATTTTATCGTTGATCTGATCTATGAGGTACTGTGGGTTAAGTGCCGGTGTATTAATTGTTTTTAGTGTCGGGCTCGACAGGTCGCTTCTGACGGTCTGCGAATCGGTTGTCAGAACAAACTCCTGCAGCAGCTTCGCGGTCTCCGTGCCGGTATCGTTGAGGGTAGTCTGGCTGAAGCCGTCTTTGAGTGTCGCGGTTGCCGGAAGATGCAGGTTTGCAGTCATCAGCGGCTCCTTACATCCTTTATCGTTCGTTTCCATGCCGGTATCAGCTGTCTGCCCCTGTGCAAATTTCAGGAGCTGATGCAGGAGAGCACCGCGTTCACTGTTCTGGCCGTTGCCGTTCGATAAAAATGTATTGCTGCCCTGCGCACCCTCACCGCTCATGCCTGTGCCCGACTGCGATGAAAGAAGCGCCTCCACAAAACTGTTTTTGGACTGCGTAGTGTTCTGAATATCCGCCGCCACAGTCTCGGTTACGGGTTTCTGCTCCTGAACATGCTGAAGCACTTTCTCCAATAATGATGTAAGTTTGTATAATTGCTTGTTTTTATCAATTTCCTGGCCGGTTTCTCCGGACTGTTCCCCGAGCGCTGTCGAAAACTGCTGCTGAACGGTTCCCTGCACAGCGAACATTTCAGACGATGCTGATTGAGTGCTTGCGTCACCGCTGATGCGGCAGGCTTTCACAAGCACGTTCCGCAATGTTGCAAGCAGTGCCGTCATTTCCCGGCTGCTGTTGTTTTCTGACATCACCGACTCGATCGTTTCAGATCCGGCTGACGTATCATTCATTTTACCCAGCAGTGCATCGCAGGCTGCAATGAGCTGTTCAAGCTGTTTGTGTGTCAGAGGGGAAAGCGTGCCGTCAGGCTCTACTGTCACGATTTTCGTATTCTGCTGAGCACTGTCCGTCGAAATACAGAGATCCTGCAGTGTTTCGTGCTGGGTGCCGGCAGCTGTTTCCTGCTGCGCCAGCAGCAGCTGCTGCAGCGCGCTCAGCAGTGCTGTTTCCTCGGGTGTCAGCGTTGTGTCGGTCTGCAAAGCATTCTGCTTCTCAATCGCTGTCGGTGCTGATTCCATTGCAGTCTGAATCTGCTCTAAAAGCGATGCAAGCAGGGTCATTGCTTCCTGCTGACCGTCTGTTTGCTGCAGAGGCTCTGCACCCGAAAGACCGACGGTATTCTGCTGCGACATGTTCACGATGCCGCCCGCAATCAGTCCTTGCAGAACGCCTTCAAAACCGCTGTCTGCCCCCTGGACGCCGAGCTGCAAGGGCTGTGCACCGGTCTGGGGTGTGGTTCCGAGCAGTAGTTGTACTGGAAATGCCTGCATTTGTAATGCTGCCTGCCGCTGAATACTCTTTGTGTACGGCAGACCTTTTGAGCAAGCCTCGTGCCATGTGTCGAGTAATTTTTTTTATTATGTCTTCTCAATTATTTATATTCTGACTCTGAGGGGCAATGACATAATAACGCAGCGTTTGGCAGGGAAAAATGTTTGCAGCAGTAGGAATAAATTACTCTTTTAAAAACAGGGAGCTTCAGTGAATACGTAATTGAGCGCTTCAAAGGAACACTTGCGTAAAAATGAGCGTCAACCAGCCGTAAATAGTATTGATACTGCGCAATAATTTTAATATAATTTTTTATTCATCATGACGAACCCGTAAAAAGTCCATCTGCTGCGTTGGGCTGCAATCTCAGTCACTGCGGCGTACGCATAAGTACTCCTCATTCCTTCGATTTTGCCCGCCTTGCAGCTGGAGCTTTTTACGAATTCGTCTCATTTCTGACTTTTTACGACTTTATCAATCATTAACATTTTACTTTTACTATGCATTTATGAACCATTGTAAAAATTACTTTAAATTATTTACTATTGAAAAATAATAATTTGCATGGTATTTTCATTCTTATTATTTGCCTACAAATAAAAACTGTTAAATTATTACGATTGATTCCGAAGTCCTCATCGGGAATACTGAAATTATGGAAACAAACGACACGCACCAAACAGCATCTCCGGAAACGGACGTTTTCATACGCACTACGGAAAAGGTTCTGCAAAGCCCTTCTTTTGACACGGCGGCATCTGTCGTTTTCCATGCCTGCCAAAACCTGCTCGATGCACAATCCGGCTATGTCGCATTGTTGAATACGAACACAAACTTCAACGAAATTGTTTTTCTGCAGACCGGCGCCTGGAACTGTTCGATCGACCGCAGTCTTTCAATGCCGGTTTGCGGTTTGTGCGAAAAGGCCTATGCAGCCGGGAAACCCGTTTTCGAAAATAATTTCATTGAAAGCAGCTGGAAATCACTGCTTCCGTACGGTCATATTCCTCTGCATAATGTGCTGTTTGTGCCGCTGGTGCTTGACGGCAGGGTTGAAGGCCTAACCGGCTACGCCAATAAAAAAGGAAGCTTCACAGAGCAGGATGCGCGTATCGCATCGGCCTTCAGTTCGATTGCTGCTTTATCGCTCAGGCACAGCAGAAATCTTGACCGCCTTTCGGAAAAAAACCGTGATCTTGAGCGCTTATACAAAATACTTGAGGACCGGATTGCAGTCCGTACCGATGAGCTTCAGGAAACAAAAAGCAGGCTTGAACGAGAGATCGCAATAAGCAGTCTGACTTCCAGCACACTCCAGAACAGCGAAACACTCTACCGGACAATGGTCGAGACGGTGGATGAGGGCATTGTGCTGCAGAATGCATCTGCTCAGATTTTGAACTGGAACAATGGCGCTGAGCGTATTTTCGGTATACCGGCCATCCATATTCTCGGACGCCGATCGATTGACCTGGAGTGGAACACGATCCATGAAGACGGCTCGGAATGGCGGGCGTCCGATCATCCATCCATACGCACCCTGCAGACCGGCATTCCGTTCAGAAACCTCGTCATGGGTATCCGCAGGGAACATGCCGATATCCAGTGGCTTTCGGTAAACACCAAACCGATAATTGCGCCGCATGCGGACAAACCGTTCGGAGTCGTCATCACTATTTCAGACATAACCGAGCAGCGTCTGATAGAAGCAGACATGCGGCGGATGCATAAGCTCGATTCAATCAGAACCCTTGCCGGCGGCATTGCGCATGAGTTCAACAATATACTCGGCGGCATCATCGGTTTCACCGAAATTGCTACTGATGACGCAAGAAATTGTCTTCCTGTTGAAGACAGCCTTAATGAAATTCATACGCTTGCGGATCGTGCACGAAGAGTCGTAAACCAGATTCTGTCGTTCAGCCGTGCGGCACGAGCCGAAAAAAAACCGGTCCAGCCGCATGTTATCGTCAGAAATGAGCTTAAAATGCTGCGCGCCATGATTCCCTCCAACATCATCATTCATCACGATATTGATGAAAGCAGCGGCTGGATCACAGGTGACCCCGCTCAGATACAGCAAATTATCATAAACCTGTGCACCAACGCTGCACAGGCCATAGGACATGATTGCGGCATAATCACAATCTGCCTGTCATCAGTCGAAATCGACCCAACCGAGACATGTAAATACATCAACCTGCAGCCCGGCCCGCATCTGAAACTCACTGTCAGCGATACCGGCGCGGGCATCGATCCTGCAATCGCCGACCGCGTATACGATCCCTTTTTCACCACAAAGGATTGCGGATCCGGTGCAGGTCTCGGGCTTTCGATCGTGCATGGTATCGTGAGTGATTACGGCGGCTCAGTAACCTTTGAGAGCATACCCGGCAAAGGCACTGCGTTTACACTGTTTTTCCCGGCCATTACCTGTCAAGACATTCCGGAGGCCGCCGGCAAAAAGCTCACCGGCACTGAACGCATACTGCTTGTCGAGGATGAAGATTATCTGGCCGAAACGATCAAAAGGATGCTTGCACGGCTCGGGTATACGGTTACGGCCCTGACCGACAGCCGCGCTGCTCTCGATCTTTACAAGAAAGCCCCCGGGGAGTTCGATCTTGTCGTAACCGACCTTGTCATGCCGCACCTGAGCGGTGACCGCCTTGTAACGGAAATAATGAAGCTCCGGCCTGATATGAAGGTAATTCTCATGAGCGGATGTAACGCAGTCTCTTTGAACAGCCGTCTGCAACAGGTTCCGGTAAAGGCCGTTATACCAAAACCGTTTACAAAGGTCGGCCTGGGTGAAGCAATACGCCGTGCGCTCGATGAAACACAGGGAAAGGAAAATTAACCTGCCCGGGCCGGTTTCACAGGCGACCACCGGCTACTCTTTTCCCTGGCCACCGCCCATCTCGTTCACATCGAATCCCGGCTTCAGTCTGGCGAGTTCCTTACTGATACGTACGGCCTGTTCCGGTGCGACAAATCCCCATATACGTCCCGCTTTTCTTCCCGTCATTTTCAGAATCAGCTGGGCGGCAATATCGACATCCAGCTTTGAAAGAAGCGGGCCTGCCTGCTCCGGCGGAGTTTCCTCGAATACTTTCGCCAGCTTGCGGACCTTTTCATTTTCAACAGCTTTTTTCTGGTCGATCATCGATGCTATTTTCTCTTCAAGTCGTGACAGCTTTTCTATTCGTGTATCGAGGTTCCGCTTCAGCGATTCAATTCTTTCCTCTTCCTTTCGCAGCGCAACCTCGCGCGCATTCAGTTCGGCATCCCGTTTCTGAAGCGCAAGTATCAGATCATAGCTCCAGGTAAAATCCTTCTGAATTTCAAATACGCCTGTTGCATTATCCGAAGACGCGCCCGAGGTTTTCATGCTGCCTGCAGGGTCGTCTGTTTCCTGCGCCTGAGCTGTCGCATCATGCTGCAGAACGCCGCCGAGGTTCAGCCCCATATGCTGCTGAATAATACCGCCTATATAAAAAAGCTTTATGAGCATACAGCCGAGAGCGGCATACAGCAGCAGCGAGCGCATATCGCGTGTTTTTTTCATTGCATGCTTGCCGGCATTTGAGTACGGGCTTTTCACCTGGGGCTGCCTTTTCTGTTGAAGCGCTGCGTGGCGATCTCATCGTAGTACTTCCGCTCACGATCCGCCAGCTCTTTGCGATAGTGCAGCAGTTCGGATTCCTCGAGGGTTTCCATCATTTTTCGCTCTTTCTGCGCCTGGAGAAGTATGTTTCTTTTTTCATCGACCTCGGCAACACATTTTTTCACTCTCTCGGCCTGTCCGTTGATTTCATGCCTGAGACGAAGCATGTATTTTTGATACATATCGACCGAGGCTATTGATACTGATTTTTCCTGCATCGACCTCCATTCCAGAAGGCAGGCGCGCCACGATTTATGATAGTGTTCAAGCTTTTCCCGCTCACGTTCCCATACCTGCATAACTGCGGCAAACTCCTGCTGCCGGGCATCCTCGATCTGACGCCGGTATTCAAGAACCGCTTTGAGCTTGAAGGTATACATTGCATCGTCAACCGTCGAATCAGTAATTACACTCGCCTGAAGTTCCGGGCTTAAATCTTTTTTTGCTCGTGGCGCCGGCGGCGTTGGTTTCGGATATGTAATAAATTCCGGGACCGTCAGGCAATCAGCGCTTTCATTCCCTTTATGCTCTCATCATATGATACCTTCTCCGTGATAGCCTGCCTAAGAAAAGCATTGACCCGCGATATCATCTTTATGGCATAGTCGGTGTCAGGATTGCTGCCCTTGACATAGGCACCGATTTTAATCAGGTCTTCAGATCGTTTGTAGAGGTCGAGTATCTCAATTATTTTACGTGAGCAGGACAGATGCTCCGAGCCGACAATATCTATCATAACGCGGCTGACACTCTGCAATACGTCTATGGCCGGATAGTGATTTTTCATGGCCAGATCGCGCGAAAGCACGATATGGCCGTCGATGATCGACCGGACCGTATCGGCGACCGGATCATTCATGTCGTCACCCTCGACAAGCACGGTGTACATGCCGGTGATACTGCCTTTATCCGATACATTGCCGGCCCGTTCCAGCAGCTGCGGCAGGAGAGAAAACACCGACGGAGTATAGCCTTTTGTTGTCGGCGGCTCGCCGGTTGCAAGGCCTACTTCGCGCTGCGACATAGCCAGGCGCGTCACGGAGTCCATCAGAAGCAGAACGTCTTTTCCCATATCGCGGAAGTATTCGGCTATGGCCGTGGCGGTAAACGCACCCCGCAGACGAATCAGCGGCGGCTGATCGGATGTGGCCGCAACAACGACCGAGCGCTTCAGCCCCTCAGGTCCGAGATCCTTTTCGATAAATTCACGTACTTCGCGGCCGCGCTCTCCCACAAGACCGATCACCGTTACATCGGCGGCCGTATTGCGTGCGATCATGCCCATCAAAACGCTTTTGCCGACACCCGATCCGGCGAAAATACCCAGGCGCTGCCCTTTGCCGCAGGTCAGCAGTCCGTTCAGGGCTTTGATGCCGACATCGAGCGGCTCTGAAATTATCGCCCGGTGCAGCGGATTGATCGGCTCGGCATACAGCGGATACACCGAATCCGACCGGCACGGGCCAAGGCTGTCTATGGGCTTTCCCATGCCGTCAAACACCCGCCCCAGCATCGCCGTACTCACATCGACCGACGGCTTGCACCTCAGCGCAACAATTCTGCTGCCCGGACCGATACCATTGAGCGGTCCGATGGGCATGAGAAATATCCTGTTTTTCTGAAAGCCGACTACTTCAGCGCAGATCGGCCGGCTGCTTCCGTGCGGGTAGATATCGCAAAGCGTTCCCACCGAGGATCCCGGACCGTGACCTTCGATGACAATACCCACAACACGGCTGACTTTTCCGTTTATGCGAAGCGGATTACAGGTTTCCAGCACCCGGCAGGCATTATCGATTGCAGGAGAAACCGTACGTGCAGGCTCGGTCATAGCAGTTTTTTCCGTCCGAATACTCTGTGGCTGTTGAGCGGCATACTGTTTTCACGACAACCTATACCGCCTGTTCCATGTCGAAATGGGATGACTTCAGGTTTTCTTCAACCTCGGCAAGCTGCCGGTCGAGACGAGCATCAATTTCGCCGAATGCATACTCGATCAGGGCGCCGCCCCGTCCGACGGTCTCATCCCCCTCAAAAACAATCTGCTTGACCCCGTCGATCGTTTTGAGCAGTTCGTTTCTGCTCTGCAGGCATACATCCATATCCTCCGGGTTTATCCTGATGTGCAGCTTTTCACGTTCGACGGCCAGGCGTATGGCCGATTGCAGAACAGATAGAATCGTCTGTTTATTTGCCGAAACTTCATGGTGAATGACCTTTTCCGCAATTTTGAGCGCAAGATCGATTACAATATCCTGATGCTGCTGGTAAAATCCCTCTTTGAGCTTCAAAAACTCCTCTGCAATGCTTGCAAGTGCTGCTTTTTTTTCTTCAAATTCCTTCTCGCCTTTTGCCATTCCCGCGGCAAGGCCTTCATCATACCCGGTCCGGTATGCATCTTTTTCTATCTGTTTGGCTTTTTTTCGCGACTGCTCCAGGTTCTTTTTCGACGATTGATGCGCCTGTACGCGAATTTTCTCCGCCTGTATTTTGGCCGCATCGAGAGTCGACTTTACGCTGTGCTGTTGTTCTGCGGCAGCTTTCTTTTCAACGGCCTTGTCTTCCTCGCTCGGAAACTGCTGAAGAAAAAAACTTCTGATCGGGCCGTTATCCTGTTCGTCATCAATTTTTATTATCTTAGACGAAAACATCCTCTTCCTTTCCTCCGGCAATGAATATTTTGCCTTCATCAGCAAGTTTCATAGCGACTTTCACGATTTCATTCTGCGCTTTTTCTATATCAGCCAGACGTGTCGGACCCAGGTCCTCGATATCTTCGCTGAGCATTACGGCAGCCCGTTCGGACATGTTTTTGAATATTTTTTCCTTCACGGTATCGCTCGATGTTTTCATGGCGCGCGCCAGAATATCAGAGCTGATCTCCTTGAGTATCTCCTGAATGCCTTTATCATCGATCTTGGCAAGATCTTCGAATATGAACATATTCTGACGTATTTCCTCGGCCATTTCCGGGTCGTTCTCTTCAATGCGTGCAATTATCTCGCTGCTTTTCTGTCGATCCATATTATTGAGCATTTCGGAAATAGCCTTTATGCCACCGATTTTTCGTGTGGCTGTCTGTGCCGTTTTAATCTCTGATTCCAGGACCTGGGCAACGTCGCGCAGCATGTCGGGCGATACGTTTTCAAGATTTGCCAGGCGGTCGATCACCTCCAGCTGCAGATTTTCGGGAAGCGTCGCCAGGACGGCGCTTGATTCTTCAGCCAGAAGCTGTGAGAGAATAAGCGCAATCGTCTGCGGGTGTTCGTTTCTGACGAATTCGGCAAGGACCCGCATATCGAGATTTCTGAATACTTCAAGATAGGAGCTGTCCTCCTGCAGGGTTATGCTTTCAAGCATCCTGTCGGCTGTCTTTTCCCCGAATACATTCGTGATGACATTCTTGACATAATCTTCAGAGATGGTGACGATGGTACCCTCTTCATTCGATACCATCTGGTAAAAATCCTCAACGACGTTCTCTATCGTCAGGCTGGAGATGTTGGCCATCTGCGTCATGCTTTTCGATATTTCCCGGACATCGTCATGATCGAGAAACTTCAGCACTTCGGCGGCCGCACCCTCGCCGAGGCTGTATAAAACAATCGCAGCCTTGTCGACCGGTCGCAGCTCTTTTTCGCTGATGTCTCGTTCTTTTTGAGCTTCCTGAGGCATGGTTCTCCCCTACTGCAGCCAGTTCTTGAGGTATTGTGCAAACAGCCTCGGGTTCTGCTGAGCAAAGCTTATAAGGTTCGTCTGCTTGCTGCCGACACGCTCTACCTCGAATACCCCCGCCGGGAGTTCCTCCGAGGGTTCCGAAGACGGTTCTTCCCCTTCAACAAGTTCCCCGCGCGGTGCAGCCGGCAGCTCGGTGACTGTCTTTGAAATAAGCTGATACAGCGGCTTCAATCCGAAAACGAAAAACATGGCAACAAGGGCAGCGAAAATTATATAAATAATGACCTTCTGCCAGTCGATCTCTTCGGCGATGCGCTCGATCGTGCCGATCTCGGCTTCGCGTGTTTCATGAAACTGGACATTGACCACCTCTACCGAATCTCCCCGGTCTTCGTCAAAACCGACTGCCTGGCGAACGAGTGATTCATACTTGCTCATTTCTTCTTCTGTACGCGGCGTGTAGGTCCTGACGTCCTTGCCGTCTTCATTTTCGGCTGTCACGTAGGTACCGTCTATCAGAACGGCAGCTGTCAGCCGTTTGAGACCGCCGATCTGGTTCACTATTCTTTTAGTGACCTTTGTTATCTCATAATTTATTGTCTCGTCCGACTTGTTGTAGTTCGAGGTCTTGACGGCAGCCGCGGCTGCCTCGGGCTGCAGGTCGGGAGTGTTCGACATCACACCGGGAATGCCGGATGCAGCCGGCCGCTTACCGGACGACTTTTCCGAAGACCGCTGCTCACTCCTGACCGCTGCTTTTTCCGGGTCGTAATTTTCCTCGGTCTGCTCGACCTGAGTGAAATCCATCTCGACCGAAACACGGGCGGTAACCTTATCGGGGCCGACGACATTGCCCAGCATCGATTCTATTTTTCTGGTAAGACGTTTTTCTACCTCGTTCTGCAGCTGCTGCTGCGTTCCGGACATGTCGGCATACTGAAACCGCTCTTTTGCACCGACAAGAAGGTTGCCGTGCGAATCGACAATCGTGACGTTGTCCGGTTCGAGCCCCTCAACGCTGTTTGCAACAAGATGCGTAATGCCCTGCATCTGCATCTCGCTGAGCCTTTTCCCAGTATTCATGGAAAGCACGACCGAAGCGCTCGGTTTTTCCTGATCGTCCTGAAACAGCGACCTCTCGGGTATCGACAGATGAACCCGTGCAATGCGAATTTCGTCGAGCTGCTTGATTGTTCGTGCAATTTCACCCTGCAGCGCACGCCGGTAGTTGACCTGCTGCACAAATTCGGTCACCCCGATATTCTGATCGTCGAATATCTCATAGCCGATACCGCTGCTCTGTGGCAGACCCTCGCCTGCCATTTCCATGCGCAGTTCATAAAGGCTGTCTGAAGGGACCAGTATCGAGCTTCCGTCCGACCCGACCTTGTAGTTTATCTTTTTTTCTTTCAGTTTTTCAATGATAGCGCCTGCGTCTTCGCTCGTCAGGCCCGAATAAAGCCGCTTATACTCTACCCTGTTGGCCCACGCAATGAGGCCCACAAGAGAAATAATCGTCAGAAACACCGCTACGACGACAAGAATTTTCCTGTTTGTCGGAAGCTGATCGTATACGGCCCGAAGCTGCTCAACTGTTTTTTTTAAGATATCCACCGGATTCGTCCTGAAAGATCATTCACGCTGCTGCCGCCCGCATATATGGAGCGAGCCGGATGTCCAACGGTACAGACAAAACAATAACAGCGGCTGCACGTGGAGTGTGCTACCGGCACCATGCAGCCATGATTATAGCAACCGTCACATTGAAGTTTTTAATATTTCCTGATACGCGTCGATTATTCGGTTGCGTATCTGCATCATCATCTGAAACGATACACTCGCTTTTTCCATTGCAATCATTGTTTCATGGATATTTTCGTGCTTCCCCGCCGCGAGGCTGCGCACCGCCTTGTTTGAATCAAGCTGAAGCTCGTTTACCTCTTTAAGAGAATTTTCCAGCATTTCCTGAAAACGTTCGATCGAACGGTTCGCCTGCTTTTTGTGAGCCGTCTGATTGAGCGTTTCAGCTGCTCCCTGTACTGCTGCCGTCTTCATCGGTAGCTCCCTTTGTAGTGTGCGTTCTTGTGCAAACCGCCCTGCAGTACTACATCAATGCGGACGACGTCTGCTATTTCGATATATCAAGAGCGTTCATCGCCATGCCCTTGGTGGTTTTGATAACCGATATATTCGCCTCGTATGCCCTAGATGCCGAAAGCATATTGACCATTTCCTCGACCACGTTGACATTGGGATAGTGCACGTATCCCTTTTTATCGGCATTCGGATGATACGGATCGTATACCGTTCGAAACGGACGCGGATCCTCGACAATATCGGTAACGTTCACTTCATGTATTTTTTCCTGCAGCACGCTTCCGAAAGACTGTGCGTCTACCGGCATGGCGCTCACGATTACATCCTTACGTCGATACGGGCCGCCTTCAGCCGTTTCAGTTGAATTTATATTGGCCAGGTTAGAAGAAATAACGTTCATGCGAACCCGCTGAGTGCTCAGCCCGGAAGCGCTTACGTTGAATGCAGTAAAAAAATCCATTTTATTTAGCCTCCTTCATCGTGTTTTTCAGCCCCGAAAATTTTTTCGACAGCAGTCTGCTGACCGCATTGTACATAAGCTGGTTCTTGGACATTTTCACGATTTCGCGGTCAAGATCGACGGTATTACCGTCGGGTCGCATCACCTGCGTGTCCTCGTACTCGACCGCAGCCGTAACATCGTTGGGATCGAGCAGCGCCGGCATATGACCGGGGTGTGTTGTTTTCATTTTCAGTTTATCATCCCGGGGGAGGGTCTTCTGCAGCTCATCCTCGAACGACACCTGCACCGATTTGTAGTTCGGCGTTTCCGCATTTGCAATATTCGATGCAACGGCGCCGTGCCGCTGAGAACGAAGGTCAAGTGTTTTCGATAACAGATCGTAGGTTGGTCCGAACAGCTGAATCGGCATGGCTGTCACCTCACGTCTGCGGCTGAGGCGGGGGAAACATCAGGCTGACTGTTATCCCAGGCTTTCAACCGCATAATTAGAGTCCTTGTATTCTTTCAACTTGTTTCTCAATGTCCGTATGCTGATACCGAGCGACCGTGCAGCATGGGTTCGGTTGCCGTTTGTCACGTTCAGCGTTTTCGTTATGAGTCGCCGCTCCATTTCCTCGATCGTGGTCGTGGGCATATCGCTGCCGCTCTCGGCCTCACGAGCGGCAAAATCCTCAAGCACCAGGTCCCCGATACCGATCGTATCACCCCTGCAGAACAAAACGGCTCGCTCGACAGCGTTCTGCAGCTCGCGAACATTTCCCGGCCAGCTTCGCTCACGAAGCTTTGCGAGGCATTCTTTCGAAATACCTTTGATTGTCCGGCCGTTTTTATCGGCATGAATTTTTATAAAGTACTGTATCAAATGCTCGATATCACCGGTTCGCTCCCGCAGCGGCGGTATCTTCACCGGTATGACATTGAGGCGGTAATACAGATCCTCCCTGAATTTTTTTTCTCTTACTGCCGTCTGCAGGTCTATATTGGTGGTTGACAGAACTCTGACATCGACCTTGACCGGCTCTTTCCCTCCGACCCTGTCTATTTCGAACTCCTGCAGAACCCTGAGCAGTTTTGCCTGAAGTGTCATGGACATCTCGCCGATTTCATCCAGCAATATGGTGCCGCCGTGGGCAAGCTCGAATTTACCGTACTTTCTGAATGCCGCTCCGGTAAACGATCCCTTCTCATGACCGAACAGCTCGCTTTCAAGAAGATTGTCGGGTATTGCCGCACAGTTGACGGCGACAAAGGGCCTGTCGTGTCGTGTGCTGTGTTCGTGAATATAGCGGGCGATAAGCTCCTTGCCCGTGCCGCTCTCGCCGAATATCAGTACGGACGAACTGCTGGCGGCTATTCCGTCCGCCATAGCCAGGATTCGCTTCATCTCCGCATCGCGGGTTATAATCGTGCGGCTGATCTGCGCGCCGGCCGTTCCGGCGCCAGCCGAGATGCCGTGCGTTGCCGTGCTGTCCCGCTCAAAAATCATTTCTGCCTGTGCCAGCCCGTTTTTGACGATCTCGACGACATTTTCAAATGAAAACGGTTTAAGAAGATAGTCGCAGGCACCTTCCTTCATGGCCTCGACAGCGTTGTCCACCGTACCGTATGCCGTTATCATGACGACCGGCGTTTCGGGCGACAGCTTTTTTGTTTCCCGCAAAAGCGTCAGACCGTCCATTTTCGGCATTTTTATGTCCGTGATAACCATTGAATAACCGGATGTCCGCAATTTAGTCACTGCCTCGGTACCGTCACAGCAACTCGATACGGAGAAACCGGCCCGGGAAAGCGCTTCGGACAAAGCTATTCTCATGCCTTCTTCATCGTCGACAACCAGTATTTTTTTCATTATTCGTCCCTGCAGAAAATAATCTTTTTCAGCCGAACAGTGTTATTCATTTGCAACCGAAAGCACCGGCAGCGATATAAGAAACGATGTTCCGGTGCCCGGCGTACTGCGCACATCGATGGTTCCGTTGTGCGACTCGATGATATTGTGCACAATCGCCAGCCCAAGTCCCGTCCCCTTTTCTTTTGTCGTAAAAAAGGGATTGAAGATTTTATTCAGCGCCTCGCGTTCTACGCCGTGCCCTGTATCCCGAAACAGTATTTCAACCCAATGGCATTTTTGATTCTCATACCCGTCCATGTGCAGGGTTGCATCTATCTCGACAGAACCGCCATCCGGCATAGCCTGCATCGCATTCAGTGTCAAATTCAGGAACACCTGTTTGATAAGATCCCGATCGGCTGCTATCTTGTACCGGCCTGTTTCATGGCAGCAAAGCGTAACATTGTTTTTTGCGAGAACCGGCTCTATGAAATCGATGAACTCCCGCAGCAACTCATACAGGTCGGCCTCGTGCAGCACCGGCTTCTGAGGGCGTGTAAACAGCAGCAAATTTGATATCGCATTATCAAGGCTTTTAACCTCGGTTGTAATACGTTCCGCCATTTTTTTCAGATCCTGCTGTTCGTCGAGCTCCGCACGCATAATAGAGGCAAGCAGCTCGATGCATCCGAGGGGATTTCGTACTTCATGTGCGATTCTAATTGCCATTTCACCCATTGCTTTCAAGCGCTTGTCGCGCTCGGACTGCGCTTCAAGCTTTTTCAGCCGCGTCTGATCCTGAACGACGTACAGCAGGCCGATCGATTCCTCTCGGCCGTCTATAACGGGCGAGCGCGTGATCTTGAGATATCGAACATCGTCGGGCGCCCGCTCGTGCTCGAACTCCATCGACTTGATACGCTCAAGACACCGTTCCGTAGCCGGTGTAATGGCACGTTCCGCAAGCCACTGCTGCAGTGCCGCCGCACTGCTCTCATCCATATACAGACCGGTAATCGACTCGAATGAGCTGTTGCACATCAGGAGGTTCCCGGTACGGTCGCTGACCAGAACGCCGGTCGGAAGACTTTCCAGAATGCTTGAAAGAAAATTTTTTACACGCTCCTTCTCCTGAAGGTTTCGTTCAAGTTCATTATTTTTTCGCTCGACCTCGCTGTTGAGCTTATGAACCTGATTGTGTAAAAGCCGGTAGGATTGTTCAAGCTCGTGCGCCGTTGCATTGAATGACGTGATTACCGAGTTGAGCAGTACGTAATCCGCTGCAGCATGCTGCCGAGTGTCGTTTTCTTCGATGTTTGATCGTGCCGGTGTCTGCATGTGTAGTAAAAATTATAAAAACTGATTAATATCCTGCTGCATGGCGATATTCCAGGAAATCTCATCAATTTTGGACTGTGCATATTTACCGAAATAGGTATAGGGCCACGCTGCAACAGCCTTTCCGTAAACGTCAACTGCGTCTTCATGCTCACCGAGCGCCAGCAGTGCGTCGCCCATACGAATATAGGCCCAGCCGCTTTTATGCTCTTCAGCGCTGCTTTCTATGATTTCTTGATAATGGCGGACAGCGGCCCGGTAGTTTTCGGTCTCGTACAGATAGTCACCTATCAACATACGGGCCTGCTCGGCATACATGTTCATGTCACTGCGTTCTTGACCGAGCGTTTCGGCCAGAACCAGAAATTTCTTCATTGTTGTAAGTCCGTTGTAAACAAACCCGTTTTTCGCAAAGGCCTCACCCAGTCTGAAAAGACTCAATGCGTGCCGCACATCGCTGCGGGGATCCCGTACGGCGGACGTGTACAGGTCGACGGCCTTTGCATAGTTGTGTTCGAAAAAATTGACATCGGCCAGAAGGTGTTCGGCCTGCAGGCGGGTGGTGCCGGAGGGTTTCGAATCTCCGTACAACAAAATACTGAGCCGCTCCCGCGCTTTTTCAAAATCTTTTTTAACGATATCGATCTCAGCCAGGCGCGAAATTGTTTTTTGCCGGCACTGCTCGTCCTGCGATTGAGCATATGCAAATCGCTCGTAGGCATCACGGGCGAAATCATACAGCCCCAGCGTCAAAAAGCCCGTGCCGACGTTATAAAAGAATTCGCAATCCTCGATCCCGTCCAGAAAGGGCTCTTCGTTTTGTTTATACATTTCGACTACGGCCAGGGAATCCCCGTTATCAGCAGCGCTGTTTATCATCTTGACAAGGATTCTCTGAATATTTTCAAAAGACCGTTTGTGGTATATTCCCTGCTCTTTCGAATGCATCGCCTCTTTAAACAATGCAACCGCCTGGGGGTAGTCGCCTTTCTTGGCGTGAGTGTAGGCAAGCTTATAGAGGGCTTCGGTTCGCATATCGCCGGTCTTTCCGCTCTCGATGACCCAGCGGTATACTTTTTCAGGTTCCTGGTACGGGTTAAAACCATGAAAGTTCATGAGCGGCGCATCGAGTCCCGCAACATTGACGCCTATATCCGAGGCACGCATCGCTGCAATGACATTTTCCTCGGTATCGGGGAACATGTCCATGATATACCCGTACAGGTTGAGAGCACGCTGCAGATCCTCTTCCCACTGATATGAATCACCGATATAGAGCAACAGCTGTGCACGATCCGTTTGATCCGGGTACAGATTGAATGACACGAAAAAAACCTCACGGCTTTTGGAAAATTGGCCTTTGTAGTAATAGGTCATGCCGATATTGTTCAGGGTATCAACGGGAATCGCTACCAAATCCGGCCAGCGTTTAAGCGCCTTTTCATAATAGTACTCGGCCCGCTCATAATCCTTCATTTTGACATAGCAGTCGGCAATGCGGAATGAAGCCTTCTTGACGAACCGGCTTGACGGAAATGCATCGACAAACTGCTCGTATTCCTTCAGCGCCTGCTTGAATCGCTGCATATTATACAAGCATTCCGCCTTCCAGAATCTCGCATCAACCGCAATCTGCGCATCCGGATAACGCTTGATAATGAGATCATACTGTCCCTTGGCCTCAATGTAAAAAGTACGTTTCCGGAACGATTCGGCAATCAAAAATGATGCCTGCGGTGCCCGATCGGAATGCGGAAAATGAATCATCGCCTTTTTCAGGGCGTCAACCGCAGCATCGTACGGCTGTTCTTCCGATTCTTCCGCCAGGTTGAAATATGCTTCTCCGATATCGTACAGCACATCCTCTTTAAGGACGGAATCGGGATATTGATCGATAAAGCTCTCGTAGAGATCAAGGCTTTTGCGGTAGTGTTTTTTAGTATCAAACTTCTTCGCTTTCAAATATGCAAGTTTCTGCTTGATCGGCGCCTCTTTTTTCTGCAAACGGGGTTCGTGTTCGGCTGGGGTGTCATCCGTCTGCGAAGCATCTTCTCGAGCATTCTTTTTTTCCTCCTGATCCTCCGGTACGCTGGTACCGTTGCCTTCCGAAGCATCGTCGTCCTGCACCGCTACGGCCTGAGCGACAGGTTTCTGTGCTTTCTCGGGTTCAGCCTTCTTTTCGCGTATGAAATCGACATACAACCGGGGCGGATTGCGCAAGCCGCCGTATTTGACCCTCAGGCCGCTTTCCTTCAAGGAAAGCGTGCATGAAAGCTTTTGTGCGTTTTTCGAACTCCAGGAAACGGATTCAATAAACCCGGTTTCAATCTTTTTTTTTGCTGCAGCCTTTTCGTCTATGGTGAGTGCCGTATCCCATGTAACGGTTACGAGTTTTTTTTCAGGTAAAACCTCTATGCGGAACGGGGGGCGTCGATTGAAATCGAACACCAGTCGCTCCCTGTTTTTGCCGCGCTTGCCGTAGCGAATATCCCTGAGCCGGTAACGGGCATCCTGCTTTTGATCCCGGGGCGCAGCCTTTGCTTCATTTTTTTTCGGGACCCTTTTTGCCGGTGCTGCGATAACCAGCTTCAAGGATTTTGCCGCAAGTTTCGGGAACCGGTAAGCAATCACCGATCCATTCTCCGTCGACCGCATACTGTATTGCGCGGGCACTGCGGAAAGAACATCTTTTTTACGTATGCTCTGCGGCAGACGTATCGTGTAGGAAACATCATAAACCGGTCGCGTCCATCCGCCTACCCAGTCAATGTCGACAACATACGATTCGCGTTCCCGCTTAACGGCGTTTTTCATGGTAAAACTTATGCGGGCCCGCCTGGTACCGTTGCGTGCGGGACCGTATTCCCAGATGACTCGTCGGCGGGGATATTTTTTCAAGGTAAGCGGTAAACGTTTTCCGGAGCCGTCGGAAACGCTGAGGCCTTCAATCTCATTCCGACAAATAAACTTACTGCCGATCAGGCTCCCGGCAGTGTCGTTGTGAATCCTGAAATCAAGGACAACATCGATGTCGCTCCATATCCCGGCAGAGGATTCAAGAACGGTAAACTCTGCGGAAAACGGCTCCAGCTTGTCGGCTGCCTCGGCACCGGAACAAACCAGTACCATGGCAGACAGCAGCGCCAGTCCATAATGTATCTGCCGACACAAGCCTCGCACGGTGACCACTAACGACCTCGACACAGAAGGGTATTGAGGGGTTTTATCCGCACCGTCAGTATATTGACACTGAGCCGACTCCGAGCCGGAACACAGATAATAGAAATATAGCATAATTAAGCATGTGTCAGGGTGTCTGTACGAACGACAATTGATTGCATACCCATACAATGAGCAAAGAGCATGCCAATAAAACCGCTGCCGAACTGATATAAAAAAGGATGGATTTTCAAACAGAATGGATTGCAGGCAGTATTACTTGCCAAGAGTGCTGAATACAGCGTCCTGCATGCCGCTTTTCATCATACTGATGTAAAAGACGGCCTTGCGTCTTCCGCGGTGTTTGACGATGATCGGATATTTCCGACCTTTGCCGGAACAGGAAAATCTTTCAATGAGGCTCTTTCCCGTATCGATCCGATACCCGCGATCTTCCCCGTCGTTGTATCTGCTGTTTCCGACGAATCCCTTGAAATTAACCTGCAGGCCCTCGGCGTTTGTCGGCTGGGTGACTAGCTCATGCAGTTCGATAACCGATCCCTTTTGTATCCGGAGGCATTCACCGGGGGAAAGCGCAATTTTATTGTTTCCGAGCCTGATGAGCAAATATCGCACACGGCACTCCTTCGACGTGAACGACTGCGAGTCATCCCCGGTTATATCGATAAACACCTCACCGCATCGCAGATTGTCCTTTTTGATTACGATACGTGCCGGCCGCGTAATGGTGAAGTGTCTGTCAAAATCATTCAGTGTCCCGAGACCGATAATATTGGCGGTAAGCCCCCGCCGGTAGTTTGCATCGGCATGTATTACTGAAAAAGTATCACCTTCGGCAAGCTTCAGCGTCCTGCCGTCTAAAACCACAACGGGCGTTTTGTTGTTCACCTCGATGACGACATAATTTAATTTCGGGTCCGGCAATGCGATGCTCGGATGTTCCGGAATGATCCCGAGCTCATCCATAAAGGCATTGATGACAATTGTCTGATAGCGCACACGCTGCAGAGGGGATGCAATGTCCTTGGAGGTTTCGATGCCGAATGCCGGAATTTCATATTGCGAGAGCGCAAAATACGTAGCCGAGCCCCGTTGCTCTTTGTGCTGCGATCTTTTCGAAGCCGTATTATGATTGTTGAAATGAAAATGGTGAGCGGTAGTGCGAATGCTTTTGTTTACGCGGCGGCATATGCGCCGGGCCGTGTCTCCGAGACTGATATCGGCATTGTATTTTTTCGAATGGAATGTGTCGCAGTCCGCGATAATGGATTGCCCGTAGCGCATGGGGTTGCGCCTGTCGGAGATCCATGTGCTGCTGAAAAAACCGGAACCGTCATGAAGGTTGAGTACAAAATCGCTCTCTTTCATAAGCTGTTTCAGCTTTTCAATGATAAGTCGATCGTTGTCGAGCTGGTGAATGTCGGCAAATTTTCTGTTCATGTCGCCGTTTACACCGCGTACGTTTTTCAGTATCGACTGAAAGTTTGCGCGCGGAACGACAAACAGATTCCCCTTGCGCAGCGACATCTCGACATACAGGTCGGCCGCAAGGTACCCGCCCGGCTCATTGCCCTGGATGCCGCCGATTATCAAAAGTGTCTTGCCGGGCTCTTCACCGTATATTTTATAGATATGAAGCTCTCGCTCGGTTTTTTCGAAGAAAACCTCATGCTTGGTATACGCACGGCAGGGAACTTCGCAAAGCAAGACAGCAATCTGCGCAATCAGAACGATGAACGGTAATCTGAAATGATGAAAAAAAACTTTTCCCGGGGTTTTATTCATAGGGACGTTGCTGCAGGAGCCGTTCGACGAAAAAGCCTCGTTTCATAATGATATTACCGTCGTCGGAGTAGGCAATCAGGTCGACACGGTTGAATTTTGATCCGATGGCCGGCTGATCGATTCTGCATTTGATATGCTTAAGATAGCTTATGGCGAATTTGCTTCCTTTCTTGAAATCATTCGGAATACCGGAAATAAGCTTGACCGGCGGCCAGGGACAGTATATTTCGGGCTTTACGTCATTGTTGCTTGCTATGACATACAGGTACCCGGTAATCTTCTTTTTTCCCTGCGTTCTGTTGATCAGTTTAAATGAAACTTCAAAATCATATTCGAGATTTAACCTTCTGACATCAAAATCATCGATATCGAGCTGCGACCGTTCGGTACCCTGCGCTGCAGCCGATATCTCTCCCGCTCGAGCGCCGCCAGCTTCATCATCCGAGGAATTGTTTGCGTCCGGATCGTTATAATGAAGCCTGCGAAAAATAATGCTGTCGGCCCACTTTTTGTAAAGAGCGGCTTCCCTGTTTTCCTGTTTCAGATGTTCAAGCTCACTGCGGAGCTTTGCCAAGGTTTCTCGAGACTGCGTATTTTTCCTGTAGATGTTTACATAGTTTACCGAAGACAGCACCGTCATCACGATAATACCGATACAGCAGCTGAAAAACACCAGGAGCATAACCGGACGCATTTTTATAGAGTAGTTCTTGCCGCTCTTTTCCGACAGCAGCATCAATCTGTACTCTTTACCCATGCAACTCCACCTCGTGTCTTTTTGCCCTGCTGGTTAAATAGGCTCCCACGATTCGGCAATAATCTTCCAGCTTTTTCCCTCTTTAACAACATCCAGTTTTTTCAAGCCGTAATCGGTATACGAGTCCGACATATACTGCTGCGTAAACTCGACCTTCGCTTCGTCACCATCTATGGTTATCCGGGGCCTGATTACGGCGACCCGTATCATGGAATTGTTCCTGTTGATGATATTCTTATGGCGAATCCAGGCATTGAGGCTCATTCCCTGCGAAATAAATCTTTCAGAATAACACCCCCGGTATGCATCGCTGTTTTTATCCTCCCATGCCCGAACCCACCTGTTCAGCATGCGAACCAGCTCACGTTCGGGAGATGCCGCCTGCCGGCGCTGCTGTTGCCTGGGTATATCGGTCCAGTCTTCTCCGACAATACGAACTGTATCGCTTTCAGTCCGCAAAAAAAGCTTTTTCATTCCGACACTTGAAAAGCTGTCCGACTCGTAGTCCTGAATAAACGTGACGATATATGTGGTGTCGTGAACAAAGTAATTGATACACTGCAGTTCCACATCGATAAATTTATACCTGCTGTTGAGTGATTGCTTGTAGTCGACCCATTCTCGAAACCGCCCCTTTTTGAATTCCGTCGGTGAATAACAGGCGATATAGTTTTCCAGGTGCTTGTGCTCCCAGGCATCCCGCCAGGTACCGAGAAAAGACTTCAGCATGCGGTAATCGGGAAGGCGCGGCGCCGTATCCCCGTATGAGAACGTCTCCTCTATGATAATGGGTGTTTCGAAAAGCTTTATGTGCGAGCTGATATCCGTGATATCTTTGTTGGTCAAAGCGATGCAGCCCTTGGAATCAAACGGCTGCAACGGCCGGTCAAGGCCGTGCAGCCAGATGCCGTTTCCTCCTTTGCGCTCCATACGGTCAAGGTAGTTCGGAAAATCGAGCACGAACGCCATGGCGCCGTAACGGGACGGCAGCTCCGTATCGGTGAAAAGCCTTTTGAAAAAATAGACCCCCTCAGGTGTTTTGCGGTCGCCGCTTCGCGTTTTATCACCGTGGTTTTTGCCGGTGGTACAGGCGTAGGTCTTAATTTTATCAAGTGAACCGTCTTTGCGGGCGAACAGGCTGAGCTGTTGACGTGATTTTTCGACAACAAGACACGTATCGCTCTCAAGACTGATTATGGACGCGGGAATGGCTGCCGCGGGCAGCAGGTCTGCAGCAGACAGGGCTATTACACTCGCGACGGCTACCATCAACCGCAGCGGCTTTCGATTGTCGGGCAGTAAGGACATAACGGGTATACTTCTATGGTTTATATTGAATTTCCAGTTTTTTCATCTTTTCAACAAGGGTTGTCCGGTTCATATTCAGCAGTTTCGCCGCCTTGTTTTTCACGCCGCTTGTCTGATCGAGCGCCTGCATGATCACTTTTTTTTCAAAAGACGTAACCATGGTGTTGAATGAAATGCCCTCCGGTGGTATATCCATCTCATCACCTTTGTGAGCATCCACTGTCTGCATGAACTGTTCGGGGAGATCATCCACTGCAACAACTCCCGACCCCTTGAGCACAACGATGCGCTCGATGATATTCTGCAGCTCGCGCACGTTGCCCGGCCACCCGTATGACGTCAGGCACTCCAGCGCAGCATCGCTTACCCCCCCGATGTCGCTCCCATGTTCTCTGTTGAACCGCTCGATAAAATACGTCGCAAGAAGCGGGATATCCTCGGTGCGTTCTCGCAGCGGGGGAATCGTAATGGGAATGACATTGAGACGGTAAAACAAATCCTGACGAAATCTGCCTTTCTCGACCTCCGCTTCAAGATTGCGATGTGTCGCCGTAATCACACGAATGTCGGCCTTACAGGGCCTGACACCGCCGACTCGTTCGAATTCACGCTCCTGCAGAACCCTGAGAATCTTCACCTGAAGGTTGGGGCTCATATCCCCGATCTCATCCAGGAATATTGTGCCGTTATGCGCCATTTCAAAACGTCCGATGCGCGTTTTATGCGCACCGGTAAATGCGCCCTTTTCGTGTCCGAAGAGCTCGCTTTCAAGCAGTTCCTCGGGGATGGCTCCGCAGTTGACCGGCACCAGCAGGTTACCGGCCCGTGGGCTTTTTGCGTGTATCGCCCGTGCGATAAGTTCTTTGCCCACACCGCTTTCCCCGTAAATAAGCACCGTACTGTCGGATGCCGCCACTTTATCGACCATCCGGTATACTCGTTCCATGGCCCTGCTGTTTCCGACAATGTTTTCAAATCGGTACCCTTCCGGTGCCTGGTTCAGACGTCTGGAATCCCTGCTCTGCGCCCTTCTCTCAAGTGCTTTATTGAGCTGCACCTGAAGTTTTTGCAAATCGATCGGTTTGGAAAAATAGTCTTCTGCACCGAGTTTCATGGCCTGCACAGCGGAGTTCACATTGGCATACCCGGTAATAAGCATAACCATAATGCCGGGATTGTTCTTTTTGACCTTTTCGAGCAGTTTGAGTCCGTCGACGCGCGGCATGCGTATATCCGATATCAGCACGTCTATATCGTGCTCGCTCACATAGGCAAGAGCCTCTTCTCCGTCGGCAACGCCCGACGCATCGAAACCTGCTTCTTTCAAAAAATCAATCAGCAGTTTTCTGCTCTCGTTATCATCTTCTGCAATGAGTATTTTTACGGCGATCATGGGCACCCGTACGGTAGCAGGAAAAAAAGAAGTAATCCTAATATGTTCAGTCAGGATATATCAATCGATTGATAAAATTCAAGCATAAAGTGAGCTTCGGCGTCAAGAACCCGGGTCGCACGGCCGGTACGTTCACGGGCTATGCATGATGCTGTCGCGCCTGGACAACCCAGTGACCCAGCGATGCTATCTGCTCGTGAAGATTGCGTATGCGCGTGCTCGTTATGCCGATCAGCCTGCTCATCAGCCTGAAGCTCAGCGCGTTTTCACGTTCAAGCAGCTCCAGAAAAGCCACGTCATCGAGTTCAAGTATCTTACAGGTGTCCATGCATATGACGGATACGCTCGGTGGGTGCTTGCTGAAGAACGAGACCTCGCCGAAGGAATCGCCGTCGGTGATCGTATCGATGACTTTGGATTCGTTGAGCTCAATACGCTTGACGATTTTCAGCTGTCCTGAAAAAACGATACAAAGCATGCGTCTGTGCACGCCTTCTTCCATGACCGGGCAGCCTGAATCATACTCTCTGAGGATGCACAGTTCGAGAATAGATCGAATCTCGGAATCGGCAAATCCTTCAAAAAACGGCAGATCACGAACATCGACCGGCGCAAGAGACTTCCCGGCCGAACTCTTTCTTCTGCGGCCCTGCTTCTCTTTCATGATGAAAGTGTACAGCGGGCAAAAATTTGTTATGCCGGTGATCAGTCCGTACAGGCCGATGCAGCAGAGCAGCACACGAACATAATCATGAACGGTTCCGCTCCCGCTCAGTGCGAGAAAACAGAGAATCAGCCCGCCCATAATGCGAATGCTGCGATCCAGGTTCTGTGCCGCGCGCATAGTTTACCGCTCCCCATAGTAATAAACGGCACGGGGTTGCATGCAACCCCGTGCCGCTGATGCCATACTGCTGAACATCACCCGTGCACCGCAACGCCCGGTTTCATATCCACCTGCCGTGAGAGGGTATGAATCCGGCCGATGTACCGTAGTGATGATGACCGGTATGCCCCGCGCCGCGCGCATGGAGCATTACTTTATCGAAACTTCTATAGTGGTCGTTTGTGCGCCCTTGGCCATGTGAGATTTGAAGGCAACTTTGGCCTTTTTGTCCATCTTCACTTCTTTCAGGACAGCGGCAGTAAAGTCACTGTCCATCTTGACGAGTGCGTCTTTATACTGCTTGGGGGCCGGTACCATATCGGCGACCTGCACAAACGGATCTGCCGATGCAGTCAGAACCGCCGTCTTGCCGTCGGCCTTGACATCGTAAGCGATATATTTTTTCTTCATGCAGTAGGCTATGACATCAGCCAGTTCTTTGGCGGTTTCTACGCGGCCGATTTCAAGATCGAGACGGGCATCCTTCGTCCACATGGGAGGGAAGGTTCTCCAGAGATCGTTGTAAATCGCCTGGGCCCTGGGCTTGACATTCTGGTACAGCTGCAGCCACGCGGTAAAATCGACAACAAAAAATCCTATAAACGTGGCCGGCACCTGCTCGTCTACGGAGCGTTTCTGCTTTTTAAGAACGTACAGAACCGGCTCCTGCTTGCCCATTTCAAGATCGATGAACTTGTTCGCGACTTCCGGCAGATGCCTGTCAGGGTCGGCACTCTTGGTCCTGAGGATAATCTGGCAGGCACAGGCCGCACCGTCCCGGCAGCGCCCTGACGGAAGATCAACCAGCACCTCTTCCTTGAGACCGTTTTTTTTGGCCTCATCGATCAGCGCCCAGATGTAGACATACGTGAGGTAGACCTCCTGGCGGTAATAATCGTGACGGCAGTAGGTGTTGTCCGCCGGTCCGTAGCCGGGGTTTGCACACCACAGAACGTGTCCGACATGCTCTTTGTCCGTGTTTCTCTTGGTTACATACAGCGCCGGAACTCCGGAAAAGCAGTCCTGGACGATCTTGCCCAGGGTGGGCAGGTCCTTTACTTCCTTGAGACCGAATTTCTGCATGGCACCGTCAAAACCCATCTTGGCAAGCGCCGCCCAGACATTGCCGTAATATTTTATTGCATCGTCGTAGCCGAGAGCCGGGTTGAAGGTTCTCCAGATGTAGTACACGTGTCCGAACAGTGAGTGCAGCGAGTCGACCAGAAGCTGCCTGGTGCTCTTTTTCAGTGCCGCTGCGTGCGCTTCAGTAAATTGTAATGCGGGATCTTTTGCCATAAACCATGTCCTCCATCAATAGTATGTTTATAAAATGCTGTCCAGCGTGATACTGCTGCAGTAGGGTATCCGTTCTCTCAGCAGATATTTCCGACTATTATAAAAACACCTCTGTGAGGTGTCAAACAAAAACAGCCGGAAACGATCTGTTTATGCCTGCGCACCGTTGTTTGATGTATTTCCCGCAGGGTGCGTTATGCGCACCGGTTTTTGATGTGTTTTCCGCAGGGTGCGCCGTGCGCACCGTTTTTTGATGTGTTTTCCGCAGGGTGCGCCGTGCGCACCGTTGTTTGATGTATTTCCCGTAGGGTGCGCCCCTCCTGCGCTATAGCTGCGGCGGGCAGGCGTCGTGCGCACCGTAGTTTGATGTTCCGCGAACCGGGG
>CAZFIB010000037.1:0-37837 GCA_964518865.1 uncultured Thermodesulfobacteriota bacterium
TTTTGATACCTGCCATAGCACCTGCACCCCTATGTTCATTGCATGCATAACCCGGTCCCAGCCCGGGGTCACGTGCTCGCAATGACTGCTTTTCCGGTGCCCGCCCGGTGGTGTGAAACCGCAGGAGCTGCTTCAGCTGCGATCTTTTTCGCGGCCGGAGGCCGCTCCTGCCCGGCTACCCTGTTTTGATACCTGCCATAGCACCTGCACCCCTATGTTCATTGCATGGATAACCCCGCTACAAAGCGCCGGGGTCACCTGCTCACAACTGCCGTCGGGGGGATGGCTGTACACAGGCACGAGAATACGGTATAATTTTTCTTTACGTGGTGCTCTGGGTCATGCCTCACACCCAGCAGGGCGGACAAAGCCCCGGCGATGCCGTCGGGATAAACTGCGTGCGCGGGAGTTCTGTCCGGCCCTGTATAATACGGACAAATCAGGACCGGCCGGCCGCCGCAAGACCTTCGTGGAGTTTCTTTGTTGTGTTGTCATCCTGAGACTCCGATCGCAGGATCCGGCTCACTGTTTGTTATACGCTTTCACGGCAGCAAAGTAAATGACCGCATTCGCAAAAAACTATGATGTCATCGTTATCGGTGCCGGGCATGCCGGCTGCGAGGCCGCGCTTGCCGCCGCCCGGATGGGCTGCAGCGTCCTGCTGCTGACGATCGATATCGACAAAACTGCTGCAATGCCGTGCAGCCCCTCGATCGGCGGCACGGCAAAAGGACAGCTCGTAAAGGAAATCGACGCCCTGGGCGGTGAAATGGCCAGGTGCGCCGACCAGTCGGCCATCCAGTACCGCACCCTGAACACGCGCAAGGGCCCAGCCGTGCGCTCGACCCGCACCCAGAACGACAAAAACCGCTATCATGTCGTTATGCGCAAAGCGATCGAGCAGGAAGACCGACTGGATTTCAAGCAGGCCCTGGTCGAAAAGCTGATCATCGAGGGCGGGCGGGTCTGCGGGGTCGAGGACGCTACCGGATTCTGCTTTCAGGGCAGCACCGTGGTTATGACGACCGGCACGTTTTTAAACGGCCTTGTCCATATCGGCCATTGCACGCTGCAGGCAGGACGTGCCGGCGAGTGCGGATCGTACGGCCTGGCTGAATCGCTGCAGGAGCTCGGTTTCACCCTCGGCCGCATGAAGACCGGCACACCTCCGCGGCTTCGCCGGTCGAGCATCGATTTCAGCGCTTTCACGCGGCAGGAGGGCGATCCGGACCCGACACCGTTTTCCTATGCAACCGAAGCAATTCCGCTCCCGCAGGTTTCCTGCCATATCGGGCATACGAACAAAAAGGCCCACGACCTCGTACGGTGCAATCTGGGCCGCTCCGCACTGTACGGCGGCGCCGTCACCGGAACCCCTGCCCGCTACTGCCCGTCGTTTGAAGATAAAATCGTGCGCTTCCCCGACCGGGACCGCCATCAGGTCATACTCGAGCCTGAGGGTCTTGAAAACGAAGAAATATATGCCAGCGGTCTGGGCAACAGCCTGCCCCTTGAACTGCAGATCGAATTTGTACGGTCAATCGAAGGCCTGCAGAACGCCGACATAATGCGTCCCGCCTATGCAATAGAATATGACTACATACACCCCACCCAGCTGAGGGCGACACTTGAAACCCGTCTCGTGAAGGGGCTGTTCATGGCCGGTCAGATAAACGGCACCTCCGGCTACGAGGAGGCGGCCGCGCAGGGGCTGTGGGCGGGCATCAATGCGGCCTGCGCTGCCCGGAAGCGCCCCCCCTTTGTGCTCGACCGCTCACAGGCCTACATGGGCGTCATGATCGACGACCTGGTCACGCGCGGCACGCGTGAGCCCTACCGCATGTTCACTTCGCGGGCCGAATACCGCCTGATGCTCAGGGAGGACAATGCCGATGTGCGGCTGAGCCGTATCGGGTGCGATCTGGGTCTTGTGACCGGGGAGCGTGCTGCGGAAGTCGAAGAAATCATCCGACAGACAGCTGCTGAAACAAAGCGGCTCAAAGCAACATCCGTGGGGCCCGCCGCCAACGAACTTCTCGAAAAGCGGGGCCAGCAGCCCCTGACGAGCGGCGCCACCCTCGAGCAGCTGCTTAAACGCGACGGCATCGATTACAGCTTCATCGAGCTGCTTTCCCCCGCACCCCGTCCCCTGTGCGACCGGGCCGCACAACAGGTTGAGCTGGAATGCAAATACGCGGGGTACATAGAGCGCCAGATCAGAGAAATCGAAAGATTCAGGCAGATGGAGAGCATGCGGATTCCCGATGACTTTGTTTTTGAGTCTGTTCACGGCCTGTCGACCGAGCTCAAAGCCAGGTTGTGCGACGTGCAACCCGCATCGATCGGCCAGATGAGCCGCATCGAAGGAATGACGCCTGCAGCGGTTTCCGCGGTCATGATAACCCTCAAGGCACGCAGGGAGGCCTCTGCACGATGACGGCGCTCGCAACCGTTGAAAAGCTCAAAAACGGCACACCGGTCAGAATCGTCGCCCTTGGCGACTCGCTCACCTACGGCTGGATGGTGCCGAAGGGCTACCTTGATTTCCTGGAAGACATGCTCGTTGAAAAGCATCCCGAATGCCGGGTGAAAATCATCAACCGCGGCATCCCGGGCGATACGGCCCGCGGCGGCCTGCACCGCCTCGACCGCCACGTGCTGGGTGAAAACCCCGATCTCGTGTTCGTGCAATTCGCCCTGAACGATGCATTTACCGGCTGCGCGCCTGATCAGTACAGTCGGCATCTTGCCGCCATTGTCGACCGTATACGATCGGCTTCACCCGCAGAAGTTCTCCTGCTCACCTCGATCGCTCCCGGCAACGGCCATGACGACCTGCAGGCGGAGGAGTTTTATGCCCGTATCGAGCGCGTTGCCGCCGGCAAAACGGTTCCGGTTGCACGCGTGCATGCCTGGTGGAAACAACGCATAGCCGAGGGCGTCCCTCACGAACACATTTTGCAGGCCGACCAGGTTCATCCCACGGTCGAGGGCTACCGCCTGATGGCCGAGGCTGTCATGCAGGAACTGTGAGGCTGTTTTACGGCTGCGGCGGAGCGAGGCCCTCCTCCCCGTCATTGAACGAAGACCATCGGTGCCCGCGGCACACCCTGCGGAGGACCCTCCGCACAAAAAACACAACGTCATTGCGAGCCGAAGGCGAAGCAATCTCCATGCACACCGCACCATATCCAGCGTGATTGCCTCCACCCTCCGTAGCAAAGCTACTGCGCAGGACGGGGCGTCATCCCGCATTCGCGGAATTTCTCGCACTGACGGCTTTCATTAGTGCACTTCACACTATTCCAGAGCCTTTTTCTGCCGCCCCCGGGTGATGCGAAACTGCAGGAGCTGCTTCAGCTGCGATTTTTCGCGGCCGGAGGCCGCCCCCCCGGCTGCACTGTATCGATGCTTGCCCCAGGCACTCTCGTTCACTTTAGATCACTTCGTTTTCTGCCTCTATCTCTTTCATGTACCTGCTTTAATAAAACGCTATGGCCGCATAGCTGACCGTGTCGGTATAATCGTTCATCAAATCGCCGGATGTGTAATAATCGAGCAGCCGGCCCTGCGAATGCTGTGGGACCAGCTTGAGCATGACCCCGATGGGCCGCGCCCCGCAGATGGTTGCGCCTGTTTCGTCCAGATAGCTGAGATAGCCTGTCAGGTCTTTCTCCAGTATCCTGTCGATAGCGCCGCCGTCGAGTTTTTTGAGGTTCTCCTTCACATTGTCGCGGAACGGAACGTAGCCGAACCTGCTGCCGTAATGCGTAAAGTCGGTGCTCACAACAACAATCGTTTTTTCGTCGACATACGCCCTGATCGCATCCGCAGCCGCAGCATAATCGCTTTGCGCCATATCGCCCACGACAAGGGGCACCATGCTGAAATCATTCAGCACAACCTGCAGGAACGGCAGCTGCATCTCGAGGGAGTGTTCCGGCAGTTCCGCCTCGCGCGGTCCCTGGAAAAGCGGTTTCTTAAACAGTGCTTCCGACACCTCGCGGTCTATCGGCACCCTGCCCAGGGGTGTTTCGTAAAAATCAACCCCCGAGGTTGCGATGCCCTTGAAAAAGGTGTAGTGCGAGGGGCCGAGCAGGATTACGCGGCTGAAATTTTTTCCGTCAAGGGTTTTATAGGCATGGGCGGCAGCCTGGCCCGAAAACTGTATTCCGGCGTGCGGTGATATGACGGCACAGGGTTTTTGACCGCCGTTCTGTACGCCGGCCTTGTCGAGAAGGCCCTGCACCAGCGTTTTCAGACGATCTGCGTCTCCGGGATACCAGGAACCTGCTATGGGTGATTTTCTCACACGACCCTCCCCCGCTTCTGCCGCAGGACAAAAGCAGTAAAAAATGATCAGTATTGCCAGCGAAACAGTCAACCGATGCATACCTGAGTTCATAATATATATGATTTTGAATATCAACTTTTTATGAGCGTCAAAGTATGGTAGCGTTACTTTTTTTGCAATCCAAAGATCCGGAGAAACAAGCACATGCACAGGCAGACAAGCCCCTGGCTGTATGTGCCCTCGCTGTATCTGGCCGAGGGCCTTCCCTATATTATGGTCAACACCGTCTCAGCGGTCATGTACAAAAAAATGGGCATGTCCAATGCCTTCATCGGACTTACCAGCATACTGTACCTGCCCTGGGTTGTAAAAATGTTCTGGAGCCCGTATGTGGATATATACGGAACACGAAGAAGCTGGATACTTTCCACGCAGCTGCTCATGGCGGTCCTGTTTGCCCTGATGGCTGCCTGCATCCCCCTGCCCCTTTTTGTCTCCTGCAGCCTGGTGCTGTTTTCGGCTATCGCCGTTGCATCGGCCACCCACGACATATCGGTCGACGGCTACTATATGCTGGCGCTCGACAAAAAGCGTCAGGCGTTTTTCCTCGGCGTTCGCTCCCTGTTTTACCGCCTGGCGGTCATATTCGGCTCGGGGCTGCTGGTCGTACTGGCGGGAAACATTGAGAAAACAGCCGGAAATATTCCGCTCGGCTGGTCTGCGGCCATGGGCGTACCGGCACTGTTTTTTGCCGGAGCGTGGATTTTCCACCGCCTGTGCCTTCCCCGGCCCCCGCACGACGTGCCGGGTGCAGCACATCGTACGAGATCATACCGGGGTGCGTTTCAGACCTATTTCCGGCAGCCGAAAATCATAGCTGTCACAGCCTTTATTCTGCTGTACCGGCTCGGAGAGGCCATGCTCGTCAAGATGGCTGCCCCGTTCCTGCTGGACAGCCCCGGTGCGGGCGGCCTCGGCCTTGCAACCGATACGGTCGGCTACGTGTACGGCACGGTGGGTGTTGTGAGCCTTGCCGTGGGCGGCCTGCTGGGGGGCTGGCTCGTATCCCGCTTCAGCCTCAGGCGCTGCATCTGGCCGATGGCGCTCATGATGAACGCCCCGAATGCGTTCTATATCTACATGGCCGCTTGCCGGCCCCCCCTTTCCTCAGTGTACGCCATGGTGGCATGCGAGCAGTTCGGCTACGGCCTCGGGTTTACGGTGTTTTCCGTGTTTCTCATGTATATCGCCCGCCCGCCGTTCAAGACATCCCATTTTGCCATTTCAACCGGCCTGATGGCCCTCGGAATGATGCTGCCCGGCATGGCAAGCGGCATTCTGCAGGGCACGCTGGGATACACGGGCTTTTTCACGGCCGTGCTGTGCCTGACCCTGCCCGGCATGCTGCTCATTCCGTGCATACCGCTGGACGATCACTAAGCACATGCTGACATAATTACTGTGACGCATAGTATAACTGTAGGCCGGACAGAAATCCCGCGCACGCGGGATATATCCGGCGTTTTTTTGTAGAATTTCAGTGCCGGACACGCTCAGGCTTTGTCCTGCCCGCCTGCAAGCAGACCCGCCTCACGGGCCCGGCCGAGTAGACGGCCGATCGCCGCCCTGCCCTCCGTGCCGTAATCGACCGTAAAGTCGTTGACATACAGGTCAACGTGTTTCTGCATCACCGTCGCATCCATTTCACCGGCATGCCGCTGCATAAACAACCGGGCCTGTCCGGGGTTGCGCCGCGCCGCGGCAAGGCTCGCCCTGACCGCAGACTCCACGCGGACGGCGGCTTCCCGCCCGAGAGATTTCCTCACTGCAATTACCCCCAGCGGCAGCGGAAGGCCCGTTGCCGATTCCCACCACCGGCCCAGATCCACCAGCGCTGCAAGAGCGTAGTGATGCAGCGTAAAGCGGCTTTCGTGAATCACCACCCCGCAATCGACCTCGCCCCGCTGGACAGCAGACATAATCTCGTCAAACCGCATGAAAACCGGCTGTCTGATGTTTCCGGCATACAGAGACAGAAGCAGGTTGGCGGTAGTCAGCCTGCCCGGTACGGCAACGCGGGCTGCGCCGTCCGATAAAAGCGCTTCAGCGCATGAACCGGCGCGGGCGACAACAAGCGGTCCGCAGCCCCGTCCCATGGCTCCCCCGGCATTGATCAGCCGGTAGCGATCCGAAACATGACCGAAGGCATACAGGGAAATCTTCACGACATCCAGATCACCCTGCCGGGCAAGCGCGTTCAGGGTTTCGATATCCTCAAGGCGGCAGGAAACCGGGGGCGCCGCACCGGAAAGCTTTCCGTTGACCCAGGCATCGAAAATAAAGGTGTCGTTCGGGCAGGTCGATATGCCCAGTGAAATCACAGACACTGCAGCAGCGCCTCCTGCGCGGCCGCGGCGGCTTCGGACAGCTGCCATGTCGTGTAATCGCGGTTGCCGCACAGGTTGGACACTCCCCTGACCACCGAGCAGGGGACTGCTGCCTTGAGGGCTACCAGGCCGACCGCGGCCGATTCCATGTCCTCGCACAGAACACTCGACTCCGTGCTCTTGAAGCGCTCCCGGAGAGAAGCACTCGTTTCGGGGGTTCCGGATACGGCTGACACCGTATAAAAAACACCCCGGGTCACGCCGGCGGCAAACGGGTCATCCGACAGCTCAACGCTGTTGAAAACCTCCGTATCCGATCCGGCCCGCGCCAGGGGCAGATCTATTGCCTGCAGGGTAAGAAATCCGCCGCCGAGATCCACGCCGGTATCGGCGAAAACGGCTCTAATGCCGGCCACTGCCGCAACAGGCCCGGCGCGCTTCGTGCAATATGATCCGCAGACGCCGATATTGAAAATTCGCTCGGGCCGGTAGCGCCTGACGGCAAGCGCCGTCGCCGCGGCTGCATTGGCGATGCCCGGTCCGCTGCGCACGGCAACAATTTTTTTCGATCCGGCCGATGCGCTGTAGACGCTGAAATCAAGCAGGGGGGCCGCTTTCCTGCACCGAAGCCGCTTACGGACCAGGGCCAGCTCGAACTCGGTTGCTGCGACAATCACAATTGAACGCATGCGTTTTTCCCCTTACTGCTGCAGCCCGGCGGACGGGTGCTGCTTTGGCAGCACAACGGTAAAGGTCGAGCCGCTGCCGGGCCTGCTGGCCGCCCGAACAGTGCCACCGTGTCCCTCGACAATAGCCTTGACCGCCGCAAGCCCCATGCCGTATCCTTCCTTGCAGGTGGAGTCCTTCCCGCGGTGAAAGGGATCGAAAATCAGCTCGATTTCCTCCGGCGTAATGCCCATGCCCTCATCCCGGATCGCCACGGATACGCTGCTCTGCATATCCTCCATCTGAATTGCGATACAGCCCCCGTTCGCGGAAAACTTGAGTGCATTGTCAAGAAGATTGGTAAAGACCCTGCGCAGCCTGCCGGCATCTGCCATGATTATGGGCGAGGGGTCCATGCAGGCTATCTCAAGCCGTATGCCCTGCTGTGCAGCGCGGGGCTGATAGGACTCATACAGCTCCAGGAGCTCTCTGTCTATCAGGGTCGGCGCAAAGGAGAGCGTCAGCTTACCGGACTTCAGGCGGGAGAACTCCAGGAAATCGTCAACCAGCAGCTCGAGTTTGGACGCCTCTCTTTTGATGACTTCATGATACTTGTCGGTGTTTTCCTCATCAATTGAAAGCGACTTGTTCAGCAGCCGCATTGCGAAACCCTGGATGACCATGAAACCCGATTTAATGTCATGCGCCAGCATGGATGTCAGGTTCGCGCGTTCACGCTCCATGGTTTTAAGGTCGGTAACGTCGATAAAAGAGGCCAGCACCCGCTTGAGGGACTGCTGATGGCCGGACACAACGAACCACCGCAGCACCAGCTGCCGCTTGTCGCCCGCGAGGGTCTGCATGATGACCTCTGTTTCGGCGCGCCTCTTGTCTTCGGCCAGGGCGATAAGCGCTTCGCGGAACACCTCGAAAGAATCGCTTATGAAGATACCGTCGATCCCCTTGCGCAGCGCCGAAAACGAGCCGGCCTGAAAAAGCTCGAGCGTGGCCCTGTTGACGTTGGTGATTTTTACCAGGCGGGCGCAGCGGGCGAAATCCTCAGGGTTCTGCTGAAAATAGGACCGGACTTTTCGGACAGCCCTGCCCCTGAGCCGATCGATATAGTTGCGCACCCCGGAAAAATCGAATTCCCAGAGTGAGATAGGCGAATCCTCGAACAGCATCCGGTAGCGCTCCTCGCTTTCACGCAGGTCCCGCTGAGCCTGTTTTTCGGCGGTTATATCCCGGATCACCCCCTGGTAGCCCGCGATTTTCCCGCCGGCTGTTTTTCTGACGCTCCCCGAGAGAAGACAGTCGAGCGCTGTGCCGTCCCGCGTGCGCATTTTCAATTCATAATTCTTCACAAAACCGCTCCGCTCGATTTCCCGCTGGAAAACCTTACGCTCTTCAGGACGCTCGTACAGCTTGCGTACATTTATATCGTTGAGAAGCTCCCGGCGGCTGTACCCCAGGAGTTCGAGAAAGGCGGGATTTGCATCGACGAAGGCACCGTCCCGGGTCGAGATATAAATAGCGTCCCGGGCGTGTTCAAAAAGCGAGCGGTACATTTCATCATCGTCCTGCGCACGCGGCATCCCCTTCACCGCCCCGGCAAGCTGCTGTTCAAGGGCCGCAATACGCTCTTCGAGCTGTTTGTATGTCGGTTTGTGCGGCATGGCTCCCCCGGCGCCTGAAAAGGTCAACACAGCACAGCGGTACCGGTTATGCTCGATCCTCGCCCGAAGGGCGCGGCCCCTGGATGGCCCCCGTTGGGAGGCCATCAATTCCCTGGGTCCCATTTTGACCGTGCCGAGTCTGAGACCCGTGCTGCGGAATAAAGGGCCGAACTGTCTGAGCGCAGCGAGTATTCGGCCCGCCGCTGCACGGGACTCAAGCGAGGGCCCCCGCCGCAGGCGGGCCGGGCAAACGGGTGTCCTTTCTCTGGCCATACCTTTCTTTGGACACGCAAAGAAAGGTATGAAGGCAACCGCCTGATAACTGTTTCAACCAGTTCACCCCGTAACGCTTAAAGATTTTCGGGGCACATCGCCAAAGGCGGTAGTTTTGGATCCAAATAAAATTTCATGAAACGGCACTGAAAACTGAACAGCCTCCGTTACGATGCCGCCGGATCATCGGGCGGAGTATCGTCTCCTGCGCCCGGGTCGGACACCTGCTCCTGCTCCGGCTCATCACCGAAGCGAAGAAGTGCTTCGGAATCTCCGTGCTGCATGCCCCAGGGATTCGTGTGCCGGTAATACGCAAGCAGCTTTGCGGCGGCCTCGCCCGGGCCGTCATCTGCAGCGCGTTCCATAAGAAACAGAAGACCCTTCATGTAGTTCCTCAAAGAGGTCTCCGTGCTGCCGGTTTTTTCAACAGCGCCGACCGCACGCTGCACAGACGACAGGGCCGCGGCGCTCCCTGAGAGCTTTCTGCACAGCGACCGGACCAGCTTCACGCCCAGGGACGGTGATTTCTGCAATACCGATTCGAGCTCGAAGCGGGGCAGACACAGCACACTGCATTCCGTAGCGGCGACAACGGTGGCGGTTCTGGCTGTTTCAAGAATCGCGGCAACCTCGCCCAGAAAATCCTGTTCCTGCGAGGCATCCACGCTGTCGACCTTCCTGCCGTTTATGGTAATATCAAAAACACCCTGTTCGAGAAGAAAAAGCTCGGTCCCGCGTTCCCCCTCCCGCACAAGCACATCACCCGGCTGATATTTTTTACGGTATTTACCGAGGCCCCCGCTCATACGGAAAGCTCCATACCCTCGCGGGCCAGAATAATGCTGTCGGGGTCAAGCCCTTTATCCCTGGCTGCTGACCGCACGCAAACCAGTATCTCGTCAAGCGCGCTGTCCGTCCGAAGCGGATCGTGATGGGTCAGCACCATTTTCCTCACCCGTCCCTGCTGCATCCACTTCAGGCAGTAGTCCCACGATGAGTGGCCCCAGGTTCTCTTTTGCGACGGATATTCATCGGGTGTATACTGGCAGTCCACAATGAGCACATCCGCCTTTTCGATAAAGCCGATAAACCGGTCAACAGCCTGCTGCACCGTGGTATCGACGCCGTCGAACAAAACATCATCGTCCCCTGCGCCGCCGCCCCCGTCATCGGCGAACATGTTGTAATAGGGCTCATGATCGCCGGTATACACCAGGGTGCGTCCCTCCTCAACGATGCGATACCCCAGGCTGCGGATGGAGTGATTCATAAACTGGGTGCGGACGTCGATCCCGCCGACGCGCAGCTCGGTCTCGCTGATGTCTTCATAGGTGATCGAGGCTGCCAGCTGCTGGTTGGAAACCGGAAAGTATTCGTGCTGCATCTGCCGGTCGAACACGTCCCGCAGCGTGGTGTTTTCCATGAAGTGCACCGGCCCCCGGATATGCACCTCTGTCCCGGGTATGTAGCAGGGGGTAAAAAAGGGAAATCCCTGGATGTGATCCCAGTGCGTATGAGAAATGAACAGCTGAACGGCGGGCAGCGGCTTGCAGCGGCGCACGAGATCCAGCCCCAGCGGGCGGATTCCGCTGCCGGCCTCAAAAATCATGCACTCCCCCGCCCCGCCGCGAAGCTCGATGCACGACGTGTTGCCTCCATACCGCACTGAATCCGGCCCCGGTATGGGTATCGATCCGCGCACTCCCCAGAACTTCACCATCATGGCCGCCTACTCCTGATCGCGAACAAAGCTTAAAAACTCTGCTGCCCGTTCCACCTCGACGGGTATTTTTCCGGCAACCTCGTCGATGGCGCTGTTGCTGAGGTCGAGACCGGAAACGATATCATCCGCCATTTCCTCGATGATGCGGTTGCCGCTCTGGCCGGCATCCGTGCATTTGCTTATGGTATTGGCAATAATAACCGTCCCGTGAAGACGCTGAATCGATCCCTGCGGGGGGGCATGATGCTGTTCGATGACCCGCACCAGGGGTGCGTCGAGTTTCCACTTGCGGGCCAGAATGCCGCCGGCTTCGGTATGCGACATGCCGAAATGCGCTGTTTCCGAAAAAGCCAGCGAAACGCCCAGCCGCCTGCTCTCGGCAAGAGCGAGGCCGTAGCGCTGCGGGTCCGTGCGTATCAGCAGCACCTTGCCGACATCATGCAGCAGACCGGCGATAAAATACATCTCAGGGTCCGTCTCCGAAGATGCATTCAGGCGGGCGATGAATTTACAGCACAGCGCTGTGGCGATGCAGTGCCGCCAGAAATCATCGGGATCCAGATCCAGGGCCTCGCGGCGCTCTTTTACAAAAACCGTGCTGAGCAGTGCTGTGGATATGGCGAGGTTTTTCACGGTGTTGATGCCGAGATAGACAACCGCCTGCGCGAGCGTTTGAACCCGCTGGGTGAGACCGTAAAACGAGGAGTTGACCAGCTTCAGGACTTTCCCGGTCAGAACCGGATCGAGCATGATGATTTTAACGAGGTCGCGCGGCGATGTCTCCATTTCCTGCGCCATCCTGTTGATCTTACCGAGGACGGGTGAAATCGCCGGCATTCCCTCGAGCGCCTGTTCGATTTCAACAGGGATGCTGCACGTCTGCTCCGTCATACCCTGTCCCCCCGTGTGCGCGTGATCGGCAGTCACTGTCCCGCTGCGGCCTGCAGCGGCATTGCCATACGAATCCCTGTTCCTGCTGTCGCCGCCGCTGCATCGGGCTGTCGCTGTTCCCGGGGTGTGCCGTGCCGCGGCATGTACCAGATGCCCGTCAGTCGCGGGGCCGCCGGGCACCCTCTCTCCAGATTCCCAGGTGTTCGCTCCGGGCATGATCGGCAGCAGCCTTCAGCACTGCCGCGTACTCGGGACCGGCTGTTTCGCCGACGAACGTTCCTATGCCGCGGCGCAGCAGCTCTTCATTGACGAACACGCCTCCCTTCTGGTACAGCCTTCCCGAGAGCAGCCCGCCCTGCTTCGACATCCGCGGATCGTATTTGAGCCGCAAATGATCGTTTTCGATATGCTCTTCAAAATAGCCACCGGCCAGCTGCTTCGACCGTTCTGTCGGAAACGAAACGCCGGCGAGGCCGATGCGCATCTGCGTATCGTCAATTCTGACGACCACCGTGCCGTTATCGTCGATTCCGGCAAGCAGAACCGGATACACCGCAATGTATTCGATTTTGTCCCGCAGGTTCTGAGGCACTTTGCTGATTGAATTTGTAAGATTCAGTTCATCGCCCGGCCAGCGATAGGCATAGATCCTGGACGCCTTCAGCTGTTCAAGCCCGGCGGAAATCCCTTCTGCCCCGGCAGCCGACAGTCGGCTGCCGGTCTTCCGGGGACCGGGCGGGATCGCAATCGGCTTTTCCGATTGAACGACCAGGTAGGGATGGTGCTCGGATTTTGAGAATCGAACCGCGGCGGCGCGGGCATCGCGCTTCAGGCGATAGCGGCCCATGCGGATCTTGTAGAGAACCCTTCCGCCGGAGGTTGTATAGGTTGTCATGTATGCGGGATACCCCTTGTTCAGCAGCGTGGAAACCCTGCTCTCGGCAAGGTCACGGTCGCGCTCGGTGCTGGTCTGTATGGTATAGTACGGTCGCCCTTCCGCAATACGCTCGAAGCGCACCGGCGAATCCGCCGCAGCATGCTCCCGCACTTCCTCTGTCCTGTCGGCGGCCGGCTTGTGTTTCTCCGTTTCGGGCTCTGCCGGAGATTCGGCAGCGGGCTGCTCCTTCCGGGCCTCATCAGTCCCCTCGGGCTGTGCACTGCCGTCGGGCGGTTCCTGTCGAACGGTCTTAACGCCCTCGGGCAGCGGCACCGGCAGCACCGACTTGACGACAAGATAGTCCCTGCCCGTGCGATCGCGGTATATGCGCCCCGCCTCGCGGGCATCACGCTTCAGGCGATAGCGGCCCATGCGGATTTTATACAGAACCTTTCCGGCTGAAGTTTTTTGCTCAAGCATATAGCCCGGATAGCCCATCTGCCGCAGAGCTTCGAGCCTGGCCTGTGCAAGGCGCTGCTGTACCTCCGTAAAAACCTGAATGGTATAATAATGCACGCCGGGCGCAACCGGCTCGAACCTGACCGGCGATTGCCGCTGATCCGCAAACGCCGCATCCGGCTGCCCGTCGGGCAACGGTACCGCCTCGGACGTGTCCGGGGATGTTCCCTCCTTGCCGGCGCTCCAGTCCATGGAGGTAAACACCGCATCACCGGTGGTGAACAAATCCTCCTGCTCGCCGGTCGACGGTGCGGCCTGCTCCTGAGAGCGTACGATAATCACCCGGCGCTGCTCGCGGCGCCTGAAGTCTTCAGCCGCGGCCCGCGCTTCGGCATCGGTTTTATACTTTCCTATTCTGATTTTGTACAGAAGCTTGCCGGAGCCGGTTGTGAACGTTCTTATATAGGCCGGGTACCCCGTATGCCTGAGTTCGGCCGTAAAAGACTCGGCCGATGCCGGGTAGGACAGCGTTTCAACCTGAACGGTATAAAATGTTTCATTGTCCTGGAAACGGGGCAGAATGCTGTAAAGCTCAGCCTGGGCCCGGCACAGAGAAGGAAGACACACCGCCGCAAGAAACAGAAATACTGCCGATACATGACGAATCATGATGCTGCAATTCCTCCGAGGAGAGCGTTTCGGTCTACTATACTGCATCCCTGCGAGCTTTCAAGCTTTTTTTGGAATCCGGCCGGCCGGCACAGCACCGCGCACCCCCCTGTTTATTGCATAAAAAAAGCTGAAACCGCCGGCGTAAAACCATTGACTTTACTCCTGCATCCTATATACAATCATACAAATTTTCAAGCTTTGCCCAAACGCCGACACCATATGTTCAGGTCCCGAGGGGATTTGACAAGCCCTCCTGCTCCGACATGGAAAAAGCCCGATCAATCGTGAATGCTATTGCTGAAGAAATTGAAGCACGGGCTTATGACCGTCCTTTTGACGAATCGCTGCTGAGCCGCTTTCATGAAAAACAGCGTGAAATCGAGGATCGCGTAACCCTTGACTTTTCCAAAGAAATTCCTCCATCGGCACTTGCCGCCATCAAAAAAATCCTGGGCGAAGAGGTCCTTGACTGTATTGAGTCGAAATCAGGTTCGCTTGTTCGCAAAAACAGAGACAAGGTATGGAAAGCCTTTAAAAACATAGCCGCCCTGATCGAACGCTACCGCTTCTACGTCAAAGAGGCCCAGACCCTTGAAATCAGGAAACTCAGCCTTGAACAGATCCGCAGGGAGCTTATAGACTCTCAGGTTGCCCATGTCCATGAGCTTGAGGTTCTTGAAGAGCGCCTGCAGATTCACCGACTGCTGGAAAGCATGATGCTGACCCCTTTTGAAACGGCGATGAAAACAGCCATGACCTACCTGCAGGCAGGTCAGGTTGAGATATTCCTGTTCGATGACGATAAGTTCCTGGCCGCGGAGCTGAAAACCGACGGTGAGGCTTTTACGTACAATACCACCGAAGAGCCTCCGGCGGTGCTTGAGTCGGTCAGCCGCATAACGCTCCAGGAAGTGCAGGAAACCAAGCTGGAAGTTCCGCTTGTGGTCGAAGACCAGCAAATCGGCCATTACACGATCAGGCGCCAGATAACCGGGGATTTCGACAAGGATGCCTGGCAGCAAACGGTTGAACGCATTACGCCGGTACTTGCCAGAATAATCGAATCGAACAGAAACCGCATTCAGGCTGAGAAAGTCCACATCGACGACCTTACCCAGCTCTACAACAAGCGAAAGCTCAATGAACAGATGGGAAAGCTGTTCAAGCAGTTTAAAAGCGGCCAGAAAAAACTTCTGATAGCTATGCTCGATATCGACAGGTTCAAGGCGCTGAACGACACCTACGGTCACCCTGTCGGTGACCATATCCTCAAAAAAACAGCCGCAATAATAAAAAAAAACGTGCCCTATGCATACCGGTACGGCGGCGAGGAGTTCGTAGCGGTGTATTACGGCTTTACCCGGGATGTCGTCATGGAGTCAATGGAGCGGCTGCGCCTGGAGATCGAATCGACGCCCTTTCGCATAAGCGGTCGGGACTACCGCATAACGATCTCATCCGGTGTCGCTGAGTTTGAAACCCACATGAACTCGGTCATGGATGCAATCGACCACGCCGACAAGGCGCTGTACGCCAGCAAGGAAGACGGCCGCAACCGGTGTACGTATTATGGTGATGTCAAGGACCGCCTTTCTGCAGATACCGAAAAGCTCAGGAAAGAGGTCCTTCTGCTCAAGGAGGAAAACCGGCGGCTTGCCGCGCAGATTCAGCGATCCGGCAGCAAAAAAAAGCGAGCTGCCGAAAGCGGCCGCCAAAACAATTCGGGTTCCCTATGAAGGCATGCCGGTACTGCATCCCGACCATCTGCCTGGCAGCGATGCTTGTCTGTTTTTTTACGGCTCGCCCCGCGACTGCCCGTGACCAGGCGCACGTGAGCGCGGTAATCGACGGCGATACGGTCGAGCTTGACTACAGCGGATATTCACAACAGGCCGATCTGGCCGACATCGATGCCCCTGAGCTCCGGCAGCCGTTCGGCAGGCAGGCGCGTCAATACCTTTCCGGGCTTATCCTCAATAAAACCGTTACCGTTACATCCATGAAGACTGAAAAGGGTTCCCGCGCAGAGGTCGAACTGTATGTCCTTGACGGCCGCATGCGCTCGGTCAACAGAATCATGGTGAAAAACGGTTATGCCTGGTCCCTGTCGGGACGGTATGCCATGCAGGAAAAACTGGCCAGACGGGCGCATGCCGGACTGTGGTCGCAAAACCGGCCGCTGAATCCTGCCGAGTTCCGCAGGCAGCAGGAACGCAGCCAGCCAAAGAAAAAAGACGCCGAACATGATGAAGCGGATGAACGCTTCGATGAAATATTTATTGAAAACTACTATCGCAGGCAGGAGTCCGGCAGGGACAGGGTGCCGCAGCCGGTTGTGCGGCCGGTAAAGAAAAAAGAAAAGCTCGTTTCATTCAACGGAGTTTCCTGGGGCGCACATATTCAGACCCTGCCCGATATGATACCCTGCAGCATTACGGACGCCGGCGGCAAAAAAGCATATCGCAAAAACGACGACCGCGTTGCTATCGGCTCTGCAACCGTCGATGAAATCTATTATCTTTTTTCAGACGGTCTGTTCTGCGAAGTCCGGCTGGTGATCGGATCACAAAAGGATTTCAAACATATTACCGCAAAAATGAAAGAAAAATTCAGTAAATACAAAACCCTGGCTGCCGGCCTGACCGTGTGGGACATTCAGGATATCGAAATGACCATCGACTGGAATTATCAGTACAGCCAGGGTAGTGCCGTCATTGTCCACACCCCCCTGTGCGGCGCTTCCGGGCTTCGCAGATAACCGGCAGTCCGCCGACAGGCGATGCTGTTTTTTGCCGCGGTCATGAACCGGCCGAACGGCTCAGACTAAATCCAACGGGACCGAAACTCATGGAAGAAAAAAGAATTTACAAGCGGGAGCAGCTTATATGTTATCTGCAGGTTGTGGACAGCAGTTCCGGTGAAAAGCTCGGCAACCTCATCGATTTGTCCCTCGAGGGTATCAAGCTCATGACCGAGAGCCCCCTGCGGACAGGCGCAACCTACCACGTGGACATCCGCCTGAACAAAGAGGTCCAGGGTAAAAAGGTGCTCTCCGTAAAGGCTGCGTGCAAGTGGTGCAGGAAAGAATCGAATGCCGACTATTACGACGCCGGTCTGGAATTGCCGGCGCAGAGCGAAGAACAGACATCCCTGATCGAGTCGGTTATCGAAGCGTTTTGCTTTAAGCAGGGTGCCTGAGGGTTGAGCCGCAGCGGGCCTGCGGTACAGGAAGCGGTACACCCGGCTGATGCCGCAGGCCGTCAGTCCGTCATTTTGCTTGTAATATTTTCCCGAATCGAATGCATCAGCGGCAGAAGCATATCGATGTTCTTTTTGAGAAGCTTTTTTCCCAAAGGCGTTATCGTATAATATTTTCTCTGGGCACCCCGCAGCGAAGGCTCCATATAACTTTTCAGTATCCCGTCTTTTTCCAGCGAGCGCAGCTTTTTGTACAGGTTGTTGCGGTCGATATCAAAGCCTCCCCGCGTCTGCTTTAAAATTTCGGCCTTGATTTCATAGGCGTACTTCGACCCCTCGCTGATAATGAAAAGCGTTATAAACTGGAGAAACGCTCGTTTCAGATCAAAAACAATCTGGTCGTGGTATTTTGTGACGATTTCTTTTTGACGTACGGTCACCGGAGACAGATACCTCATACACTGCGGCAATTATCAGAATAATCCAGCCGGGCAGGAGCGGCCTCCGGCCGCGAAAAAAAACGCAGCTAAAGCAGCTCCTGCATGTTCGCACCTCCCGTCGGGCATCGGAAAAAACGCCACAGCAGTGTGAAAAGTGCACTCATGGTATAGAAACAAAAAAACACACCCGGTCGACTTCACCTTTCAACCATCCGTACGATACCCCAAAAGCGAAGAAAATACAATATCCTGTATAAAATATTTTTTACTTGACTTTTTTTCGTTGTGGAATTAGTCTTTTAAATATAGTCTTTATAACTACTACCATCGAAATAATTCCTTTGGGGTTTATCTCCTTGAAAACACTGAAAGAAACCGAGCAGCAGATAATCGACAAGCATATCGAGCAGTTGCTGTTCGATATAAAACGCGGTTTTCTGCAGTTTATCGTACTGTCGCTTATCGACAGGCAGCCGAAATATGCCTACGAGATCAAAGAGGATATATTCAGAATCACGAACGGTACTTTTGATATCGACCGCAACAACCTGTACAAAAAGCTGCGAACGCTCGAGCATGAAGGCATTCTTAAAAGCGCTGAGGAGCCGTCGCTGCAGGGGGCGAACCGCAAGTATTATTCCCTGACGCCGTTCGGAAGAAAGTTTTTGAAGGAAATTTCAAAGCTTATGGTCCCGGTGGTTGATTCCTTCTACGGAAACATATTGAAAGCCTGAAAACACGTAATTCATCCGGAGGAGCATGCATGGCTGCACGTTATGATGTCATCGTCGTGGGCGGAGGAACGTCCGGACTGGAGGCTGCAAAAACAGCGGCACAAAACGGCCTGCGGGTAGCGCTGCTGGAACGAAAATCCGACCCGGCCAAGATCCAGCGCTCCTGCGCTCAGATGTTTCTGATGAACATGGACTCGTTTTACAATGAGCGGATGTATTTTTCCCGGCAGCAGAACAAGTGGATATTCCCGGTAAACAACTTTACCGTGGATTATACCGGCGCATACCGGGAGTTCTATGCGCTGCACTTTGTGGCGCCGAATGCCGCCGACCGTATCGAAATCGGCGACTATGAAGCCAATCAGGCGCCCGGCGGCACGCCTGCGGTCGTATTCGACAAGGGCGCTCTGCTCGGGGGGCTCTTCGAAGAGGGCCGCCGGGCCGGCGTCGATTACTACCTCGAGCGCAATGTCGTTGACGTAACCGCCTCAGACACCGGTGTTGCAATCAGGACAAGCGAGGGTGACACGTTCCGCGGGACCATGTGCATCGCCGCCGACGGTGTCAATTCGAGAATCGCCCGCCGCCTCGGCCTGAACCGCGAGCGGATACTGATCAATACCGGGAGCGCAAACAGCTATTATATAACCGGCGTCCAGTTCGACCGCTCTGAGATGATCGCACTTGGCATATGCTTCGCGCCGCCGCCCCTGAGAACAATAATGTTCTGCCTGCTTCCGAGCGTGTACCGGGATGACGAGTACTGGCTCTATGTTGTCGGTCAGGAGCGATTCGAGTACCTGACGACAAAAAGCAGCTTCAGGGGCTGGTTTAAAAATGTTGAGATCACCCATCAGCGCTGCGCCGTCATCAACAACATGAGCCCTGCCAGGGAACCCTACCGGGACAGAGTCGTTTTCGTCGGTGATTCATGCTGGTTTGCAGAGGCGGAAAACTCCGGCGCGCTGCTTTCCGGCCACAAGGCGGCGATGGCGGTCTCAAAAGCACTGCACACCGGACAGCCCGACCGCGAGGGTGTTCTCGATTATATCGACTGGTGGCAGAAGAACTGGGCGCAGACCCACGACTATACGGAATTCGTCTGCTATCCGCTCTTCAACAGGATGTTCACCGAAGATGAGCACAACTACATTCACGGCCTGGTAACCGCAAAGCTGCCGTGGTCGCTGAACCCATTTCTCATGTATGACAAAATAATGAAGGGGCTCATCCCGCATATGGACCGGATCCGGCAGGAGCGCCCGGCGCTGGCTCATAAAATTTCCATGTTCAGACCGGAAGCAGCCGTTCAGCTGATGAAACCGGCTCGCAGGCTCGGCTTTCCGTGCTACTGAATAACGTCTGCAGCCGGCTCTGCTTTTATATAGATGCATTCTATTAGAATAGCTTCCCGGAACCATAATTTGCTTGACAAGCAGCAGGGCATGACGTAGTATTCATTATAAGCTTTTCAGACTACATCTTATGAAATATATATTTTCTACTGCCTTATGAAAAAAGATATCGGCACATCCGGCCTTGAGCTGCGCATCACGGAAGATTTCTCGTCAAATGACGACTGGTGTTTTGAGCGCCCGGCATGGGATTATGACGGCTGTATACAATGCGGTGTCTGCTGTCTCTCCTGTCCTGACGGGGCAATCTTCGAAAACGGTGAAGGCCTGTATGAGGCGGACCCGCGATACTGCAAGGGCTGCGGCCTCTGCGTAAAGCAGTGCTGGACGGGCTGCATACGGCTCGAACCCGTTTCGGAGCGGCCGCCCTGGCTCATCAAGCAGTAACGTTCCGCATCGGGCGCGGGCCGCATTTGCCGCTGCCGCACCACTGTTCGTACCCGTGACGGCACCCGGCATTTTTTGATTACGACGTGTAAGGAGAACGGCATTTCATGGACACCTTTCCAGTCTATGTTCCAAAAACGCTTCCGAAACAGGAAAATTTCATCTCCGGCAGGCGATCCTGCAAGGGGTGCGGCAAGGCACTGGCCTGCCGGATCGCAGCCAAGGCGCTCGATGCTGCGCCATCCCCGAAGGATGCACGCGACCCGCTTATCGGTGTCGGATGCACGCATCATGACGTTACCACCGACAGCCTGATCAGCACCGTGCTGGACCGGGCCGATGCCTGTGCGAAAGCGGTTCCGCGTCACGCTCACAAGCCGGTGATCGCCGTCGACCGGCATGTGTTCGAAACCGACTTCCTGGCCTTCACCCGCACGATTGAAAATGCCGGCGAGGCTGTTTTTCTGTGCCTTGACAAGGAGCTGCACGTTGACCGGTTCATTCGCAGCACAGGGCCCCGGCCTTTTGAGTGCAACGAGCACATTCACCGTGATATGCAGACAGAATTACATGATTTGATGGCGGACAAAAACATGCCGCCGTTTGCGCTGAAGCACGCATTCGCCTACCGCGCAACGGCAACTCCCGGTTATCCGCTCGACCTGCTGCATAAAATAAAAAAGGCCTCCCGCTGTGCCGGACGCTCGTTCATACTGGTACTGACCCCCTGTCCGACCGGCTGGATGCTGCCGGCCGATCAATCGATCAGAGCCGCGTGGCTTGCCGTCAGGAGCGGATACTTTCCACTGTTTGAAGTTACCGGCCGCGAGGTGGTGCTGAACGAGCCGACACGGAAACTGCGCCCGCTGCAGGAGTATATCGGTATGCAGAAACGCTTTTTCACCTTTCCTCCGGCTCTGCTGCAGATACTGCAGGATGAGGCTGAAACATTTTACGAGAAACTTTCCAAGGCGGAAACAATTAATGAAATCTTCTCAAGCGCCATCGATTAAGAAAGCCCTGGACTGCTACCGACAGAAGCCCGGCAGCATCATCGCCCTCCTGCAGGGCATTCAAAACAGTTTCGGCTACCTGCCTGAAGAAGCTCTGCGGGAGGCAAGCCGTGAGCTGGACATCCCCCTGAGCAAGCTGTTTTCGGTAGCCTCCTTCTATAATTCGTTCAGCCTGAGGCCGCGAGGCAAACATACGGTCAGCGTCTGTCTCGGAACCGCGTGCCACGTTAAAAGCGGCAGCGACCTGCTGAGCATGCTGTCGCGCGAACTGGGTGTCAAAAGTGCGGGGCAGACAAGCGACGACGGGCTGTTTACCCTGGAGAAAGTGCTTTGCCTCGGGTGCTGCAGCATGGCCCCGGTAATCAAAATCAACAGCGATATATACGGGTCCATGACGCAGAAAAAAACCGCCGATCTTATTAAACAGCACAGAAAAAAACGGACAGCGCAATGAAGACTTCATCCGAAAAAAACCTGAAAAAACTAAAAAAAAGCGGCCGAGCGCGGCTTGTTCCCGACTGTCCCAAAATAATTGTCGGTGCGGCGTCCTGCGGCCTTGCCGCGGGTGCGGGTGCTGTGCTTGACGCTGTCACCACCGGACTGAAAAAAAGAAAAATCGATGCGGCCGTCTCTGTTACCGGCTGTATAGGACTGTGCTCGCTCGAGCCGCTTGTCGACGTAATCCTGCCCGGCAGCCCCAGGGTAACCTACGCACGTGTTACACCGGAAACGGTTAAAGACGTTCTTTCCGGAATCAAAAAAGGCGTGCTGCCCGAGGGCGCTGTCGCTAAAATAGAAATCGGTGATATCCTGACTGATGAGGTTCCGGTCTCCCCCGCGGCAGACAATATACCGGCCTACGGCGATCTGCCCTTTTACCGAATGCAGAAGCGTGTGGCGCTCAGAAACTGCGGCTACATAGACCCTGAAGACATCAGCGAATACATAGCTCGGGATGGATATGCAGGGCTTGCCCGCGTGCTGCAGAAAAACAGCCCCGGCGGTGTAATAGCCGATATTAAGCGCTCAGGGCTGCGGGGCCGCGGCGGCGCCGGTTTCCCTACCGGCAGCAAGTGGGAACTGTGCAGAAAAGCCAAGGGAAATGAAAAGTACCTTATCTGCAACGCTGACGAGGGCGATCCCGGCGCCTATATGGACCGCAGCATTCTTGAGGGCGATCCTCACGCAGTCATTGAAGGCATGATTACGGCGGCGTTCGCCGTTGGAGCCGGCCGGGGATTTATCTATGTCAGGGACGAATATCCCCTGGCAGTGCAGCGGCTCGAAAAAGCCCTGGATGATGCACGCCAAAACAACCTGCTCGGCAGCGACATTCTCCACTCGGGCTTCGGCTTTGACATCAGCATCAGCAGAGGCGCAGGAGCGTTCGTCTGCGGTGAAGAAACCGCCCTGATCCGCTCCATTGAAGGTGACTGCGGAGAGCCCCGCCAGCGCCCTCCCTACCCTGCCGAAAGCGGCCTGTGGGGCAGTCCCACCGTTATCAACAATGTAGAAACGCTTGCGACCGTTCCGGTGATTATGTCCCGCGGGCATCGATGGTTCAGCTCAATCGGTACCGAGGGCAGCAGGGGCACGAAGGTTTTTTCGCTGGTCGGCACGGTTGACCGTATCGGCCTGGTAGAGGTGCCCATGGGAACGCGCCTGCGTGACATTATTTTTGATATCGGCGGAGGCATCCCGAACGGAAAGGCCTTCAAGGCCGTTCAGACCGGCGGTCCGTCAGGCGGCTGCATCCCCGAAGAGCATCTCGACCTTCCGGTGGACTACGACGAACTTGCCCGGGCGGGCTCGATCATGGGATCGGGCGGCCTGATCGTCATGGACGAACAGACCTGCATGGTCGATGTTGCCCGCTACTTTCTTGATTTCCTCGAGCACGAATCGTGCGGCAAGTGCACGCCCTGCAGGGTCGGCGTCAGAAGAATGCGCGAGCTGCTTGATGACATCTGCCGCGGCGCGGCAACCCTTGAAGATCTGCCGCGCCTGGAAAAGCTTGCTCATCTTGTTCGGGATTCAGCGCTGTGCGGGCTGGGCCGCACTGCACCGAACCCGGTTCTGTCGACACTGAAGTACTTCAAGGATGAGTACCTGTCCCATGTCGTTCTTAAAAAATGCCCGGCCGGTGTCTGTAAAGACTTGATAACCTATTGTATCGATGCGAAAGCGTGTATCGGCTGCGGCGCCTGCAAAGATGCGTGCCCGGCCGATGCCGTGACGGGTGAGAAAAAGAAAGCCCACAAAATAAGCCTGAAAAAATGTATCAAATGCGGTGCATGCAAAGAGGCGTGCCCGGTTGATGCTGTAAGGACGTAGGACGGCATCCGCGTGTCCGCGGTATGCAGCGGGGATTATTGCCATGGTAGAGCTGACAATAGACGGCAGAGACATAACCGTTCCTGATGATGCCACGATTCTTGATGCCGCCCGGCAGGAAGGAATATGGATTCCGACCCTGTGCCATAATGAGGCCCTCAGCCCGTACGGCGGCTGCAGGCTGTGTATTGTGGAGGTCACCAGAAGCGGATCGACGTCCGTGGTTGCATCCTGCGCGTACCGCGTCGAGGATGGACTTATTGTCGAAACAGCCACTGATACAATCTGCGCGCTTCGCAGGGGTATTCTCGAGCTGCTGCTGGCAGAGGCACCGCAGGCACAGGTCCTGCAGGACCTTGCCCGAAGCATGGGGGTCGTGCAGCCCGCACGGTATATCGCCCGCAACGAGCTGTGCATAGCCTGCGGCCAGTGTGTTCGCGCCTGCCGGGAAATTGTCGGCGTAAGCGCAATAGACTTTGTCGGGAGGGGCTACGATCGCATCGCCGCCACCCCGTTTTTGAAGCGCTCCGATGATTGTATCGGCTGCGGAACCTGCGTTGAGGTTTGTCCGACCGGAGCCGTCACCGTGCAGGATATTCCCGAAGGGGCCGACGGTTCGGTTCCGACGGGCGAGGCGATCGCGGGACCGGCCCGTATCATGACCACCTGGAAGACAGCGCTGGGCATGAAACGTTGCACAAAGTGCGGGGAGCCGTTCGCGCCGGTCGTGCAGCTTGACCATATACGGAAAAAAGCATCGCTTGCCGATGATTGTTTCGAGGTCTGTATAAACTGCCGTTCGTAAGCAGCATCGGTTGCGGCTGTCCGGCGGCATAACATACTTTGGTGCGGTACTGTTCATGATAGTAAACAGAGACATTTGTGTTGGTTGCGGGGCGTGTGTCAACCTGTGCCCGCGTCTTGCCATCCGCTTCATCGACGACAGATCGTTCATCGATCAGGATTCGTGCATAGAATGCGGGACCTGCAGGGCGGGCTGCGGTGTGGATGCCATTTATTGCGGGTGCCGTTTCCCCGACATCCTGGTACTGACCGTTCCCAGCAACCCGTACGCGGATACCGCTGAACGCTAGGCGTGAGCGGTGTCTGATAATGATAATGTATTGTGCCCGGGAGCACTCAGAATGAAAAAGCAGTATGATTTTGTAGTGATCGGCGCCGGTCCGGCGGGACTTATGGCAGCCAGGGAGCTTTCTGCCGCCGGCCAGGATGTGCTGCTGGTCGACATAAAAAAAGACATCCCAAAAGTAAACCGCTCGTGCTGCACGATGCTGATCAATGAGCCCAACACGCACGGTGAAACGGTCAGGTTCGTCGACAACGATCTCCATTTTGAAAAAACCGGTTTTACGGTCAAGTACGGTCACCCGTATGTGAAGCTCGTAAAAAGCTCCCGCCTCTCGCCGGGCGGGTTCAAGCTCTCGATGGGCAATGAAAAAGAAGGTGTTGCGCTTCCCTACACCAAGGAAATCATCCTGCGCAACCTGCTCGAGGAAGCTGTTGCAAACGGCACCGAGGTTCTGACCGAAACCTCGGGAATTCATGCGGAAAACAGCGACGGCGGCGTCACGGTAACCCTGCGCGACAACCGGACGCGGGCCCTTCAGAAGGTTCGCTGCAGAATCGCCTTTGCCGCCGACGGCGTCAACTCCCAGATCGTCAAGGGCCTGGACCTGTTCAAGACCAGAAAATATATCGCCACCTTCAGGGTCGCCTCGTATTTTATCGATGAAATCGACTACCCGTACTGGGACTCCTGGATTACCTGCGTGGGTCGGGGGCATACCCCCTGGGGCCGTGGCCAGGTCTATATGGTGCCGAAGTACCTCCCGGATGCCAGAGAGGGCGACCGCCCCATCCTGGATGTTTTCTGCGGGACCCCCGCGGGCATGCCCGCCAAGATGGGGCTTGACTGGTTTCTTGCCGAGGGGCCCTTCAAGGAGTGGTTTCACAATGCAAAAATTGTCCACAAGGCGGCCTGTGTTCTGAATTTCTACACCTGCATCATGAACCCCGTGGAGGGCAACGTCGTGGTTGTCGGCGATGCGGCGGCATTTATCGAAACGTACTGCCAGGCGGCAATGATGTATGCATATCGGGCTGCTCATGCCGCGCTGAACGTAATCGATACCGGGAAGGGTTATGACACGTACACGGACTTCTGGCGGGAAAGTTTCGAATACTGCTGGCCGGGAGAAATCGAAAAGGCGCTGCAGGGGTTCGGCATCGGCCAGCTGCAGGATCATGAGCTCGACTACATTTTCGGCCTGACCGACAGCGAAATGTATGAGGGCTATGTCAGCGAAAACTCGGCCCCGCTCGTCATGCAGCATGCCATTATGAGCCATATAGACCAGATACGCCGCGAGCGCCCCCAAATCGCCGAAGTCATTGAAAAGCACTGGAAGGCATCCGCAGAAGACATGGTACAAAGCTGATCCTGCAGGCCCGCCGGACCGGCCCGCCCCCAAGCCGTCTCGCCCGGGTTTCGCTCCCTGCCTTTTCGTGTTATATATAATCAGCAACGGTATGAAACGTTTACGTCAGGGGAACGGTGCCTATGCCACGCCTGGAACTGCCCTCCCTCAGCGAGCGGAAAAAAGCCGGCTTTGCAGCGCGCGGGCTCAAGATCGTCGAGTCGATCAGCCCGGACGAGTTCGAGCGCGTTATCACCGCGTATCTCAGCACGCACAATGTTCTGCATCTTGCAACCTGCTCTGAAAACGAACCCCGCAGCACAACGCTTGAATATTTCAACAACGGCCTGACCGTGTACCTGCTCTCGGAGGGCGGCGGAAAGCTTGCAAACATCAGAAAAAATCCGCGGGTTTCCTACACGGTGGCGGACCCCTACAGCCCTGCTGAGGACTATTTCGGCGCTGCCGGTCTGCAGGCCTGGGGTACGGCGACGGTGTTTCAGAAAAACGACGACCCTGAAGAGTTTCAGCGTATTCATGCTTTTTCCGGAACAGGCGAGGGCTTGAAAAAACAGGGCCTCGACCGGCAGGCGGCTCGTGTCAACCTGAACGTCATTGCGATCGAGCCCGAAAAAATCCGCTACCTGAACTATCGCGCAGGCTTTCGAAAAGCCGTCTGGATGAAGGAGTAGAGCATTTTTCACGCTGCCGGAGCCATTCTGTCATTTCGAAGGAGCACAGCGACTGAGAAATCTCACGCCCCTGAAAAGCTTTCTCCCTGCGGTCGAAATGACAGAAAAAACAGACGGCTGCAAAAAACGGAAAACAGCCCGAGCGTTACGCTTTCTGCTTGTTCATATGCATATACAAGGAGGTTGTTCCATGAAAATCCGTAACAGTGGTATTATCCTCGCAGCCCTCGTCGCACTTCTCGCCGCAGGCTGCGCCGGCGGCAAAGACCCGCTTACCTACTGCGGCGAGCAGGAGGACGGCGGTCCCTGGGCGGGCTGCAACCCCGACCGCTACGATGTCCGGGGGCCGGCTGAGCGGCTTCTGGATAAAGGCGTCTCCAGAATAGTCATGGTCGACCTGACGGTCGGCGGCGTACGATTCGCCAAAACTTTCGATGTCGTACAGATGACAAAGCGCGCCATGGTCGCCTGGGAGCAGAGCCGGGCCGACACGGTCGAAGCGGTCGCTAACCGCATCGGGGTCATATTCGTTGTTCACGGCGGCTTTGAAACCTACTATCCGCAGTACCTGTTCGACGCTTCAGCGCAGATGTTCTCCTACGACCCGAACCACCCCGTGCACCGCTTTTTCCTGTTCAACAAAAACATGTGGAAGCTGATCCTCTCCTCGGGCAATGCAGCCAAGGAGGTTTTCAAATATGCTTTTGAATATGAGCGCCTCGGCGGCACCGATCCGTTTAATTCCCTGACCGATAATCAGTTCCGGGACCTTCAGGACGAGCTTGAGCGGCTCGGAGACGAAAACGACCTCGAGTTCGAGTTCGAGCTCTCGTGCTGGATGTGCGGCGATGCCGTTGAAAACTATGCCTTCCCCCGGATTATGTATACCCCGGACGCCTATGAAATTGAAATCCCCGCTGCTGATCCTGCAACACCCCTTGTGTGGGTCAACGACCCGACGAATCTTATGGAACGCTCATATCCTGCGGAGCCTGAAAACTGGACCCGCTCGCTGGGACTGCCGGATCAGGACACGGCCGTACCCCTGACCGGCAGCGATAACCCCGTCGCGGAGGACAGTACCCTTGCACTTCTGCAGGTTGAGGCTATCGAGGCCGCCTTTTCCGGGTCGGTTCCCGACAACCGGACCGGCATCCTCATTCTGAACCATGCGATCCATGACGACAACGAAGTCTTCGACCCCAAAATAGACGATACGCTTATAGTGAACGAGGCGATAAAAGCGCTGCTGCTCGAGCGCCACAGCACCATCGACCCGGAAAATATCGTCGGGGCATACATGGGTGTCAAGGAGGAGAATCCCGAAAACGGCAGGGTCGAGCGGACGCGCGAAATGCGGGGCGAAAACCTGGGACACGCCTACCTGTATGAAAGCGACAAGGAGCTGCCCGGTGACGAGTGGGGCTACCGGTACTGGGATGCGCTCGAGTATCTCAAAAGCCGCGGCGTGGGCCATATCGTTGTGGGATTCACCCAGATCGTCACCGATTCGGTGCTCAACCTGGTTGAAATCCATAACCAGACCGCAAAGGAAATCGGTTACAAAAACTGGCTGTATTACGAAGAGGGCGACAACGCAATTTATCCCGGCGTCGGCCATCCCTTTGCCGACTACTGGGGAAACTGGGTGGATACCGAATGCGACGGTGAGGAGTGCTGCTTTGAAATGGGGGGCTGCGCAGACGGCCGTCCGTATCCGCCGCCGCGCCAGACGCCGATCAATTCATCGCGGGGTGATGAGGACCCGTCGCTGGCATACGATGTGTGCGAGTACGGACACCTCGGCTACGACCCGGACCTGGGATCGCCCGACACAAGCGCACCGGTACAGGATCAGTACACCGGCACCTGGGCACTGTACAGCCCGCCCAATGACGACCCCCGTGTCGGAGAGATGCTTGCCGGGCATGTGCTCGAAGCAGCGCTTGAATAGGTTTTTACTGCGCAGGACGAAAAATAAATTTTAATGGGCTGCTCAAAAACACCTGTATGCACGGCGCACGAAACCATGCAAATTCCCCGACACGCCCGGTCGGGATCTGCGAGAGGCGTGTTTTTTTTGTGCGTCGCGGTGACGAAGCGTGAGTGCAGCGCATCAGATGGGTGTTTTGGGGAAGCCTGCACCGGGGGATATGCTCATGGAAAAAATCGATCGCCGCAGTTTCGGTAAAAAAACGCTTCTGGTCTCCTGCCTGACAGCGGCAGGCGTACCGGCGGCGGCACACGCTTTTTTCGACAAAGTCAAAAAAGATGCTTTTCTGAAGCGCGATGACATAGCTCATGCCGTGAAGTCCTACTACATGACCTACGACTGCACCAAACCCTACCCCCATAAATTCAATGAAGTGCTTGCCAAGCAGCAGATGCGCAGCCTGCAGTTTCATATCGACCACGGCACGGAAAAAGACTACGTCGAACACTACCTGCGCACCGCGAAGCCGCTGCTTGAATCAATCAAAAAAGCAGTGGCGCAGGGGGGAGGCGAAAAAGGGCTTGCCGGCATGTTTGAAGACAACCCGTGCTCATATCAGCTTTTTGAGCGCATCGATGCCGCCCCGGGCAGACGAGGCTTTCCCTGCCCGTACAAGGAACTTCTCGGCTACTGCAAGCAGTATCTCGAAACGTTTACCCTTGAATGGCAGGATGTCTGCAACAGGTGGTGTGTTCCGACCTGGAGCGGAAGCGCCGATGCCGTCGGCATCAAGCTCGACATTACGCCGGGAGAAACGTGCTCCGTTTCACTGAAATCCTGATATAATTACAGGCAAAGGGGATACTGATCATGAAACTTGCTTCGACTACAAAAGAGTCACGGCAGAAAAAGCCGGCGAACACTACCCTGCAGACCGACCGTCGTGATTTTACCGGAAAGCTTATAGGTGCCGGTGTTCTGTCTTCGCTGTCGCTCTTCACGGCACCGTCCGCCGCCCTGGCCTGGATGGACGGCACGTTCAATGAACGCGATGATCTGGGGGATGCCTTCAGGGTGCTGGTAAAGACCTACAGCGATGTCGACCCCTACCCCCACAAGTTCAATGACGCCCTGGTCAAACTGCAGCTGCGCGATCTGGACTTTGCAATCAGCAAAGGCCTGGATAAAGAATTTGCCGGGCATTTCGTACAAACGCTCGGTGTTCTTATCAACCGTTACATAAAAAAAGGGGTGCAGCAGTTCGGTAAAGATATTTTTCTCTGGGGGATTTTCGAGCGGACAACCTGCTCATACCAGCTCTATGAACATATCGACATACAGGACTGCAGGCGCTCGGTGCCCTGCCCGTTCAAACCGATCCTCGATCACCTGAAGCAAGACCTCGGCACCTGTAACTTATACTGGGAAGATGTCTGTTCGAAGTGGTGTACGCCGGTCTGGACCGGTTTTGCAGAGATTGCCGGTGTTACAATAGCCGTACAGCCCGGTCACACCTGCACGGTCAGGGTGCTGTAAGCACAGCTGCCGGAGCCCGTAACGAATTGGTGCAGCTGTATTTTTTTCGAACCGACCCGGGCGCGACGGAGAACGTCCCTCCTGAATACTATCTCCTTTGCTGGAGGGCCGCGCCCTGTCATGGCTGTTCGTTTTTATAATAGATTGCTGAATAATTTTATTAAATGATATAATTGCGCAATATAATTTTATTTCGGAGTTGCAGCCTGTATGAACAGAAAAGCGCTAAAAAATATTTTTCACATTGTGCTTTTCAGCTTTTCTCTTGTTTCGTTTCTTTCATGCCCGGCCGCGCATGAACTCTATTTCGATCAGCATGAAAACTGCTCCCGCACCATCGCGTTTGTCGAACGCGTGCCGTGCAAAGTGTACAAGGAGCAGGGCTCTCTTTTTGTGCCGACCGCCCAAATCTGTCCGAACAATTCATCCCCCGCCCAGGCGTACTGCGCTCCTGCAGCCGGCCTTCAGCGCCAAAACGCCTTCAGGTTCAAGCAGCTTTCCTCCGTCATGCTTCTTCTATGACGATACTTTCCTGCATTTCTTCAGGCAAAGCATCGATCATATCGCTTCACTGAGAAGGAGGGTTTCACTATGGCGGCTTTCTTTATTGTTGTTCTGGTTCTTATCATAGGGGGTATCGGCGGGCTCTATGCGCTGTATAAATACAAAAACCTGCCTCCCCGTCCCGACTACTACGACTATTACATGACGCAGGATAAAAAGCCGGTCGGCAAAACCGGCGTGTTTGCGACTGCGCTCATCATGACCGAAAACCACAGCCACGCCATGTTTCACAACATCGTTTACAAGATATTCAACAAGGTCGTGCCCTGGCCGTTCAGAAAATTCGCCTTTATCGACAAGGGCATAGCCCTGTACGATCCCGGGCGCGTGCTCGACGCCGAAGAGTTCGAGCCCGGCAAGCTTGTCGACATGTACGGCAATGAGCGTGACGTCGACGGGTTCCCCTACATCGAAAAATACCGCCAGGGCCTGGTGCAGTGGGAGCCCCCGTCAAAGCGCATCTGGCTCGACAACGGCTATTTCATATACAGGGGCCGCAAGCAGGGCTCGCCGACCCTGTGCGGAAAGCTTGCCGGCAAGTCCCGTCTTTTCTACTACGATGCAGGCATAAAGCAGAAAAAGATACCCCACTGGAAGGGCACGTTCGACTTTATCGACGCCGCTTTCGATAAACTGAAAAGCGCCTATCCGGATGTCGAATTTCGCGCCGAGACCAGCCTGCACCATTACGAGTGCCGGCAGAAACTGCACGAGCTTCTCGATGCCGGCTGCGAAACAATCGTTCTGTCGGCACCAATGGGAATCTATTCGCATTTCGAGGAATTCAACGGAAGTTTCAGGCATGCCTTCGAAGACATCCACGAGTGGGAAGAAAAGCATCCCGGCAGGAAAATGAAAGTCATTATCGCCCCGCAGATGGGCGATTTTCAGCCGCTCCGGCAGGCATTTCTCGACATGCTCAAAGACCGCCTGGACATGCTGCCTGAAAAAGCGAGCGTCAAGGTCTGCGTTACCGTCCACGGCATGCCCTGGGATTACTTTGACTGGGAAGCCTGGCTCAAGCTGGCGCCCCCCTACCGGGACACTCTGGCCGACGAGTGCAAAGAGCTTGTCAAGGGATATGACTTCAGCAAAACCGAGGTGGTTGTCAGCCAGGATGAATTTTCAAACCCCATATGGGACCCTGAGAAGAAATACCTGTCCACGAACCGCGCCTACCTGGAAGGCGTACAGGAGGGCTACGATTATGTTATCGGCCTGCCCATCGAGTTTTTTGCCGAAAACACCGATACGCTGATGCACCATGCCCAGGAAAACTACGAACATTTCGATAACTATGATGTCTACGAACCCATCGACTATCCTGACTGGTCCGTGCCCTACTCCCGGGAAATGAAGCAGGGCAATACCACCGTCATTTACAACGGTGTGCCGGTCGGGAAATACCAGCCGCATGTCAGCGAGGCGCTGTACCAGTCGATCGATTCGATACTGGCACAGCGGGCGTAACCGCTGTCCGGCTCCCGGCCCCGCCATGCTCCGCAAAAAAAATGCGGGGCCGCCGGCGGGCGGGGTCGGGACCGGCACCAAGATAAACCGATTCGTTACCGCTTCGAATGATTCCGGTTGTACTTGTCATATGTTGCCTTCTGCTCATGTACATGGTGCTGGTACTGCTCGCTCTTATTCCGCCGAAAACCGTTCCGGTCGAACGCCTGAAAACCGCTGCAAGCCGATTTGTATCCGCCGGCGACTGCGCAATACACTTTCAGGCGTGCGGTCGGGGCGAACCGCTGCTGCTTATTCACGGATTCGGCTGCAGCTCATATGCCTGGCGCTTTTTGACGCCGCTTCTGCAAAGCACGTACCGGATGTATGCCCTCGATCTGCCCGGATTCGGGCTTTCGGACAAACCTCATCAGGGGCCCTATGATTACGCCGGCCAGGCGCTGCGGGTGCTTGATTTTTGTGACGCCCTGGACATTTCCGGTGCAGCCGTCATCGGACACTCGATGGGAACGGTCGTGGCCGCACAGGCTGCAACCATGCAGCCGCAACGGTTTCATAAACTTGTCCTCATCGCAAGCGTTCTCTGCGGCCCGGAACGCCCGGCAGCGTTTAAGCATCTCGGCTTTCCGTTCAACCGTCTTTTTGCGCGGCTGTTCTATACCGCCTTTTTCCAGAAGAAAATATTGCACTACGCCTACCATCAGCGCCCGGATCTTGCCGCAGCGGCGGCAGCCGCACATGCAGACTGCGGGCGCACACCCCGCGCGCATACCGCACTTGCTGCCATGATCAGCGGACCGGCGCTTGACATGGACCGGTCTCTGCCTGAAAAAATTTCAGTTCCTGCCCTCATTGTGTGGGGCAGCAATGACAGGCTCGTCCCTCCGCGTCATGCTTCAGAGCTGCAGCGGCGCATCCGCGGCTCCCGGCTGGATTGGATCGCAGGCTGCGGGCACATGGTACCGGAAGAACAGCCTGCTGTGCTGGCGGATATGATAAAAACCTTTTTGCGGGAGTAAAAACGGATAGATGCAGCGATGTCACAGGTTGTGCCGGGCGGCGGCAGCGGACTCTCATTTCCTTTTTGATGTGCCGGCATGATATGCTATGAATGTATATACGTAAAAAAAGGGTTTTTAAAAAAGAGCTTTCAGTTAAAAAAAGTGCTTTTATCATGAAAATCGAGCATTAATTCATTTCATAATTCATGGCGGATCACAACAAAACGCAGCCGGAGCTTCTTGAAGAACTCGATCTGCTGCGCCGGCGATACTCGAACCTCGAGGTACAGGCAGCCAGGCAAAAAGAGGCCTACAACGCCCTGTGCGAGTCCGAAGAGCTGCATCGCATTACACTCAGCTCGATTTCTGATGCGGTGTTTCTGACCGATGACGGGGGCGGCCTGATATTCATCTGTCCCAATGTCGCCGTCATTTTCGGCTATTCGTTCGATGAGGTGCAAGCGTTCGGCGATATTTCCAGTCTGCTCGGCCGTGATCTCTTCAATCCCGACCATCTGAAAGCCTTCGGGGAAATCACAAACATCGAGCGTGACATCATCGACAAGTTCGGCACTGTGCATTCTTTGCTGATCAACATTAAGTCCGTCGCCATAAAGGGCGGAACCCTGCTGTATACCTGCCGCGATGTAACCGAAAGGAAAAAAGCCGAAGAGGCGCTCATGAAAGCCCACAATGAACTGGAGAAAAAAGTAAAAGAGCGAACCGCACGTCTCGAGGAAGCAAATACGGCTCTGCGCGTTTTGCTTCAGCGAAGCGACGAAAACAAGAAGGAGCTTGAAGAAAAAGTTCTTGCAAATGTCGAAGACCTTGTTCTTCCCTATGTCGATAAATTATATAAAAGCAACCTCGGTCACGGCCAGGAAATGAACCTGCAGGTGATCGAGACGAATCTGAAAAATATTATTTCGCCATTTTCACGAAGGCTTTCATCACGGTTCAACAGGCTGACACCTTCGGAAATACGCGTGGCACACCTTGTCAAAGACGGCAAATCGTCAAAAGAGATTGCGGATTTCATGAACATTTCAAAAAAAACCGTCGACACCTACCGCAAAAGTATCAGAAATAAAATCGGCCTGCGAAATCAGAAAACCAACCTCCGAACCTTTCTCATGTCATTGCCTGAATAGGTATTTTCATACCCCGTTATTCAAAACACAGGCACCCGGCAATAGGTATTTCATATACCCATATACTACCTTTTTATAGAGTATTGCTGTATGCCTCCCGGTAACGTATGTAAAAAGTAAGCGTAGTTTTTATTTTCTGTTACGGAAGGAGGCACACCATGAAAAAAATAAAACTGTCACTTGTAGACACCGACTACCGGGTACAGGCCAAAACGGAAATACCCGGAAACGGCAGCGTGGACCCGGTTGAGGCCTTTTTCAGGAAAATTCATGAAAACCTTGTCCCGGGCCAGACTGCCCACCTGGAAGTCGACGGTCTGGAAAACAGGCGCTGCTCGTTTGAGATTTCTGCAATCGAGTAAGTAGCCTCGCCCGGGCAGGATGCGCTTTACGGCATGTATCAAAAGAAGGCAGCCGGGAGCGGCCTCCGGCCGCGACTCATGCAGGCCATTTGCACCTACCCTGTCGTGCAAACGGTTGTGTGTATCTCCCCGGCATCAATCTGGCTGATCGGGGGAGCAGGCACTCTTCTGAGCGCTAACCGTGCCCAAAAGCCCGGTCACGAAAGAAAAGCTGCCGGAAACGCTATTTGATCTCAACCGGGTCGACCTTCCAGATTTCATCGGCATACTGCCGGATGGTTCTGTCGCTCGAGAACTTTCCGCAGCGCGCCACATTGAGAATCGACATTTTCGTCCAGCGTTTTTTGTCAAGATAGGCCTCGGCGGCCTGCTGCTGAGCATCGGCATAGGCGTCGAAATCCGCCATGAGAAAATAGGGATCGCCGTTTACCAGGTCGTTATAAATCGGCCGGAACAGTCCCGGCTCGTCCCGGCAGAAAAAATCGGTCTCTAGCAGGTGCAGCACCTGTTTGAGCATCGGCGACTTCTCGATGTAGTCATGCGGATTGTAGCTGCCGCGCAGCTGCATGACCTCCTCGGCAGTGAGCCCGAAAATAAAGATATTATCATCGCCGACTTCTTCGTGTATCTCGACGTTGGCGCCGTCGAGGGTGCCGATGGTAACGGCGCCGTTGAGTGCGAATTTCATGTTGCCGGTCCCTGAGGCCTCCTTGCCGGCGGTCGAGATCTGCTCGGACAGGTCGGCGGCCGGTATCAGGCGCTCGGCAAGCGAAACCCGGTAATTGGGTAAAAACGAAACGCGGAGCTGCGCGTTGACGGAAGGGTCACTGTTGACGACTCTGGCGATATGGTTTATTAAGCGTATGATAAGCTTGGCGCGCGTGTAGCCGGGAGCCGCCTTGCCGCCGATAATACAGGTCCGTGGAACCCTGCTCGATGCGGGATTGTCTTTGAGCTCTATGTAGCGCCCGATGATGTACAGGGCAAACAGCAGCTGGCGCTTGTATTCGTGCAGGCGCTTGACCTGCACATCTATCATCGAGTCGGGATGTATCTCGATCCACTCCTCGTTCCAGACAAGCTCTGCGAGCTTCTGTTTGCAGCCGAGCTTGACATCGCGCCACTGCTCGTGAAACCCGGCGTCGTCGGCATGTTTTTCCAGATCGCGCAGCCGGTCGAGGTCTTTCAGCCAGCCGTCCCCGATGGCACCGGAAATCAGGTCGGCAAGCCTTGGGTTGGCCGACTTCATCCAGCGCCGCGGCGTCACGCCGTTTGTTTTATTGTTGAACTTCTTGGGCCAGAATTCATAAAAATCCTTCAGCACGACTTCGCGCAGCAGGCGGGAGTGCAGCTCCGCCACCCCGTTGACCGAGTGACTGCCGGCAATGGCAAGAAAGGCCATGCGCACTCGCCGCTCGCCGTCTTCAGCGATGATCGACATTTTCCTGATGCGCTCTTTTGCCTCCGGGAAGCGGCGCGTAATATCCTCGATGAACTTATGGTTGATCATGTAAATAATCTGCAGGTGTCGCGGCAGGAGGTGCTCCAGAAGGCTGACCGGCCATTCCTCCAGGGCTTCGGGCAGCACCGTGTGGTTCGTGTAGCTGAAGGTCTTCGTGGTTATGTCCCAGGCGCGGTCCCAGTCAAGCCCCTCGTCGTCGAGCAGGACACGCATCAGCTCGGGGATGGCAAGCGCCGGATGGGTGTCGTTGAGCTGAATGGCGACCTTGTCCGGAAAATTGCGCAGATCGGTATTGTCGGCTTTAAAGCGCCTGATGATATCCTGGATCGAGGCCGACACCAGAAAGTATTCCTGCTTGAGGCGCAGCTCCATGCCCTCGAAAAAATTATCGTTGGGATACAGGACCTTGGTGATGTTTTCGCTGACAACCTTGTTGCCGCAGGCCGACATGTAGTCGCCGGTGTTGAAGTACTCGAGATTGAACTCCTCGGTGGCTTTCGAGGACCAGAGCCGCAGGGTATTGACGTTCTCGGTCATATAGCCGGGCACCGGCGTGTCGAATGCCATGGCGATCACCTCATCGTTGTTGTGCCACAGGGTTTTGTCACGTCCGAACGCGTCCGGCTTCTGCTCGACCGTACCGCCGAAGCGCACCTTGAAATTATACTCCGGCCGCTCGATCTCCCAGGGGTTCGGGCGGGCGAGCCAGTTGTCCGGCGTCTCCATCTGGATGCCGTTGACGATGCGCTGATGAAACAGCCCGTACTCATACCTGATGCCGTAACCGTTGGCCGGCAGACACAGGGTTGCCATGGAATCAAGAAAACAGGCTGCAAGCCGCCCCAGGCCCCCGTTGCCCAGCCCGGCATCAACCTCGTAGTTGCGCACGGTTTCGAGGTCGAGGCCCAGTTCCTCAAGGGCCTGCCGGCAGGTATCGTACAGATCGAGATTTATGAGGGAGTTTTCAAGCGATCGCCCCAGCAGAAATTCCATTGAAAGGTAATAGACCCTCTTCGCATTTTTTCTGTGATACTCCTGCTGCGTATCGATCCAGCGCTCGACCAGCCGCTCGACAACGGCATAGGCCGTGCTGAGAAACCGGTCGTATCCGGTTGCGGTATACTGGTCCTTTGCAAGGCGGTACTCGAGGTTGTTCATGATCGACAGTTTCAAACCATCGACCGAGTTGTCCTTGTGGTGGATCTGCCAGTTTAGCGACGGCTTTGCCATAGGTCGTCTCCCGTGATGACGTTATTGTTAGCCCCGTTGCTGAAAAACCTGATTCCGTGGTAAAGAACCCCGCCCCATGCAGAATACCCGCACCTCATTACAAGGTGCCCGTATTGTAAAAAAGCGTTTTGTGTTTTGCAATGATAAAAAAGCCGCCTCGTGGCACTTTTCTTTGACACTCAAAACCAACCTGCCGAATCAGGCGCGTCCTGAAACCGCCGCGCCTGATTCTGGATTGTGACGTAACAGAGCATGTAACGAATTACTGCAGAGCAATCTTCCTTTTTCAGCAGCCGTCTGTTTTTTGTCATTTAGACCGAAGGGAAAAATCTCTTCCGGGGCGCGGTATTTCTCAGTCGCTGTGCTCCTGCGAAATGACGGAATGGCTCTGGGAGGGGTTTTTTAGCGGCCGGAGGCCGCTCCTGCCGGCTGCACTATTCTGACAAATGCAACAGTGGATTGTTTTGTGAAGCGTGCATGCCGGCTCAGGGAGATAAAAGCCGACACTAAGGGCTTGCGAATAAATAACTTCACATTTTCGAAGGGCAGATGGAGTAAT
>CAZFIB010000038.1:0-36725 GCA_964518865.1 uncultured Thermodesulfobacteriota bacterium
AACTCCGGTGGCTTGCAAATAGTGCGCCTGTGAAATGAGGCGGTGGATTTTGGTTGAGGGATCTTGATTGACAACATGATGAAATTATTATATTATGTAGCTTTTACAAATAGTTATCATTAACCCACGGTGCCTGGCAGCTTCGCGATACATCATGACACTCAAGGAAATAACGACATATCTGGATGGTTTTTTTGAAACGGACGGTTTTCCGGATAATTCGACAAACGGCCTGCAGGTTGAAAACAGTGAAAATGTCGGAAAAATCGGTCTTGCGGTCGACGCCTGTCAGGAGGCGATTTTAAAGGCTTTCGAAGAGAAGTGTAATTTACTTATCGTTCATCACGGGCTTTTTTGGGGACGCGAGCTGTGTATCGTCGATAATCATTTTCAGAGGGTGCGAGCCCTCATAATGGCTGATATCGCTTTGTATGCTGTGCATTTACCGCTTGATGCTCATCAGGAGGTCGGCCATAATATAGAAATCGCCAGACGTCTCGGGCTCAAAGATATTGCAGCCTTTGCACCTGTGCATGGAAGGCCGGTAGGCATTAAGGGTGTGTTTGCCTCCCCCAAAAAACCTGAAACAGCACGATGCGAACTTGAAGCCCTTTTCGGAACGTGCGACGGCATGCTTGAGTTCGGCCCCGATGTTGTGCAGTCTGTCGGAATTGTCGCGGGTTCTGCAACCGACCCCGATCTTTTCAAGGAAATCAAAATGCAGGGAATAGATCTGTTTGTTACCGGTGAGCCGAAGCACGGTGCGTATTACCTTGCCCAGGAATTCGGACTCAACATATTTTACGGCGGCCACTATACAACGGAAACATTCGGGCTTAAAGCGTTAGGGCGGTATATCGAAAATCATTTCAATATTCCGACGGTGTTTATCGATACGCCGTGTGTTTTCTGAAAATAAGCCCGCTCGTACCGGCCCGAAGGGAAAACGAGCGTACACGTTATACACTGCATGGTGTATTGAGAACACCTGCCAAAAAAATCAGGTTAAGGAGGTCGTAATGATTCAATTCGAACAAACGTTCAGCAATTTTCTGCTGCGGCATCAGGAGCGCCATAACAGAACATATAATTTTATCATCCTGATGGACGGCATATTATCGGCCGCTAAGAAAATCGAGCTTTATTACCGCACGGGCGCCTTGAATGAAAACCTCGGGTTTGCGGGCGGAACGAACATTCACGGCGAACGTGTAATGCAGATGGATGAAATCGCTCATGGTATTGTGCTGCATTATCTTAAAGCAACCGAGCGGGTCAAGCAGGTTGTCAGCGAAGAGTCCGATGATATTGTCGATCTTCACAAAGACCCCGGAAGATATTTTGTTTACTTCGACCCCCTTGACGGTTCTGCCAATGTATCTCACGGGCTGCCGGTCGGATTCATGTTCGGTATTGCCAAGAAGAGCCTTGACGGTCCCGAGGACTTTCACTTGCGTGCCGGAAAAGACTATATTGCAGCCGGCATGTTCGTTATTCCGACCGGCATGTTTACCCTTGCTCTGCGCGATGCAGGCTGCTGGCGTTTCCACTCGGACGAAACAATGGATTATGTCAAGCCGGTAAGGATAATGCTTCCCGAGGACAGAAAAAAATGGGAACTCTGCTATAATGCCGCAAACACGGAAACATTCAATGACAGGGTTCAGTCCTGGATTAATGAAAATGCGGCCAAGTATACCTTCCGCTATCTTGGGGCTCTTGCCGGGGACTTTCATCGCCTTATCTCAAACGGCGGCATGTTTATGTATCCCGCCATAGTCAATCACTCCGATCCGAAAAAGAACAGGCCGCAGGGAAAATTGCGGCTCATGTATGAGGCAAATGTTGTTGCTTTCATGTGCCGGGAAGCTGGCGGAACGGCAGTGGATGAAACGGGTACGCCCATTCTTGATATCGACCCCAAGAATCATCACCAGCGTACCGCGCTGTATGTCGGATCAAAACAGATCGTTGACGATATCGCTGCAACCCTTCGCGGGTAATGCAACCCGCAGCCGGTTTCACAGCAGCAGGCCCGAAAAAGGATTTATCCCTTCACTGTGATGAATCCTTTTTTCCTTTCCGGGCAGATGCCTGCCGCAGGTGTCGGATGCAGAGGTTATGCCGGAAAACCGAAGAATTGCCAAAAACAAAAAAGCCCGGCACGAGTATTCTATTGTAGATACGTTTGAAGCCGGAATTGTGCTGCAGGGCAGTGAAGTGAAGTCGTGCCGCCGGGGTGCTGCAACGCTCAAGGACAGTTATGCCCGCATCGAAAATGGTGAGCTGTTTCTCATAAACCTGCACATAAGCCCGTATCCGTTTGCAAACCGTTTGAATCACGATCCGTTGAGAAAGCGGAAACTGCTTCTTCACCGGCAGGAAATCAAAAAGCTGTACGGTAAAATACGCGAGCGGGGGCTGTCGTTTGTTCCGCTTCAGCTGTATTTTAACCAGCGCGGAAAAGTAAAAGTCGAAATGGCGCTTGCAAAAGGAAAAAAGCTGTATGACCGCAGGGAAGATCTTCGAAAACGTGACCTCAAGCGAGAGGCCGAGAAGGAGCTGAAGCGTTCACGGTAGGGCGGCAATGTCCAGCCCCCCTGAAACCGTTTAATGTTTGTTTTTGTCCTCCTGGGCATTTTCCCACTCTTTGATTATATTCTGAAACATCTCCTGATACACCGAGCCGGAAAATTTTTGCTCCAGCTCTGAAAGCTTGTTTTTGATCTGTCGAATGTCGCGCTGCTGAAGATCAACATAGTTTTTGAGCTTGAGCATTTTTCTGATGATAAGCGCCAGTTCGTATACATTATCGCTCAGCGCCCGATATCGTTTTTCCAGTTTAAACAGGGTATCCTTTGAAGAGGCGGGCGATCCGTTGTCGATTGAGTCGAGAAATCGACCCTCGGCGCCAAGTGAGAGTCCCATCTTGCGCCGGTCTTCAATAACCATGGATACAATGGCATCATCAACCGGTTTTTTCTGCTCAGCATATCCGTAGACAAGGGAGAGGTCGCAGACCAGGTTTATAATGCGGGGGATGCCGTCAGAGCAGCTGAAAATCGTATCAATAGCCCCGGGAGTGAAAACCGCCGTATCGGTTGCGCCGGCTTTCTGCAAACGCGTCGCAATGTACTCCGCCGTTTCATCATGATCGAGCGGATCGAGGTGATAATGTACGGTTATGCGCTGGCGAAGCTGCTCCAGTCTGGGATCGTTCAGTTTTGATTTCAGGTTCGGCTGACCCGACAGGATTATATTCAACAGGGGACTTTTTTCGTCGTTTATATTGGAAATCATACGGACTTCTTCCAGTGTCTCAAACGGCAGGTTCTGTGCCTCGTCGATAATAAGAACAACACTGTGACTGCTTTCATATTCCTGCAGCAGGAACATGCTCAATACGTCATAGAGTTCGGCCTTGTTCAAGTTCCTGAAGTCAACACTCCATTCCTTTAATAGGCCCTCCATCAGCTCAACCGGTGCGATATTGGTATTGAAAATCATGGCCACCTTGGTTGTTTGCCGATCGAACTCTCTCAGAAGGTAGTTTATGAGAGTTGTTTTCCCTGAGCCTATTTCGCCTGTCAGCACCATGAAGCCGGCCTGTGCGGAAAGCCCGTACTCAAGGTAGGTGAGCGCCATCTCGTGCTTTTTGCTCATGTACAAAAAGTCGGGATCAGGTAATGTGTTGAACGGCTTTTCGCGAAAGCCGTAAAATGATTCATACATGCCGGTTGTGTGTTTCTTCAGGATTTATGATTTAAAACAGTGCCGATTATTTTTTTTTGGTCAAGATTGTCGAGTGCTTCCTTATATCGCTGCGGGGGCACCCGACCAGCCTCCACGACATAGAGGAGCCTGTCGACATACTCCGACAGGACCATGGTATCCACCGTGCCGAGAACGGCAGGAGCATCAAAAAAAACATAGCGGTCACTGTACCGGTTTTTCATTTCTTTTACAAGTTCCTGCATTTTTAACGACCGCAGCAGCTCTGCTGCATTGCCGACGGGTTTTCCGGCCGGTAGTACGGTAAGTTTTTCTATTCCGGGCCGCACAAGCAGCTCGGCAAGGGGTTTGTCATGCAGAAGGTAATCCGTAAGGCCCTCTTTTTTTTCTATGCCGAAATATTTCAGTATCGACGGGTTTTTCAAATTGACGTCGACCAGCAGAACGGTCTGATCGACCTCACGTGCAAAGGTTATCGCCAGGTTAATCGAAATATGTGTTTTTCCTTCACCCTCGAGGGTGCTCGTTATTAATATATTTCTTTCGTCGCGGGTCCGGGTGTCAGACAGCATTTTTGTCCTGAGGAGCTTAAAGGCTTCAATCTGTTCGTGTGACTCCACATACGGCGTAAGTATAAGATGCTTTTTTACCGCCTCTTCGCTGTAATGCAGCACTTCCGTTTGAACAGCCGGAATGTCTTTGTCAACCGTCCGGGTAGCAGGGTGTGAGAACGGCTTGCTGAGGCTTTTTTCCTTTTTCGCTTTTTCCAGGGCGTCTTTTATGCGGCTCATAGGGCTGGGGCTACATGCCAAGTAAAAGTATTTTCTTTCGCAAAACTTCGAATATTTTCATTATCAGAACATCGATTTTCATATAAAAGACATCGACAAGAATAAGCACAATGATGATGATTATAAGAGAGGCTAATCGCACGCTGTATTTTTTTAACAATGAAAGACTCTTTTTTTGTTTTTCGACTGTAACAAACGGCAGCTCGGATAGTACGGGAAATTCAGTTATCATCACTAAATCCTGCGAAGTTCTGATGGTCAGGGTTGCGTAGTTCCAGCCCAGCAGCAGCAGCACACCAAGGCCGACGCCAAGCGCAAAAGAGCCGGCAACCATCAGGGGCCTGTTGGGTTTTATGGGGCTCAACGGATACGACGGGGGTTGCCCGATAGTCAGCTTTCCGCCCATTTCTCGCTTTTCCATTGCTGCAGCGCTTTCCAGCTCAAAGACTTGGCTGGAAAGTTCGTTATAGCGTCGCTGTGCGCTCTCAAGGTCACGCTGAAGGGCAAGGTATTCCTTTTCGACCAGCGGTGTCTTGCCGACTCGTTGCTCATACTCGATCTGTTGCGCCATGAGATTATCTTTTTCATCCTTAAGCGCTTCAAGTTCCATGTTGAGGTTGTTCAGCTGCGTTGCCAGCTGAATATAAACAGGGTTATAGGCGCCATCCAGATCACCCTCTTTTAATAGACTTTCTATCCTGGAAATTCCTTCACCCTCGGTATCCTGCCGTTTCTGTTTTCTTTCAGCAACGATCGTTTCAAGCTCACGTATCTCCCGACGCACCCGGATAATATCCGGATGCTTGTCCGAATAGGTTGTCATCAGTATGCTCAGCTCGGACTTCAAAGCGGCAAGCTTCTCTTCAGGGCTGACGATCCGCTGGCCGGAGAGACCTTCCAGGGACATGAAGGGACTGACCGTGGTCAGGTTTGTTTCAATGTCTTTCTGCTGTGCGCGCACCAGGTGAATTTCCTGTTCGATTTTGAAAAGACGCTCGGTGATGATGTCAAGCATTCTGTAATTCGACTGGAAAAGCTCAGGCAGCTCATACACGTTATTTTTTTTGAATTCGGAAATGCGATCGTCAAGCATCCTGATCTCTTCATTGAGGCGCTCGCGCTCATCCTCGAAAAAGGTGGTTGTTTGAGAGGCAAAGCCCTCGCGGAATTTCTTGTAATTTTCCATGAAATCCGTAGCCAGCACATTGGCGACCTGAAACGCCTTCCGGGGGGTTGGATGATTAAAGGAAAAGGTAAAGCCATTGACAATCTCTTCGGTTTTCCCGCCTTTGCCGGGAATCGCAGTGTAAATCAGCTCTTTACTGTAATTCGACTTTAGCTTTGAAATCAAATCCTCAACCGGGACCTTGTTTTTTAGATTCGGGTACAGATCAAGTTCATTTATTAACTTCAGGCTGTTTTGACGGCTGAATGTGACAGCTTCTATGAAAAGAAGCATTGATTCAAGGTACATGTTTACCGTCTGCAGCTGTAAGCTTTCCGGTATCTGGGGCTGCATGTACAGCAGTTTCACATCAGACTGATAAATGGGCGGCAGCTTGAAGGCAACGGCACTTCCGATGATCAAGCATATTATGACCGGCACAATAATGAGGTACTTTCCTCGCAGTGCAAGGTCAAGATATTCACGTATGAGCTGGTCGGTTGTTTTGCTTTCCATCACCACAGGATAAAAGGCTTTTGCGGCCGGTAGCCGAAGCCCAGGAACAGAGAGTTCCTGTCCCGGTCAGAGCCGCTTATGTTGTTTTCGTTTCTTGAGTAACGATACCCGAGCTGTATATTGAGCCGGCGGCTGTAACGATATATAAGGCTCCCGTAGACATAGTACGTATCACGGTCTACTTCAAAGCCGAACTCATCGCCCCTGTCGGTATTCTGCAAATTGTACTGAAAAATTACGGTTCCTTTCAGACGGTTCGTGAGTATATATCTCAGTAATGCCGAAATCCTTAAATTTTCATATGATGCGCCGGTATCCGGATTGGTGCCGACATTTTGGCTGACCCGGATTTTCAGCTCATTACGAGAAAAAATTTTTGTAAGATCTGCTGAAAAAGTAAAACTGTCACCGCTTGTTTTAGTGCGTGTTGTAATGATATCACCGGTTTCAGCATCGACGGTGCGGTTGGTTTTATCGTTTTTTGTGTAGCGCCACCCGACGTTTGCACTGCAGATTAGATTTTTGTCGAACTCATGTGAAGCTCCGCCTGAGACATTATAATTTTCAAGCTCATAATCCGAGTCGAAAAAAAGCTCAAAACTGTCCTGCCCGGCAACGATGTCCTCCAGAAAATCGGTGTCACCCGTTCCTTCCCCGCCGAATGTGAAATCGAACGAGCTGTAATTCGCAGAAAGGTTAAGCGTTGTTTTTCTTGTAAGATTATAATTGTACTGAATGTTTGCAGTATAGAAATCACTGTCATCGGTAACGCCGGTTTCAAAATTAGATAACGTTGCGAAACCGGTCAGTTCGGAACGCGGACTGATGCTATAGGCTCCGCCGCATGAAAAAGTTTTTGTTTTGTTTTTATTTCTTCGGACTATCAGCCCTCCACCGGCATCGGATCCGGCTGTGTCAAAATATCTGTCAGGATCCGATAGGACTGAATACATTCCGGAAGTGAAAAGCTGAAGTCTACGGTTCGGTCTGTAAGTAAGTGACAGGTTGTATTCCTGATCAACGGTATTCCAAGCCTTTTCATCAAAATATTCAATGATTTCAAGCTCAGCCGACCCTTCAAGTGACAGGTATGGGCTGTTTATACTAGCATCGATACTTGGTGTGTACCGGTTGCTGAAATCCTCCAGGTTGTCGGATTCTGCAGAACCGGCTATGTTGTCTTCATAGTAGAGCTTCCATTGAAAAGCGGGCTGCAGCTCAATGTGCATGTCCTCAGGTATAAATGATGGAATATAGTATGTTCTTCCTTTGCGGACAGGTGAAACGGTTGAGGAAACACCGCTTTTTTTTGATGACGGCCTGATCTCGGACTTGTTTGCGGGACTCTTTTTTTCAAAAGCAGAAGGCGTTTCAAGTAAAATACTGTTGTTTGCCTCTGCAGCCGCATGTCTGATTACAAGACTCTCCCTGTTTTCCCTGTCACGGTATGCAGCCCGACTTCGCTGAGCCTTTTTTTTATTATTATAACGTCCTATTACAACTCTGTGAAGGCGCCTGCCTGTTTTGGTGGTAACGGGAACGACAAACGCATCATATCCTTTTGCGACGAGCTGCTGCTGCACGTGCCTGGCACCCTGTTCACGGCTGAAGGAGCCCACCTGCACGGAATACACATGTTTAGTTACCTGCTCCCGGCTGTGATGCGTCCCTGTGTCTGAGGAGTGAGCGGTGCCGAGCTGACAAAAAAACACCACATTCAGCACAATAATGACGGAATATATTTGTTTTATGAACAGCATACATGCAATTGAACTGTCAGCGACACTTTTTTATAAAAAGCCGGAAGCCTTTACCTCTGACGAATTTTACTCATTTAAAAGTATTTAAAACAAGGGATTCACTCACAACGGCAGTCCCCGGTCAGGGAACGATAATAACATCCCCCGGTTTCAACGGGATGTTCTGATCCAGGTCTTTTCCCTTGACAACCTGGCTGTAGTTGAATCTGAATTTTATTTTTTCATTGCCCTGTTTTCTGATCAGCTGAATTCTGTTTTTTCTTGCATAATCGGTAAAGCCGCCCGCCTTTGCGATGGCCTGCAGAATGTCCGTGTAGGAGTCCAGATCATATTCACCCGGTCTTGCTACTTCCCCTATGATATAGATTTTCAAGCTTGCTATTTCCCGCAGCGTAACGGATGTCTCGGGTTCCTGAACGTATTCGCTGAAACGCTTGTCAAGCTCCTGTTTTAGGTCATCGATACTGAGACCCTCGGCCTGAATATCGCCGATCAGTGGAAGCGAAATTTTTCCGTCAGGCCGTACGACCGGCTGGGAATTGAGCTCCTCATGTCCCCATACGGTTACGACAAGAGAATCCCCGTATCCCAGGATGTAGGGTTTCTGCTGGTGAAAAGCAGCTATTTCCTCTGAATTTTTGTCGATTACTCTGTATTCATTTGCACACGATGCACAACACAGAAGCAAAGCATATACAAAAATAATACCTACATATGGTCGCATAATAATAGCAACTCCCGTTTTGCGTGACATTCGTCTTTGATGTTTAGAAACGGCCGTTATGGAAAATTGTTCACACACCACTTTATGTATTATCTGCATAAATATTGATTTTCTTTAGATAAATTTATACAAAGCATGCAAGGAGAGCGATTTTTTATGATATAAATACCGGCTTATTGCAGAGAAGTGAATGCTTGTTTTACATCCTGTAAAGCTGGTTGTGCCGAGCGGATTTTTTCTTGCAGTGAAGGCGGGGCCTGGGCTGCATAGGCATCGATGAGTTTCAGCCCGTTATGATACAACCGGGAAATGCTTTTTCTGCGGTATGCATCAAACCCTGTGTTCTCGAGTATTGAAATACATTCAGTTAAGAAGGAGGCGGTTGCCGTTTTCAGCAGGACGTTATTGCGAACAACGGCACAAAAAGCCGGTGAGAGCTGATAGTACAGCTTGACCAGCCTACGGCCTTCCGGTGTTCGGAGCATATGGCTGTCTCTGAACGACGTCAATACCGACAGACCTTCATGATCTACCCCCAGAACCGTTTCGGCAAGGCATTCCTCCGGAACAAGCGTTGTTGAGAAGCTCCAGGTGTCTCCGACGGTTTCAAGACCGCTGTTGTCACGAGCAACAATTTTCCAGTAATATGTGGCCTGCCCCTGCATAAAACCGGTTTCGAAGGACGCCTCCGCTGAGTTTCTTTTTGCAAGCGGTGGGGCCTTCTGTCGCCCGAAGTACACATCGTAGGATACCGTGTCCTCGCTGTCGGGATCGCCCCCGGTCCAGCTGAGCGTTATTGTGCGCGGCTGATCTTCAGCGCCGTCTGCCGGGGACGGGTCCGACGGCGCGTATGGAGGATTGCTGATAATTGTCGAAAAGCGCCAGGTATCACTTTCCGTTTCAGAATTGTAGCTGTCCAGGGCGGCTATTTTCCAGTAATAGGTGCGGCTGAGCTGCAGGGGGCCGGGGTCATGTTCGGCCACGGAAGCGGCTATGGCGCTGTTGTTTTTCGGGTTGGTGTCCGTGCCGAAATAAACCTTATATGTCACAGTGTCCCCGGCATCGGGATCGGAACCCTGCCAGCTCAGCGTTGCGGTAACGGGCTGGTTAACGGCTTTGTCCGCAGGGGAGGGTGCGAAGGGAGGATCCGGCGGAGTGTTGAAGGTCCACACCAGCACCGCACCCTCGACCGCCGCCAGCACCCGCTGCGTGTTGAGAGGATCTATGACGACATCATACACCGTCATATCGGCAATCGATGCATCGGCGATGTCCCACGTGTCACCCCCGTCAGTGGTCCTGAAAAGCCCTTGACCGGTCGTTGCAGCATACACAACATCTGGATCATCGGGCTTTACCGCGATACTGTTGACGGACTCAGCGCCGCCGTCCAGCGAGAGGCTTTCCCATTCTGCGCCGCCGTCGGTTGTTTTAAATATCCCGCTGCTCTCAGTGCCGGCAAAGAGCAGATCGGCATTAAGCGAGCTGATGTCGAGGGATGTTACGGTAAGGCTGCCAAGGCCGTCGTTTACCGCCATCCAGATTTCCCCGCCGGTCGCGGTTTTGAAAACGCCGTCCCCGCTGGTTGCAACATACATGATCTCGGTATCTTCCGGATCGAAAACGATTTCATTTACGTAGGGATTGATAAGATTGTTGTTGAGGGATGTCCAGCTTACCCCGTCGTCGCTGCTGACGAAGATTCCCCGGTTTGTGCCGATGTAAATCATATCCGAAGAGGCGGGATTTACACCGATACTGTAGATATCGTGATTGGGGCTGGCTTCACTCCATGCCGCCCCCGCATCCGAGCTTAGAAAAAGGCCGCTGCCGGTTCCTGCATATACATCCGCCGAATCGGGATTTACCGCGATACACCGCACAAACGTACTCAACAGCGACTCATTGGCTTCAATCCAGCTCAGGCCGCTGTTGGTGCTCTTGATTACACCGAGTGTGCCTGTTGCCGCAAAGACCGTGCTGCTGGCGGAAGGATCGAACGCAAGAGAAAAAACCTTTGTTGTCGAAAGCTCGCGGTTGATCTGAGTCCAGGAACCGGCGCTGTCGGTCGACCGGTATATGTCGGCATCGTTGCTTGTGCCGCTGTACGTACCGGCATACACTATGGTGGGGTCATCGGGGTGGACGGCGATTTCACGTACGAACGGGCCCTCGGTGCCTTCTTTGGCAATCCCGCTGGTACGTGCCGACCAGGAGCCGGCGCTGTCGGTGGTTTTGTAGACGCCGTTGTCTGTTGCGGCATACAGCGTTGCAGGGGTTTCAGGGTCGACGGCTATAGCATAGACGGGGCGGTCAGCAAATACAATTCCGCCGGTTGACCAGTCATCGCCGCTGTTGGTGGTTTTGAACAGCCCTTCGGCCGTTGCAGCATACAGGGTGTCGGTATCGTCGGGATCAATAGCCAGGCGATACACATTTTCCGGGCCCGTCCCTGTTTTTGCCCAGGATGTGCCGAAATCAGTGCTTTGATACACCCCCTTGCCGAAGCTGCCGGCATATACGGTTGTCGGGTCGTCGGGATCGATAACAACAGAATAGGCGAACTCCGGTCCCGTGGCCGTCGTTGTCCAGGTCGAGCCCGAATCCGTGCTGGTAAACACGCCGACGCTTGTTCCTGCGGCAAACCAGGTGGGGGAGACAGCACTGATAGAAAGGCTGTATGTCTGGTAGTCTTTGAGCCCCGCCGCAGACCACTGTGAACCGCTGTCAGTGCTTGCAAAGACCCCTTCTTTGGTCGTGCAGTAGATGGAGGTTCCCGTAACCGGCACGACGACACTGTACACGTACTGTGAACTGAGCCCGGTGTTTACCGGTGTCCAAATGTCCTCTTCGTAGACACTTTTATAAATACCGGAACCGGTTCCCGCATAAACGCTTTCCTGAGCATCTCCTGACGGCGCCAGAGACAGCATTGGGCCGCCGGCTATGCCGACCGTGGCGTCTGGAACGCTTTCGTTGCCTGATGCGCTGCAGGGCATCGTCAGGGACGTCAGCAGGGCGGACAGCAGTATACTAAGTAATATTACGGGTCTTTTCATATACATCAAAAATTATATATCAAATTGCATACCAATTGAATCTTTTATGCTTAATTTGTTTGATATATTTTCCGCCCTGTGCTTTTTTTAACAGATACACCGCGGCGTGAAAGGGCTTTCGGCGTTATGGTTGTCGAACGAGTGCATGGCTGATTACAGTATCCGTGCTCAACAGCAAGGCGGCGGCGTCACCGTGTCAAAATATTGACCTCGAATACAGAATCTATTGCCACCTTCGGCAGGCTGTTTGAAAAAGATGCAGGTACTGGTAACATCTGCAGGGGCGTATCCGCTTCTGGCGCTTTGTGACAGAGATCTTGTCCGCCAGTGTGTGATCAGTACCTATACCGCTTCAGGCCCGGGCGGTCAGAAACGAAACAGAACCTACAGCGCCGTCAGGATTACCCATGCCGACACCAGCCTGACGACACTGGCGGAGGAAAGCCGCTCTCAGGCTGAAAACCGCGCGCGTGCGCTGCGCCGGCTGCGTCGACTTCTGGCCTTTCGCGTCAGATACGAAGGGTGGAAACCTGCCTGCATGTTCCCGGACGTACGGTATCTTTTCGCGGCAGGGGCTGTCGGCGCTATCAGCACCCGCAATCGTCTGTATCCGATGTTCTGCGCAACCCTGCTTGACGCCCTGTATGCATTTGAAGGAAGTGTCAGCCGTGCTTCAGACGCGCTGCAGGTTTCCACTGCTCAGTATTGCAAAGCGCTTGCCCGCGACAAGAACCTTTTTGCAGCCGCAAACAGCATACGGCAATTTTTCAGCCTGCAGCCGCTGTCAGGACGATAGTGTCCACCGTCAGTTGAAACTTGACCGAATATACTATAAATACTATATTATTTACACCGATTCAGGAAGAGATGATTGTTGTCAATGGTTGTTTCATGAACATTTTTGACGCGCATATTCACACCAATTTCGAAAGCATGTGGCTGAAACGCGTTGCCTGGTATGCTGGTATCGACTTTTCCCCCGCAGGCCTTCAGCAGGAAATGACGGCAGCCGGTGTGACCCGCTGCTTTTCAATGGGTATAAAAACAAAAGATTTCAATATCAACCCGCTGCACCCCACGCCGCACGATACCCCGGAAGACATGAAGCAGGACAATATATATTACGCTGCCGGAATAAACCCCTATATGGCGGATTCGCAGTCGTTCAGGGAAACACGCCGTGTGGTTGAATCTGGAAAAATCCGGGCGCTTAAAATCTACCTCGGATATTTTCTTGTCCAGCCGGAGGATGCCGTTTATCAGTCTTATTATGAACTTGCCGGCGAGTGCAACATTCCCGTTATTTTTCATACGGGAGGATCGTCATCATCGGAAAGCGGGCTTAACTATGCGCACCCTCAGCGTATCGCCCCTGTTGTGGAAAACCTCCCGGACGTTGTTTTTGTCATGGCGCATATGGGCAATCCTCTTATTAAAGAGGCTGTTGCGGTGATGCATCGATTCGACAACGTCTATGCCGACCTCTCGGGCTTCATCGAAGGCCCTCCGACAGCCTATGAAAGAAATCATTCCCAGACCAGCCTGCGCTTCAGCGAAGCCGTACGCGGCAGGGATATCAGCCAAAAACTGCTGTACGGGTCCGACTGGCCGTTGACGCCGATGAAGCCGTATGTTGAGTTCATCCAGACCCTGTTTCCCGACCCGCAGGAACAGGAAAACGTTTTTTATAAAAACGCCGCCAGGATTTTTCACTGCAACGGTTTCAAATAAGAGACGTGCTCTCTATCTCACCCCTGAAGCGTTCGACAAAGCTTTTGATTCTCTCAGCGTGCTGATCCGACATTTCGATAAACTGGATACCCATACCGCGCGGGAACGAGTTTTTTCTCCGCGTCGGATTGTTCCAGACCACCCGTCCCTGAATTTCAAGGTATTCATCGTCGCCGGGAAGCTTCAACCGTAAAAAAACCGGCGTGTCAAGCGGCAGCGGTGTGTCTGTTTTAATGAAAACACCTCCGTTGCTGACGTCCAGCATGTATACTTTTATAAAGGAGGCGAGTTCTTTAAACAGTATCTCGATCTTTGTTACTGCACGTTTGCTTTTGCGACGATCGTCCTCCATGTCCCCCCCCTGCCTGCCGGGATGTCCTTACAGGCTGTTGAAAAACGCTCCTCTGCTGCGTTGCGCTCATCATTCGTCACGGCGACGTACAAACACGTACGCCTCCGGCAGATCCCGACTGCTTCTGCCGGGGGGGGTTCATGATGTCGCGCGCCTTGCATCCCTGGTTCGGCAGGGACGGCGTTTGAGCATTTTGAACAGCCTGAAAAAAATAATTTTTAAATAACCGGTTAATCCGTAATACCAAATTTTTTCATTTTACGCCAGAGTGTGCTGGGGTTCATGCCAAGTGCGCGGGCGGTATTCCCCCGGTGGCCGTTGTTGTGCTGCAGGGCCTCTCTGATTATGTGCGCCTCGGCTTTTTTAATGCTTGAGGCTGAGGTGTCCTCAGTGGTGCCGGGCGGGAGAGTCGAGGAAAAAATTTCCGGTGGAATATGCTCGCGGGTAATAACAGCCCCGCGACAGAGAACAAAGGCGCGCTCGATAATGTTTTCAAGCTCTCTGATATTGCCGGGAAAGTCATACGCCATGAGGTGGCGCATGACATCACTGCTGACACCGTGTATGATCGGCCCCTTCCTGACGGCATTAAAACGATTGAGGAAATGATCGACCAGCAGCGGGATATCCTCGGTGCGATTGCGAAGCGGCGGAAGCTCCAGCCTGATGACATTCAGACGATAATACAAGTCCTCCCTGAAGCTGCCGCGGGCAAGCAGCTCCTCCAGGTTTTTATTGGTGGCGGCCAGTATGCGCACGTCGGATGTTACCGGCCCCGATCCGCCCAGCGGCTCATATTCCCTTTCCTGCAGAACACGCAGAAGCTTGACCTGCAGGGCCGTTGAAATGTCGCCGATTTCATCAAGAAACAGTGTTCCGCCCCGGGCACGTGCAAAACGGCCGGGCTTATCCTTATGCGCACCGGTAAAGGCGCCTTTTGTGTAACCGAAGAGTTCGGATTCGAGGAGGGTATCGGGCAGGGCGCTGCAGTTGACGGCAATGAAGGGCTGTTCCCTGCGCATGCTCAGAGTATGAATGGCGCGCGCAAGGAGCTCCTTGCCCGATCCGCTTGGGCCCTGCAGCAGAACCGTGCTTTCGCTTTCCGCGATGTCCGGCAATACGGTGAGCATCTGCTGAAGCTTGTGGTTTTTGGTGATGATATCGTGAAATGAATACTGTTGTTCGATACGGCGCCGCATCTCCTCTATGGCCGACAGGTCTCTGAAGGTTTCAACGCCGCCGGTGACAGTACCCTGATCATCGGTAAGCAAGGCGGTGCTTACACTTATGGGCACGGTTTCACCCCGGCTGTTGATGATATCGACCAGCCGGTCGATCACGTGCCTGCCGGTTGTAAGGGTTTTTTCAAGTGCACAGTCATTTTGACATATACTAGAGTGAAAGACATCAAAGCACTTCTGCCCGACAGCCTGATCGCGGGGGATGCCGGTAATTTTTTCAGCCGCCCGGTTAAACGAGGTAACGTTTTTCTCGAGGTCGATCGTAAACACACCGTCCGCGATACTGTCAAGGATAATGTCTATCTGTGGCTTTTGTATTGAGCGGTTTGCCATACCTGCAATCTGTAGTTGTAGTGTTGATTGTTACCTATAGGATAAGAATTCATGGTTTAAAAGTAAAGTCATTTTAAAGAGATAGAAACAACGAGGGGGTGATTTTTCTTGACAGGTCAGAGCGGATTGTTTTATTATTAATTTTTATTTAATAAGCAGGTGATTGTTCTCCAAGCCGGTGTCTTCTTCAGGCAGCCGCCTATGAAGCCCGGCCGAAAGGGTATGTTCCGAAAGGAATATGCCTCCCGCATGCGGAATGGAGAAAGGGCTTGAGTCGTAAGCCGGTTCCTTTTGCACAGCGGGACCGGTTTTTTTTGTTTTCAGGAGACTGTTATGCGATTTCGATTCGGGGCGTTGTTCCCGGCGGTGCTTGTTTTCTTCGTTCTAATGGTTTCACTGTGCCGTGCCGGTGAGCTTGCAGACAGGAAGCTTCTCGAGATTCTCGAGCAGAAAGGCTTTCTTTCCGTTGATGAAGTACGGCAGGTCACTGAAATTATCGACCGGGAAGAAGCAGCCGGCGCACAGGAGAAGGCCCGGCTTGTCGACATGATCGAAAGCGACATTGAAATTGCCTATGACAACGGTTTGCATATCAGAAGCCGGGATGAAACGTTTTCAACCCGCATCGGCGGCGTCATACAGGCTGACTATGTTTTTTTCGACCACAGTTATCCTGTCGACAATGACTTCGATATCCGCCGCGCGCGCATTTTTATCGAAGGCCGCCTGCATGACTGCTTCTCCTACCGCCTTGAGGCAGAGCTGGAGGGAAGCAGCAGTAACCGCCTGATGGATGCCTACATCGACTTTGACTGCTTCCCGGCCGTCAAGCTGCGTATCGGACAGTTCAAGGAGCCTTTCAGCCTGGAGCATCTTATCTCGGATAAGTACCTGCCGTTTAACGAGCGCTCAATGGCCTATTACCTCACCCCGGCCAGAGATGTCGGCATCATGCTTCACGGATCTCTGTTAGGGGATACCCTTGATTATGCGGTCGGGGTTTTCAACGGCGATGGCCGGGACGCCGAGCGTCGAAGCCAGAAGGACAGCAAGGAAATAACAGGGCGCCTCACCCTGCAGCCGTTTCGACATGCGGGCCTTGCAATGCTCAGGGGTCTGCACCTCGGTGCCTCCGGATCGTACGCCCGGCTCGACACCTCTGATTTCAATTATGCAGTCAGCACGCCCGGCCGCACGAAGTTTCTCAAGGTTCAGGCCCGGGCGAAGTTCAACATAACACAGGAAGTCGACAGTGTTGAGCGTTACGGTTTTGAATGCGCCTATGCGTTCGGCCCGGTCGTTCTTATGGGGGAGTATATCCGCAACAAATACAAGGATGTGAGCCTTGTCGATACGGACCTTTTTGATTTCGATATGCGCGGCTGGTATGCGCAGATTCTGGTGCTGCTGACCGGAGAAACCGTTTCCATGAAAGGAGGTGTGCTGCAGAAAATCAAACCGAAACATGATTTCGATATCCGCAGGGGAACATGGGGGGCTCTGGGAATCGGGTTCAGGTACCAGGAATTCGAGGCCGGGAGGGTGGTGTATGAGTCGCTCGTGTATGAGGGTTTCAGCATTCGAAAGGCCGATGCCTTCACCATAGCGCTTAACTGGTATTTGAACAGCATGATGCGCTTTTCCTTTAATTACAGCCGCACAAAGTTCGGCGACCCCCTGTTTCTGGGAACGCACTGGAAAGGGTACTCATACTATGAGGACCGCGAGCATGCCTGGGTATCGCGTTTTCAGCTGGAATTTTAAACAACTGCACAAAGGAGGAAGAGATGAAAAAGACAGGTGTTTTATTAATTGTCGCTGCGGCTCTGCTTGCAGCAGGACCGGCTCTGGGCGCCTATCACCACATGGATGAGCAGGATGCCCCGAAGTTTCAGCAGGCCTACCCGCATCTGGTGGGAACAAAGCTCGATGACTGCGCGCTGTGCCACGCCGGCGGCGAGTATGAGAAGAAGCCCGGCAAGTTCGTAACGGTCGGCAGCTGTCAGTGGTGCCACATGACCTACGGTTACGACGGCAGCGGCGATGTTATGGAAACGCTCAATAATTACGGCTCGGACTACCTGAGCGCCGGCCGCAGCGTGTCGGCCTTCGCGGCGATCGAGTCTCTCGACTCGGATAACGACACCTATACCAACAAGCAGGAGCTTGACGCAATTCGCTATCCCGGCGATGCCGGCGACGACCCCTCGCTGGTTCCCGCTCCCCGTATCGTCTACACCCTGGAGGAGCTGGAGGCAATGGAATCACACACCCAGTTCATGCTGATGAACACAAGCCGGGGCGGAACCGACGGCAACGATTATTACACCGAATATACCGGCGTTACCATGGAAACCCTGCTCGATGAATCGGGCATGCGCAGCAAATCCGAAAGTGTTACGGTATATGCGCCCGACGGCTGGGCCCAGACATTCGACAAGGAAGAAGGCGGGGACAACTACTGGGTGGTCGGCGAGTACCCGCAGGCGACCTACTACTATGATGCCGAGGCTGATGCCGCAAACGGCGGCTGGGTCGATTACAGCTCCCCCGGGTGCCAGGGCCGTGAAGACGGGCAGGCAATTTCCAACGAAAACGGCCTGCGCTGCCTGCTGGCCTACAAGCGCGACGGGGCCTACCTTGACCCGGGCTTCCTGACAAGCGAAAACAAGCTTGAAGGAGAGGGCCCGTACCGGGTCGTGCCGCCGCAGAAGAACCCCGGCCCGCCGGATCAGCTTTCCACCTCGGAGAACCAGAGTGTTGTCTGGCCCTATGACGAAGATGAGGACGAAACCGACCACAATGCAGGAAACTCTCCCCGAACCGCCACCGCGGTCCGCGTCGATCCGCTGCCGGAAGGCACCACCGACTTCAACTGGTATGAAGGCGGCTGGAGCTATGTCGACAACAACCAGGTCATCGTGTACGGATACATCAGAAACGGCGACATCGAAGGGGTTGTGTCCGATGAGAACGGGCAGCCGATAGAAAAGGCAAAGGTTGAAACCGACCGCGGCGGGTATGAAACGCTGACCGCTTCCGACGGAACCTATTCGCTTGGCGGGGTTGCCTGCGGCCCGGATACGGCAACCTATACCCTGACCGTTTCCGCCAGCGGCTTTAGCGAGAAAAGCATCGACGTGACGGTCGAGAACAAGGAAAGCATTGTCCAGGACTTTACCCTTTCATCTTCGGGCGGCGACGGCGATGGTTCCGACAACTCGACCTGTCCGGTTGAGCTTGCCGCAGGGGACGACACCGCCATGGTAGACCTGTTCCGCCGCTTCAGGGATACCTGCCTGAATGCGAGCTCCGCCGGCAGGCGCTATGTTTCGCTGTATTACCGCAGTGCACCCGAGGTGACCCTGCTGGCTCTGCGCTCACGTGAGGTTCGCGTGGCTGTCGGCAGCGCGCTCGGACAGCTGGCGCCGATTGCCGCAGCCTGTTCTTCAGGCGGCAGTGCCGTTATCCCGCAGCAGCTTGCCGACGATCTCTACGTACTGATCGATCTTCTGCAGGCCCGGGCATCAACGCAGCTCTCCCGGAGACTGGCAGGCCTTAAAAGCGATCTGCAGGACGGAACGCTTGAAAGCATTCTTCCTGTCGTAATCGAGCAATAACGATACGAAACGGGCGGGCATCAGCCCGCCCGTTTTTTTCGAGCGGAGTCATGGTATGGTTAAGAGCACTATCCCTGTAAAATCGGTCTGTCTGGCTGCCCTGTGTATGCTTGTGCTGTCGGCTACGACCCAGGCGCAGGAACTAACGGGACGCGAGTTCAATGCGCTCATTTATTCCGATTTTGTCGAAGAGCCCTCGACAACGATTGTTTTCGAGGAAGGCGGTACCCTGCTCATAGATGCCTTTAACGGATTCGGCCTGTATGTGTCCGCCGGCAGCGTGTTTACCGCTTCGTTTTCCGCCCCCGACTTCAAGGAGAAAGACGACCTGCTTCTAATGCTCAGCGGCGCTGCTGTCGGTGAGTTCATTGCCGGAGGCGGCATTGCTTTGAAAAACATGTCGTTTTATACTTTGTTTTACTTCCTCGGGTATGCACTCTGAGGGTATCGAACGGCAGGTTCGCGGCAAGCGAACCTGTCACGTACGTTAGGGAGGTTCCAGTAATGAAAAAAGCTCTGCTTGTATCGGTAATTGCGATCTGCCTGCTGCCGGTGTGCGCAGCAGCCGATACGGTGCGGCTGAAAATGTCGACAACGACCAGCACCGACAATTCAGGCCTGCTGGACGTACTGCTGCCGCCCTTTGAAGGCAGGTTCGGCATAACGGTCGATGTAATCGCCGTGGGAACCGGCAAGGCCCTCATGCTGGGACGCAACGGTGATGTGGATATCGTGTTCGTTCATGCCCGCAAGGCTGAAGACAAATTCGTTTCAGAGGGCTGGGGCGTCAACCGGCGCGATGTCATGTATAACGATTTTGTCGTTGTGGGGCCCGCAAACGACCCGGCGGGTATCCGGGACTGTGAAAGCGCATCGCAGGCCTTCCGCAACATTCACGGCAGCGGCTCGGCGTTTATCTCCCGTGGCGATGCATCGGGAACACATAAAAAAGAACAGCACATCTGGAAAACAGCCGGGGTCGAGCCTGCGGGAACGTGGTACAGCGAAGTCGGTCAGGGCATGGGCGCTGTGCTGAAAATAGCCGATGAAAAAAACGCCTATACGCTTACCGACCGGGGAACCTGCCTGGCATTTTCAGACAAGATTCACCTGCAGGTGCTGTGCGAGGGCGACGCCGCGCTCTACAACCCGTACGGCATTATTGCGGTAAGCCCGGCACGCCACTCCCATGTCAAATACACGGAGGCCATGGCCCTTATCGGCTGGATAACATCACGGCAGGGACAGGCAATTATTCGTGATTTCGGCAAAAAGCGCTTCGGCCGGCCGCTGTTCATGCCGGTTGCGGTAAAGGAGTAGCATGGCTGCCTACGGTCGGTACCTGCGATTACGTGTATGTGTGCCGGTGGCTGTTTCGCTCCTGCTGCTGTCAGGTGCCTGCGACGATCCTGAAGCGCCCGATCCGGTAAGCATCGTGTCTCCCCGGCCGGGGACCGCCGTCGGCGGCGGGCAGGATGTTTTTTTTGTCGCTTCCGTTACCGGCCTCGAAGGGGAACTTGACAGCGCTTGCTGGGATTTCGGCGACGGCACCGGCGGCAGCGGGCTGACAACCGTCCACGCCTACACCAGGGCCGGCGACTACACCGTCGTCTTCAGCGCAACCAGTGAGTATGATGAGCAGGTATCGGCCTCGGTGGCTGTCTGGGTAACCTCCAGCCGTTTTCGGAAGCTGGATGCCTTTGGAGAGCCGTTGGCGGACAATGCCAGCATGTGGTACAGTGTGCGCGACACGACAAGCGGCCTTGTCTGGGAGGTAAAACAGAACCGCGACGGGGAACCGCACTACGAGAATCCCTCCGATGCCGACAATACCTACACCTGGCATGACGCCGACCCGCTGACCAACGGCGGCGATGCCGGCGCGGCAGGTGACGGGACCGATACGGAAGACTTTATCAGCGGACTGAACGCTGCCGCCTGCGGCGGTTTTACTTCCTGGCGCCTGCCGACCTGCGATGAGCTGGCCAAACTTCAGGACCCTGACCGTTTCAACCCGGCAATCGACACCTTTTATTTTCCGAATACGGTCTCGTGGTATTACTGGTCATCAACCACGTATGAGGATTTTACCTACGCTGCCTGCCACATCTATTTTATGGGCACGCCGACGGCAGCCCGGGATGTCGCGTACCCTGTTGCGTATAACCATTACGGCATGAAAGACCTTACCTATCATGCCCGGGCGGTAACCGACCGGGAGCCGCTGCAGCTGTGGCAGGGGGATGAAACGGTAACGGTTGAATATGACGGCCGGGCAACCACGGTTGCACTCAGCGGTCTTCACGCAACGACGTTCAAGGGCAAGCAGGCCATGGTGCTTTCGGATATCATTCAGGAGTCGTCAATCGTGGATGATCCTGAAAACTACTATTATGTGTTTTATGCCACCGACGGCTACAGCCTCGAGACAGCCCTGCTGCACGAGGATTTTTACACCGGCTTTCCTCCCTGGAACGACATGCAGCGCGGATATGTTTATCAGACGAACTCGGAGCTGTATGGATTGATGGTCGGATGGGAAGACGGCACGATCGGCGGCCGCGTGCACCACTGCTATGATGTCAAATGGATGAACGGGGGCAGCATCCAGCTGCGCGATCATGATATCGAGTACGAGTGAGGGGGTAACGGCAGTACGCAGGGCGCGGTCATCCGGCGAGGCTTTTTAAAATCAGCCAGTTTGGCCCTTCCTTTATGCAGCACAAATTTTAAGACTCGGCACGGTCAAAATGGGTCCCAACGACCTAATGGTTTCCGTTGGGGGCCGTCCTAACGCCTCCGTTTCTGAATGGTGATTATTATCGGTTGCCCTGGAGGCCGGCCTTGTTCTATAGTTCCGTAATGAGCATTTTACAGGTGGTGTTCATCGCCGTAGCCCTTGCCATGGATGCATTTGCCGTGGCCGTTGCAGCGGGCATCAGCTTTAGAACGGTTTCATGGCGCCGGACACTACGGCTTTCATGGCATTTCGGTTTTTTTCAGGCAGCCATGCCTGTTGCGGGCTGGTGTGCGGGACTGACAATCCGGACGCTTATCGAACGGTTCGATCACTGGGTGGCCTTTGCGCTGCTTGCCTTCGTGGGCGGACACATGATAAAAGAATCTTTCAAGAAAGAGGAGCGCAAAGCGAACCGGCCCGATCCCACCCGGGGCTGGACACTGGTGCTGCTTTCCATTGCAACCAGCATCGATGCCCTGGCCGTCGGTCTGAGCCTTGCCGTTCTGGGGGTCGCTGTCTGGTTTCCTGCAGCTGTTATCGGTGTTACAGCCGCCATCTGTACGGCGGCAGGCCTGCATCTCGGTCACACGGCCGGATCATCGACGTTGCTTGGAAACTATGCCGAGCTGACCGGGGGAACGGTCCTTGTCCTGCTCGGGCTGAACATTCTGCGCGAGCACGGTGTTTTTGCCGCCCTGCTGTAGGGTTCACAAAGCCCGTCACCGCACATTGTCACCCAGGGCGTCGATGACCTCGTCAAGGCCAAGGCGCTGCAGGGTTTGCTTTTTCTGAAGACCCGAACCAGTATCCCATCCCCTGACAGCATAGTACTCATCGAGCATGCGTTCAAAGCCTTCCCGGGTGAGCGCCTTACCCTTGCGCGACACTATCGCGTCACCCGAGCCGGGAAGCAGCAGCTCGGGGTTGAACATACCGAACACATCAAAGGCCTGCTCCTCACGCTCGATGTACTGCGTGTCAGGCACATAGTCATCGGCCCGTGCCCGGCGCCCCTCTCGCAGGAGAATAGCTCGGTACAGGTTGAAGGACCGCTCGCCCGCACGAAGCAGTTCCTGTTCCGGGATGTCAATGCCGGTAACGGCTGAAAGCAGGCGGCTTTCCAGCGCGGGATCTCCCACATGGTCTTCCGAGGAGGCGTCATCATAGACCGGAAATGCAAAATCGCACAGCACCAGGCACTCCTTCGCGTACTGGCGGTTCTGAATGAGCGCGGCTGCCCGGCCCTTGCCGTTATAGGTTGAAAAATCGGCTGCATCGCTGCCGCCCCAGAACCGTTCGGCGATTTTTCGGTAGACCTCGGTTGAAACATAGGAGTATGCGCCGCCGGTAGTGTGCCAGAATGCCCACTTGGTAGCCGGCCCGCACAGCTCGTGCAGCTCGGTGGTCGCGGCCCGGGGCTCGGTGGCGTATATCAGCGCCGCGGGCGAGAACACTTTCGGGCCGTAGGCGATGCCGCGGCCGGTCTGGGTAAAATGATCGAGCACCGCGGCAAGGGCCCTGTCGCCGAGACGTCGGGCGGCCCGCATAACACCCTCGGCCAGCACATCACCGAAGCCCTCGCGGCCGGCGATTTTCTCGGCTGCATCTTCGATAAAAGCCAGGCTGCCGATGGTGTCCATGGCAAGGCCGGTGTCCTTCTCCGACAGGATTCCTTCCCGCAGGCAGGTCTGCAGCCATATCAGCAGGCCCGGCAGCTCCATGGTGCATAATGAGTATTTGTTTGCGATCTCTGTTGCCAGGAAGCTTACCTCGGTGAGATCACCGTGGGTCTCACGGTCCCAAATGGCATAGCAGAACATGGCCTGACATTTTCTGACCCCCTCGGTGCCGGATTCGCCCCGGTACAGCGAGCGCCAGCATCCCTGCGGGCAGCCGTGACAGTGCACGTTTTTCACTATCTCGGTTCCGGCAAGAGGAGGGGCCATGCCGTACAGGTTGAGATAGCCCTCCCCGGTCATTGACCGTATCCGCTTGCGGATCGATCGCAGCTCTTCGGGACGGGCTGCCGGAACGGAACCCGTTCCGTGCACGGCGATCGCTTTCAGGTTTTTCGATCCCATAACCGCACCGAACCCCATGGAGCCGCTGCCTCCGGCATCGGTTGCCACGGTTGCCAGCCGAACGAGGTTCTCTCCTGCAGGGCCGGTCGTGAGTATCTTTACCTGCCGGCCGAGTTCGCGCCGGATGGCCGCCATCGCCGTATCCGTGGTCATGCCCCACAAATGCGAGGCGTCGCGCAGGGTGATTTCCGAATCGGTGATGCTGAGATACACTTTGCCGTCTGCTTTGCCGGTAATGACCAGTCCGTCATAACCGGCTTTTTTCAGGTGACCGCCGACATAGCCGCCGAGATTGGCGGACGCAAACACTTCCGGGAACAGCGAAGGGGATTTACCGCACATGACCCAGCGGGAACCGCTCGGCGCGGCCGTTGCTGCCAGCGGGCCGGTCATGATAATGAGGGGGCTTGCAGGGTCAAAGGCGCTGCGCCCCTCGCGGAGCATATCCCAGTAAAGTTTCAGCCCGATGCCGCGGCCGCCGACAAACCGGTCGGCATAGTCCCGTGTCGCGATTTCATCTATTGAACCGCTTGTGAGGTCTATCGCGGCGATCCTGCCGGTCCAGCCGAAGCGTGTTTCCATGATGTGTTCCTTTTGAAAATTGCATGATAATCGATTCGGATTACTTACGCTGTGTCGTGTAGGAAAGTGCATCGAACGTGCAGGCCCGCAGGCACTCCCCGCAGGAAAAGCAGTCGGGCGGCAGAAACCGGTTCTGATAGAGCCCCTGCATGGCACGGCCCGGGCAGGCTTCCACACACCGGCCGCAATCCGTACACTTGTTTCGATCAATGCGAATCCTGAAAAGGCTCAGCCGTTCTGCAAGCCAGGATACGAAACCGAAGGGGCACACCAAATGGCAGTGCGGCCGGTACCACACCAGACCCGCAATCAGCACGGCACCGATATACAGGGTGACGGTCATTGAGCTGAAGTTGAATTCGAACAGGTTGAATGGGTTCACGGGGTGATAGATGGCCCGTCCGGCGGAGCGAAGGCCGAACAGGTTCGAGAACAGGGCATAGATAAACACGATGAACAGAACCGAGCGAATGCTGTTGGTCAGCCAGAACGGCAGTTTTGAATTGGTCTTGAACTTTTTCAGAACAGGAAATTTAAACATTAGTTCCTGCAGGGCACCGAACGGACATGCCCAGCCGCACACCGTTTTGGTGCCGATAACAGCCATGAGCAGGAACATTCCCGTAACCGTCATCCAGACCCGCAGCCCCGGCTCGACGCCGAAAAACGCCTTGCAGAGCTTTACCAGGCCGACCATGGGATTGATGCTTTTGCCGAACCAGAATCCGGTTACGAGTACGGCCGCACAGAGAAGACACAGCTTCCAGGCCGTGGTCATGGTTCTGCCGGCAAGCAGTATGACGGCAAGGCCGCATAGCAGAGCACAGGCGAGCAGCGCGGCGGCTGTTGTGCCTGCCGGCGGGCCGTCGCGCAGGTGTATGAGCGCTTCCCGAATCCGCTGTTCCTGCAGGCCGAGTTCCGCGGCGGTCATGCGTCCGGGTACGCTTTCAAGGCCCAGCTCATGCTTCAGCTTGCCGGGCTTGATGTCGTTTTCCAGTGCAAGGTCCCGCAGAGAAAGCTCAGGGGAAAAAACCACCTTCTGCGTTGAGGGGGCAAAGAACAAAGAGCTCCAGAGCGTCGTATATATGATGATAATAAAAGTAATCAGACAGCGGTTGTACATAGTAATCTCCTGTTCAATCTTCCGTGCTCTGGCCGTCACCTGAAAAAGAATATCAGTTTTTATTGACTGCACTCAAGCACTAAAACGTCCCCCAATCCAGGAAACAGGCGGATTTCAAAGTTTGGTCTTGACCGGATGTAAAATAATGATATATATTTTTATGTTAGTTATAATTTTATATTATATTTCATAAAGATTTTCACGATGTAGCACTATCCTCCACAAGAGTGAAAGGGATTGGTATGAAGGTTACTCTCAAAACCCAGATAATCGGTCTGGTGGTTATCGCTGCCCTGTTTCCGGTTGCCGTTATGTCGGTTATTATCGTTTATGAAAACCTGAATCTCAGCAACAGTGTTACCAGTGAAATCGACACCCTGACGCGGGACAACATCGAACAGATAGCCTCGGATGTGTATGAGCTCTGTAAAACAGCCGATGATCTCATTCAAAAACGGCTCGATACCGGCCTGCGACTTTCACGCCGGCTGCTGGCTGAAAAGGGCGGGCTGAATGTAGGTCCGTCAAACGTGAAACGCACGATTTCAAATCAGTACAGTGCGGTCACGCGTGTGGAAACGCTGCCGGTATTTCGTATCGGCAAAAAAAAGATCGAGGAGATCACAGACCTTTCCGTGCCCGTGCCGGTGGTCGACGAGGTCAGGGAACTGGTCGGCTGCACCTGCACTGTTTTTCAGAAAATAAATGAAGACGGCGATATGCTCCGGATTGCCACCAATGTCGCAACAGCTGAGGGCCGCCGTGCCGTGGGCAGCTATATCCCGGCGGTTCATCCCGACGGAACGCCCGATCCGGTAATCAGTACCGTGTTGCAGGGCTCGACCTACCGGGGCTATGCCTATGTCATGAACGAAAGGTACATAACCGCTTATGAGCCGGTGCGGGACGGCAAGGGCATTATCATCGGCATGCTGCATGTCGGCATAAGCCAGCGCGACCTCGAAAGCGTGCGCTCGGCCATTCTGAATATCAAAGTCGGCAAAACAGGCTACGTGTATGTTCTCAAGGGCACCGGATCCGACCGGGGCACCTATATCATTTCGAAGGACGGAAAGCGGGACGAAGAAAACATCTGGAACGCAACCGACAGCGACAACAATTATTTCATACGCAACATTATCGAGAAAGCCCTGAAGCAGGGAGAAAACGCTACGGAGGAATATTTCTGGAAAAATCCCGGGGACAAGACGCCGCGCAAAAAAATCGCCGCCATAAAATACTTTGAGCCGTGGGACTGGGTTATCGGTGCGGGTATGTATCTTGACGACTACCATACGGTACGGAAGAACACGATTTCCGCGCTCAACAAGCTTTTTTTCGGCTCTGTCGCCGCAGGGCTGGTACTTCTCCTGGTTGTTGTGCTGGTTGCCGTTTTCTTCGGCAATAAAATCGTCAGACCGATTCAGAACATAATAACCATCGCCCGTCAGATCGCCGCCGGAGATTTGTCGCAGGCCAGGCGGTCCGTGGAACGGTTGGGCGCCGGTGGGGATACGGCATCAGGCGACATGAAAACCGCCGCCGATGAAACCGGTCAGCTTCTGGGAGCGGTGCAGGCAATGACCAAAAGCCTGTTTTCCCTGGTCGGGCAGGTACAGCGCTCGGGCATTCAGGTTACCACGTCAAGCACCCAGATAGCGGCTTCCGCACGCCAGCTCGAAGCAACGGTAACCGAGCAGGCTGCTGCGACAAAACAGGTCGTTGCTACATCGAAAGAAATTTCAACCGTTTCTCAGGACCTTGCCGGCACCATGAACGAAGTGAGCGGGGTGGCCCTTGAAACATCCACACGGGTGGAATCCGGCCGCAGCGAGCTCGTCGACATGGAGGCGGCCATACGTCAGCTGCTCGGGGCATCCGGCTCGATATCATCGAAACTGTCCATAATTCGGGAAAAAACCGATAATATCGACACGGTTATCACCACCATAAATAAAATTGCCGAGCAGACGAATCTTTTATCCCTTAATGCCGCCATTGAAGCTGAAAAGGCCGGCGAGTACGGAATCGGTTTTTCGGTGGTGGCCCGTGAAATACGACGGCTTGCCGATCAGACGGCGGTGGCGACCCTCGACATCGAGCAGCTTGTCAAGGAAATGCAGTCCGCGGTTTCCGCCGGTGTCATGGAGATGGATAAGTTCTCGGATGAAGTAAATCAGGGCGTTGAAAACATAACCAGGCTCAGCTCGCAGCTGGAGACGATCATAGAGCAGGTACAGGCGCTGCCGCCGCGTTTTCAGGAAGTCAATGAAGGAATGCAGTCCCAGGCGGACGGCGCCCGCCAGATAAGCGAATCGATGGTGCAGCTCAATGAAGCCATACAGCAGACAACCGAATCGCTGCGCGAATTCAACAATGCAACCGGCCAGCTCAACGAAGCAGCCCGCGGTCTGCAGCAGGAAGTTTCCCGTTTCAAGGTTAGCGAATAAATGCTGATAGTGCCGTTTTCGATCAAGGACAAACTGTATGCCCTGGATACGGCCCAGGTCGTCGAAATTGTGCCGAAAATCAACCTGCGCGATCATCCCGGTGCGCCGCCCTATGTGCCGGGTGTTTTCAATTACCGCGGTACGATTGTGCCGGTCGTTGATCTGCGCCGCATGCTGTACGGCGATTCCTGCCCGGACTTCCTGGGCACGCGCATTATACTCGTTCACTATCCTGACAGCCGTTCGGAGCTCATCCTGGGACTTATGGCCGAGCACGTAACGACGATACGCGTCGTGTCCGACCAGGATATCAGCCCCTCCGGTGTAACGCCGCAGGAGACGTCCTGCCTGGGAGATATGCTGCCGGACGGCGCGGACATGGTGCAGATGATACTGCCGGACAAGCTGCTGACAGAGGAGGCAAAAAAGGTGCTTTTCACAAAAGAATCGCAGGCAGCCGGCCGGGACAGCGGCAGGCAATGAGCGCTTCCGGGATCATCGATACCGGCCTTCTGCAGGATGCGGCGGCTTTGCTGGGACGCACGACAGGCCTCGATATCGAGGCTGTGGGTCGCGGTGCGATCGAGCGTGCCGTCAGCCTGCGCATGCAGGCCTGCGGCTGCTCCGATGCGCGCAGCTACCGGCGGATTCTTGAAGTCAGTGAGATCGAACGTGAAGAACTGATCGACGGTCTTGTCGTTCCCGAGACATGGTTTTTCAGATACCGGGAGCCGTTTGTGTATCTGCGGCATTTTATCATGACCGAGTGGAATCCGGCCGCCGGACGCAAGCTGTTCGTTTTGAGTGCACCGTGTTCGACCGGCGAAGAGCCCTATTCCATAGCCATTCTGCTGAATGAGTGCGGCCTGGATAGAGAGGTCTTTTGCATAGACGCGCTGGACATCAGCAGAAACGCAATAACGACGGCTGAACGCGCGGTTTACGGCAGAAACTCATTCCGCTGCACAGAACCTGCGTTCAGAGACCTGTATTTTTCCGAAACACAGGACGGACACAGGCTCCATGACAGCATCCGCGAATCGGTTTCGTTCGTACACGGCAACCTGCTGGACCCGCCCCGGGCGGAACTGAAAAGCAGGTACGATATTATTTTTTGCCGCAATCTGCTGATCTACCTCAATGAGGACAGCAGGCACCGGATTATCACCCTGCTGGACAGCCTGCTGAATCGCGACGGTTTGCTGTTTCTGGGTCATACCGAAACAACGCACATGCTCAAGTACGACTATACACCGGTGCCCCATCCCCGGGCGTTCGCCTATATAAAACGTGCGGCACCCGCACCCGTTGAAAGGATGCGGGCAACGGAGCAACGGCAGGCGGCATGCGGGCCCCGGGTGAAAGCCGCCGGCCGGCAGAAGCCGCCTGCACCGCGAAGCCGCATGCCGCACGGTTCAGCGCCGGTACCGTCCGCTTCGGCAGCCCCGGCCGTGCTTGCCGATGCGCACTGCTGTGCCGACCGCGGCGACCTCGAGGATGCCGTTAATCTGTGCACACACTATCTCGATGAGCACGGGCCGAGCCCGGAGGCATACTACCTGCTGGGTGTTATCAGTGAAAGCCGCGGTAATACGCGGGAAGCTGAAGACTATTTCGAAAAAACGCTGTATCTCGACCCCGATAAATATGAAGCCGTGCTGCATCTTGCGCTGCTGATGGAAAAACTGAACAATACGGGACGGGCTGCCGTTCTCAGGCAGCGGGCCCGGCGCATTGCAGCGGCAACCTCACCGTAGAGGCTGATGACTATGACGGACACGCATACCACTTCCGCCAGTTCCGGCGCGGATGACCGCTGCTGGACCCGGCGCGGCATTCTGGGCGACGGCACCTGCGAAAAGCTTGCAGACTATATTCACTGTCAAAACTGTCCTGATTACGAGCATGCTGCCGTACAGCTGTTTGAACGGCCGGCCCCTGCCGAGTATATCCAGGAGTGGACACTGCATCTGGCGCAGCAAAAGGAGCCCCCTCCAGAGCACGCGTTTTCCGCCGTGCTGTTCAGGATCGCCGGCGAGTGGCTGTCGTTTTCAACGCATATCGTCAGCGAGATAACCGAGGATTCCCCGGTTCACAGCCTGCCTCATAAGCAAAGCCCTGTTCTTAAAGGGATCGTAAACGTGCACGGCAAGGTGCAGCCCTGCTTTTCACTGGGAAGGCTGCTTGAAATAGATCCGAACGAAACACCGGATAGCGACATTCCCGCAAAAATATACCGGCGTTTGATTATTACCGCCCTGGACAATGATACATGGATATTTCCCGTGGACGAAATACTCGGTGTGTACCGGTTTCAGTCTTCCGAAGCGGAAGCCCTCCCGGCAACTGTCGGGCAGGCGGAACGCTCATTCGCCTCGGCCCTGCTGTACCGGGAAAACAGAAAAATCGGGCTTCTTGACCATGAACTGATTTTGAGTGCGCTGAAAAGAAGTCTGGGATAAGACGATACCGTTTCATCAGGCAGGATAATGACCTCAGGATCTACAGACTATTCCATGCTCGGCCTTTTTCGCTCCGAGCTCGAAATCCACGCCGCCGCGCTCAGTGACGGGCTGCTTGCGCTGGAAACGCAGCCCGGTGCGGGCGGCACCGAGGTGCTCATGCGTGCTGCACACTCTATCAAGGGAGCAGCCCGCATCGTGCAGCTGTCGGCAATCGAGAAGCTTGCCCACATCATGGAAGACTGTTTTGTGGCGGTCAAGGAACAGTCGCTGAACCTGACCGCCGACCATATCGATACGCTGCTGAGCGCTGTCGACCTGTTCGTACAGCTTGCCGGGATCGGGGAGAGCGAAATGCCGACGTGGGTGGAAGGCCAGGCCGCACAGATTGAAGATGTCGCCGCAGGCGTCGCCGCCGTGTTCAGCGGTCCGGACGGTACTCCTCCCGCGGACCGTACCGGCGAACCCGCCGTATCACCGGCACCGCCACCCGACGCACCGCCCGCCCCGCAGCCCCCGCCGGAACGCAGCGAGACGGTGCCAATGCAGCAGGACGGTGCGACGTCACAGCATGACCGGTTTGTGCGGGTCAGCGCCGACAATCTTAACCGGCTGATGGGCCTTACCGGAGAGTTTCTCGTGCAGTCTCGCTGGATGGGGCCGTTTGCAAAATCGATGCTGCGCCTCAAAAAGGGCGGCGCAGGTATCAGTGACGCCCTGCAGCGCCTGGATGCATCGTTCAGCGACGGGTCCTTTACGGCAAAAGCCGTCAGCTATCTGGCTGAAACCGGGCAGAAGACCGCTGATTTCAACCGGCTGGTCACGGAGAACATAAACGAGTTCGAGCTGTTTGCACGGCGGATCGCAAAGCTGTCCAACGATCTGCACCAGGAGGTCATCAGAAGCCGCATGCGCCCCTTTTCCGACGGCGTGCAGGGATTTGCGCGCATGGTGCGCGACACCGCACGCGATCTCGGTAAAAAGGTGCGGCTTGAAATCAGAGGAAAGCAAATCGAGGTCGACCGCGATATTCTCGAAAAGCTGGAGGCCCCGCTCAACCACATGCTTCGTAATGCCATCGATCACGGTATAGAGCCCCCTGATGAGCGCAGGACTGCCGGAAAAAGCGAAGAGGGTGTGGTCCGTATCGAGGCCGGGCACCGTGCCGGTATGCTGACCATTACGGTCAGCGACGACGGCCGCGGCATCGATATCGAGAAGCTCAGGGAAAAGGTTGTCGAGCGAAAAATGATCAGCGATTCAATGGCCGGTGATCTCAGCCGCGATGAGCTTCTGGAGTTTTTGTTTCTGCCCGGTTTTACGACAGCCCGCTCGGTTACCGACATCTCGGGCCGCGGCGTCGGCCTGGATGTCGTGCACTCCATGATCAAGGATGTCGGCGGCAGCGTCAGGGTCGATGGCGAGCCGGGCAGCAAAACCGCTTTTCATCTCAAGCTGCCGCTCACACTTTCGGTGATCAGGACGCTGATCGTGGACATCGCCGGCGAGCAGTATGCCTTTCCGCTGGTCCGCATCGAGCGCTGCCTGCAGGTTCCCATAGCGGAACTGAAGCTGCTTGAAGACCGTCAGTACATCACGGTCGAAGGAACCAACATCGGTCTGATCGATGCCCACCAGGTTCTCGAGTTCGAGCGGACCGCGCGTGACGACGATGTGCTGCCGGTTGTGGTCATCGGCGACGGTGCCGAGCGCTACGGGATCGTGGTCGACCGTTTCTACGGCGAGCGGGATCTGGTAGTGCAGCCCCTCGACCACCGGCTCGGCAAGATAGCCGATATAAGCGCGGCTGCCATTCTGGGAGACGGATCGCCCGTACTGATCGTTGATGTCGAAGACATGCTGCGCACCATCCACACGGTTCTTTCGGGACAGAAGCTGCGGAAAATCGGGGCCGCCCCGGCAGAGAGCTACCTGCGCCGCAGAAAGAGCATCCTGGTTGTGGATGACTCGATAACGGTCCGTGAGACCGAGCGGAAAATACTTGAAAACAGCGGCTATGATGTCGATCTGGCCGTCAACGGAATGGACGGCTGGAATGCCGCCCGGTCGGGAGGCTATGATCTGATCGTTACCGATATCGACATGCCCCGCATGGACGGATTCGAGTTTACCAGGCTTGTCAAGCAGGACAACCGCCTCAAAGACCTTCCCGTTATAATCGTCTCCTACAAAGAGCGTAAGGAGGACCGGCTCAGGGGTCTTGAGGCCGGCGCGAATTATTATCTCACGAAAAGCAGCTTCCACGACGATACCTTTCTGAAGGCGGTTGTCGACCTGATCGGCAGGGATCCCCATGAGAATAGCAATCGTTAACGATCTTAACATCGCTGTTGAAATTCTCAGGCGTGTGGTGCAGAGTGTTCCGGACCATGAAATAGCCTGGGTCGCCCGTGACGGCAGGGAGGCGGTTGAAAAGTGCGCTGCGGATGTGCCCGATATCATCCTGATGGATCTTATTATGCCGGTCATGGACGGTGTGGAGGCAACGCGCCGCATCATGCAGTCCAGCCCCTGTCCCATTCTGGTGGTTACGGCCACGGTCGAAGGCAACCTGTCGAAAGTTTTTGATGCCATGGGGTGCGGTGCGCTGGATGCGGTGGCTACACCGGGCATCGGTGCGGGGGGGAAGTTCGAAGGACGCGACAGCCTGCTCGACAAAATCGATACCATCCGCAGGCTCACGGCCAGGCGGCCGCAGGCTCACGCGGGTCCGAGCGGCGGCAGCGCCGTCAGGCACAGCACCGGACCCGTACCGCCGCTGGTTGTGGTGGGGGCGTCGACCGGGGGCCCCAAGGCGCTTGCCGATATATTTTCAGCGCTGCACGGAAGGTTCCGGGCGGCTGTGGCCGTTGTGCAGCACGTGGACGTGCGTTTTTCCCGCGGACTGGCGGAATGGCTGGCCGATCACACGCACATGCGCGTACACCTTATAGAAAACGGTCTACCGATCACGCCGGGCGAAATTGTCATCGCCGGAACAAACGATCACCTGGTAATGCGGCCCGACTGCCGTCTGTATTATACCGACACTCCACGGGAAACACCGTACCGGCCGTCGGTGGATGTTTTTTTCAACAGTGTCGTCGAAAACTGGCCTGAGCCGTCTACCGCCATGCTGCTGACCGGCATGGGCTCCGACGGGGCGCAGGGGCTCAAGCGTCTGCGCGATTGCGGCTGGCACACCATCGCCCAGGACAGAGGCTCGAGCGTTGTTTACGGCATGCCGAAAGCTGCTGCCGAGCTCAAGGCGGCGGTGGATATTTTATCGCTTGAAAAAATAACTCAAAAACTCGAAACGCTTTATGCACACTGAATCAAGGAGCAGTTATGGACAGGCCGGATGCCGGTTCGCTTACACTGCATACAACAATCTCACAACATGAAATCAAGGTTCTGCTCATAGACGATCAGTTTATGATCGGTGAGGCGGTGCGGCGCATGCTGGAAGATGAGCAGGATATATCCTTTCACTTTGTCCAGGACCCGACGCAGGCGATTCTGCGGGCAGAAGAGCTTCGCCCCACTGTTATTCTGCAGGACCTTGTTATGCCGGAAATCGACGGCCTGACACTGGTCAAGTTTTTCCGGGCCAATGCCGCCCTGCGCGATATACCGCTGATCGTTCTTTCAGCCAAGGAGGATCCGAAAATCAAGGCCGAAGCCTTTGCCCTCGGCGCAAACGATTACCTGGTAAAGCTGCCCGATAAAATCGAGCTTATCGCCCGTATCCGGCACCATTCCCGGGGCTACATAAGCATGCTCGAGCGCAATGAAGCCTACGATGCCCTTCTCAAAAGCCAGAAAGCGCTGGCCGACGAACTTTCCCAGGCCGCCGATTATGTCAGGTCGCTGCTGCCCAAACCGCTTGACGGTCCGATTACGACCGACTGGCGCTTTATTCCTTCCACCTCTCTCGGCGGCGATGCCTTCGGCTACCACTGGCTCGACGACGATCACCTGGCGATGTACCTGCTCGACGTGTGCGGCCACGGTGTCGGATCGGCCCTGCTGTCCATATCGGTTATGAATGTTTTGCGGTCTCAGACGCTTGCCTACACCGACCTGCATGACCCGGCCCAGGTCATGCGCTCCCTGAACGGCAGCTTTCAGATGGACAACCACAACGGGCTTTTTTTTACCATGTGGTACGGCGTGTTCAACCGCCGAACCCGGGATATCCTGTATGCCAGCGGCGGCCACCCGCCGGCGATTTTAGTAACCGGTCCGAGCGAGGCAGACGCGGTCGTCAGCCGCCTCAAAACCGACGGCCCGATTATCGGCGGGTTTCCCGATGTCGAGTTTCCCAGCGCTTCCTGCAGCCTGGGGGCGTATGCCGGCCTGTATATTTTCAGTGACGGCGCCTATGAAGTGTTCGGCCGGGACGGGAAGATCCTTGACTTTTCGGTATTTGTCGAACAGCTGGGTGCACCGGCTTCCGGGGAGGGCGCCAAAGTCGATCAGGTTCTTAAGTTCGTCCAGGATTTTCAGGGCTCGAAAACAATGGAAGATGATTTTTCAATGGTGCATATTCTGTTTTAACCGCATTACCGCAAAAAGCACACTGCACACATGAAGCGACCTCACTGGCTGTACGGTTTTTTTCTTTTTTTTCTGCAGCGGCGCCTTGGCCGGCGCGTGCCGCTGCTGGCGAGCTTCAAGCTGACGTTTCACTGCAACCTTGCCTGCAGCGCCTGCCCGTTTCATCACCGGGCCCGGGAATCCGGGGCCCACATGTCGTGGGATACGGCACGTCAAAGCCTCGACGAGCTGCAGCGGCGCGGCTGCCGGATCGTCATGTTCGAGGGCGGCGAGCCCATGCTGTGGCGTGACGGTGAGCGCGGTATCCGGGACCTTGTCGATTATGCGCGGCTGCGCTTCGTGCGGGTCGGCCTGACCACCAACGGTACGCTGCCCATCGATGTTGCGGCCGATGTGGTCTGGGTCAGCATCGACGGGCTGAAGGAAACGCACGACCGGCTTCGCAGCAGTTCGTTCGACAGGATATGTGCGACCCTGGCCGCCACGGCGCATCCGAAAGTGCTGATACACTGTACGCTGAACCGGGAAAACTGGCGCGAGCTGCCCGACCTGGTCCGGCTGCTGCAGACCTTTCCCGCCGTGCGGGGTATAACCGTGCAGCTGTTTTACCCCTACAACCAGGGGGAGGAGTCCCTGAAGCTTTCAGCACAGGAGCGCCGGGCAGCGCTCGAAAGCGCCCTGCTGCTGAAAAGGCAGGGATTCCCGATCATGAACTCTTCGCGAATGCTGCGCGCCATGATCGACAATTCATGGCGCTGCTATGATGATATCCTGATCAATGTCGATCCGGACGGAACCGTAACCGCCGGCTGCTATGTCAAAAGCAGGGGGGCGGTGGAGTGCAGTCAGTGCGGATTCACCCCGGTTGCCGAGGCGGGCGGAGCGCTCGACCTGCGCCCCGGGTCGATCGTCGCCGGCTGGCGCACGTTTGTCAAACCCTGAAGCACAGCAGAAGGACCGCACGCGTGAGCATCACCGGAAACGTTCAGACACTCATGAAGGAAATCCCCGCAGGCGTCACCGTGGTACTGGCCGCCAAGACCAGAACAGCGGATGAGATACGCGAGGCGCTCGATGCCGGCGCCGTGCACTTCGGGCATAATTACGTACAGGAAGCCGAACATATGATTACCGCGCTGGGAGATCGGGCCTGCGAGGTCGTGTGGCACATGATCGGCGGCCTGCAGACAAACAAGATCAACAAGGCCCTGCAGCTGTTTGACTGGATTCAGACTATCGACTCACCGGAAAAAGCACGTGCCGTAAACATACGGGCCGGGCGTATCGGGAAAAGTATTCCTGTTCTGATAGAAATAAATATCGGCGGCGAGGCGGCCAAAGCCGGCTTTCGGCCTGATTCGGCGTCTCTGCAGGCGTTTGCGGCCGAGGCCGGCACGCTCGAGCACCTGCACCTGAAGGGGCTCATGACCATGGGGCCCCTGACCGGTAACCCGGAAGACAGCCGGCCGCACTTCCGGCACACGCGCCGGCTTTTCGACGAACTTGCCGCATGCAGCATTTCCGGGGTCGACATGCAGGTTCTTTCCATGGGCATGTCGGACTCCTACCGGGTGGCGCTCGAAGAGGGGGCGACCATGGTGAGAATCGGCACGGCTGTGTTCGGCAGGCGCTCATGACGAAGCCGATGCCCCCTGATTCACCATCTAAAAAATAAAAAAACTCGTTGGCCCCTGAAAACAGGG
>CAZFIB010000039.1:0-36708 GCA_964518865.1 uncultured Thermodesulfobacteriota bacterium
TCCGAAAGGATACACCGCTTTTTCTCTCAAACACAACTTTCAGTTATAACTCATTCGGCACGGTAGATGTTGAAACCGGCGTTGTCGATTTCTGATGCGGTTGACCAAACAATGATAATCGCACCATTGTCGGGGGTTGCGCTAAAAGAAGAGATGCTGACATATGTCGGCTCACAGGTTACAAGCCAGTTGCCACTGTATGAACATCCAAAATAACAAGCGGGATCGTGGGTATTATATTCAAATTCTTCAAAAGTTCCGTCAGTGCATACGGAAAATGATTCATAATATGTAAAAAGAGGAGGGACTGAATAGTCCTCAAATGTCTCGTAACATGTATCATCCCATGAATCGGGGTAAAAGTTGAAGATGGCATCGAATGCTTCTTCAGCAGCCGTTTGTGTCATGGAGGTTTGGGAAGTAGAAACCGTACCGTTATGAGCGCCCCACCACTCAATTCTGCATTGAGCTGAGGTTTGGGAAAAAGACAATCCTATGAATAATAAAGTGAATAAACCGTATGTGGTTACCCTTTTCATAACGCATACCCCTTTTATAAGAATTTCGATGCGCCTTACATAATATTAAATTTTAAGTGATTACAAAACGTTTCGGTAGGGAAAAATGCCATTTTAGTAAATTAAACATAATAAAATAGGGCCAGTCAACTATTCAATAAATAACAGCAGGTCGTTGAAAAAGTCGTTTTTTTCAGGCTGTTCAAAAATGCCCGGAGGCACTGTGATAAGAACTTGCTTTTCGAAGAAAAAAGTATAGGCCGGGGGCGGTGGTATGTCAATAAAAACGCTGTCGCAAGATATGGGCACAGGCCGTTTTGAGAAAAATAGAGGCGTCGGCGCTGTCGGCTTACGTGGCGTTTCGGTCTGAGAAGGTGTGTTATGTCAACCGGGCGGGCTGTTTCGGCATACACCGTTACCGACCGGCCGTACCGTTTTTTTTACAGATAGGCTTCAAACGGGTAATCCGGATCGCTATGGTCGCCGCCATATACGATCCGGGTTTCGCTGTAATTTGTTTGCAACTCCCGTGACGTGGGCCCGGCCCGGGGCGGCCAAAGGCCCGGCTAAAGACCGGGCGTGTCACGGCCGATAACGATAATATTTTATCAGAAAAATGCCGATCATATAACAGCAGGGACATCCTTGAAATATTGGCTTCTGGGAAGTAACAGGAATCGGGCTCCAGATGAGCATATGGTAAGCAGATGATATTTCCATAACGTTATTTTACTGTCATTGCGAGCATTTGACCCCGGGCGGGGCCGGGGTTATTCATGTAATGAACATATGGGTGCAGGTACTATGGCAGGCATCAAAATAGTGCAGCCGGGAGCGGCCTCCGGCCGCGAAAAAGATCGCAGCTGAAACAGCTCCTGCATGCTCGCACCGCCAGGCGGGCAGCAGAAAAAGGCTCTGGAATAGTGTGAAGTGCACTGCGGAATATCAAAGACTTACCGTATGTTCCTTGGGAGAACAATCAGGCAGAAAAACAAAGAGGTAATGAAATAAAGAAGTTATTCCAGCCCTTCGCTGTTGCCGAGCACATCCCGGATCGCTTCCAGAAGCTCGTTGCGCTTGAACGGTTTTTTGAGGGTCTGTGCCGCCCCGATTTTCAGGGCGAGGTGAAGATATTCCTTGGGGTCGATGCGGCCGCCGCCGGATACGGCGATGATTTTGACATCGGGGAAATCCCTGCGCAGCTCCCGGATCGTTTCTATACCCTCCTTTTCGGGCATGACGATATCCGTGATGATTATGTCGGCGGGATTCTGCCGGTACATCCGTATTCCCTCTTCGCCGTTTTGCGCTTCGGTTACGACATAGCCTTCGTTTTCAAGCATTTGCCTCATCATGCCTCTGAGCTGTGCTTCGTCATCGATCACAAGTATTGTAGCGGCCATCCCTACTCCTTTTAAGTCCGTTCAAGTGCTCTTCTGATCGCCTTTGCAAGATCAGCCCGTATGATCGGTTTGAGCATGTATTCACGTATGCCGAGTGACTTGGCGGCGATTTCGTTGATCACTTCGCTGTAGCCGGTGCACAGCACGATCGGTATATCCGGCCTGATCGCCAGCAGGCGTTTTGCGAGTTCGGCGCCGGTCATGTTCGGCATTGTCTGATCGGTGATGACCAGATCGTATTTTTCGGGGTGGCCCTGGAAGCACTCCAGCGCCTCGATACTGCTGGTTCTGGCGGTGACACTGTAGCCCAGCGTCTCGAGCATCTGCTGCATCATTATGACGATCTGCTGCTCGTCATCGACGACCAGTATTTTTTCCGTGCCGCCGTGGACTTCCTCCTGCACGTCGCTGCCGGCCTGCGGCTTTTCGGTTTCAACAAGCGGCAGGTATAAATCGAACCGCGTACCTTTGCCGGGAGTGCTGAAAGCCCGTATGCTGCCGTGATAGCTTTTTATGATTCCGTGTACTACCGAAAGCCCCAGGCCGGTACCCTCTCCCGGTGCTTTGGTGGTGAAAAACGGATCGAAAATTTTATCGAGAACCGACTGCTCCATGCCGCAGCCGGTATCGCGAATGGATAGCTTTATATAGCGGCCGGGGCTGATGTTAGAATGTTCGATTGCCTCCTCTATGTCAAGGAATTCTTCGGAAGTGCTTATTTCGATAACCCCGCCCGTTTCCTGCATGGCATGCTTGGCATTTGTGCACAGGTTCATCACTATCTGCTGCAGCTGCGTGGGGTCGGACATCACTATGTCATTCTCGGCGGTAAGGTTCTGCTGCATGGTGATCGTGGCCGGAAGCGAAGCGCGCAGGAATTTTATTGTTTCCTTGATAACCGGAGAAATGCTTATGGGTTTTTTGTCCTGCTCGGTCTGGCGGCTGAAGGTGAGTATCTGCTCGATGAGGTTTTGCGCCCGGTCCGCAGCCGAAAGGACCTGCTTGAGATTTCTGTACAGCTGCGAGGAGCTGTCGACCATTTCGATGGACATTTCGAGATAGCCCATGACAACGGCCAGGATATTGTTGAAATCATGGGCGATGCCGCCGGCCAGGGTGCCGATAGCCTCCATTTTCTGGGCCTGGCGAAGCTCCTGCTGCATTTTGATCTCGTTGCTGACATCACGGCTTATGGAGACGAAGCTGATGATCTTGCCGAAGCGGTCGCGTATGGGTGAAATGGTCATCTCTATTTCACAGGCACCGCCGTCGGATTTTTTCATGGTCATCTGCCCCTTCCACATCTGACCCCGGTTGATGGTATCCCATATTTCTTTGTAATAATTCCGGTCGTACAGCCCGCCGCCCTCGGCGAACGGATTTGTGCCGACCGATTTCTCAGGGCTGTACCCGGTAAGCTTGCTGATGGTAGGATTCATGTACTGCAGGGTTCCGTCGGGCCCCATGAGAACGATAAGCTCCGAGGCCTGCTCAACGGCGGATATGAGCCGGGTGCGTTCCTCCTCGGCACGCAGCCGCTCGGTAATGTCGCGTACCGAGCAGACAGCACCGGTCATTGCATCGTTGCTGTTCCGAAGAATGTTGGCGTTTATTTCGACCGGCGCAGCAGAGCCGTCACGCTTGACAAGGTGCGTCTCAAACCCCTCGATGGTGCCCTTCCGGAGGAGCTGCTCGATTATCGGCGGCATGCTCCCGGTGTCGCCGCCGGGCCGCCCCGTTATCTCGGTCATGTGCCTGCCGATGAGCTCGCCTTCCTCGTATCCGATCATGGCAGCACCGAGCCTGTTGACGCGTATGATACGGCCCTCCGTATCGGTTATGAAAATGCCGTCACCGGCTGTTTCAAAGACATTTTCAATGAACTCGTTCGATTCACGAAGATCGTTTTCGCTGGCCTTGAGCTCATGCTCGCGGTTTCTGAGCATTTTGTTGGCCTCGCGCAGGTTATCTTCGGTTCTGCGCCTGTTTTCCACTTCCGCCTCAAGGTCCTTCAGCGTCTGCTCAAGCTGAAGGTTTTTATCGGTTATTTCACGGGTTCTGTCCTGCACCTCGGATTCGAGCCGCTGGGTGTAGCGCTCTTCGGCCTGCCTGGCCTTTGCAAGGCCTGCAACCATTTCGTTAAAGGCATTGCCCATCAGGCCGATTTCATCATTGCGCTTGAGGTGTATACGGGTATCGAGGTCGCCGTCGCGCACGCGAGCGGTGGCATCGGTCAGTTTCTTCATCGGGTTGATGAAATTACGAAGCAGCAGGGACGCAAATATCAGCGCCGCCAGAAAAGCCCAGAGGGTTACCAGTATGAAGTTTCCGGTGAGCTTTTTGACCGTTGCACCGAGCTTTTCTTTGGTATCGATGACAGAGCGCAGCAGCGATTCCTCGGGTATCAGGAAGCAGAACCGCCAGCCGGTCGACGGCATGCTGTGGGATGCCAGGATATAGGCATTTTCATCAAGGACAACCCGGCTTGACTGATATTCTTTTGTCAGGATCTGTTTGCCGAGATCGCGTATCTCCTTGTACGCCGAATCGAGCAGGCTGTGCACCAGCACAACGCCGGGAAGCAGCAGCTGGTCGTCATGAAGCCTGAGACCGAGCTTTTCGAGGTAGGGCTGCTGCATGGCGATGATCACCCCGACATCATCGACCAGAAAGGGGACCATATATTCAAGGCCCTTGTGGTCATGCCGCTTGTTATCAGAGAGAATTTCATCGACAATGCTTTGCAGGGTAACATCGATTCCGATCGTACCGCGAAAAGTCCCATCGGACGTATAGACCGGGCTGGCTGCGGTTATGACAAGACCGTGACCGGCGGTGTCCTGGTAGATGCTGGTCCAGATGGTTTTTTTCTCAGGATTCATAATGGGTCCGGCACTGATATAGTAGTTCTCATAACGCATGTCGTATTCCGCGGCCGGTGGCAGATCAGGACCTTTGGCGATATTGGGAAAATAACGCTGCATGCCGTTTTCCGTGATAATAAACGCAGCCACGGATTCGGGCAGCCGCTGCTGGATATTCTGCAGTACGGGGTCCAGGTAGGAGAGGCAGTTGTGCAGCGTGGAAATATTCTCATCGAGCTCAAGCGACCCCCAGTAGTTGACCATGGCTGTCGCCGAAGCACTGTTTGTGAAGATTTCGTTCGCCGGACATCGGATCAGCGTGTCCGCCGGATTGCGGGACTTTTCTCCGAACATGGCTTCGTTGTCGAGCAGAAAGGCCGCGTGGCTGGCCATAAAACCGGCAGCCGCGCTGATGTTTTGAAATGTTTTTTCATAGCGTGCGGCCTGTTCATGAGTAATGCGCTCGAGAAAAGCCGATGTGTTTTCTTTTATGCCTGCTTCGTTCGCTGAGGCGGCATACTCGCCGAATGTTTTAACCTGACGGGTTCCTATGTAGCTGAGCGTAATGAGGGTTCCGACAAGAATACCGGTCATATACAGCAACAGTTTAATACCGATTTTCGAGCGCAGCCATCGTATGAGGAACATAGGGGTGTCTCCGACAGTTAATCGAGTTTCCAGACAACAATAACAATATAAAATAGTAATATTTAAGAGGGTTTGCGAGAAGTGTTAAATAATTGTTAATTTAGTGTTATTAATACACTCGTGAACGGATTACAAATAGAGAGGAGTGTATTAAAACGGCAGTACGCCGGGGCGTCTGGTGTCGGTTCCGTTCTTTTGTGAAGCGATGAAAACAAAGGGGATATCCTGTATGTGCCTTTCGTTTGTGCTGTATTCGCTGAGCGTGGCCAACCCCGCCATAAAGCTGCCGGGTATGATAAGGCCCCTGAGCTTCAGAGTATATCGCACATGGGTTTTTTGCGGCAGCACGAATGAAACGGTTCCGCTGAGGCTCAATCCGTTGATACTGTAACTGCCGGACGTGCAGGTGATTGTTTCCTGCTGTATTCTGAGGCGCATGCTGCCGTTGTCACTCAGTAGCAGCTGCGAGGCGCCGATGGAATGATTCTGTTTCAGGCAGAAAAAATCAAGGCTGTATACAGCGGAGGATGACGGTGGGGTACTGCTGTTGTCTGCGGAAGCATCGATCGCTGCCGCAGAGCGTAAGGCGATCAGCAGCATGCATACGGGGAGAACCGAGGTTCGCAGCAGGAGCGCAGGCAGATACCGGCGCATTTTTCCGCTGCGTTGAGGAACAATGATCGAGATGCCTTTTGAATTCATAATCATTTCTGAAGCCCTCCCGGTGTGCCGGAGGTAGAATCACGCGCTGCCGGCAACCTCTTTAAGCAGGCTGAGCTGCTCGGGGGTGCCGATGACGATAAATGTGTCTCCCGCCCGTATGAGCGATTCAGCTGCCGGCTGCAGGTTGAATGTACCGTCCTGCTTCAGGATAGCCAGGACCATGGCGCCGGATTTCTTTCTGATATCGGCATCGGAAAGGTTTTTGCCGGCAAGTGTCGAGCCTTCCGGTATCGTGATTTCCTGCAGGCTGAAATCGAGGCTGCTGTTATGCATTACCGTATCGAGGAAATCGCTGGTGGCCGGTTTCATAGCCCATGAGGCCATGCGCTTTCCGCAGATGTAGTAGGGTGATATTACCTGGTCGGCACCCGCCATTCTGAGCTTTTTTTCGATATCGATATCACTTGCCCGCGCAAGAATATGGATTTCAGGATTGAGGGCACGCGCGGAAAGGGTCACATATAGAGCTATTGGCGACATCGGAATCGGCGGTGCAGACAAGGCCCTTTGCCGTGCGGATACCGGCAGCTTCAAGGTTGTCGTCCGAAATCACGTCACCGATGATATAAGGGATTCCCCTGAGTTCCAGCTCCTCTGCGGTTTCGGGCTTGCGGTCGATAACGACAAAAGGTACCCTGGCCGCGCAGAACTCCTCCGCAACCTGATGACCGGTGCGTCCCAGCCCGCAGATTATATAATGATTTTTCATGTCCTTGATTTTTTGCTGCATCTTGCGTTTCCTCCTGTAGCCCAAAATCTCTCCCTCGACGATTATTTCCATGATCTGACCGCCGGCATAGACGGCTGTCCCGACGCCGGTTACGGCTATGCAGATCGTAAACAGCCGGCCCGCCTGCGAGAGAGGGTGAACCTCATGAAATCCGATGGTAAAAAGGGTAATAATCACCATATACAGCGACTCAAGCAATTCCCAGCCCTCGACCGCCATATAGCCGAGGGTTCCGACGATCACGATTATTGAAAGCATAATGCCGGCAGGCATCAGGCGTCGCACAGACGGTGGCAGGGACGACAGCATGGCAGGCTGAACCTCAGCATTTTTTTAATGATAATACATACTATTATAATACTGGATACAAAGTAAAGATTGAATATTGCAGTGAATATACATGTGTGTATAATACTTGCCATGTGATGGAAAATTAGTATATGTAAAATATTATGATTGCGTATGTTCGGGGGCTTCTGAGCGAATCGTTTCCGGCCGGATCGGAAAAGGGTTCGCGCGGCAATGCTCATCAACGTTGCACACTCCGTAATCAAACAGAACAATGACCCGCGAAAAAACAGCCGAACAGAGGAATGAGGAATACGCCGAGACCGGTTTTTTTGAAAACCTGTTCCGCGCAATCAGCGACGGCATTATCGTTACGGATGCCGGTGGCGCGATTACACGAATCAATAAAGCAGTGGTTGAAATGCTCGGCTACAGCGAAGAGGAGCTGATCGGTAAAAACGCCTCCTCGCTTTCGCACAAGCATTACGCTACGGCAACCGACCCGGCAATGATCGAGCGGTTGTTTAAAAAAGACCTTTTTGAAAAATATGAAACCGCATGGCTGAGAAAAGACGGTTCGGCATGTCCCGTCGAACTCAATATATCAATCGTCAAAGACAAAGGCGGCGAGGTCACGGGTGCGGTCGGTATCGCCCGGGACATCACGGAACGCCGGCAGGCTGAAACTGCTCTGCGGGAGAGCGAGGCGAACCTCACGGCGCTTGTCGACAACACGCAGGACCTGATCTGTTCCGTAGACCGCGAATCCTGTATCATCACCACCAACAAGGCATTCCGCTCTGCATTTGCCGACCTGTTCGGCGGCCGGCTTGAAAAAGGTTCATGCGTTCTGGATTTCGCACCAATCGAACAGCACCGGGACTGGCTCGACGTGCTCGGCCGGACGCTTGACGGCGAGCATATCATCATCGAGCAGCAGTTCCGCAAAGACGACCGTACCGTCATTCTGGAGACCTCCACAAATCCGATTTTCAGCGACAGCGGCGAAGTTATGGGCGTCACCTTTTTTATACGGAACATTACAGAACGCAGGCAGTCCGAGGAAGAGCGCATTCGACTTCAGACGGCCATTGAACAGGCTGATGAAAGTATTCTCATTACCGATACCCGTGGCACCATTCTGTATGTCAACCCCGCTTTTATTCGCACAAGCGGGTTTACCCGGGCGGAGTCGGTCGGCAGGCACATCAGCTTTCTTGCATCCGAACGCCAGGACCGGAAGTTCTATCGCGCGATGGTTGCGAAAATCATGGCCGGCAGGATGTGGAAAGGCAGGTTCCTGCGATCCCGTAAGGACGGAACCCCGTTTGATGAAGAAGCAACGATTTCTCCGATACGCAATAACAAGGGTGTTATTACCAATTATGTGGCCCTGATGCGCGATATCACCCAGGAAACCGTTCTCGAGCAGCAGCTCAGGCAGGCTCAGAAAATGGAAGCGCTCGGCAGGCTGGCGGGCGGCATAGCACATGATTTCAACAATATTTTATCGGCGATCGTCGGTTTCGCAGAGATGTCGCTATATTCATGTGACTCCTGTGAGGAAAATTCCAGGCTGAAGGATAATCTCAAGCAGGTACTGGGTGCCGCCGAACGCGGCGAGAAACTGGTCGATCAGATTCTGACCTTCAGCAGGCGCAGCATAGGACAAAAAAGGCCCGTGCGTCTTTCGAGCATCATGGAGGAGTCCATGAAAATGCTGCGCGCAATGCTGCCCACCACGATCGAGATCCGCCATGTCTCGGAAACAAATGCGCGCGTGCTTGCAGATGCAACTCAGGTTCAGCAGCTTTTCATGAATCTCTGCACGAATGCCGCATATGCCATGCAGGAACATGGCGGGCTGCTCGAACTGCACCTGCGCGAGACCGGCCTGGATGCAGCTCAAGCAAAATTGTACGGAAAGATTCGACCGGGCGCGTATATTCAGCTGGTTGTGCGCGACACCGGAACCGGTATCGAACCGGAAATCATCGACCGGATTTTCGATCCCTTTTTCACCACCAAGGAAACGGGCGAGGGGGCGGGCATGGGGCTTGCGACCGTCCACGGTATCGTCAAGCAGCACGACGGCACGATAAACGTTGCCAGCACGCCGGGTTCGGGAACGACCTTTACCGTTCTTCTGCCGCGCTTTGACAGCGCAGAGACGAAAACCGACGAAAACACGGAAGATTTTCCAAAAGGGAACGAACGTGTACTGTTCGTGGATGACGAAAAGCATATCGTTGCAAGCCAGGCACAGATCCTTGAGTCGCTCGGCTACCGGGTGACCGCGGTGCGCAGCAGCCGTGAAGCCCTGGATGTTTTCAGAAGCTCGAACAGTGATTTTGATATCGTGGTGACGGACCAGACAATGCCCAGTATGGACGGTCTGCACCTTGCCGCAGAGATCAGGCGCATCAACAGCCGCGTGCCGGTTCTGCTGTGCACCGGCTACAGCGATCAGGTCACGCCGGAGCGCGCCCGCGCAGCAGGCATAAAAACCGTTCTGAGAAAGCCGGTCAAGCGAAAACGGATGGCCGAAGCGTTGCGAAAGGAACTCGACGGAAAATCGAAAAAGACATGAGGCGTGGTACTACTTCAGAGGAGCCGAAGCATGAAAAGATCTGTAACGGTACTGTTTATTGTTTCACTGGCATGTGCTGCAGGCGGATGCAGTATGTTCAAAAGCAGCAAAACCTATCAGACTCCGGCCATGACCCCGCAAGAAACAGCCAGGCTGTATGTCGGCGGCGGGCTGGTTGTCCGTAAAGTCGACGGCAAAAAGCCGGAGATGGGAAAGGGTATCGACCGGGTGTGGCGCTATCCGGATGTGATCGAGCTCGACACGGGGTACCACACGGTTATGGTCGCCCTTGACCGGGGCATGAGCTTTCTGCAGCCCTCGACCATGCTCAGCGTCGATGCCCAGGCGGGCCACAGCTACATTATCGGTGCGGTTCTCTTTTCCACCCGGAACACTGAAAAGAGGAAGTGGCGGGCGGTCATTGTCGACAAGGGAAAAGATTATGCCGGCGGTGTCAGCCCCAATCCCGAGTATCGGGTGGTGCCGGACAAGCAGAATGATGACGCGCCTGATGCGGGAGAAGAAACCGGCACGTAGAAATAAAGCGATCGCACGGTTTTTTAAGGACTGGATCCCCGCCTGTGCGGGAATGACAAAACCGCCGGTCTGTACTGTATTGTTGTATCTTTATTCAAAGCACTCGGCATCGTCGAGCGGGATCAACTCCTCGGGTTTGATTGCACCCATCGAAGCACCGGATTTCTTCCTGTGGACGATCGCAGTCTGCTGGTAAGGGGGCGCCGCTGCCGGGCTGCTGCGGTGAATCCGTGCTGTGTGCGTTCCGTTCCCGTTTGCCGGTTCTGATCGCCTAAAAAGATGCGCACGGCGGAAAGCTCAGGCTCAGTATGACATCAGGGGGGATGCCCGCGGCAAGACCCATCTTGACGGCCGCATCCTTGAGCGTGATGTACTCGAGCCATTTTCCGTTGCGGCGCATTTTGCTCTGCATGTCATCTTCGGTGTACGGCATTCCTGTGTTTTTCACAAGCAGCTGCACATAGCTTTCGAAAAAAGCGTGATAGGCATCGATGAAGAAATCAAGGCGGTCGTTCTGCAGGTGCATAAGCTTGCAGCCTGCCCTGGCGGACAGGGGCCGGTCAAAGTGGTCCATGCTGTAATGCTCGTCAAGGCCGTTGCGGATGGCTGCGGGGTCTGCACCGTGCCTGACGGCAACATCATCCATGGCAGCTTTGACGGCAGCCGTATCCCCGTCGCAGTCGAGTGCCGGGAAGATGTCAAGGTTCATGTGATAGGGGCCGTTGCCGGCAAGCGACCATTCAGTGTTGAAGTGGCCCATCGGGCATCGCGGGTGGGCGGGGAAAATCTCGAGCTGAAAAACCATGTAATCGACGGGTTCGGCGGCTTCCGGCGGGGTCACGCCGCTCATGGTCAGGTGCGTCATGCAGGCTTTTTCAACCGGGCCTCCCCGCACGACCGCCACATCAGCCTCGCCGACCCTGAACGGAACGGTGCGCCGCTGCAAACTGCCGGGCCCTGCTATCCCGGTGAGCCTGTCGATAACAGATTCCCTGGTTTCAGAGACAAACGATACGATTTTCATGGAGCGTCTGATCCTTTGCAGGCTGCAGGCACTACTGCAGGTCTTTTATTTTAGCGGCAAGCGCATTCATGTCTACTCCCAGGAAGTGAAGATACGCCATGAAGGCTTTCAGTGCTTCTGACTCATCGGTGATATCGTGCCGGCGGGCAAAGGCCATTACATTCTCATATAATTTTCGGTCGCGCTCGTCCTGCAGGTCGAGCAGCAGCCTGATTTCCTTTGTGCCTGTCATGGTCAGGGCCTCCGGGTATGCGCCGTCGTTTCACAGCACGGAAAACGGTGTCGGCATCGTTTGATACTTTTTAGAATTCTACCAGCATTTCTGAACTGTTTCAACGGGAATAAGCAGGCTGATATATTTTCACTCGACCCAGACGGGACTCGACCACGCCATATGACCGTCGGCCTGCACGACGCGCAGGTAGTAATAATCGACCTCGCGATCTGAAGTACGGTCCACGAAGGAAAAGGAGTGGCTTTTTTTTCCGGGCTCCCACGTCTGATAGTCACTGCCGTTTTTTACCAGAACTATACGGGAAAGCACATTGCTGCCGGTCACCGAATATGCAATGCGCCGCTCCGTATCGGGTCCCCCTGGTATGGTGCTTCCCATCATGTGACCGTTGACGCTGAAATCGACGATAATGCGCGCCCCGCTGGTCCCGTAGACGCGCCGGTTTTTCAGGGCGCTCCATACTGCTTCCCGGGTGAGCTCTTCAGCGTAAATACCTGCAAGGCCCCCTACCGGGGATGCGGGATCGCCCATGCCCGGGTGGCCGTTGTGCGTATCGCCGCTCGCGATGATGCCGAGGCGGAAGCCGCGGCTGAGCGCATCCTGCACAAAGGACCCCGGCTGCGGATTGTAAATAGAAGCCCTGCAGCCGCGGTATTCCGAGTTGCCGTGAATGGAGCAGACTTCGACCAGCAGCTCACGCTCGGGGTCATGGTGGTTCCAGTCGGCCCCGATGGGGCCGCCTCCCACATGGTGTGACAGGGTCATCGCTCTACAGGAGGAAAGGCATGCCCAGAGCTCGCGGGGCTCATCGCATTCTTCTTTGCGTGAGCTGCACAGGGGGGCCGGCTCGCCGAGAAAGAGCACATGCTTGTGACCGAATTTCCAGCTTGTCCATTCATAGCCGATAAAGGTAATGAACGATCCGGGGGCGTTGTGGCGCCCTGCAGCTGCTTTGATGCGCTGCCAGATTTCGGGATGATCATCGAGCATGTCGAAACCCCAGGCATCGTGATCGGTCAGGGCGGCGACATCGAGCCCGGCGCTGCAGCGGGCGTACCGGTAGTAGTCATCGGCTGTACCGGTCCCGTCGCTGAGCTGCGAATGACCGTGCAGATCGCCCCAGTAGAGGCGGTAACGCGGCTCCTGTGCCGAACAGGCGACCGGGTTTGAAATCCCCTCGATACCGGACCGGGCGTCCCGAACGCGGAAACGGAATATTCCTTCGGCATCTGCCAGGCATTCCCAGCAGATACGGCCGTTCTCTGAGGGAACCTTTTTGCATTCGGCGCCGGCCGGTATCGACGCAACCGATGCCTCCCCGCGGTATGACGGAATGCGGTTGTCCCGGTCGTCAAGCGCAGCGGCGCACATTCTGAACGGCGTGCCGCGCGTGACGGTTGACGGGGCCGCAACCTGCAGACGGAACGCCGTGCGGGGGAGAATGGTGATCGCCGGATGCTTTTTTATCGGGAAAAAATAACCGTCGCCGTCGCCGTCGACTTTGATATAGAAGCGCTCGTGCTGCTCGGCATAACGGTCGGCACGGGCACGGGCCTCAGGCCGGGCGCCTCCGCCGGTATCGCCGTAGGTGACGGTCACGGTGTCGCCGCCTGCAAGTGCGCCCTTCCCGAGACGGACAAGGATGTAATGATTCGTGCCGACAGCCTGAACGTCGAGTTCGATGTCAGGGCGTGAGCATTCTGCGGTAACATGTCCCGGTGCAGCCGGATTGCCGGTTTGCGGGGGCGTCCAGCCCCAGAACGGCGAAATGTGCACGGCGATGCCGCCGCCTTCGGCGATTCCGGCCTGACCGGCCGTGTAGGTGATCGTCCAGGTGCCGGGACGGCTGCACACGACATCATCAGCCGGAGTGACGGAAGCGGTTCCCGTGCCGTCCTGCGCCGAGGGAGCAGCAGGTTCCGCTGAAGGTTTTTCCCGAACAGTAGCAGGGGGGGCGGTATCGGACCCGCAGGAGGAAAGAATGCAGGCGGCGGCTGCAGCCGGCAGAAACAATGCGGAATATGAATACTGCAGTATATTCATGACCAAATCCCGCAGGAGTTTACGACATTACGGCCTGTCTGCACCCGTCAGCGTGACGGCGCTGCGCAGTCGTTTGACGGTGCGTTCCCGGCCGACGATTGCCAGCAGCTCGAAGAGGCCGGGTCCGGCCGACTGGCCGGTAACGGCGGTGCGTGCGGCATTGATGAGCAGGCCGGCCTTGACGCCCAGCGATTCGCTGAGCTCACGGATCGTCTGCTCCAGGGTTTCCTCATCAAAGGTATCCAGGCGATCGAGCTCGTCTGCCAGCCGGGGAAGATACGATTTCAGGCCGGGGTCTTTCCTGAGATTTTTTGCGACTGCTTTTTCCTCGAAAGGAAAATCGTCGGAAAAATACGGACGACCTTTCTCGGCGAACTCGGCAATGCTGTGCATCCGGGTTCTGATCAGTGAAAGAGCGTCGTCGAACCAGGCGCTTTCAGCGCCGTCGTAGGCATCATCCCACAGATCATGCTTTTTCAGCTCGTCGCGCACATAGGGCTTCAGCTCGTCAAGCGGGAGCAAACTGATGTATCGCGCATTCATGGCGATCGCCTTGGGGTCGGTCCAGTTTTTGGGATCACCGGGAGAGTAGTTGAAAATGGAGTTGTGCTTTGCGATTCCCTCGAGGCTGAAGGCTTCGATGAGCTCTTCGCGGCTGAAAAACTCGCGGTCGTCGGGCGTCGACCACCCCAGGAGCGCCAGAAAGTTGCACAGCGCCCAGGGCAGCATGCCGTTTCGCTGGTAATAGGAAACCGTGACCGCCTCGCCGTGCCGGCGCTTGGAAATTTTGGCTTTTTTCGTATCGAGCGTCAGCGACATGTGGGCGAACACCGGCGGGGTGTGCCCGAGCGCTTTATAGAGGAGAATCTGTCGCGGGGTGTTGCCAAGGCCGTCCTGTCCGCGTATGACATGGGTTATTCTGTCGATAGTGTCGTCGACGGCGTTGCTCAAAAGATACAGCGGGTTGCCGTCCGAGCGCACGATAACGAAATCCTCGATATCCTCATGGCGTTTTTCGATGTGTCCGTACACGGCATCGTCAAACGCTGCGGCTTCGCCGTCGCGCGGGGTTTTGAACCTGATGACGGAGGGCAGGCCGCGGGACTCACGTTCCTGAACCTCTGCAGCTGACAGGCGCCGGCAGGTGCCGTCGTACTTGTAGTCCGATTTCTGTTCCTGCGCGCGCGCGCGTTTGGCTTCGAGCTCCTCCCTGGTGCAGAAGCACCGGTAGGCTTTGCCCTCTGCGAGCAGACGCTGCGCAGCCTCGCAATGCTGCTCGATCCGCGCGGACTGGAATACCGGCCCCTCGTCCCACTGAAGGCCCAGCCACTGAAGACCGTCCAGTATCTCCCGGATCGAGTCCTCTGTTGAGCGCTCGGCGTCGGTGTCCTCGATGCGCAAAACGAACGTTCCGTTATGCTTGCGGGCAAACAGCCAGTTGTACAGGGCGGTCCGGGCACCGCCGATATGAAGGTAGCCGGTCGGAGACGGGGCGAAACGAACGCGAACGGGTTCCATGGCGCTGTGTATCCTTTCTTCCTCAAGTGTAAGCGGTTTTCAGGCTCGGGAGCAGATCAGCACTGTATATCATACAGTGTAACAGAAAGACAGGCCGCTCTCAACGGGAAAGCACGGCAGAACCTTTTATTCGAATGAGATATGTGTTACAGTAATTTATTTAATGATGAGGGTACTGTTGCGGTATATTTCAGAAGGGATACGGACGGGTTATGGGTCTTGACATACTGGAAGAAAAATTCAACCGTTTCAGGCGGGAACATCCCGAGCACCTTCCCGTGCTGCGTGAGATCGCCGGCAGGGTTGCCCGGATTCAGACGGATATGCGTACCGTGCTCGACGGCATTACCGGTCGGCTGTGCCCGGCATGCAAAGCCCCCTGCTGCCGGTGCCTGCCGGTCGAGGGCTGGTTTACCGAAAACGATTATTTTATTTACAGAATGAAGTACGAGGCTCCGTACGGGCTGCGTGTCGACCACGGGATTGAGCGCGGCTGCGCTTTTCTGGGCCCCCGGGGGTGCGTGCTGGCTCCGGACATCCGGCCGTTTCCCTGCGTAAAGGTCAATTGCGATGCAGTCAGGCGCGAGCTTGACTCGTGCGGCACCCGTGCCCGGTTCAACCGCCTGTATGAAGAGATGGAAGCCGAGCAGGAAAAAATCTGGCCGTTCGTGAAACCCTATATCGATTCACTGCAGACAAGCACACTGCAGCCGCCTCCATGACACCCTTATTCAAAACAGGACTTTTAAACCAGCCGTTCGAAGACCCGGCGCTGCTGGTGCGCCTGTCCGGGGAGCGCCGGTCGCTGCTGTTCGATCTGGGCGATATAAGCTCCTGCAGCCCCGGGCAGCTGATGCGCATAAGCGATGTGTTCGTGACGCATACGCACATCGATCATTTTATCGGTTTCGACCACCTGCTCAGGCTGAACCTTGCCCGGGATAAAACAATCACGATCTGCGGCCCGCCCGGCCTGATCCGAAACATTCGCGGCAAGCTGCAGGGCTATACCTGGAACCTTGTGGACGGGTACCCGTTTGCAGTTACCGCGAAGGAAGTTCACGCCCGCACAACCAGGCAGGTCGGCTTTGCAGCAGGCGAGCGGTTCCGCAGCACGGCGGTCGAGACGAAGGCCTTTGACGGCACCGTGCAGGCGCAGCCGCATTACGCTGTCAGGGCACTGCGGCTGGATCATTCCATTTTTTCGCTTGCGTACTGTCTCGAGGAGCGTTTTCACATCAACATAAACAAGGCCGCACTTGACAGGATGGGCCTGCCGGCCGGCCCCTGGCTCCGCACGCTCAAGGACATGCTCTGGCAGGGTGCGCCCGACGAGCTGCAGATCGCGGTTCCGGACGCAGGCGGCGGACCGCATCCGCGAACCGGGTACAGCATCGGCAGGCTGAAAGAATCAGTCGTCACGTTTTCAAAAGGGCAGAAAATCGTGTATGTTGCGGACTGCCGGGGAACTGCTGAAAATATCGAACGCATCATTTCCTTTGCCGAACGCGCCGATATTTTGTATTGTGAAGCGGCATTTCTCGACCGGGACAGGGAAAAAGCGCTCAGGCGCGGGCATCTCACGGCAGCCCAGGCCGGCCGCATCGCCCGGGACGCCGGTGTGCGGGACCTGCGGGTGTTTCATTTTTCGCCGCGCTACGAAGGCCGCGCCGAGGAGCTGTACCGTGAGGCTGAGTCCGCATTCAGGGCACGGGTGTAGCAGCTATGTTAACGAACCTGCCCCGCAGAAATCTGCGGCGTATTCAGGAGATCGCCACGGCCTTCGGCCTCCTGATGAACATGAAGCAACCTGTTGATTTTGCTCAACGGTACGTGTACTGTCATTGCGCGTCACGCCGTGGCGTGACCAAGCAATCTCTTTATTTAATTTCCTTGATTTGTTGCACTGCAATCAAGCTGCGGGAAATATGCCAATAAAAAAAGATAGGTAAATGCGGCATTGCTAAAGGATATACTGATGGATGCACCGACTGATCGTGATACAACCACCGATGAACAACAGCCCCGCCAGTCGCGCGACTTTATCCGGTCGATAATCAGCGATGATCTGGCAGCCGGTAAAAACGACGGCAGGGTGCACACCCGCTTTCCGCCGGAGCCCAACGGCTACCTCCATATCGGCCATGCAAAGTCCATATGCCTGAACTTTACCGTTGCCGGCGAGTTCGGCGGTCTGTGCAATCTCAGGTTCGACGACACCAATCCCAGCAGGGAGGAGCAGGAGTATGTCGATTCGATCATGCAGGACGTGCGCTGGCTCGGCTTTGACTGGGAAGACAGGCTGTTCTATGCATCCGATTATTTTGAGCAGCTGTATGAATACGCCGGGCAGCTTATCCGCAACGGCAAGGCCTACGTGTGCGACCTCAGCCCGGAGCAGATGCGGGATTACCGCGGCACGCTGACGGAGCCGGGCAGGGAAAGCCCGTGCCGAAGCCGCACGAAGGAGGAGAACCTCGATCTTTTCAGGCGCATGCGCGCGGGCGAGTTTCCCGACGGCTCGCGCACCCTGCGGGCGAAAATAGACATGGCATCCCCCAACCTCAATATGCGCGACCCGGTCATCTACCGTATTCTCAGGGCTGCTCATCACCGCACCGGAGACGCCTGGTGCATTTACCCCATGTATGATTTTACGCACTGCCTGTCCGACGCCCTCGAGGGAATTACGCACTCCATCTGCACGCTGGAGTTTGAAGACCACCGGCCGCTGTACGACTGGTTCGTCGATCAGCTTCCGGTACCCTGCAAGCCGCGGCAGATCGAGTTTGCACGCCTCAACCTGACCTATACCGTCATGAGCAAGCGAATGCTCATGGAGCTTGTGCGCGAGGGCAGGGTGTCGGGCTGGGATGATCCGCGCATGCCCACGATTGCAGGGCTGCGCAGGCGCGGCTACACCCCGGAGGCTGTCCGCTCCTTCTGCGAGCGTATCGGTGTTGCCAAGCGGGACAGCACGGTCGACATCGCCCTGCTCGAGCACTGCGTGCGCGAGGACCTCAACATGCGCGCCCCCCGCGTTATGGCGGTTCTGAAGCCGCTGCGCGTTGTTATCGAAAACTATCCGGAAAATGCTTCTGAAGACCTTGAAGCAATCAACAACCCGGAGGACCCGGCCATGGGCACGCGCATGCTGCCGTTTTCCCGCGTGCTCTATATCGAGCGGGATGATTTCATGGAGAATCCGCCGAAAAAGTTCTTTCGGCTGGCACCGGGACGGGAAGTGCGGCTCAGGTACGCCTACTTCATCACCTGCACCGATGCCGTCAAGAACGAGGCGGGTGAGGTCACCGAGCTGCGCTGCACCTACGACCCGGAAACCCGCGGCGGCGATGCGCCCGACGGCCGGAAGGTCAAGTCGACGCTGCACTGGGTGTCGGCGCCTCACGCCGTGCAGGCTGAGGTGCGGCTCTATGACCGCCTTTTTCAGAAGGAGAATCCGTGTGCGCGCGCGGACGGTGATTTCAAGGACAACCTCAATCCCCGGTCCCTGGAAAAAATCGAAACCTGTTTCGCTGAGCCGGGTCTGCGCGGGGCTGAGCCGGGCGGCAGGTTCCAGTTCGAGCGGCTCGGCTACTTCTGTGTCGACCGGGACTCCTCGCCCGACAGGCCGGTTTTCAACCGCACGGTTTCCCTGCGCGACCCGTGGGCGAAGATTCAGAAGTCGCAGGGAAAATAAAACGTGAGCATGCGACAGCAGGCGCACCAAAACGTCACCTGCGGTGAATCCTGAAGAATCAGTATGCACCCTGATCCGAGAGGCCCTCACCGGGAATATTCATACCGTACCGGGGAATAAAAAAGATCCTCTTGTTTTCGATGCAGGTATTCGGAGAAACGAGTGAGTGATCAGCAAAGTGTGCACCCCTTCACCTGCGGCTATGTCGCGGTGGTCGGGCCGCCCAATGTCGGCAAATCGACCCTTATCAACCGTTTGGTGGGGTCGAAGCTGTCCATAGTGTCGCCCCGCCCGCAAACGACCAGAAGTATCGTTCGCGGCATACTGACAACCGAACAGTCGCAGATTATCTTTTTAGATACCGCCGGCATGCACCGCCCCAGGGACGGGCTCGGCAGCTACATGGTCGCCTCGACACAAAAGACATATCTCGAGGCCGATCTGGTCTACCTTCTTGTCGACAGCACCCGGCCGGGTGACCGGGAGCGCGCTGCCGTGGAAGACATCAGGCAGGCGGCAAAAAAAACATTTCTTCTGATAAATAAAATCGACCTGGTAAACAGGGAAACCCTGCTGCCGCTCATCGACGAGTACAGCGGGCATATGGACTTCGATGAGATTATCCCGGTGTCCGCGCGGGACGGAGAGAATACGGACCGCCTGCTGGAATGCACCTGCAGGCAGCTGCCGGAAGCGCCGCCGCTGTATCCGCCCGACATCCTGTCGGACCAGATCGAGCGCGACTTTATCGGCGAGTTCATACGCGAGCAGATATATCATCACACACGGGATGAGATACCGTACAGCACGGCTGTCGTGGTCGAGGACATGACTGAGCGGCCGAACGGCGGGGCGTACATACAAGCACGAATGTACGTCGAGAAGGAGTCGCAGAAGGGGATTATTATCGGCAGGCGCGGGGAGATGATAAAAAAAATCGGCGCTGCGGCGCGGGCCGACATAGAATCGTTCCTGGGGTCATCGGTGTATATCGACCTTCAGGTAAAGGTAGAAAAAAAATGGCGGGACCGGCAGAAGTCGCTGAAAAAGTTAGGCTATCGTTAGATTGAAAAAAAATATTTAATGTAGTGCAGGCAGGGAGCCCGGCTTCAGGGTACTATGATGCGCGGTATGCGGTCGTTGATGCGGGTCGTAACCTCGTAATTGATCGTACCCGCCCAGCCGGCGAACTGCTCGGCGCTGATGAGTTCATCCCCGCTGCGCCCTAACAGCACCGCCTCATCCCCGGGGCCCGCATCCGGGATGTCGGTCAGGTCGACCATGATAATGTTCATGCACACCCGCCCGCGCACGGCGGCCCGCCGGCCGCGCACGAGAACATGGGCCCCGGCAAGCCCTCTGTCATAGCCGTCATAGTACCCGACCGGCAGCACGGCGATCCGCGTGTCGCGGCCCGTTTTATAGGTGCAGCCGTAGCCGATGAACTCGCCCGCCGGCACGGCCTTGACCTGCGCGATACGCGCCTTCCAGGTAAGGGCCGGCAGGAGCCTGAAGCCGTTGCCGCGCTCCTTCACGTATGAGACGAAGGTTTCATTCGACGGCCACATGCCGTATGCCGATATGCCGACCCTGACCATCTGAAAATGCGTGTGGGGAAAGAGTATCGTAGCCGCTGAGTTGGCGCAGTGCCTGACCGGAATTGTGATCCCCGCCTGCTCGAGCGCGGCGACCGCCTCTCTGAATCGTTCGATCTGCAGCTCGGCAAACGAGTGATCGGTCGTATCCTCGATATTGGCGAAATGCGTACACAGCCCCTCGACGGCAATGTGTTCGCGGCGGCATGCCCGGCGGGTGAAGTCAACAAGGTCGCCCAGGGCGATACCCTGCCGGTTCGTGCCTGTTTCGACCTTGACATGTATCCGTGCTTCGGTGCCGGAAGAAGCGGCATGAGCGGCAGCCGCATCGAGCGTTTCGCCGCTGTACACCACCAGGCGGCAGCCGAGAGAGAGCGCCTCGCCGACATCCTCTTCGGGAACATACCCGAGAATGTACAGCGGGGCATCGATTCCGGCCCGGCGGAGCAGGCGCGCCTCGTACAGGGCATTAACAGACAGCCAGTCGGCGCCCGCATGCAGGAAACACCGTGCCGATTCGATCAGTCCGTGGCCGTAGGCGTTGGCTTTCACGCAGACACTGAGCGTGGTGTCGCCGCCGATTATGCCGCGGAACTGCCTGATATTGTTTTCAAGGCATCCGCGGGAGATTTCAACCCAGGTAAGCTCGGACATTTATATTATTTTATTGAGCGAATACTCGATAATCCCCTCGGCACCCTCTTTCTGAAGCTGCGGCAGGATTTCCCGCACGGTGGACTCTGCAATGACCGTTTCCACTGAAAACCAGTCGGTGTCGTACAGGTTGGAAACGGTCGGTGCCGTAATGCTCGGAAGTATGCCGATGACGGTATCGAGCCTGTCTTTTGCCACGTTCATTTTAAGGCCGACCATGCCCTCGGCCCTGAGGGCGCCTTTCAGCAGCAGGGCGATCTGCTCGATCTTTTCGCGCTTCCAGTCATCCTGCCACGCCCGGCGGTTGGCGACCAGCTGCGTGTTGGTGACCAGCATCTCCTCGATTATTTTCAGCCCGTGCGCCTTGATCGTGCTGCCGGTTTCCGTAACCTCGACAATGGCATCTGCCAGGCCCTCGACGACCTTTCCCTCTGTTGCGCCCCACGAGAAGGCGACCTCCACGTCGATACCCTTTTCACTGAAATAATTTTTTGTGAAATTCACCAGCTCGGTATAGATTTTTTTCCCCTGCAGGTCCTCGATTTTCCGGACAGGTGCGTCGTCCTTCACAACCAGCACCCAGCGGGCGGGCCGGGAGGTGGCCTTCGAGTACACCAGGTCGGTGACCACGTGCAGGTCGGCCTCGTTCTCCAGAACCCAGTCCTTTCCGGTAAGACCGACATCGAGGGTGCCGTTCTCAACAAAATGCGGCATTTCCTGGGCGCGCACAAGCGCGCAGGAGAGCGACTCATCATCAATGCGCGGGAAATAGCTTCGCGAGCTTGTCACTATATTCCAGCCGGAGCGTCTGAACAGGTCGATGGTGGCTTTTTCGAGACTTCCTTTCGGGATGCCGATTTTCAGTTTTTCCAAAACTTTATCCTCCACTCATGGTCTGTAATATGATATCTTTTCGTCGTTCGGTGTGTCCCGGCAGCTGAATGCGAGCCGGGGCATGTTCTCGGCTGCCGCTGCGGCACAGTGCTACATACTATCACAAAAGCACAGGCCGTACCACAGTGAAAAAGTCAGACACCGCAGTGATGCAACAGGATGAAATCAGCGCACCGCACTCTGAAGCTGACCGTTCAGTTTGACGGAACAGACTATCACGGCTGGCAGATACAGCCCGACGACCGCACCGTGCAGCAGGTTCTCACCCGGTCGCTCGAGGAGATACTCAACGAGCCGGTCACCCTGCACGGCTCGGGACGAACCGATGCCGGGGTGCATGCTCTCGGCCAGGTCGCCCACGTTGGTACCACCTCAGGCATCGGCACGGCTGCTGTTGTCAGGGCCGTCAACAGCAGGCTCCCGCCGGACATTGCCGTCACCGCCGCAGAGGAGGTGCCTGCTGATTTCCACGCGCGATACAGTGCCCGGAGCAGGGTATACTGGTATCTGATCTGGAATGCACCGCAGCGCTCGGTGTTTTTCAATCGCTACGCATGGCATATTACGCAGCAGCTCGACCTGGCATCGATGCGGGATGCGGCTGCCGGCCTTGTCGGCACGCATGACTTCACATCCTTCAAAGGAGCGGACAAGGATGATGTCAATCCGACGCGGCATGTCGAGCGGGTGCGTTTCAAGAGAACCCGACGCAGTCTCATCGTTTTTGAAATCAGGGCCAATGCGTTTGTACGCCACATGGTGCGCAATATAATCGGGACCCTGGTTGATGTGGGTCGCGGCAGGCTGACGGCCGGGACTTTCAGCGACATTCTGCAGGCGTGTGACAGGACATGCGCCGGCATGACTGCTCCGCCGCACGGTCTTTTTCTCAAAAACGTGCTGTACTGAAAATCAGGCGGGGTCTTGTTTTCCGGCCTGTGCCGGGGCTTGACGGACACGGGCCGTTTGACTATAGTGATAGTTCCTTGCAATGCCGCCTGCTTCTCGTTGCACCGGTGTGGCAGATTTGTTCGAAGCAGGGAAGGCATTATGTCCGCTCATCACGAAGGCAGGAAGCCCGGCAATGCTGGAAGATATTATCGGCAATCCCGATTTGAGCCGTTACCACGTCAGCTATGAAGCCGGCCGCTCCCTTTTTCTCGAAGGCGACACATCCCAGGATCTGTATATTCTCGTTTCAGGGCAGATCGATGTCCTGAAAGGCAAAAAGAAGATCGCCCGGATAACGGAGCCCGGCTCCTTTATCGGTGAAATGTCTTTTCTGCTGGGTGAGCGCCGCACCTCCACCGTAAACGCGCGTACGGCGGTCACGGCGATACGCATTCCACGCGAGGATGTGGAATCGTTCCTGAAGACCTATCCCGAGGTGGCGCGCGAGGTGACCATGCTGCTGGCCCGGCGCCTCGCGGAAACAAGCCGTGTCGTCTACGGCCTGAAGGAATTTGCAGACCAGCTGCCTGATGCGGTTCTCATGACCGACCACGACGGGGTTCTGGTAAACTGGAACTCGGCGGCCGAAGAGGTGTACGGGCGCGATTTTTCGCAGATGCAGACCCGCGCCCTGGCAGAGCTGTTTTACAATCAGGACGACTACCGGGATTTCATGGCAGCCGCCAGGTCCGGACGCACGGTCCGCGAGCAGGTCGTGCACGTGCAGCATCCGGACAGGGGGCTGCGCTGCATCTCGGCCAGCACGACCGTGCTGTATGACGGGCATCATAACTTTCAGGGCATTATGCTGCTGGGCCGCGACGTCACGGAAGCGGTACGCATAGCGCAGCGCTACCGCCGCATACGCCGGTGGGCCGTACCCTGTGCCGGCGCCGCCCTTGCGCTGGCGCTTGTCTTTTTTATCGTACTGTCGCTGTTTTTCACCGGCAGGCAGTCGCGCGACCTGCATGTGCAGGAGCTGCGCAATCAGCTTGCCAAGGACTATCTGGTGCTTTCGTCCCTGCTCGCCGAAACAGTCCGCTCCCGTGACTGGGATCGCGCCCGGCAGCAGCTGAACGACTTTTTCGCCGTCCAGGAGGTCAAGCTGCTGCCCTATGAAGGTCTGGTGCTGCTGGATGAGAACAAAAAGGTGACGGCTTTCAGTTCAGTACGGCAGGGTGCCGACCGCTCTACGCGGATCGGTAACAGCTATGGGGGGCTATCGTTCGAGGGCGACGCGGAAACCATTCACCGGGTGCTGAACCTTTACCGCACCGATCCGAAAAACCCCATGGGAGCCAGGGGTATCGAAGTCGCTTTTCCGCTGGGAAACACCGACGCAGAGCACTGCTGGCTTTTGTTTCAGATCGATACGGACAAGCTTCGCACGCAGTATGCCGCCACTGCGGAAAGCCTTGAATCATTTCGTTTTTCACATCACTGACGCCATGAGCACACCCCGGGCCGGCGGATGCCGGTATACGGTAAACGAGACAGCACCGGATGCGCTGACCATCGACTTTGAAGGCCGAATGGATGCAGCCGGAGCCGGCACCATGATTGCCGAACTGAAGGCCCGCTTCAGCGGCCGGCAGCCCCGGCAGGTTACTGCCGATCTATCGAAGGTCAGCTATCTCGACGATTTCGGCGCTCTGGTGCTGCTGGAGCTGCGCGGGCAGGTCGCTGCAGGGGGAGGGACGCTGGAGCTTGCAGGCGTTTCCCGGAAAATATCCGAAATGCTCGACCTGGTGAATTTTTCACAGCTCGACCGACCGGCGGCACAGGAGAAGAAAACCGGGCCGGGCGTGTTTGTCCGTCTGGGGGATGCTGCGCTGGAGGCGGCTTCCGATATCGTATTCATGATCACGTTTATCGGATCGGTCTGTCTGGCTCTTTTGCATACCCTGCGGCATCCCGGATCGCTGAGGCGCGATGACCTGCTTTTGAGCATGCAGAAAACCGGTACCGAGGCGCTGCCCATCGTGGGTCTGATAAGCTTTCTCATGGGGCTGATCATAGCGTTTATGTCCTCGGTACAGCTGCAGCAGTTCGGAGCCAATATCTATGTCGCCTCGCTGGTCGGTCTGGCAATGTGCCGGGAGCTCGGTCCGATCATGACGGCGATTATCGTGGCCGGCCGCTCAGGCTCGGCGTTTGCCGCCGAGATCGGCACCATGCAGGTTTCGGAAGAGGTCGACGCTCTCGTGACCATGGGCTTTGATCCGACCCGTTTTCTGGTGGTGCCCAAGATGCTTGCCGCCGTGTGCGTTGTGCCCCTGCTGACCCTGTTTTCAGACGTCTTCGCCATAGTCGGCGGACTGCTCGTCGGGGTGGGTATGCTCGATCTCACGGTCAGCTCATATATAGATCAGACCATCAAGAGCCTGAAGCTGTTCGATGTCTTCTGGGGAATAGGGAAAAGCGCTGTTTTCGCCCTGCTGATCACCTGGGTCGGATGTCTGCGCGGATTTCAGGTCCGCGGCGGGGCGGCCGCCGTCGGCCAGGCAACAACATCCGCGGTTGTCAGCAGCCTTTTTCTGATTATCGCCGTGGATGCCGTGTTTGCCGTTGTTTTACGATACTGCGGCTGAGCAGCGCGACGCACCTGCAGGTAACAAATGATGAAAAGCGATACGATCATCAGCGTCCGACACCTCACGGCGGGGTACGGCGATGATATTATTCTTGACCGCATATCCTTCGATGTGTATGCCGGTGAGATACTGGTTGTGCTGGGCGGCAGCGGCTGCGGGAAGAGCACGCTGCTGAAACACCTGATCGGGCTGATCAGGCCCGTTGCCGGGCAGATCATAATCGACGGCGAGGACATATGCGCCTGCAGTGAGGAGGCCTTTCAGCGGGTGCTCAGGAAATTCGGCGTTCTCTACCAGAGCGGCGCTCTGTTCGGTTCCATGACGCTTGCGGAAAACATTGCCCTGCCCATAGAGGAGTATACCGACCTGCCCCGTGATGCCGTCGATGCCCTGGTTCGCATGAAGCTCAGCCAGGTCAACCTTCGGGGCTACGAGAACCATTTGCCCTCCGAGCTCAGCGGGGGCATGAAGAAGCGGGCCGGCCTGGCCCGCGCCATGGCCCTGAACCCGAAGATACTTTTTTTCGATGAACCCTCGGCAGGGCTCGACCCGATTTCCTCTGCCGAGCTCGACAATCTGATTATCGGCATCAACCGCAATCTCGGCACAACCATGGTCGTGGTGACGCATGAACTGCCGAGTATTTACACGATAGCTCACCGTGTGATAATGCTCGACAAGCGCAGCCGGGGCATTATTGCGGAAGGAGACCCGCGATTTCTGCGCGACAACAGCAGAAATCCCTTTGTCTCACAGTTTTTCAACCGCCAGACGGATGAAGAAAGCAGACTGAGAAAGGAATACTGCTGATGGCTTCCCAAAGCTACAAGTTTACGCTGGGGCTGTTTATTGCCGCCGGCACGGGCATCGCCCTTGCGGCCGTCATATGGCTGGGGATGTCCAGCTTTCTGGAACAGGGCCGCTATTATGTCGCGTTTTTCAATGAATCGGTTCAGGGGCTGGTGCGCGATTCGGCGGTCAAGTACCGCGGTGTGTCCGTCGGACGAGTCGAGCGGATCGAAGTCGCACCCGACTCCCGGCTGATACAGGTAGTGCTGAAAATAGAGTCGGATCTGGCTATCGATTCCGATACGGTCGCCCAGCTCAAGTCCGTCGGTATCACCGGCAGCATGTTTGTCGAACTCGACCGCAAGCGTACAGGCGAACCCGACCGCAGCCCGCAGCTGAGCTTTCCGACGGAATACCCGGTTGTGGCCTCAAAACCGTCCGACATCAGCGAGATACTCCGCGGCATCGATGAAGTGCTTCAGAAATTCAAGGATATCGATGTAGCCGGCATTTCCGAGAGAGTCAAAACCGCGCTTGACAATGCAAATGAACTATTGACCGCCATAGACGCCGGCAGGTTGTCCGGCAATGCCGTTTCAGTTCTGGAGAACGCCGACCGCAGCCTGACCAGAATCGAAAGCATCGTTACCCGCGTCGACGGCATTGTTATCGATAAGGAGCAGAATATCAAGGATGCCATAGACCGCTTCACCGAGGCCGTCTCGCAGGCCGATGCGCTTCTGCAGGAGGGAACCCGGGTGGTGGGCGGTGTGGACGACTCGCTTGTGCAGCTGCGCAACGAGCTGATGGCGGTTGCGCGCAATCTTGAGCGTGCCAGCGATAATCTCAACCATCTGCTGGAGCAGGCCAGCAGTCATCCGGCCGGGGCGCTGTTCGGCGAGCCGCCGTCGCGCCGTGCACTTGAGGTGGAAGATTTTCAGGAACAGTAAACGGTTGCACCCAACCCTTTCGGAGGTCGAAACATGAAGTTTTGCGGAACCGCGATCGCTGCGGCAGTTGTGCTGAGCCTCTGCCTGTCCGGCTGCCTCAGTCTCGAACAGCCGCGCGACAAGATCGATTACTACGTGCTCGAGTATGATCCGCCCGGCCCGCCCGCGGTCGAGACCATTGACGCGGTTGTTCGGCTTGAGCGGTTCAGCGTGGCGCCTGTATACAATACCAGGAGTATCGTTTACCGCGATCGCTCGTTTTCACGCCATACGTACAGCTACCACAAGTGGCGGGCAAATCCCGGCGACCTTGTCAGCGCATGCCTGCTGCGCGATTTTCAGCACAGCGGCCTGTTTGCCGCCGTTCTGGCCCACGGCAGCCGGGCCCCGTTTGATTATGCGCTGGAGGTGTCCGTCGACGAGTTTCTGGAAAACGACTCACCGGACGGATGGCAGGCCTCCGCAGCGCTGAGCAGTACACTTCTGGACCGGCGCGGCACCGATCCCAACCGCCGGGTGCTCATGCAGAAAACCTACCGCGCTTCAGCACCCTGCCGGCAGAGAAATCCCCGTGCTTTGGCCGAGGCCATGAGCACGGCAGTGGCAGAGCTGTCCGAAAAGATTCGTACGGATATTGCTGAGCGCATCAGGGAATACCGTGCGGGCGCAACGCATGAGAAACCATAGGCCGTTACGTTTTTATCGGAGTCGGGTTCGCTATCGGAAACGGTATCGAATGCAGTGTCAATAACAGACGACCCCGATAGCGATACCGACACCGGGGAAGCCTGAGGGGCAGGGGCTGTCATTGCGCTGATTTTTTTTTGTGAGGAACATCATCCGGGTGCGCCGTGCCGACAGTTGTATTTAGTTTGAAGAAAACGGGATACAACAGATTGAATGCTCTTGTCCGGTCAGGCCCTGATAAAGCCGCTTGACGGATGGGGGGAATCCTTCATGAAAGGTGTTCTTCTGGCACACTGCCGGATGGAAAACGGCATAGCCGCCTATCTTCCCCGCTCCAGCCGTTCGGCAAGAATATGCGGCAGTCCGGCCGCGATGATTTTTGTCTGGGCGGTTTCCACGTCGTAGCGTACGCGCACGAGCGTGTATTCACTGCTTGCGGTATCGAGCATGCCGAAGCTTGCATAGGCGTTGCCGTCACGCGGCTGTCCGACGCTGCCGTTGTTGATGATATAGCGGCAGTTTTTCTGCAGGCGCGCATGCAGCGGGACATCCGAATCGATATCGCCGTCAGGTCGAAGGGTAAATATTGCCGGATAGTGCGTGTGGCCGATAAAGCAGAGGGGCTGTGCAAAATGACCGAAGCTTGCAGCGGCGTCCGAGTCCGTAAAAATATATCCCCAGTCCTGAGGGTTCTCAGGTGTCGCATGCGTGCATAAAAAGAATTTTGTTTTTTTCTGGAGCGGCAGGCCGTCGATGTATTCTATGCTCGCAGCACTCATCCGGTCGCGGGTCCAGTCGATAGCGTGTCGGGCCGAGGGGTTGAAGCTCTCGGCGCTGCTGTTGCCGACAGCAGTCCAGTCATGATTGCCGGCGATGCTGAAATCAGCAAGCTCCCGGATGATCTCGATGCACTCATTGGGATTCGCCCCGTAGCCGACGATATCCCCCAGGAAAAATATTTTTTCTGGATGCAGGTCCTGCAGTTTTTTACGCACGGCAAGAAGCGCTTCGAGGTTTGCATGAACGTCGGATAAAAAGGCGATTTTCATTGCTTGTGCGTCCGGCTCGTTACCTACACATGTCAGAAACTGGTTGCATGTAAAGGCTGATTTTTATATTATTCATAAATTACGTATGTGACGATTATTATGTATATATCGGTAGGTGACGGCACAAATGAAGAATAAAAAAGAACGCCTGTCTGATTTGCGGCAAAAAATAGATTCAATCGACGACACCCTGCTTGACCTTCTCAATACGAGGGCTGAATATGCCCTTGAAGTCGGCCGCGTTAAAAAAGAGGAAAACGCCGTCAGGTTTCATGTCCTGGAGCGCGAGGAATCCATATACCAGCGCCTTGCGGAAAAAAATCCGGGACCGTTTCCCTCACGTGCCATACGCCCCATTTTCAGGGAAATAATATCGGCATCGCTTTCGCTGGAAAAAGTACTCGCGATAGCATGCCTGGGCCCTGAAGCAACCTTTTCCCACATTGCCGCGATCCAGCAGTTCGGCGAAGCGGCCGGCTTCACCCATACCCGCAGCGTTTCGGATATATTTGATGAGGTTGAGCGGGAACGGGCCGATTACGGTGTGGTTCCCATTGAAAATTCCACCGAAGGGGTGGTCAACCTGACCCTCGACATGTTTGTGGAGTCGCATTTGCAGATATGCGCTGAAGTTCTGCTCGAGGTTTCGCACTGCCTGCTCTCGCATGAAGAGTCCCTCGATACTATTCGGGTCGTCTACTCACACCCGCAGGCGCTTGCGCAGTGCTATACCTGGCTTTCCAAAAACATCCCCAACGCAGAGATCAAGGATACCTTCAGCACCGCGATCGCGGCCAAAACCGCGCATGAGGAGAAGGGGGCGGCCGCGGTCGCCAGTGAGTTCGCGGGCAGGATCTACGGTGTTCCGGTAAGCAGAGTGCGCATTGAAGACAATCCGCAAAACTACACCCGCTTCTGGGTTATCGGTGCGCAGTCCCCCGGCAGAACCGGCAACGACAAGACGTCCCTCATGTTTTCAATCGAGGACAATGTCGGTGCGCTGCACGCCATGCTGAAGCCGTTTGATGACGCCAAAATCAACCTGACCAAGATCGAGTCGCGGCCGTTCAGGAAACGGCCATGGCAGTACATTTTTTTCATCGATATCGAGGGCCATATCGATGACGAGAATGTACAGCAGGCGATTCGGCGCGTCCGCACCGATGCGCAATTCATGAAAGTGCTGGGGTCCTATCCCAAGGGCAGCCGGCTGCTGTGACAGGTACGTGCCATGAGCTCGAAAACCCTTGTTCCCGATGCAATCGCAAAGGCAGCCCTCTACCCCCCCGGCAGACCGCTCGATGAAATAATCCGTGAATACGGCATACAGGACCTTGTCAAGCTCAATGCAAACGAAAACAGCCTGGGCCCCTCTCCGAAAGCTGTCGAGGCCATCAGAGAATCTGCCCTGTGCGTGCACCGCTATCCGGACAACAGTGCCTACTATTTGAAAAAACGACTGGCTGCTATGCATGCGCTGGCGCCGGACAACATTATTCTCGGCAACGGGTCCAACGAGCTTGTTCAGTTTATTTTCATGACGTTTCTCGGCAGCAGCGAAGAGGTCGTTACGGGGCTGCCCACGTTTCTTTTGTATCGCATTATGGGGCGCGTGCTGGGGGGGGTCGTCAGCGAAGTGCCGCTGCGCGACCATCGCTACGATTTGCCGGCCATGGCGGCACGTCTGACGGATGCGACAAAGCTGGTTCTGATCAGCAATCCCAACAACCCGACCGGCACGATTGTGACGGACGATGAGCTGGAACGCTTTCTGGAAGCTGTGCCCCGGGATGTGCTGGTGGTGCTCGATGAGGCCTACGCCGAGTATGTCACGAGCAGCCGCTTTCCCGAATCGTCGGCATACGTGCGGGACGGCCGTAACGTACTGGTGCTGCGGACCTTTTCCAAGGCATACGGACTTGCCGGCGTGCGGCTGGGCTATGCCCTGGCGCCCCGTGAGCTCATCGGCTATCTTGAGCGGGTACGCGAGCCGTTCAACGCCAACAGCCTCGCACAAACGGGGGCGCTGGCCGCCCTTGACGACCGGGACCACCTGAACCGGACGATCGAGAACAACCGGGCGGGCCTGGCCTATCTGAGCCAGCAGCTTGAACGGCTGCGCATAGCCTATGTGCCGTCCCAGACTAATTTTCTGCTGATTTTTACGGCCCTGGATTCCGGCGTCATGACCGAGCGTCTGCTGCGGGAGGGTGTGATGGTCCGGGACATGAGCGGCTTCGGGCTGGAAAACCGCCTCCGGGTAACTGTCGGCCTGCCGGAGGAAAACAGACGTTTTATTGAGGCACTCGAACGACTGCTGCCGGCGTGATCCGGCACCGATGTCACACAGAGAGAAACGCAGATATATGTTCAAGCAGATAGCAATCGTCGGGCTCGGTCTTATCGGCGGCTCGATCGCAAAAACAGTCAGGGAAAAAGGTCTTGCAGGGCGAATAACCGCTGTTGGCCGCAGCGCCGAGCGGCTTGAAAAGGCGCGGGCTGACGGATTGATCGATGATTTCACCGTTGGCTGCGACAGCCGTCTCGGCTCGGCCGATCTTGTCATCATCGGCATGCCGGTTCGCCTGATTGCCGCTCAGGCCAGGTCCGTGCTCAAATTCGTAAAAAGCGGAGCGATTGTCAGCGATGTCGGTAGCGTCAAAGGCCCGGTTGTCGAGGACATAGAATCCTGCGCGAACGGGGATGTCTGTTTTATCGGCGCCCACCCGATTGCCGGAACCGAAAACTCAGGGTTTGAGGCTGCGCTTTCCGACCTGTTCGAAAACCGCATATGCGTTCTTACGCCTACAGCAAGAACCGAGAAGACACACCTGGACAAGCTGCGGGACTTCTGGGAGCGCCTCGGCTCCAGAGTGATTTGTATGGATGTGGAAACCCATGACAGGATTTTTGCCGCCATAAGTCATCTTCCGCATATGGTGGCTTTTGCGCTGGTCAATGCAATTGTGGACATGAAGGGCTTCAGCACCGATATCCTGCAGTATTCGGCCGGCGGCTTCAAGGACTTCACCCGGATCGCGGCAAGCGATCCGGTGATGTGGCGCGACATCGCGCTCATGAACAGGCAGAACATCCTTGACTCGATCGAACACATGCAGTCGGCTCTGCAGGCTGTGGGGGACGCCGTTGTTCGTGAGGACGAAGCCGCAATCGAGGCGCTGTTCAAAAAATCGCGTGACGCCAGGCGGGGGCTGTAGCCGATGGGCGAGAAACCCGTTATTACGATCGACGGGCCGGTCGGCTCCGGCAAAAGCACGGTCGGACGGCAGCTTGCCGAACGGCTTGGGTTTGTCTATCTCGATACGGGGGCGATGTATCGTGTTGTCGCGCTCGAGGCCGACAGAGCGGGAATTCCTGCCGATGATGCCGCGGGTCTTGAGCAGCTCTGCCGCACCATCGAGATATCGTTCAGGCCCGGCCCGGCGGGCCAGCTCGTTTTTTCCGGCGGCTGTGATGTGACGCATGCCATACGAACCCCTGCAATAAGCATGCTGGCATCGAAAATATCGGCCCTGCCCGAGGTGCGGCGGCAGCTCGTGCATCTGCAGCGGGAAGCCGGCCGGGACGGGGGCATCGTCGTCGACGGCCGGGATGCGGGCACGGTGATTTTTCCCGCAGCGCAATTCAAGTTTTATCTCGACGCCTCTCTCGAGGTTCGTGCCGAACGGCGTCACAAAGAACTTGTTGAAAAAAAGATAAAAATAGATTACAATAGTATATTTTATGATATTAAAAAACGGGATCATGATGACAGTACCCGGGATGCCGCGCCGCTGAAGCCGGCTGAGGATGCCGTCATTGTCGATACCACCGGGATGTCTATTGAAGAGGTGCTCGAACGCCTGCTGCTGGCAGTGGGACCCGGCACGTCTTCATCGGCATAAATAAATAAAGGAAGAGAGGAAACAATTAATGGAAGAAATGAACACAGAGAATCAGGAAATGCAGGAGCTGCCCGACAGCCAGGCGGTTGCCGACACCGAACCCGAAGACTTTGAAAAGCTGCTTGAAGAGAGCTTCAACGGTAAAAAGATTCAGGTTGAAGCCGTAACAAAGGGTACCGTGCTGCAGATTACATCCGATTATGTAATCGTTGATGTCGGCTACAAATCGGAAGGACAGATTGCGATTGAAGAGTTTGTCGATTTTGAAAACAATGTGCTGGTCAAGGAAGGCGATGAAATCGATGTATTCATCGAAGGATGGGAAAACGAAAACGGCATGATGGTGCTTTCCAAAGAGAAAGCCGACCGGATGAAGGTGTGGGACCGCGTCAGCAAAGTGTATGAGGACGACAGCACCATCGAGGGCCGTATTGTTTCGCGCATCAAGGGCGGCCTTGCGGTCGATATCGGCCTCAAGGCGTTTCTGCCGGGATCACAGATCGACCTCCATCCCGTGCGCGATCTCGACAATCTGATCGGCAAGTCGTTCGACTTCAAGATACTCAAACTGAGCAAGAAGCGCGGCAACATCGTGCTTTCCCGAAGGGCTATCCTCGAAAAAGAGCGCGAAAGCATGCGCGTTGAAACCCTCAAGAAAATCGAGGAAGGTGCGGTTGTCGACGGTATTGTGAAAAACATCACCGACTACGGCGTATTTGTCGATCTCGGCGGTGTCGACGGACTGCTTCACGTGACGGATATTTCATGGGGCCGGATTACCTCACCGCGTGATTATTTTACGGTCGGTGATCCGATACAGGTAAAGATACTGAGCTTCGACAAAGAGACCCAGCGTGTGGCGCTCGGCTACAAGCAGCTCAAGACCAACCCGTGGGAACTTGTCGAGCAGAAATATCCGGTTGAAAGCCGTATTACCGGCAAGGTCGTCAACATTACCAACTACGGAGCATTTGTCGAACTCGAGGAAGGCGTCGAGGGTCTGATACACATCTCGGAGATGTCCTGGACGAAAAAAGTAAAACATCCTTCTCAGATACTTTCTATCGGCGACATCGTCGAAACGGTCGTTCTCGACCTTGATGTGTCGCGCAAAAGGATTTCTCTGGGCCTGAAACAGCTTGAGCCGAATCCCTGGTCGGTTATCGAGGAACGCTATCCGGTCGGCACGGTCGTTGAGGGTAAAATTAAAAATATTACCGATTTCGGTATTTTTATCGGTCTGGATGAGGGCATTGACGGCCTGGTGCATATTTCCGACATTTCGTGGGTTCAGAAAATAAAACACCCGGCGGAGATGTTTAAAAAGGGCGACATGGTCAAGGCGGTTGTGCTGAGCATTGACAAGGAAAACGAGCGCTTTTCCCTGGGCATTAAACAGCTCGAGCCCGATCCGTGGGAAGCTGTTCCCACCAGGTACCGCCGCGGTCAGGTCGTAAAGGGAACGGTTACCAATGTCACCGATTTCGGAATCTTCCTCGAACTGCAGGAAGGTGTTGAGGGTCTGGTTCATGTTTCCGAGATAGGCGATGATAAGGCAGGCAACCTCGAGGGAATCGCCACGGTGGGCGGCGATCTCGAAGTGCTGATCATCAGTATCGACAAGCGCAACAGGAAAATCGGTCTGAGCCTCAAAGAGCTCAATCAGACCAAGGATGAGAGGGAGCTGAAAGAGTATCTTGACAATCAGAACGAGGGATCGCAAACAGCAACGCTTGGTGACATTATGAACCGGGCGGCTGAGCACGGCAGCGGTTCCGAAACTGCCGAAGCACCGGCCGAGGAAGAGCCGGGGCAGGAAAAGAACGAAGGCAGCGGTTCCGAAACTGCCGAAGCACCGGCCGAGGAAGAGCCGGGGCAGGAAAAGAACGAAGGCAGCGGTTCCGAAACTGCCGAAGCACCGGCCGAGGAAGAGCCGGAGCAGGAAAAGAACGATAGTACAGATAAATAACCGCGGCACTCTGCCGTACTGTTTACGGGAAGACGGCATGCCGTGCCGTCTTCTTTTTGTTTCTGGATCTTTTGGGTTCGCTGTGAATGAATAGTGAAGCCAAACTGCTAATGAGTCAAGAGCAGATTTGACCCCAAATGTCATACAGAGACACAGAGGACACAGAGACGCACCATAATTCATAGAAGACCCTTTGTTGCAAACCGAACAGGTCTGAGCCATGAGACGACGACATCCTTTTTTAAAAGCGTTATTTTTTCTGCTGATTCTCTGTCTGTCCTGCCTGGGCGGGCTCTGGGTCCTCGAGCGCCTGAATATGATTGAAAAGTTCGGTGACACCGGAGGCGAACGGGTTGCGATCATCGAGGTAGAGGGTGTCATCACCGCCTCGAGAGAGGTTGTCGAAAAGATTCAGCAGTATGCCGAAAGCGAGAGCATCAAGGCTATTGTCCTGCGCGTGGATTCTCCCGGAGGCGGCGTCGGTCCGGCTCAGGAAATATACCGCGAGCTGATGAAAATCAGAGACAAAAAGACCCTGGTAACGTCGATGGGGTCGGTGGCGGCCTCGGGCGGCTATTATGTGGCGTGCGCGACACACACTATTTTTGCCAATCCCGGGACGATTACCGGCAGCATCGGTGTTATTATAGAATTTGCCAACATGGAAGAACTGCTCGACAAGATCGGGCTGAAGGCCGTTGTCATCAAAAGCGGCAGATACAAGGATATCCTGTCGCCGACCCGTGAGCTGGAGCAGGACGAGCAGGCTCTCATACAGGGTGTGGTCGACAGCATCCACGGTCAGTTTATCGATGCGGTTGCGGAGGGTCGAAGCCTGGAGCGGGAGACGGTTGCCGGAATAGCGGACGGCAGGATTTTCAGCGGCCAGCAGGCCCGCGAGCTCGGCCTTGTCGACGAGCTGGGCAACCTCGACGATGCGGTGAGGGCAGCCGCGAAGCTGGCCGGCATCGAGGGAGAGCCGGATGTGCTGTACCCGGAGAAAAAGCGCCCGTCGATCTGGGAATTTTTTCTGCAGGAAACCCGTGCAGCGCTCAGAGGCGGGATTCACGCGACAGGTATCGAAGCATTGTTTCTGATGGAATAAAATGGCTATAGCCGAAGTCAGCATAGTACCCGTGGGAACCGGAACGACGAGCGTCAGCTCGTATGTCGCCGGTGCGCTCGAGGTTCTGAAACAGTCGGGTCTGAAGTTTACCCTGACCCCGATGGGCACCGTGATCGAGGGCGAGCTTGCCGATATTTTTGCTGCTGTTCAGGGCATGCACGAAACACCGTTCGAGCGTGAAGCCGTTCGCGTGTATACGGTTATAAAAATAGACGACCGCCGCGACCGGGCGGCGGGTATGGACGATAAGGTTGCATCGGTACGGAAGAAAATCGATATATAACGGCATGCGGGTGCACAACAAAAGGGGTCAAATCTGCTTTTGACTCATTATGGTGCGAAGAATATATTTTAGCATTATGATTCGCTTGTTATGCATAGAATTTGAAAATGCCTGGTATCATGTAATGAACCGTGGGAGACAGGGGCAGACGTATATCGCGGCGCAGAGAACTAGGGGCATTTTATGGATATCACCCTGTGGCCCTATCTCTGGCGGCAAAACATACAGGATTAAAACTCGAAGATATCGTGCGCCGGTATGCAATTCGATTCTACAGCAGGGTCCGCAGTGACCTTGCGCGTATGCGGGGCACGGCTCCAGAAGGACAGACAGCTTTTGAGACGTGTGAATGAATAGTGAAGCCAAACTGCTAATGAGTCAAGAGCAGATTTGATAATCATACAAAGGTTACCATCCGTTGAAATTCCTGTAATGTGATCA
>CAZFIB010000040.1:0-36586 GCA_964518865.1 uncultured Thermodesulfobacteriota bacterium
GAGGATAACAAAAAAAACAACCCAATGCAACATTAATTACGGAACGCTATACTAGACATAGTATATCACAGCCGGCTGCACGTCAATCTGCGGTTTTTCTTGTAATAATAAACATTACAGGGTAATAATAAAAATCAGGGCACCACGATACGCACTACTAAAAAGTCATGGAGAACGGAATGCCGGCAATTTTGATAATCGATGATGATCAGGAACTGTGCGTCATGATGGAGACGCTGTTCACGAAGGCAGGCTACGCGGCAAGAACAGCCTCGGACGGCCAAAAAGGCATAGAGCTGTTTAAAAAAGAAGGCGCCGATCTCATTATTACCGATATTTTCATGCCTGAAAAGGAGGGCATAGAACTTATCAGGGAACTGCGTCGCGACTATCCCGAGGTGAAAATCATAGCGATATCCGGCGGCGGACCCGAAACGCTGCACGGCATTCCCGTGCTTGACGTGTTTTCAATGGCCGAGCGCATCGGTGCCTCCCGGGTTTTCGAAAAACCGGTCGACACCGGCAAGCTGCTTGCTGCCGTGCAGGAGCTCCTGCAGCAGAGCTGATGCCGGCCGCTTAAAATTTTATTTCTATATACGACTTTTCCTTCAGACCCTGCAGCCAGGCCTGGTAGTTGCGCTCGAACTCCGAAGAATACAGCCGTCCCTCTATCTCGCGCTGGTGGTCTTTCCACGAGCGGTCTTCAGCGGTCATATCCTTATCAAGCACCTTGATAATATGAAAACCGGCAGCCGATCTGATAACATCGCTGATGCTGTCTTTCTCCATGCTGAAGGCGACATTCTCGATTTCCGGCAGCATTTCACCCTTGTGAAAATAGCCCAGATCGCCGCCCATGCGTGCGGCCGGTCCCTGCGAGTGCTCGAAGGCAAGCCTGCCGAACTGCTCCCCTGACCGCAGCTTCTGCAGGATATCCTCTGCGACACGTTCGGCCTCGGCCGCTTTCTCCGGCGGCGTGCCGGGAGGCGCGGCAAGAAGAATCTGCTGAATTCTGACGCGGGCACCCTCTTTTTCCTTGGGTTCAATGACGGACTTGTAATAATTTTCCATATCCGAATCGCTTATTGCGATCTTGCTCTGTACTTCCCGACCGACGACCCTGCTGCTCAACAACTCCATGCGCACCATCGTACGATAGTCCTCCATGGTAACGTTTTCTGCTGCCAGGTCCCGCTTCATGTCTTCAAGGGTTATATTGCCCCGCTTGAGAATATTGTCGATAGCCTCCTGAATATCCTTTTTTTTCAGCTTGATATCGAGGTTCTGCGCTTCCTGAACGATGATCATCTTCTCGATGAGCTGATTGAGAAGATTGTACTCCTCCTGTCTGCCGGAGGGCTTGTTCGGCTGGCCGAAATACATCACCGATTTATATTTCTGCAGCTCGGAAAGCGTTATGATTTCACCGTTCACGATGGCAACGATGCGGTCGATGACGCGCACCTCCGCCCCGGCAGATGCCGCCAGACCTGCGCATACGCTGATTACGATCAGCGCTATGGTTGGAATACGCATTACGCTTGCTCTCCTTAAAAAGTTTTAATTCGCCGCTGCTGAAAAAACGCTCAACAGCGCCCAATTATACCCGAATCAGCCGGTATGTAAAACCTTATTTACCTCAGAATTGCTGCGATTTCCTGCAGCAGCGCTCTTTCGTCGGTGCAGGAAAGAGCGGCATGCAGCCGGCCCTCGGGAGTCAGCCTGAGCCGCTGAGGATCCCGCTCGACAGCGGCCAGCATGGTGTCCACTGCGCTGCCGTCCCCCTCGTAAAACGAGTAGACCACTTCGCCGTCGATCGCATCGACAGCCGTTACCAGCCTGGCCTGCAGCACAATGCGCAGCCGGGCGGTTTCCAGAAGCACGGCAACCGGTTCCGGCAGCGGGCCGAAGCGGTCCCGGACTTCGTCCTCGATATCGGTGACCTCCTCGCTGTCGACGGCCGATGCGATGCGGCGGTACAGAACAAGCCGCTGGTTTGTATCCGGCACGTAGTGCTCCGGGAGGTAGGCCTGAATGTTGAGGTTGATCTCGGGGTCGATGCGCGGCGCCGGCGTTTCACCCCTGCAGCGTACTATGGCCTCCTGAAGCAGTTCCAGGTACATGTCGATCCCCACCGAGGCTATCTGCCCCGACTGGGCATGGCCGAGAATGTTGCCCGCGCCGCGTATCTGCAGGTCGCGCGTGGCCAGGCGATACCCCGAGCCCAGCTCCGAAAACTCGGTTATGGCTTCCAGGCGCTTGACCGCATCGCGTGACATCACGCTGCTGGCGGGCACCAGCAGATAGGCATACGCGCGCACCTTGCCCCGGCCGACCCTGCCCCTGAGCTGGTACATCTGGGCAAGGCCCAGCCGGTGGGCGTTGTTTATGATCATGGTGTTGGCTGTGGGAAAATCAAGGCCCGACTCGATAATGGTCGTACACAAAAGAAGATTTGTTTCACGCCGCACAAAGCGCATCATCGAGCGCTCCAGCTCGTGCTCGTTCATCTGGCCGTGGGCGATGCCGAGCGACATTTCCGGCACGAGCCTTCGCAGGTACTGCCCGACGGCCTCGATCGATCGCACGCGGTCGTGCACGAAAAAGATCTGGCCGCCCCGCTTGAGCTCGCGCTCGACGGCATCGCGGATCACGCCGTCGTCGAAATGCGTGATGACCGTCCTGATCGCCAGCCGGTCCTCCGGCGGGGTCTCTATGGTCGAAAAATCCCTGACCCCCAGCATCGAGAGCTGCAGCGTCCTGGGGATCGGCGTCGCGGTCAGGGTGAGCACGTCGACCGTTTTCCTGAGCTTTTTGAGCTTTTCCTTGTGCGTGACCCCGAAGCGGTGCTCCTCGTCGATAACGACAAGGCCGAGGTCCTTGAAGGACACGTCCCTGCTTACCAGCCGGTGGGTGCCGATGATAACCTCCACCGTGCCGGCGGCGATTTCCTGCACGATCCGCTTCTGATCGGCGGCGCTTCGAAAGCGGCTGAGAATATCCACGCGGATCGGATAGGGGGCAAGCCGTTCGCTGAACGTCTGGTAGTGCTGCTGGGCCAGCACGGTGGTGGGCACGAATACCGCAACCTGCTTACCGTCCATGGCCGCGCGGAAAGCAGCCCGCAGCGCGATCTCCGTCTTGCCGTACCCGACATCCCCGCAGATAAGCCGGTCCATGGGCATGGGGTCGGACATGTCGCGCATGACGTCCCTGATCGCCGCAAGCTGGTCCGGTGTTTCCTCGTAGGGGAACGAGGCCTCGAACTCGCGGTAATAATGATCGGGGGCTGAAAACGCATGGCCGCGATACACCTTGCGGGCGGAGTACAGCTCGATCAGGTCGTTGGCAATTTTTTCAACGGCATCTCGAACGCGTTTTTTTACCCGCTTCCAGGTCGAGCCCCCGAGCTTGTCGAGCCGGGGGTCGCCCTCGTCGGCGTGTTCATAGCGGCTTATAAGGTTGATGCGGGACACCGGAAGGTACAGCTTGTCGCTGCCCGCGTACTCCAGCATGAGGTAGTCCGCGCACGAGCCGCCGGCTTCCAGCGTTTCAAGCCCGCGGTACACGCCGATGCCGCTGTCCCGGTGCACGATATAATTGCCGGGCTGCAAATCGCTGAAATCCGAAATTGTCGCACCCGGCCGGAAGCGCGGAGCCCTGATCCTGCGCTTCTTTTCACCGAACAGCTCCTCCTCGGTAACCAGCACAAGCCGGGTCTGCTCGCAGCGGAAGCCGCGTGACAGATCTCCCGTGCAGATATCGATGCGGCCATCGGGCATACGCTCGGCGACCGCTCGAAACAGGCCGTCCGCATCACAATCAGCGGTTATGCCGTAGCCCTCCAGCAGCTGTGCGAGCCGCTCGCACTGGCTCGGTGTGTGACACACAAAGCACACCTGCACATCATCCGCGCGCCACTGATCAATCCGCCCGGCAAGCCGCGACAGCATTCCCTCCTGCGAGTCGCTCGCCAGCAGTTCGGCGCGCAGGTCCTCGTTTGCACGCGTTTCGAACCGAACGCACTCCTCATCCGGGATCTGCACGGGTGCGGAATCGACGAGTACCTGCTGCAGTGCGCCCGGCAGGTCCCGGAAATCGCCGGCGCGCAGGAACATACCATCGGGAGGGGCGGCAACACGCCGCTCCCGGCATGCCGCTTCATAGTGCTGTTCGATTTCACTGCTCAGAGCCTCGAGCCCCCCGGCCGTGCTCCTGCAGTCGTCCCAGACGACAACCGCCGTATCGGGGAGGTAGTCGAAAAGGCTGTCAAGACGATCGTAGAGATAGGGCAGGCAGTATTCGGCGCCTGAGGGCAGAAAGCCGCTGCGGATGCTCTCGGCAAAGGCCTTTCCCCGGGGGGACGCAAACACAGCGGCGGTTTCGGGCTGCGCGGACCGTCGCGCAAAGCTTTCCAGCACCTGAGACGACAGAATGATTTCACGTACGGGCACGATAGTGACACGGTCGATATCCTCGCGCGAGCGCTGCGTCGCGGGGTCGAACAGCCTGATCGATTCGATGCAGTCTCCGTACAAATCCATCCTGACCGGACTGCCGAAGCCCGGCGGAAACACGTCGACGATGCCGCCCCGCACGCTGAAATCGCCCCGGTCCTCCACCATGTGCACGCGGCTGTAGCCCCAGGAGACGAAATCCGCGCACAGCCGGTCGCAGTCGATTTCCGCACCGCGGACAAGGGTTGTGCAGGAGTCGATCAAAACTTCGGCGGGAAGCATTTTCTGCACCACGGCCCGCAGGCAGGTGACGATCGTGCAGGGCTGCGGGCTGTCGCACAGACGATACAGCGCCCACAGGCGCTCGGAGCTGATATCGCAGTGGCTGACGACATTTTCATAGGGCTGTGTTTCAAGCGGCGGCATCAGCACTAACGGGTTTTCGGACGCACCGTCGCTGCCGGTCTCATAAAAAAACCGAAGTTCTTTGTAGATTTCCTGAGCATCATCCGCGGTTGGTGCGATAACAACGATGTGCCTGTCGAGCATTTCGGCGAGCATCGAGGCATAGAAGCCGAGCGCCGAGCCCTTGAGACCGGACACGGCAATTCGGGGGCAGCCCCCGTTTACAAGCTCCAGCAGGCGGAAGCACGGCTGGTTACGGCCGAAATATTTTGAAACGAGCTGGGACATGATGGGGTACGCGGAACTGCATCTTCAATTGTTTTTTATCTACGGCCGGTCGGCCGCCCTCGGTCCTGCCTGCAGGGGGGTGTCACTGCTCGTGGAATTTCGGAAATTCAGGCGACAGCATACTGCAACCCTAAACAGCCGCTACTCCACCCGCGGCCCTTCTACGATATCGGTGCCCGGCGGCGGGGAAAAGACAAACAGCGCGTTGTCGAGCCCGGTATTGAAAGCACTCTCCCTGAATCGCAGGTCGGTCGTGTTGCCGAAGGCATCCTCGATCACGGTTCCGGTTACCAGGCAGGTGTCGGCATCCAGGGTAATGATCAGCTTGACCATCGAGGGATCATGGCGCCGCGGCGTAAGCTTGAGCTTGACCGGGACGTCCCTGCCCGCTCCGGCAGGCGGCACGAGAGAAACCGCAAAATGGTCCTGAATCCTGATTGTGCCACCGAACAGGTCCGCCAGGATGTGCGAGGGCAGCGAGTCCATGTCGCTTTTCATGGCCTGCTTTTCCTCCGGCAGATATATCCAGAGATGTCTGCCGTCAAAAACGATTTTCTGCGGCTCGGGAGCGCGGTAGTCCCACAGCATCAATCCGCCTTTTTTAAAATAGACCGACCCGCTTCCCTTCTGCTTGACTTTTACCGAAGGTGTCCAGCTTTCCTGTTCAAACAGCGCTGAAAAATCCTGCATCGACGCATAGCGCTTTTCAAGCTGCGCCACCCAGTGCCCGGCCTCGCTTTGATCGCAGACCGCCCTGCCGGGCATCAGCAGGCACGTGATAAAAAACACAGCTCCCACTACAGCATTCATGCGCACTCCTGCCGGATCACAGTTTATTCACCAGTACGTCCCTCGGCCGCACACCATCGCTGGGACCGACCACACCCTGCTTTTCCATAAGCTCTATCATGCGGGCCGCCCGGTTGTATCCCACGCGCAGCCGGCGCTGCAGCATCGAGATTGATGCCTGTCCCGTGTCCGCGACCAGGGCTACCGCTTTGTCGTACAGTTCGTCGTATTCCTGATCATCGCTCTCGGGCTCGCTTTCCTCGCTCACGGCAACAATCGATGCGTCATATTCGGGCTTGCCCTGTTTTTTGATGAATTCGGTGACGCGGTTGATTTCCTTCTCCGAGATATAGGCGCCGTGGACCCGCTGCAGCCGGGACGTTCCCGGCGGAATAAAGAGCATGTCCCCCATCCCCAGCAGCTTTTCAGCACCCATGGTATCCAGGATGGTGCGCGAGTCGACCTTGGATGAAACCTGGAACGATATGCGGCTGGGGAAGTTGGCCTTGATGACGCCGGTCAGGATATCCACCGACGGCCGCTGCGTTGCGACCAGCAGGTGGATACCTGCGGCGCGCGCCATCTGCGCAAGCCGGGCGATGTAGCCCTCGACGTCGCGGGCCGCGATCAGCATCAGGTCGGCAAGCTCATCGATGACGACGACGATATACGGCATTTTCTCCGGACCGTCCTCCCCGGCAGCGTCCGCTTCACTGTCCTGCTCGATGCTTTTATTGTACTGCACGATATTGCGCGTACCCCGGTCTGCAATCATCCGGTAGCGCCGGTCCATCTCCTCCACCGCCCAGCGCAGTGCGGCGGCGGCCTTTTTGGGATCCACCACAACCGGGTGCAGCAGGTGCGGAATACCGTCATAGGGAAACAGCTCGAGACGCTTGGGATCCACCATCAGAAAACGCACCTCATCAGGTGTGGCCTTGAACAGAACGCTGCAGATGACGGTGTTGATGAACACGCTTTTGCCGGAGCCGGTCGTTCCGGCGACCAGGAGGTGGGGCATGCGCGACAGGTCGTTTATGATGGTGCCGCCGGCTATGTCCTTGCCCAGGCCGAACGTCAGCCGGGATGACGCATCCTGGAACTCCTGGCGCGCCGCAATCTCGCGAAAGGAGACGACTTTCCTCTTTTTGCTCGGCAGCTCGATGCCGACCACGGATTTGCCGGCAATGGGTGCAATTCGCACGCTTGTCGCTTTCATTGCCAGCGCAAGGTCGTCCGACAGGTTGACGATCCTGTTAAGCTTTACGCCGGATGCGGGCTCGAACTCGAACCGGGTGATGACCGGACCGGGACTGATTTCAACCACTTTCCCCTTGACGCCGAAATCAGACAGCTTCTGCATCACAACGTCCGCGTCCTTGCGAAGCAGCTCGCGGTCGAACTCCAGCGTGCTCTCGGGCAGCGGATCGAGCAGGCTCAGCGGCGGCAGACGGTAATCACGGGCCCGGCTTCCCTTTACGGGCGTGAACTCATCATCGCTCTGATCGTCCTTAGTCTCATCACCGTCTCTATACACTTTTATGGGAATATCCTCGTCGATCAAGGCCGGCTGGAAATAGCCGTCGTCGGCTGGTTCAGATGCCTGCGTGCCGGAAGCCTCTTCGGCCGGCACGCTTTCCGGAGGGGCGCCCGTCCGTTTCGGCCGTGACGGCATCCTGAGCTTGAAGCGGGACAGCCGCTCACCCAGCGGCCCGAGCAATGCTGCCAGCTTTTCCATCAAACCGTTCCACAGCGTGACATAGGATACTTTGGTCAGGGCCATCAGCAGCAGCAGAACCGTCATCAGCAGCACCAGCCAGGCGCCGATTCCGCCGATAAAACGCGTCAGCATATATGCGATAAGACCGCCGGTCACAGCACCGCCGGCATCGAAGCGGTAGCGCTCGAGGTCGAGACGTCCGAACATCAGGCTCATGGCTGTTTCCAGGCACATAAAAAGCAGGAGATACAGCCCGGCCCTGACAAAAAACAGACGGTTGAACGAGGGGCGAAAACAAAGCTTCAGGGCAAACAGCAGCACTGCGGCCGGAACCGCAAAAGCACCGAGCCCGAATATCTGGAACAGCACGCTTGACGCGTAGGCGCCGATCAGCATACCGATGTTGTGAATCTTCTCGGGCGGTTCGGTAAGCACGGTCTCGAACGAGGGGTCGTCCGGATGATAGCAGATGAGGCAGACGAACACATACAGCGCGCAGCCGGCAAGTATAATGCCTGCAGCTTCTATCCAGTAATTGAGTTCTTTTTTCTTTTTACGCGCCATCGTGGATAAAACGTGGAATATCAATATGTTAAACAAATAGATCCGATCTGTAGCAGTTTAGAGTATATGCACGGTTCAGTCAACCGCAAAAATTACCGGCGCAGTCAGTGTTTCTTCCAAATACCTTGACTTTGCGCACAAGAAACGATAGAACGAAACAGCATTGCTGCGGAAGAATGCCTCTTTTGCAGGCTGTTGCTGTTGTATAAATGTATTCTATTGCAAAAATAGTTTTTACTGAAAGAGGAGCTGTATATGTCGGTCAACAAAGTCATTCTCGTCGGCAGGCTCGGCAAAGACCCGGAGGTGCGCTACTCACAAAGCGGTACGGCAATCTGCAACTTCACCCTTGCTACAGACCGAAACTACACAAAGGACGGCGAAAAGCAGAAGGAAACCGAATGGCACCGTATCGTAGCCTTCGGCAGAACCGGTGAGGTGTGCGGTGAATACCTGCACAAGGGCAGCCAGGCCTACATTGAAGGCAGAATTCAGACCCGCGAATGGGAGGACAAGGACGGCAACCGGCGCTGGACAACCGAAATAATAACCGAACGCATGCAGTTCCTGGGGAGCCCGGGCGATCGGAGCGGAGCTGCGTCGACCCAGCCGTCCGACGACCCCTTTGACCGAACCCCTGATTCCGTACCCGACGACGATGTTCCGTTTTAGCATGCACTGACGCGGCGGGCGTTTTGCCCGCCGTTTTATTTCTGAAACCGGCCTTCAAACGATCCGGTTTTTGGAAAAGTCCCCGACATGCATGTATTTTCCGATCTGATCGATATCGACACCGTACAGGGGCTCTCCGAAAGCTTCTACCGGGCTACCGGCATCCTTTCAACGGTCATCGGCCTTGATGGTACTATTCTGATCCAGTCGGGACGCGAGGAAATCTGTGCCGATTTCCACCGGGCCAATCCTCAAACATGCGACTGCTGCCGGGAGAGCGACACCGCCCTTGCAACGGCATTGCGCGAGGGCGCCGCAACAGCTGTTTTCGAATGCCGCAACGGATTGATCGATGCCGCCGCACCGATTACCGTCGATGGTGAACACATTGCCGACCTTGTTCTGGGCCCCTTCCGCAAAAAGCAGCGCGATGTCGACTGGTTCCGCGAGCGGGCCCGTGAGATCGGCTTCGATGAAGCATCCTACCTTCATGCCCTGGCCAAAGTGCAGGTCATACCCGATGAGCGGATCGAGCCCCTTTTAAAGTATCTATCAAGTCTGGCCGCATTCATCGGGGAAATGGGGCTGCGCCAGATCAAGCTTCGCAAGGCCCTCGACAGCATCAAAACACTCAAAGGGCTGCTGCCGATCTGCAGCAACTGCAAAAAGATCAGAGACGACACGGGATACTGGAACCAGATCGAAGCCTATATCAAGGATCACTCCGAAGCTGATTTCACACACAGCCTTTGCCCTGAATGCGTAAAAAAACTCTATCCGGATTTGTAACTGTCCGGAGTTTTCCGTTTTTCAAGACTTGTCCTGCCGGACAGGACAATCGGCCATGCGGATTTCCCTGTCCCCGGTCCGGGATACCTGCATTATATTGATTTTTCTTGCATTATTCCGAATTGTTTTTTTTGGGTTCCTGGCATGGAAAATGTAAGTTTAATCGGATAGAATAAAGATAAAGTTTTTTTGCAAACGGCAAACTACAACGAAAGTGTAGGACGCAAAGTCTCCGGCCCTCAGCCGCCTGCGGCACGGGTAGCGGGACTGCCGCAAAAAAATGTCTGTTCTTGCGGCCTGCCTCATGCATAACGCGGTGGGCTTTTTTTTGGCATACTGACGGCACAGGGCACATACGGCAACGGGAGACACCATGATCGATATCAAAGAAATGACCGTACTTGTTGTTGACGACATGGAAAACATGTACACCTCCATCCGCGGCATAATGCGCGTTCTGAAATACGGACGCAAAGTCCTCTATGCGCCCAACGCATTTGAGGGTTTTAAAATGCTGAAAAACAACGATATCGACCTTGTTCTGCTCGACAACAACATGCCGGGCATGAACGGTAGCGAGATGCTGCAGACAATGCGTGACGACCCGAAGACGAGGGACCTGCCGGTCATTATGATCACGGCCGATGCAAAACAGGAATTTGTGACCAATGCCGCTGAATCGGAAATCGATGCCTATCTGCTCAAGCCGATCACCGTCGGCCTTTTGAAAGAAAGAATTCCCGCGGTTATCGACAAAGCCAATAATCCTCCGCCCATGATGCAGCATCTGAAAAAGGCCTACATGCATGAAGAACAGGGCGATCTGGAAGGGGCGATTTCCGAATCGCTTCGCGCCATGGAGGCCAACCCGGCCTCGTCGCGGCCGGTGCGGGAGGCGGGAAAATACTGTCTCATGTCCGGTGATATGCAGCAGGCCGAAACATACCTTCTGAAAGCGGCAAAAATGAATCCTCTGGATGTCATTGCATTCAACCTCCTGGGCGACATGTACCTTGCACAGGACGATATCGACAGTGCACTCAAGTATTTTTCAAAAGCCGTCCGCATCAGCCCGCGCAATTATGAGCGCGGCCTCAGCCTGGGAAAAATACTTGTATCGAAAAAGATGATCGAACGGGCCATACCGGTCTTCAACAAGGTGTTCGAGCTGTCAAAGGAGCCCCTGCAGGTCCGCGAGGAAATCGCCGACTACTGTCTCATGAAAGGTGCGCCGGAATACGCTGCCAAGCTGTATTCCTTTGTCGTGAGCCATGATAAAAACCGCGCCGACCTCTTCTGCAAGCTGGCCGATATCAGCATGTCGGACGGAGACACGGAACAGGCCCGCGTCTATCTTACCGAAGCGCAGCAGATCGACAGCGAAAACATCGACATCAAGCTGTCGCTGGCAAAACTGTATATTTCCGAGGGTCAGATAATCCGTGCCGATAATCAGCTCGGAAGCATACTGAAACAGGAACCACATCATGAAGAGGCGCGCAAGCTGCGTCGCATGTGCGTCTGATCGCTGTCGAAAGCCCGGCATGCGCGACGGTCTGCTATGAGAACCGGACTCTCTATTGCATTTTTGCTCGTGGTTATTATCTCGGCCTTTATCGGCACGTCACTGCTGTTTGCCTCTAAACAGGACTGGCTGGCGTCATTGCGCTCTACTACCGCCGCGTCCGAAAAAAACGCCGACGCCTATGTCGAGGTTCCGGATGTAACCCTTAATCTTGCCGGGCATGGTGAGCACTACTGCAAAGCCGGACTGACGCTTGCCGTCAGCAGAAAAAATCTTCCTCACATTTCATCCGGAGCACATCTTGTACTCATTGAGGACACGGTTATCTCCGTTCTGAGCGATTACCGGTCGGGCGGTCTGAAAAAACTCGAAGCCAAAAAACGACTTAAAACACATATCCGTACCAGTCTGAACAACCGGCTCAGTGCCGACGTAATCCGGGATGTATACTTTCGGAATTTTATAATCGAGTAAACGCCGGAGGAACGTAACAAGCTGCCCCGGGCCCAACTGAACGGGTTCCCCCGTAAAAACAGTAACCGCATTGAAGGGTCAGCCGCTGTCGCAGCCGTTTCAAGGAACATGGCTGCAGTACTTGGTTACATGCTGCCGGATACTTGAGTGTGACATGCGGTGGAATGTCCCCAAGCACAAAGAGGCAGAGCCCCCGCAGAAAAACTGCGGAGGCTCTGTATTTGACAGCATGCATGTGGGCGAACCGGTATTACATCATGCCGCCCATACCGCCCATGCCGCCCATGCCGCCGCCCGGAGGCATCGCAGGAGCGGTTTCCTCTTTGGGTTTTTCCGCGATCATGGCCTCGGTCGTTATCAGCAGGGCCGCCACGCTTGAGGCATTCTGCAGTGCGCTGCGCACCACCTTCGTGGGATCGATAACGCCGGCCTTGATCAAGTCCTCATATTTCTCGGTCAGGGCGTTGAAGCCGTAGGCATCCTTACCCTCTTTCACCTTCTCGATAACGATCGAGCCGTCAAAACCGGCATTGCTGGCAATCCAGCGCAGCGGCTCCACGATGGCCTTTTTCACCAGCTCCACGCCGAGCTGCTGCTCGTCGTCATCCAGCTTCATGCTTTGCAGGCTCTTCAGGCTGCGCACCAGGGCTACGCCGCCGCCCGGAACGATGCCTTCCTCGACGGCTGCGCGTGTAGCGTGCAGCGCATCCTCGACACGGGCCTTTTTCTCCTTCATTTCGGTCTCGGTGGCTGCGCCGACATTGATAACGGCAACGCCGCCCACCAGCTTGGCCAGGCGCTCCTGCAGCTTTTCGCGATCGTAATCCGAGGTGGTTTCCTCGACCTGGGCCCTGATCTGCTTCACGCGGCCCTCGATGTCCTTTTTGGTGCCTTCACCCTCTACGATCGTGGTGTTGTCTTTGTCGATGGTAATGCGCTTGGCTCGTCCAAGATCCTCCATGCCGATGCTCTCGAGTTTGATGCCCAGATCCTCGGCGATCATCCTGCCGCCGGTGAGGATCGCGATATCTTCGAGCATGGCCTTGCGCCGGTCGCCGAAGCCCGGGGCCTTGACGGCAGCGATCTTCAGGGTGCCGCGCAGCTTGTTCACCACCAGGGTCGCCAGGGCCTCTCCCTCGATATCCTCGGCGATAATCAGGAACGGCTTGCCGCTCTGGGCGACTTTCTCCAGTATCGGCAGCAGGTCCTTCATGGCGCTGATCTTCTTTTCGTGGATCAGAATATAGCAGTCCTCGAGCACCGCCTCCATGCGCTCCGGATCGGTCACAAAGTAGGGTGACAGGTAGCCGCGGTCGAACTGCATTCCCTCGACCACGTCGAGGCTGGTTTCCATGGTCTTGGACTCTTCGACAGTGATAACGCCCTCTTTGCCGACCTTGTCCATTGCCTCGGCGATGATGTCGCCGATGGTCGGATCGTTGTTGGCGGAAATGGTGCCGACCTGGGCGATTTCCTTCTGGTCCTTGATGGGTTTGCTCTGTTTTTTCAACTGGTCGACGACCTTGTCGACAGCCTGGTCGACGCCGCGCTTGAGCTCCATGGGGTTGTGTCCTGCAGCCACGAGCTTGCTGCCTTCCTTGAAAAGGGCCTGAGCCAGAACCGTAGCGGTCGTTGTACCGTCACCGGCCACATCACTGGTCTTGCTGGCCACTTCCTTTACCATCTGTGCGCCCATGTTCTCGAACTTGTCCTCAATCTCGATCTCCTTGGCCACCGTCACGCCGTCTTTCGTCACCGTGGGGGAGCCGAAGCTTTTCTCGATCAGCACGTTGCGCCCCTTCGGGCCGAGGGTTACCTTTACTGCGTTTGCCAGCGTATCAACGCCGTTCAGTATCGCGCTCTGTCCGTCGCGGCTGAACATTATTTCTTTTGCCATTGTTATTCTCCTCCAGTCTTCGTATCGTTATTCTCTAAGGCTCGACCGCCTTACTCAATGATTCCCAAAATGTCGTCTTCCCGCATGATAAGGTGCTCCTCATCCTCGATCTTCACTTCGGTTCCGGCATATTTGCTGAACAGCACACGGTCGCCTTTTTTGACGTCGATTTTGGAGCGCTCGCCGTTTTCGAGCACCTTGCCGCTGCCAACAGCGATTACCTTGCCCTCGATCGGTTTTTCCTTGGCGCTGTCGGGAATTATGATGCCTCCCTTGGTCTTCTCTTCGCTTTCCACTCGTTTCACAATGATGCGGTCCTGCAACGGTCGTATCTTCATTTTCCCTTTTCCTCCTGTTGATACGGGTTACATAAATATAAGATTACCTGAAGTACGGTACGGTATGTTTTTCCTCGCACTGCCGGTGCGCCATCAAACACGTTGATACCGCTCTGAAATGTTGAAAAACATAATACCAAAATTCAACTTGTCAAGCGCACAGACATAAAATTTCCCCAGGATGGCGTTTTACCTGCCATGCGGTGAATTGCAGAATTGATATTTAATGTTTAATTTATTTAATTTGTTATTTTATATTATATATTTTATATGCTGCGGAATCCATCAGGAACAGGTGAATGCGATAAAAATCACACCCGGCCCCTGACCCTGCGGGCACAGAATCCGCTGTTTTCTGCGGGACAGGCACAACCTGCCCCGCAGAGCCGGCTCACCAAGAAACTTCTTGAAAGGACTATACATAGGGAGTATAGTTGAAAGATTATTTACTTCGCTTTTAATAAATTATACCCGGTGCATAATCTGTTGCGGTGCCCGATGCGTGAGCAGCTCCGGCTGCCTGCCGTATTCCGGCCCGCCACAGGCACTGTACGTACAGTTTCTCACTGGATCTCGATGAGCGGCAAGATATCAATACGGGAAGCCCACCAGAACAACCTCAAAAACCTCTCGCTCGACCTGAACCTCAACAAAATAACCGTCGTAACGGGCGTGAGCGGCTCCGGAAAGTCCAGCCTTGCCTTTGACACCGTATATGCCGAAGGCCAGCGCCGCTATATCGAAAGTTTTTCAGCCTATGCCCGCCAGTTCATGGAGCGCATGGACAAACCCACGGTAAAGTCTATAGACGGCATCCTGCCGTCCATAGCTATCAACCAGACAAATCCCATAAAAACATCCCGATCAACCCTGGGAACGCTGACCGAAATCAATGATTACATGAAGCTGCTGTTCCCGAGGATCGCCGTTCTGTACTGCAGGTCCTGCGGCGTGCCGGTTGAAAAGGACTCATCCGGCAGCATTGCACAAAAGCTCATGCAGAGCTTTGAGTCCTCGGCCTGCGTTATCACGTTCCCGCTGCGCATAGCGGACAAAGATGTGATTTCGACCCGGGACATTGAAAGCGGGCTGCGCAGGCAGGGATTTTTCAGGGCGTACCACAGCGGCACGGTGACGGAAATAAGCGCCGACCTGATTGAAAGCTCCCGCAGCGCGCAAATCGACATTCTTGTCGACCGGCTGTTTCTCGCCGCAGCCGACAAAAAGCGGCTGGTCGATTCCCTTGAAACCGCCGTCAGGTTCGGCAAGGGTTTTATAAACGTTTTTACGGATGGCGCCGTCGATCCCCTTAAGTTCAGCACCGCCCTGCACTGCCCGCGCTGCGAAATCATGTACCGGGCACCCTGTGCAAATCTTTTTTCATTCAACAGCCCGCTGGGTGCCTGCAGCCACTGCAACGGCTTCGGTAAAACAATCGAAGTCGACATGAACGCTGTTATCCCCGACACGTCACTGTCCCTGAAAGACAACGCCGTCAAGCCCTGGTCGACCCCCTCCTACCGCGAAGCCTATTACGATATGCTTTCATTCTGCAAAAAACGTTCGATCCCCGTCGGCATTCCCTTCTGCGAGCTTGCCCCCGAACAGCGCGATGCCGTCATAGACGGCGACGATGATTTTTACGGCATCAAGGGTTTTTTCAGCTGGCTGGAAACAAAAACCTACAAAATGCATATCAGAGTGCTCCTTTCCAAATACCGGGCCTATGAAACATGCCGGCGGTGCGGCGGAACACGATTCAAGGACGACGCGCTTCTCTACAGAGTCGGCGGCCGGACGATCGCCGAAACGTATGCCATGAGCACTGCCGACTGCCTGACATTTTTCCGGGATCTGCGCACCGGGGCATCGCATGACAAAACCGTTGCAGTACTGCTTGATGAAATAACCGGCCGTCTCGGCTACCTCGTGAAAGTCGGCCTCGGCTACCTGACGCTCGACCGCCAGTCGCGGACCCTGTCCGGCGGCGAGATAGAGCGTGCAAGCCTTACCACCGCCCTCGGATCGTCGCTTGTCAATACGCTGTATGTGCTTGACGAGCCGAGCATCGGCCTGCATCCGCGCGACACCCACCTGCTCATAGACATCCTGAAGGGCCTGCGCGACATCGGCAATACCATCATGATTGTCGAACACGATCCCGACATCATTATGCAGAGCGATACGGTCGTCGATCTCGGCCCGGAGTCCGGCGAGCGCGGCGGTGAGATCATGTGTGTGGGCTCCCCCCGGGACCTGCTAGAAAACCCCGCATCCCTCACCGGCAGGTACCTTGCGGGCGAGCTGGCCATACCGTCTCCGGAAACCAGGCGGCAGCCGGACAGGAGGGCGCGGATACGCATCCGAAACGCCGACAAACACAACCTGAAAAAAATCAGCCTGACCATCCCGACGCGGCAGCTCGTCTGCATAACCGGGGTGTCGGGCTCGGGAAAAAGCACGCTGCTCGAGGACATACTGTACCGCCACCTGTCGAAAAAAGACGCCCGCAGCCCGGTGTGCTCGTTCGAGGGCAGCCAGCCGCCCGAGCATGTGGTTTTGATGGATCAAAGCCCCGTCGGGAAAACACCCCGCTCCAATCCGGTAACCTATATCAAGGTGTTCGATGCCATCCGGACGCTGTTCTCCCAGACCGATACGGCGCGCGGGCGCAGCTACACCCCGTCGACCTTTTCGTTCAACAGCCCGGGAGGCAGGTGCGAGCAGTGCCGGGGCGACGGCTTTGAAAAAGTCGAAATGCAGTTTCTGGCGGACGTGTTTGTAACCTGCTCCGCCTGCCGGGGCAGCAGGTACGCCCCCGAAGTGCTGGATGTACGCTACCAGGGTAAAAGCATCCATCAGGTGCTTCAGATGACCGTTTCCGAGGCCGTAAGATTTTTTTCTGATATTCCCAGGGTCGAATATCCCCTGCGCCTGCTCGAGATGGTCGGGCTGGGGTATCTGAGGCTCGGCCAGCCGGCCAACACCCTGTCGGGCGGCGAGTCGCAGCGGCTCAAAATGTCCTCGTTCATCCTGCAGGGCAGCAGCGGCAAAACGCTTTTCCTGTTTGATGAGCCCACGACCGGCCTGCACTTTGAAGACATCCAGAAACTGCTGCAGACCTTCAGCTTCCTCATCTCCCACGGCCACTCGATTATCGTTGTCGAGCACAACCTGGAAGTGATCAAGTGCGCCGACCATGTCATTGATCTCGGCCCGGAGGGCGGTGAGGGCGGCGGCGGCATTGTTTTTGCCGGAACGCCCGATGAGCTCGTCGCGCGGCAGGAGTCCCACACCGGCCGCTTTCTGTCACGGTACCTCGAAGTGCGCCACGGGCGCTGCGCCCCTCCCGGTCCGGCCCCGTCTCCCGAACATGCAGAGCCGTGCATAACGATCGAGTGTGCCCGCGAGCACAACCTGCAAAATATATCACTTGCTCTGCCGCGCGAAAAAATGGTCGTTATTACCGGCCCCAGCGGTTCCGGAAAGTCAACCCTCGCGTTCGACATCATATATGCCGAGGGGCAGCGTCGCTTTCTTGAAACGCTTTCACCCTACGCCCGCCAGTATGTCCATCAGCTGTCGCGGCCCGAGGTCGACGCAATCAGGGGGCTCCCGCCGACCGTTGCCATAGAGCAGCTGCTCTCGCGGGGAGGGAAAAAGTCGACCGTTGCAACGGTAACCGAGATATACCATTACCTCAGGCTGCTGTTCGCCAAGGTGGGCAGACAGCACTGCCCGTCGTGCGGTCGCCCGATGGTTTCCCAGTCTCCGGCGGCTATTGCACGGCATATCGCCCGCACGTTTTCCGGCGGCCGCATTATGATTCTGGCCCCACAGGTGCGCAGCCGCAAAGGCTTTCATAAAGACATCATTCAGCGGGCCAGAAAAGAAGGTTTAAATAAAATCCGAATCGACGGTAAAATCGTCAGGGTGAACGAAATTTTCGCCGTGCAGCGCTACCATGAGCATCAGATGGAGCTCGTAACCGCCGAACTCCGCCTGTCCGAAACGCTCAAAGCGCGCCTTGCGGCCGAAGTGAACAGGGCGCTGGCCCTCGGCTCAGGAGAGCTGATAGTGATCGATTCCGACGGCGGGGAAATATTTTACAGCACCAGGTCGGCCTGTCCGTCGTGCCGCATCAGCATGGAAGAGCCGGACCCGCGTCTCTTTTCGTTCAACAGCCGTCACGGTGCCTGCAGCGACTGCGGCGGCCTGGGCATAAAGCGCTCGATTTCACCTGATTTGCTGATCGCCGACAAAAAACGTTCCATAGAAAAAGGAGGCATCGCTCCGCTCATATCATCGGCTGCCGCTCCTTCGATTCGCAAAAAATGGATCCGACATATTGCCGAAAAGCTCCGTATCCCGACGGACATTCCCCTTGCCGGGCTTTCCAAGCCGCAAATGCGGCGTCTTTTCGAAGGCACCAAAAAAGCCCCTGGACTCATCGAGCTGCTTGAAGCACCGGGCCTGATGCGCAAAGCAGGCTGGGCCGACAGCCTTGAACAGTTTTATGTAGCGGAAGCCTGCCACAGCTGCGGCGGAAGCCGCCTCTGCCCGCAGGCCCGCTCGGTCAAAGTGCTTGACAAATCGATTGCCGACCTTGCCGGCATGCTGCCGGGCGAGCTGCTTTCCTTCCTTTCCTCGCTGTCGTTCGAGGGCCGCGACCATGCGATTGCACAGCCGATTCTTCAGGAGCTCACACCCAAGCTTGAGCTGCTGCAGAAAGCCGGCCTGTCCTACCTTCGGCTCGACAGAAGCGCCGATACGCTGTCGGGGGGAGAGCTGCAGCGCATCCGCCTTGCCGCTCAGGTCGCCTCTAATCTTCGCGGGGTTGCCTACGTGCTCGACGAACCCACGGTGGGGCTTCATCCGCACGACAACCACAGCCTGCTGTCGATCATACGTGATCTGCAACAGCGGGGCAACAGCGTCATCATCGTCGAGCACGATGAAGAAACGATCAGGTCAGCAGATTACATCATCGATCTCGGGCCCGGCGGCGGCACCGGCGGCGGCCAGGTCGTCGCCGCCGGAACTTTGCGCGATATACTGCAGTGCAGCGCATCGGTAACCGGCGCCTGCCTTGCCGGCACAAACAGCCGTAAGCCGTTTATATCGGCTCGTCCCCTGAAAGGGTGTTCCCATGTGACTGTTTCCGGCGCGACCGAGCACAACCTTAAAAACATTACCGCGGCATTCCCCGTCGGACGACTGACCGCCGTAACCGGTGTTTCGGGCGCCGGCAAAACGACTCTGGTCAGAGACGTCCTGTACAAAGGACTGAAAAAATCGCTCGGTCAGTATCACGGGCCGGCCGGGCGGCACGAAAAACTAATCGGCAGAAAAAACATCAAGCGTGTTGTCGAGATTGATCAGTCTCCCATAGGCAAGACGCCCCGCTCGATACCAGCGACCTATGTCGGTTTCTACGATACTATCCGTCAGCTGTTTTCCCAGGTTCCCGATTCCCGCATGCGCGGCTACGCGCAGAGCCGTTTTTCCTTCAACACCGGCGGCGGCCGGTGTGAGAAATGCTCGGGGCAGGGAAAAATCAAGGTCGCTATGAGTTTTCTGCCCGATATGTATATCGACTGCGATGTCTGCCGGGGAACCCGCTTCAACGAGGAAACGCTGCACATCCTGTATCGCGACAAAAGCATCGCCCAGGTGCTGGCCATGACGGTCGATGAAGCGTGCGCGTTTTTCAGCGATGTCGAACCCATTGCCAAGCCGCTGCGCATACTCCAGAAGATGGGTATCGGCTACCTCACGCTCGGCCAGCCCAGCCCCACCCTGTCGGGCGGTGAAGCACAGCGGATAAAAATAGCCGCCGAACTGTGCAAAAGCAATCAGGATAAAACCCTGTATGTGCTCGACGAACCCACAACCGGCCTCCATTCCGCGGACATCGTAAAGCTGATGGAGGTCGTTCAGGCTCTTGTCGATCTCGGAAGCACCGTCGTGATCATCGAGCACAACCTGGAGGTCATCGAGCAGGCTGATTTTATAATCGACCTGGGCCCCTTCGGCGGGGACGGCGGGGGATCCGTCGTTGCAAGCGGTCCGCCGGCTAAAGTCGCCTTCGGAGGCTACAGCGACTCCCTGACGGCGGCCTTTCTGAAAAAACACCTGGAGCGTAACGGCTTCCATGTCGCATAACAGCACTGCTCAGGCGAAACAGCATGGCCCCTGACGGCTCCCAGACAAAAACAATCGCACGCTCGGCCGGGACGGTCGGCATAGCCGTATTTGCCAGCAGGATTTTAGGTCTCGTGCGCGAACAGGTCTTTGCCTACTTCTTCGGCGCCGGGTTCGCCTACGACGCTTTTGTCGTAGCCTATCGCATCCCCAACCTGCTGCGCGACCTGTTTGCGGAAGGTGCGCTCAGCGCGGCCTTCGTTGCCGTTTTCACCGACTACAGAACAAAAAAGGGCCCGCAGGCAACCTGGAAGCTTGCCAACAACACCATAACGGCTGTTATCATCATCGTGGGCGCCGTTTCCCTTCTGGGCGCCTTTTTTTCTCAGGACATTGTTCTGCTGTTCACCAAAAAGGAGTTTGCCGCCGTAGCCGGCAAAGTCGACCTGACCTCCCGCATGACCGTCATCATGTTTCCGTTTCTGCTGCTGGTATCCCTGTCGGCCGTGGCGATGGGTATTCTCAATACGCTGGGAAAGTTTTTCATTCCCGCGCTCGCCTCGAGCTTTTTCAACCTCGGCTCAATTGTCTCGGGGGTCGGTCTTGCCCTGCTCTGCCCGAAATTCGGCCTGCATCCCATTATGGGCATGGCGATCGGCGTGATCATCGGCGGCCTGTTGCAGGTGGGTGTGCAGCTGCCGCTGCTGTTCAAGCAGGGGTTGCGGTTCCGGCCGTTCATCAATTTCACCGATCCGGGCCTGCAGCGCATTATGATGCTTATGACGCCGGCCGTTATCGGCCTGGCAGCCCCCCAGATCAATCTTCTGGTAAACACCTTTTTCACATCGGGCTGCCCTGAAGGGAGCCTCTCATGGCTGCAGTACGCTTTCAGGCTGCTGATGTTCCCCATAGGCATCGTCGGGGTATCGCTGTCGGTTGCGACCATGCCGGTCGTCTCTAAGCACGCTTCAACCGGAGACACCCCCGCACTCAGGGAGGCCTACGTATCCTCGACCGTTCTTTCGCTGGTTCTTTCAGTTCCGGCGACCTTCGGCTTGATTTTTCTGGCCGAACCGATCATTGAGGTGATTTTCGAGCACGGCAGCTTCACTCATACCGACACCGTCAATACCGCCCGCGCGCTCGTTCTTTACGCCACCGGACTTTTTGCCTACGCGGCGCTCAAAATCATCGTGCCCGTTTTTTACGCACTCGACAAACCGAAATATCCCGTCATCGGCTCGCTGCTGACGATAGCCCTGAATGTGAGCGTCATCATAGCGGCGGTCGACACCTATCATCACCTGGCAATCGCCCTTGCAACCTCTCTGTCCGTTGCCGCAAATTATCTCTTCCTGTGCTTCATTCTGTACCGGAAAATCGGCGGCTACCAGCTTCGGCGGCTGATGGGATGCATTGGGCGCATCGTCCCGCCGGCTCTCATCATGGGCGTGTGTGCCGACCGGATCAACACCCTGTGCAGGGAGCTGCTCGGCGATATCCCGTTCGGTAACCTTGTCTCTCTGCTGGCGGCAATCCTGTTGGGTATTGTGATGTACGGAACAGCGGTCGGCATGATGAACATCAGGGAGGTTTCACAGATACGTACCAAAGTACTGTCGATGATTGCCGGCAGACGAGCCTAGTGCCGCCGGATGCCTCTCACAGGCGGTCATTCCTCTGAATCGTTTTTGCTGCTTTCGCGCCCGGCCTTTTTCTTCCGGTAAAAATCAAGCTGAAACACAAACAGACCCGCAAAAAGAATCGATACGACAAGATACAGTATGCCGGTTGAGGCATCATCGGACGTGACCGCGTAGTAAAACGCCCACAGGGTAATGACAACCTTCAGACAAAGGCTGAATCGGATTGCGCTGAGATTGACATGGGTGCTGTTGTCCGGCTTCATGGCTCTTTTATTTCGATCAGGTGACCCCGGGCGGGACCGGGGGTATGCATGCAATGAACAGAGGTGTACAAGAGATCAGCAAGTACGTCATTGCGCGTCACGACCTGGCGGGATGACGCCCCGTCCTCCGCAGTAGCTTTGCTGCGGAGGGTGGAGGCACTCTCACCGGATATGGTTCGGTGGTTATGGAGATTGCTTCGTCACGCCGGAGCGTGACCCGCAATGACAGTAACAATACTGTTAATAAAAATCAATAGCTTACCGTGCGTTTATCAGGAGCAGCTCTCTGAGCATGCTTTCGGCATGCGGATGACAATCGTCACGCTCCAGGATGGACTCGAGCAGCTGCCGCACGTCGCCGCGCATGCTTTGCAGGCTTCTGAATGCGGCATACCGCACCTGAAAATCAGCGTCCGAGAGCATTTCCGCGAGCAGCGGGACGGAGTCCGCACCGGGGGCATACCGCAGGCACAGGGCACAATACCGCCGCACATCATTCGAGCTGCTCGCAGCGCACCCTGCCGCAACATCGGCCGGCAACGGCTGTTCAAGCTTGTACAGACCCCGCAGCGCCATTGCCTGCAGGCCGGGCTGTTCGGACTGCAGGAAGCGTAAAAAAATTCCGGCTGATGCCGGCCTCGCAAGCTCGCTGAGCACAAAAAGCAGGAATCGCTGCAGCCCCGGCGAGCCGCTGTTGTCGATCACAAAGACGTGCACAGCATCGAGATGGTGCGTGCCGATCTTTTTAAATCCCTCTTCAACGGTGCGCCGTACCGCCACATCTTTTACGTCGAGATACCGGCTCAGGGCCGGCATAACGGCCGGTCCCCGCTCGGCAAGCGCTTCAGCGGCACGCTCCCAGGAGTCCTCGAACAGCAGCGGCTGCTCGAGCTCGCGCAGCGTCGCGTTCGACCACTGCGCGCTGCCGGCCGTATTGTTGTCGGTCGTGTATCGATCGGCAGACCGCCGCATGGCAAAAGATGCCACCGGCATCAGGGGCCGCCGGCCGTTGTCGAAAATACAGCCGCCGATATCTCCGCCGCTCCGCACCGCAGCCCGACCATCCGGCGGCACCTGCCCCGCTCCGTCGACCACAAGCCCGATGCTGATGGCGTCGCGACGCTCATCGTAGGAGCCCGATCCGCGCAGGGTCCGCTGATTCTCGATTCGATAGCGGTCACTCCCGCGGCCATCCACCAGCAGCCCCAGCCCCGTGCTTATGCCCGCGCCCTGGCTCGACCACTCGGCTTCATAGCGGTCGTCGCCGGCAGCGTCCAGCAGAATCCCACCGCCGCGGTCGTGACCGCATCCCTGCGAGGCGCCCCATGAACGGTACGTATCGGAGCCGCCGCCGTCGCGCAGCAACCCCAGCGAGGAGTGAATGCCGGCGCCCTGGGCGTAGCGCCGGGCGCGATAGTCATCATCGCCGCCGCCGTCCGTGAGGATTCCCAGCCCGTACCACAGGCTCGACCCCTGGCAGAAATAGCTTCCCCGGTAGCTGTCGTCGCCCCGGGCGTCATACAGAACGCCCGCTCCGCCGGCAGCGTACATCCTGCACCCGAAGCCGAACCCCTGGGCGTATGTCTGAAACGCTCCCGACTCCTCGCGGGCATCCGGAACCGAGGTGCCTGCAGCATAGCTGTCATTGCCCTGCATGTCGACCAGCAGACCGGTGCCCCCGACATAGCCGAGGCCCTGAGAAAAGATATCGCTTTCGTACCGGTCGTCCCCTGCCGCGTCATACAGCAGCCCGCCGCCCAGCGCGGCAGCCCCCTGGCAGAATATCCTGGCTCTGTATTCGTCGTCGCCGCCAAGGTCCGCGAGGGTACCCGTGCCCATAAACCCGCAGCCCCAGGCAAACAGTTCCCCGCTGTAGCGGTCGTTCCCCTGTACATCAACGAGGAAACCGGCGCCGGCGATGCCGGAACCCGGAAACGAGGCATTGGAGGCAGTATAAAAATCATCTCCCGCCGTGTCGATTATCAGATGAAAGCGCCGATGGCTGCTGAAGCGGTAGATGTCGTTGCCCGCCGGATCGATTAGAATAAACGGCATCTCTCCCTCATAAACGTCGTCACCGCTTCCCCCGATCAGTATCGGCCCGTGCGGCGTATCCACATGCAGCAGGGGAAGCACCCCGGCCACAGCACGTATCCTGCCGATCAGTCTGTCGAGCACCGCGGCCGCGTCGTACCACGCACTCGCAAGTTGTTCGAGGCGTATCCGGGACGCCAGCCTGAAAACCAGTTCGTTGTGCCGCTGGCTTTCAATCCTGCTGAATCCCTCTCTCCGGCGACCGCGCAGCAGAAGCTGCTCGAAGCCTTCCTTGACCGTTTTTACCTGCTCGACATCGAGGCCCTCGAAGGCCGTCTGATATTTTCTCTTCAGCAGGACCATGGCCTCAAAGAGTTCGAGCACATCGGGCTGAAGTCTTCCTGCCGCCGCTTCGGCGGTCAGTGCGGCTCCCCCGGTATCGGGGAGGTCGACCCCGGCAAGTCGCGCAGCCAGAGCTGCACAGCCTGCTATTCCGGTGCCGGGAGCGTTCAGGGGCCCGACAATCGTGTCATGAAAGTCGGCAGCCTGCAGCGGGTGCTTGAGAAGATGCGGCACGAGCGGCAGCAGAAAGGGATCCTGCTCCGGGACCTGCGGCCGCAGCGAACAATCCTCAGGGGAAAGGTGCAGGGTCTGCAGCAGCCTCTCGAGGGCGGATTTTCCGGCATCCCGGCGTGTCTGCAGAGGCGGTGCCGTGGCACACCCTGCAAGCATGCTCATCACGACAAGCGCCAGAGCCGCAGAAGCGGCCCCGCTGTTTTTAAGCGCGTTACGCACGGCTTTTTGTATTGCTTTTAGAACGTTAATCTGATAGGTTGTTTTCCTAACCATACGATTATACTTTATTCTTGACGTTATACTCATAAGCGGGAGCTGCTGCAAACTGTTAATTTCATCTTTTCATGAGGTGACGGGATGAACACTACGGTAAAAACCCTGTGCATTGCCTTGCTTGCCATTGTACTGCAGGCCGACCGGTCCGGGGCGGGACTGCTCGATGCCCTCGGTTCCTTCGATGCCCATATGAGTGAATTCAATCCTGTCGGTCATCATATCATCGAACCCGTCAATGAGGCAATACCCCGGCTCCACGTGGGCGGTTTTATCAGGCTCGATGCGAATTTCAACCTGCACCATGACGACCACGACATAGGCGTCGCGAATATCGACAAGGACTGGCGCGCGCAGAAAATCGAATGGCTCTTCGAGCTGGAGGCAAGCTACCGCCTGTCGGATAACTGGGAGCTGTGCGGCGTGGTGCACTTTCTCTACGACGCCGCCTATGACTGGCAGAACAGCAGAGGGCTGTATGCCGACCGCAACAACACCGGCGCGCATTACTACAACAGGGGCGAACAGATTCTGCGGGAGTTCTACCTCAAGGGCTTTGTCGGCAATTTCGATATTTATCTCGGCAAGCAGCAGGTGGTGTGGGGTAAAATGGAGGGACGCGTTCTGGATATCGTCAATCCCATGGACAGCCGGGAATACCCGCCGGCCGAGTGGCAGGACGACTATGAGTACCGCCGCATACCGCTGTGGATGGCCAACATAACCTACAACTGGACGAACTGCTCCCTGCAGGTTCTCTGGATTCCCGATTTCGAGCAAACCTATGCGCTGATTCCCGGCGCAGCCTACTATCCGCCGTTTGTAGAGATACCGTCGCCTGTGCGCTTCAAGGGCAGCAGCAGGCCCTCGAATGCGTTCAGCGATCACGAGTGGGCCGTGCGCTTCAACATGCAGAAGTGGAACTGGGAGTTCAGCCTCCTGTATTTCTACACCTGGAGCGACACGCCCACCAACTTCAAGCGCCGTTTCCGGGCGGCATCCTTGCGCAACGGCCTGGTGAACCTGGTTGTCGAGCCGCGCCACACCCGCCTGCACCAGTTCGGCGCCATGGCGGAAACGAGCTTTTACGGCCTCGGCCGTCACTGGGTTGTCAGCAATGAGCTCGTGTACACCACCAACAAGTACTACAGCGTCGACAACGAGCCCATGCTGCCCTGGAACCTGGAAGACGGCGTAAAAAAGCGCGATGAGCTTTTTTTCGGCACCCGCTGGATGACGAGCTTTTTCGGCGGCGAGCTCAACCTGATCTTTCAGCCTCTTGTGAAATACGTGCCGGGCTACAACCATCACCACTCGACCCCCGGCTCGGACCAGCAGCTGCTCTACGGCGCGCTGACCGTGCTGTCCAAGTCCTATGCGTTCACCGGCGACCGCCTGAACACAACCTATTATATCCTGGGATTTGCCAATGGCCACCCGTCGTCAAAGGCGGAGGGCGTCCGTCAGCTGTTTGAAGTACGGTGGAAGGTTTCCGACTATATAAGCACCATGCTCTATGTCGAGCTGTTCAACGGAAACCACCAGGGCATCTACGGCGCTTACAGCAAATACGACAACATGGGTTTTCAAATCAAATATGAATTCTGATCTCATCCGTCCGCCGCGCTCTGCAAAACAGCTGGCCCTGACAGCCGTGCTTCTGACGGTGCTGCCTGCACTGCCGGGCCGCGCTGCGGACAGCGCCTGGCAGCAGTACTCGATCGGGGAGTACAGCAGCATCTACGCGCTCTCCTTCCCCGAGCCCGGCAGAGGTCTTGCGGTCGGGCAGCGCGGCAAAAGCTTCAGCTTCGGCAACGGCGGGTGGAAGCCCGTAAAGGTTCCCACGGATAAGCAGCTGTTTGCGGTCGACTTCCCCTGTCCTGACAGCGGCTATGCGGTGGGTGCCGCCGGGACCGTTATGCACTTTGATACAGGCTCCTGGAACAAGGTCGAGCTCGATATATTCTGGGACATAATGGATGTGTTTTTCCTGAACCGCGACGAGGGCTGGATCGTCGGGGAAAATTCGGTCATCTATCATTACCGCGACGGGACCTGGACGTCCCGGGCCGCACCCCTTATCACCTATTTTACCCGGGTGTTTTTTACCGACCCCGCACGCGGCTGGGCGGTCGGCAACAACGGCCACATTATCCGCTATAACGGGTCGGAGTGGGTGCAGGAGGACAGCACGAGCGAGAACAACCTGTACGGTGTGTATTTCACCGGCACATCGCAGGGATGGGCGGTCGGCGCCTTCGGAACCATTCTGCGCTATGCTAACGGCAGGTGGCGGCAGTTTCCGAGCCCGGTCGAAAATCACCTGCTCGACGTTTACTTCGACCGAAGCGGCCGCGGCTGGATCGTCGGCGCATCAGGGGTCGTGCTCACATACCGTTCGGAGCGCTGGTCCGTGGTTGCGGCACCGGCCGACAAAACACTGTATGCCGTAACGACCGACACGAGCGGCAACCTGTGGGTTGCCGGCAAAAACGGAAAACTGTATAAAAAACATTTATAATTTGCGATATACAGGGAGGGAGCCCGGATGAATTGCAAGCCTACACTTTTATTGTTTGCGGCAGTCGTAAGCCTTGCGGCGCTCGTCGTGCCGGCACAGCCCGGCGGAGTGCATGCCGCCGACTGGAAGGCCGTCGAGGACATGACCGCCGATGAATTGAAAGCATGGCACATCGACCGGCGCTGGTCGCATGAAATACCGCGGCACAAGCAGCATCCGCACCTCCCCGAAGAGATATATCCCTTTCAGGAGCCCTTTTCCGGCGAAGAGCTGTCGTTTCTCGCCGAGGACATCATCTATCCCGGCAGAAGCTGCAAGGATGAAGCAGCCCATCTCGCAACGGTCAACAAGCGCGGTCATATGCTGCAGGTGGCCTGGATGTTCAAGACAAAATTTCATTACGACGGCTTTGCGCAAAAGCTCTATGAGCTCGAGCCGGGCGATATCGAGACACACCACCTGATTATCTACGATTTCCCTCCCGAGGAGCGCGGCCGCGGCATACTGCTGCAGGACATCAAGGACAACCCGCAATCGCACCGCGAGCAGGAGCGCTGGATCTACTACAACTCGCTGCGCCGCGTCCGCAGGGTGCAGGGCGGCAGCGGCGAGGACAACCTTCTCGAGACCGATTTCACCTATGACGACGATTTCATGCGCGACACCTGGGAGCACACCCATAAAACAATCGGTATCGATGTCCTGTACGAAAACAACGGCCGCAAGCTGTTTATGGGCAGATCCGGACCCTATACCGGCAACGGCGGCGTGGAGTGCTATGTCGTCCTTTCAAAGCCGGGTGCCCCCTGGGCTCCCAGAGACGACTACTATCTTTCGCAGTGGGTTACCTGGTACGACCGGCACACCTTTGCCACCGTCCGCATCGAGCAGTGGGACAAAAAGGGCAACCTGTTTAAAATCCACTGCAAGTGCTATGACAACTGGGACAAAATGTCCGGGCAGCCCCGCGACGACCGCGACCGGCTCGTTCGCACCGAATGGTACGCATGGGACCTCGACCTTGACCACGAAAGCTGGGCGCGCGTCAATCCGCCGACGCGCTTCGGCGTTGACTGTCCTGACGATGTATTTACCGTGCGGTACATGAAGCATCAGCGCTCATGGCGCAATGATCTCAAGCGGATTCCCCGCCTGAAAAGCGCTGACGAACTCCCCCCGAAGCCGCCGCTCTGGCCGGAGAAGTTCCCCAAGTATCGCAATGTAACGATCCCGGACGATCTCAAGCAGAAAATCGCCGGAGAAAAGCGCAGCAGATGGCTGTGGCAGTAAGCACGGAAAACGGGGCACAGAGCCTGCCAGGTTCCGTCTGAGCCTGTTCCCGGCTGCCGTCAGGCATGCTGCATATGCGGCGCAGAGAAGGACCCTTTCGCTACCATGGCTGAGAGATTTGCCGATTTTGTCATAAAATACCGCCTGCAGCTTCTTGTTCTCATCGTGCTGCTGTCGCTTCCGATGCTGTGGCTTACCCGCACAAGCCGCCTGAGCTCCAAGGCGGGCCATATCCTGCCCCTGGGTCACCACAACGTCAACCTGCACATTAAAATGACAGAGGTGTTCGGCCGCAACAACCTTGTGGCCGTAATGCTCAGGACCAGTAAAAAAGACATTTTCAACCCGGACACGCTCGGCAAGATCTACCGGATCCAGCAGGCCGTAGAACTGATGGACGGTGTTGTCAAATACAACATCTACTCGGTCGCCTCGCGCAAGCTCAATTATCTCGACACCAGCACCGACGAGGACGGCATAATGATGCTGTCGGCCAGAAACTACAAGGATATGGTGAAAGATATCATGGCCGGAGACCGGGAGCTGCTGGAAATATACAGAAAAAACATCCTGAACGATGACGATGTGTACGGCAACCTTGTGTCCCGCGACTCCCGGGGTGCGGTTGTGCTGGCAAGCTTTAAATACGAAGAGCACTACCGCTATATTTTCGATCATCTCCAGGAGATCATCGCACAGGAGTCCGACGAGAACACCGAGTTCCACCTCGTGGGCCGCCCGATCATGCTGGGACACATTCACCGCTACATGTCCAGGATCCTCTGGATATTTCTGCTGGCGCTGGCCGTCATGGTCGTTCTGCTGTACTCGGATTTCAGGCGCAAGCGGGCCGTTATACTCCCGCTGACCGCAGGGCTGCTGTCCGTCATCTGGGGCATGGGCATTCTGAATCTTATCGGGTTCGAGATGGATGTGCTGAGCATTACGGTGCCGTTTCTGGTGCTGGCACTTTCCCAGGGTCACTCGGTTCAAATCATGCAGCGTTATTACGAGGAGGGCCTTATACACCAGAACCCCGGGAAAGCGGCCCGTCAGGTTATCGCCACCCTGCTGCTGCCGGCAAGCACGTCGATCCTGACCGACAGCATCGGCTTTGTGTCGCTTGCACTGCTGCCGTTTCCGATCATTCAGACCATGGCGATCGTCGCCGCAGCCGGCATTCTTTCCATCTGGATAACAAACTTTATTCTCATTCCTATCCTGCTCTCATACTTGAAGCTTCCGACACAGCGCGAGCTTGACAGGGTCAACCGCGGCGGCCCGCTTATCAGGGTCCTTGAATACATCGGCAAGTCATCGGTGGGCGGGCCGAAACGAACAGCCATATTGATCGTCTCGGCCCTGATTTTCGCAGCGGCCGCCTCGGCGACGACAAAGCTGCAGGTCGGCGAGCAGCAGCCCGGATCACCGAACTTCTGGCAGGATTCCGAATACAACCGGGCCGACCGCATTATGAACGAGCAGTTTGTCGGAACAAACCTGCTGTGGATCTACCTCGCGGGAGTCGACCGCAAGGATCTTCTCAAACCCGACGTCATCGCGTATTTCAACAACCTGCAGCGCTACATCGAAGAGCGTCCCGAGGTTACCTATACCCTTTCGTACGTCGACGGCCTGAAAAAGGTCAACTGCGCCCTGCACAACAACGACCCCCGCTGGGAGATACTGCCGGACAATAAAATCGCCGCCTGGGAGTGCCTGGAGCTGGTCATGGGAGAGCCTGAAGAGCGGCGCGACATGTTCGAGCTCGATCTGCGGCAGGCCAACATCAGGGCCTTTGTCAGCGATCACATGGGAGACACCATCAGAAACCTCATGCGCTGCATCCGTGAGTATGTCGAAAGCAACCCGCCGCCGGATTTGGAAGTCGACATGGCCGCCGGCCTCATCGGCATCTACGAGGCCGCTCTGGATGAAATCAGCCGGTCACAGGTGTTCAACCTGCTGTTCATGCTGGCCGCCGTTTTTATGTGCAGCGTTATCGCATTCCGCTCGTTTGCCTCGGGAGCCCTGATCATTGTCCCGCTCGTTTTCGGCAATGTCATCACCTTCGCTGTTATGGCCCTCGGCGGGGTGGGCCTGTTTATCTACACCCTGCCCGTATCCGCCCTGGGAATCGGCGTGGGCGTTGATTACTCGCTTTACATTATAACGCGCCTGCGCAGCGAGCTTGCCGACAAGAATATGGAGGCGGCCTACATCGCCACGTTCCGTACAGCCGGCCGCGCGGTTCTTTTTACCGCCCTGACCGTTACGGCCGGCGTGGTAACGCTCTGGATATCGGAAATGCGGTTTCAGGCGATCCTGGGCGTCATGCTGGGCGTCATCATGATGGCGAACATGCTGAGCGCTCTGTTTGTTCTGCCCTCGCTGCTGTCGATCATACGGCCCCGGTTTCTGTTTGCCGCGAAAAAAGCCTGAAAACAGCATCGTTCTCAGGGCGATATTTCAGGATGGTCCCCAAAGGGAGCCATCAAGCGCCCGCAGGGTGCGCCGTGCGCATTGATTTCTGCTGTCGGGAGATCGTTATCTCTCTGAAACAAATCGCCGGACACGCGCAGTTTATACGGCCTGCGATTTTTAAGCCCGCGAGGCAGAATGTCATGGTGATCTCCGGAGCAATTTTCTGTTTTCTGTCGCCGTCTGTTTTTGTCGTTTCGACCGACGGGAGAAATCTCTTCAGGGGCGTGAGATTGCTCGCTCGCCGGGCTCCTTCGAAATGACAGAATGGCTATTGCAGTGCAAACAATGCTCTCAAGGCATTTGTATTGATACATTAATTTACCAGTCATGATGCAATCTGCACTGTGCTTACTGTTACTGGTGTTCACTGCAGCCGGCTGCGCCACAGCCCCCCCGCTGCTGACGTTCACCGACATGACCGGCGCCTACGGGCCGGGTGCCATCATCGACACCCGCACAGGTACAACAATCGGTTTTGACCTGCTTGCAGACCGCCTGTCCGGTGTCGCTGTCGTGTATGTGGGGGAACGCCATACGGATGCGGCGCACCACGCCGTGCAGCTGCGAATTATCCGGGCGCTGCACGCGCGCAGCGTTGATATCCGCATCGGCATGGAAATGTTCGACCGGACCTACCAGCCGGTCCTTGATCAGTGGTCGGCGGGAAAGCTCAGCGAGGAGCAGCTGCTGGAGCTGACACACTGGTATGCTAACTGGCGATTCGACTACGGCCTGTACCGGGAAATACTCGACTTTGCCCGCGAAGCCGCCGTTCCGCTGATCGCCCTCAATATTCCCTTTCACCTGCCGGCAAAAATAAGCACCGGCGGCCTGGACAGCCTGCGGCCGTTCGAGCGTCGGCATATAGCCGGTGACATCGACCTCTCCAACGAGGATCACCGCTCATACGTCGAGGATATTTTCAAAACACATTCGATCAGGGGGCGCGAAAAGTTCGAGTATTTTTATATGGCCCAGTGCGCCTGGGAAGACAGCATGGCTCAGGCCGCAGCTGAAAACCTCGGCGGCGGGAGCATGATCGTGCTGATCGGCAACGGCCATATCATCAGAAAGTTCGGCGTGCCCGCCAGGGCCGCCCGCCGGTCGGGGGCGGATTTTCTGACCGTTTACCTCGCAGCTGCCGGGGAATCCGTAGAGCGATCGTATGCCGATTATATCTGGGTAACGCCGGTGGATGAAAAGTAAGGCGGCTCAGGGCTGCGCCAGCAGCTCGGTTTCGTCCAGCTTCACGGACGCAGCCAGCAGATCTCCGTCTGCAGGCTCTGCTCCGCTGCCCTGCAGAATTAATTCTGAAGATTCTTCCGGGCTGAAAAAATACCGGTTGATGAAAAAAATCAGATCCACATCACTCCCGGCCTGCAGGTGCAGGGGATAGAAAAAAGAATCGCGCTCTCTGAGTGCGTCCGCCAGCCGGTCGGACCCGATTGCAAAGTCTGATTCATCAAGCCTGATAGTGCCGCTGCCGGCAGCCGTCTGCAGCACCAGCGGCAGCCGGACCTCTCCGCTCCAGCCTGCGGGTACGCGCAGCCTGAGATTGGCGTAGTTGTAAACCTCGCGATAATCCCCCTGCACTGTGCCGGTGATAAAGGGCGGTTCCGTATAGCGGGCGGGGAAGGAAATCCGGGCGCCGGGCGGCAGTGTGCAGCCGGGATCAATAGCGATCGATTCCGGCATCTCACCGAAGTACTCGTTATCCCCGGTGCTTGTGTACAGACCGGCGATATGATCGGAATAGCAGAACGCGGACGGGCTGTTAACCGGGCGTACCGGATCGGTGACCAGCGCGGGACGGGCAGCCAGGTCCTCCACACCTGCCACCTGCATATGCTCATTATGGTAGTATACCTTTTGATCGGCATCGTACATTTCCCACCGCCCGTCTCTGCAGACCTCGCTCACAACATGACCGGTGAGGTTCCACATGCGTGCTTCATAGCCCATGTGACGCCACACATGGTAACACAGAGCCGCCCCGTCGCTGCAGTAGCCGAATCCAAGCGAATTGAAAAAAACAACCGGATGGTGATGCCACGCGAACTCCGCGATAGGCTGCTCGTGATAATAGGCACTGCACACAAAGCGCCACACTGTGCGCACCTCGGTCTCATTGTCGCTCTCGCGGGGCAGCGACCGGATCCGGACAGCAACGTCGTCAAGCGTACTGAAAAACTTCCGTCCGTTAAGCGAAAAGGTGATCTGCAGGGCTTTGCTGCCGTGGTTGGTAATTTCGATTGCGCTCTGCGCGGGATCTGAAATATCCAGAGCGAACTCCCGCTGCCAGACATCTGCGTGCTCACAGCCGCAGAATGCAAGTGCTGAAAGCACTGCAACAAAAAGAAGGGTATCGAGTAGATGTTTCATGTATTCATACATGTAACACACCGCTGCATGCTTTACCGGTACCTTGAACATTACTTTAAAAAAATCCGTATTCGGGTACAACACTCATTACAGCCGGGAGCAGCACCCGGCCGGACGTCGCGCTAGGCCGAAAGCTCGGCCTGATCGTCACGGAGCTCGATGCCGAGCCGATCGAGAATCGGCTTGAAGTCCGCTCTTATTTTTTCAGGAGCAACGCCGATATCCTGTATCGAATAGCTGTGCCTGCTCTTATATGATCGCGACCGCTCGTTTTCAGCGCGCAGGGCGCTGTCGAAATCATCTGAAACATTCATTCCGAACGCTTTATACAGCGTGCATACCTCCTCGCGCGGATTCCGTACCAGTGTTTCATAGCACATCTTCTGAATCAGCCCGGACGGCCATGTTTCCAGCAGAGCCAGCGGACACCGGTACCAGTGCAATATGCCCTCATACAGCCAGTCATGGATCCCGGTCTGTTTCTCTTCCGTTCCGAACAGGCCCAGAAAACAGTCCGCCAGGCTGTTGATGGACGGCAGAACATCATAGGGAGACCTGAACATGCACAGCATTTTCCCATCGGGGAACACTTCCCGGAGGGTTCGCAGCTTGGGGGTGAACACGGGATTTTTCGAGAGGAAACGTTTGCCCCTGCCGAACACATACAGGTGACGCTGGACGCACTGCTTGTAAAAACGCATAATACGGAGGCGCTGCCCGGCCTCGATGGCATCGTCGAAGTAGTAGTAGGGTTTCATCTCGGATTCGAAAGGAAACATGATAATCAGAAACAGCGATGAAAAAATGTGAAGCAGCAGAAGTTCGTCTTCCTCGGCGGCAAAAAAGCTCATTTTGTGAATATGGTTGTTATGCTTGAAAAACCAGCGCTCGAATCTGGAGACAAGCCTGCGGACCGGCGAGCCCAGACGCGCATCAGCACTTGCCGCGCGCATAAAAAGCTTTTTTTGAATAATGGACGGCGCAAAGACAACCTCCCACAGCCGCATGGTCGTAAAGCGTTTGTCCAGTGCCAGAAGACGGTGCAGAAAGGTTGTTCCGCTGCGGGGAATGCCTGCAATAAAAAACGGTTCTCTGACGGCAACCGATCGATACTTCCGGTAAAAAACATCGTCCAGCAAAAGACAGATCCAGTTGACCGTTTCGATCAGTGCGTAGGCGGAAAAAACAATGAGGATGGCGAGAAGGCGCTTCGGCCGCAGCGCCGCACCTGACCGGCTGTCCGCTGCAAACGATTTACCGACCAGGCGAAGCATCAGCTTGAAGTTGAAAATCATTACGCCTCCCTGTATGTCTGCAGGCACGTACCCGAAAAGCAAAGCATCGGCATGCTGCTCTTACAAGAGCGATGCAGGACGGTATCGGTTACAAAAAAAGACGCGATCTGCACACCGTAAAACATATTCTGCCGCCGGTCGTGTGACTGTGTACCGCTGAACTGAAGACGAAACGTGAAGAGGATACGAGCTGCTGTCGAGATGCGGCAGCAGTACGTGCCGGCTAAAGCAATGCAAACCCCGTACCGATAAAGCCACAGGACGGGGTGGAAGCTGCAGGCTGAATATAGTATTCCGTTTTTGCAGTATGTTATAAATAAAAGTCAGAAAATACGCATCGGACGTTACGGTGTTTAACCGCCGGCTTGTCGGCTCGATTGAGCCAATGGGCCGGCATTCATCCCGGCATGCCGGTTTTATTCGGCACATTGAAAACGCCCTGCGGCAGCGCTCACACCATGTCGGCCAGCCGTTTGACGAACTCCTCCGTTGTATCCCATCCGATACACGGATCGGTGATCGACTTGCCGAAAACATTTTCATTGAGTTTCTGCGTTCCTTCCTCAAGGTAGCTCTCGACCATAAGACCGCGCACCACATCCCTGAGCAGCTCGGAGCTGAGCCGTGACTGCATGACTTCCATACCGATGCGCGGCTGCTCGAGATATTTCTTGTTCGAGTTGGAGTGATTGGTATCCACCACGATAACCGGGTTGACAAAGCCCCGCTCGAGGAACGTTTCCGCCGCGCTCACAAGGTTTTCGTAGTGGTAGTTCGGAAAGCTGCGGCCGTAGGAGTCGACCGAACCCCGCAGCACTGCATGCGTCAGGGGGTTGCCCGTTGTGCGCACCTCCCACCTGTTGTATATAAAAACATGCGGCCGCTGGGCCGCATAAATGGAATTGAACATGACCGACATATCACCGCTGGTCGGATTTTTCATGCCGGCAGGCACCTCGACGCCGCTGATCGCAAGCCGGTGCTGCTGGTTTTCGACCGACCGTGCGCCCACGGCAATGTAGCTGAGCAGATCTTCAAGGTAGGGCAGATTGTTCGGGTACAGCATTTCATCGGCCGCCGCCAGGTGCGACTCCCTGAGCGCACGAATGTGCATGCGACGAATCGCCATGATTCCCTCGCCCATGTTCGGGTCTTTCCGAGGATCGGGCTGGTGAACCATACCCTTGTAGCCCTCACCGGTCGTGCGCGGTTTGTTGGTGTAAATGCGCGGAATAAGAACGAGCCGCTCCCTGACGGCTTCCTGAAGCCCTGACAGGCGTGAGATATACTCACAGACCGCATCCTCGCTGTGTGCCGAGCAGGGGCCGATAACAAGAAAAAACTTGTCGCTTTTCCTTTCGAAGATATCACGGATATTCCGGTCCTGTTGCAGCTTGACGGCTTTGAGGTCATCGGGAAGGGGCAGGCGTTCGATTATTTCATTGGCGGATGGAATTTCCTGTAAATATTCGAATGACATCGCGTATAGGGCTCCCTGGTTTAAAATTGAACGAATTTATTTTCAGTGCACTTCACACAATTCCAGAGCCTTTTTCCGGTACCCCCCTGGAGGTGTGAAACTGCAGGAGCTGCTTTGGCTGCGATTCTTTCGCGCCGAAGGCCGCTCCTTCCCGGCTACGCTATTGTGATACATGCCATAGCTTTTTAGAATAAAACAAAACACGAAGCGTGTCAACCGCACGGCTGAACCAAAATCCACCGCCTCATTTCACAGGCGCACTATTTGCAAGCCACCGGAG
>CAZFIB010000041.1:0-36369 GCA_964518865.1 uncultured Thermodesulfobacteriota bacterium
TTATGGTTGTATTAGCCAAAATTTATGTGAATTTATTTTTTCGCCAGCCCTAAGTGCGCGTGATCAAAGCCCAGTATGTCTTGTTCACACGCACACATGCCTGTTTCATCAAGACGCTCATCAGTCAGGACGGCGGCAAATTCATCAGGGAAATACTGATTTTCCAGAATAATACCGATATCATGCATAATACCTGCGGTGAATATTTCTTCGCCGCTTTGTAATCCTGCCCGCTGTGCAATCGTTTTGGCACATACTGCAACACACACCGAATGACGCCATAAATCAATGAGCGAAAAATCATTACAGCTGTCTTCTGATTTGAAAAGATCGCACACAGATGCAGCAACAGCCAGGTTTTTTACCGTCTTGAACCCGAGAAACACGATTGCGTTTTTTACATTAACCACTTTCTGGCTCAAGCCGTAATAGGCTGAATTAGCGACTTTCAGTATTTTGGCCGTCAGCGCCGTATCGGTTTTGAGAAGCTGCTGTAAATCATACGCCGCCGCGTTTTCGTCGGCCGTGACATCAAATATTTTTTGCAGAACATGCGGAAGGGTCGATATGTCCTTTATCTTATCAAGTATCTGATCCAAATCACGCATTATCGCACACGTCACTACAGTTGTCTGCTGATCTCAACCCGCGCGGAGCCGACCGCATGAAGCGTCACTGCGCCGACGGCAGGCAAATTCCACCATACTTTTTTTTCAAAATAATTGTACATAAAAAAGTCTTGACGTACTATACAATTTCTTATTTAGTATCGAAAAGACATCGAACTAGTTACGGTTACCGGTATGGACAACAACAGGACGGGAATCGATCTCGGACTCAATGATGATGAAAAAGCCGCTCTTCTGGAGCTGGCTCGCTCAACAATAGAAAAACACCTCAGCGGTGAAGAATTACCTGAATGCCCGCTCAAAAGCGAAAAGTTGAACGAACACCGGGGTGCATTCGTTACTTTACATAAAAAAACCTCCCTGCGCGGTTGCATCGGTTTCATCCATGCTTCAAAACCCCTTCGTGATACCATCCGCGACATGGCCATTGCCGCTGCATTTCAGGATCCGCGCTTTGACCCTGTTACTGCCGGTGAACTTGACGAGCTTTCCGTCGAAATATCGGTTCTGACACCGTTTCAGGAAATAGATGATATAGATGAAATTCAGGTCGGAAAGCACGGCTTGATGATCGTTTCCGGCCAGCAATCAGGGTTGCTGCTTCCTCAGGTAGCTGTTCAATACGGCTGGGACCGTGAAACCTTCCTGGAACACACCTGCATGAAAGCAGGCCTTCCACCGGATGCATGGCGCAATCAGCAGGCACGAATAGTAATTTTTTCCGCCGATGTTTTCTGAATTGAACCGGTTCCGTCTGAAGCAGGCAGATTCACCTCCCGGCTGCACGTCGGCTGAAGAGAAATAGAAACAACACTTAAATTATCACAAGGGTTTACATAGTTGATACATTGCACTGATCGTGCATACTAATGTTTTTGCCTGTCGAATATCCCTACCGGTTGTCGGGAAAGGCGATCGTTTTGATTCGCAGGTCACTACTGCGTGCCTCACCGCGTGAGACAATCATCTTTTCATGATAATCCGGCATGAAGCATTCCACCGCATCGACACCGGCAGTAATTAATGTAACATATTAATGAAATCATCTAATTTATTGTTAATTAATACTTTATTTATTATTATTCAATGCATTCCGGTGCAGGCTTCACCTGACGATGCATGTCCGTATTATGGTGATGCCCTTATCGCCGGATCGATCGGTGAACCCAGCAACCTTATTCCCATGCTCGCTTCCGACAGTGCTTCACATGAAATTTCCGGACTTATCTTTCGGGGACTCGTAAAATACGATACCGATCTGACGCTTGTCGGGGACCTTGCTGAATCGTGGGACATATCCAACGACGGTCAAACGATTACCTTTTACTTGAAAAAAAATATCTTCTGGGAAGACGGCGTTCCCTTTACCGCATCCGATGTGCTGTTCGGTTTTGAAACGATCACCGATCCGTCAACCCCAACCGCGTATGCCGGCGATTTTCTTCAGGCTGAAAAGGCCGAAGTCCTCGATGATCACACCTTTCGCGTTCATTACCGTGAGCCCTTTGCGCCGGCCCTTGCCAGCTGGGGTACTATGGTTGTTCTGCCGCGTCATCTGCTTGAGGGCAGCCCGGTGATCTCCTCGCAGCTGACGCGCAAACCGGTGGGACTCGGCCCGTTTGTCTTTTCATCCTGGAAAGCCGGTGAAAGTCTTGTTCTCAAAGCAAACCCGAACTATTTCGAGGGTCGTCCGTGCCTTGATGCCTATATTGTCAGGATAATCCCCGATTCAGCCACCCAGTTTCTTGAACTGCAGGCCGGTGCTCTTGATTTCATGTCGCTTACCCCGATGCAGTATTCACGGCAAACAGATTCGAAGCAGTTTACGAACAATTATAAAAAATACCGCTACCCGTCGTTCGGCTATACATATCTGGCTTTCAATTTACTGCATCCCTGGTTTAAGGATGTCCGCATCAGAAAAGCCATAGCCCATGCCATCGACAGGCAGGAGATTATCGACGGCGTCCTTCTCGGACTCGGCTCAATCAGTACCGGTCCCTATATTCCCGGTACCTGGCCGTACAATCCCGATGTGCAGCGTTATGCATTTAATCCTGAAGCATCCCGCCGGCTGCTTGCCGATGCCGGCTGGTTTGATTCGGATGATGACGGCATTCTCGATCGAAATGGCACAAGATTCGAATTCACCATCCTTACGAACATGGGTAATGCGCCCCGGCTCAAGGCAGCGACAATAATTCAATGGCGGCTGAAAAAAATCGGTATCAAGGTTTCCATCAGGGTTCTTGAGTGGGCGACCTTCATAAACGAGTTTGTCGATAAAAAACGTTTCCAGGCCATCATTCTCGGCTGGAACATCGGTCTCGATCCCGACCAGTATGATATATGGCACAGCACCAAAACCGGAGAACGAGAGCTGAATTTCATTTCATATGAGAACCCCGAGGTCGACAGGCTGCTCGATCGCGGCAGACGAACCTTTTCTCAGCAGAAGCGCAAAAAATATTATGATCGTTTTCAGGAAATTATCGCCGAGGACGTTCCCTATGTTTTTCTGTACGTACCCTCTGCGCTCATGATCATTCATAATCGTTTCAGTAATATTCGTCCCACACCGATCGGAATAAGCTATAATCTGCACCGATGGTATGTGCCGAAAAACAAGCAGCGCCACAGGATTATACCGTAAAACCATGCATCGCTACATAATCAACAGATTTCTGCACATGATACCGGTTCTCTTCGGTGTAACCGTGCTGTCTTTCTTTCTGATACATCTGGCACCGGGCAAGCCAACCGATATCATGACGGAAATGAATCCCAAAATGACACCCGAGGCCCGTGAGCGCCTCGAGCGGTATTACGGTCTCGATAAACCGGTGATTGTGCAGTACGGTCACTGGCTCAGGCGTATCGTCCTTTTTGATTTCGGGACTTCGTTTTCGCGGGATGCCCGCCCGGTTATCGATAAAATATGGGATCCGGAACAGCATCCGCTCGACAGGCGCCTGACGGTCACACTGATGATCAACATGTGCGCCATGCTGCTTATACTTCTCATTGCCGTACCTGTCGGCGTTTATGCCGCAATCCGCCCCTATTCACTTTTCGACCGCGTATCGACCGTTCTGGTCTTCATAGGTTTTGCCACCCCGGCCTTCTGGCTGGCCCTGCTGTGCATGATACTGTTCGGCATAAAGCTGGATATACTTCCGATTTCAGGCCTTACCTCTATCGATTACGACAGTCTCGGACCGCTTCGCCAGTTTCTAGACAGGACACGCCATCTCGTGCTGCCGGTTTTCATTTCAGCATTCGGCGGCATAGCCGGCATATCCCGCTATATGCGCTCGAGTATGCTTGATGCCGTTAAAAACGATTACGTTACCACGGCACGGGCCAAAGGAATCAGTGAGCAGTCGGTCATTTTCAAACACACACTTCGCAATGCACTGCTTCCGATCATCACTATCCTAGGTCTTTCGATCCCGGGCCTGATAAGCGGATCGATTATTTTCGAGCAGATTTTCGGCATTCCCGGCATGGGCCAACTGTCGTATATGTCGATCATGACACGGGACTACCCTGTTGTTATGGGACTTCTCGTTATATCGTGCCTGTTGACCCTCATCGGAAATATGCTTGCCGACCTGTGCTATGCCTTTGCCGATCCGAGAATCAGGGTACAGTAACCGCCATGAATTTTGTACCGCTCATACATCAAATCGTCAAGAACCCCCTTGCCCTTGCAGGGCTCGTAATCGTCCTGACGCTCAGTGTATGTGCCGTATGCGCACCGCTGCTTGCCCCATATGATTATGATGCAATCAACGTCGAGGCGATTCTCCAGCCGCCGTGCTTCGATCACCCGTTCGGTACGGATGATCTCGGACGTGATGTTTTCAGCAGAATGCTGTGGGGGGCCAGAATTTCGCTCTCGGTCGGTTTTATTGCCGTGGGTATCGCAACGGTCATCGGCGTGCTGCTCGGGGCCTGTGCAGGTTATTACGGTCGCTGGGTCGATACGATTATTATGAGATTTGTCGACATCATGCTCTGCTTTCCGAGCTTTTTCCTTATTCTCACGGTTATCGCCTTTGTCGGCCCCAGTATTTTCAATATCATGATAATTATCGGCCTGACCGGCTGGATGGGTGTCGCCCGTCTCGTGCGTGCCGAGTTCCTCTCACTCAAAGAACGTGAATTTGTTCTCGCTGCGCGGGCTTCCGGTGCGCACGACATACGAATCATTCTCAGCCACATTCTGCCGAATGCCCTGTCGCCGGTATTCGTGTCGGCTATCCTTGGAGTCGGTTCGGCGGTGCTGCTCGAAAGCGCACTCAGTTTTCTGGGGCTCGGCGTTCAGCCGCCGTTTCCCAGCTGGGGCAATATCCTGACCAACGGAAAGGACAACCTCGATATTGCGTGGTGGATTTCTTTTTTCCCCGGGCTTGCAATACTGATAACGGTGCTCGGCTACAATCTGCTGGGGGAGGGTTTGCGGGATACATTCGATCCGCGCTTTGCTTACGGCAGGAAATAGCATGCAGCCGGCACGGCAGGCATATACGGCGCAATGTCACCTACGATGAGGTAACGCACAATGTTACTTCATTGCCCGTCTGGTTGAACTTCACCTCATCAACGGCATACTTCAGCAGTATTAGTCCTCGTCCGCAACCTTCGGACGACATGGTATCATCGCTTTCCAGAAACTCTACAATCTCTTCGGTATCGAAACCCGGTCCCTCGTCGATAATCGTAATTTGCGTTTCATCATTGTGAAAAACATATTTTACGATCACATCCTTCCCGCTGTAGGCGGGATCCTGAAGCCGCTCGTTTTTAAGATCATTGACCGACTCACGCTCCTCGCTCCCCGGGTTTTCGAGAAAATAGTTGACCGGCAGTTCAAGGTTTCCATGTTCTACGGCATTGATAAGAACTTCGTTGAAAGCGAGCGCAACCGTGCTGATACGTCGTCCTTCAATAAATCCCATTTCACCGAGGTGTGTTGCAAGATACAGAGATACTTTATCGGGCTCGATATCCTTCGTTTTGAAAACGAATTCCATACTGCCGCTTTTGAGATACGGGATGATCGGACCGAGATCCTTTTTGCTTTTCGATGTATGAAAGACAAGCCTCAGATTATTCAGCACATCATTGAGGCTGAACGGCTTTTTGATAAAACCTATAGCGCCGAGCTTCAGTGCTTCAAGCGTATTTTCGCGGGTGCGGTAACCGCTGATCATCATGATCGGTATATCAGGGTTGATTTCCTTAACAGCCGCAAGAAACTCAAGCCCGTTCATCTTCGGCATGACAAAGTCCAGCAGGACCATATCATAGTGATTGCCCTTGCTGATTTTTTCCAGTGCTTCAAGCCCGTTTTCCGCCGTCTCGCAAATATACCCCTCATCATCGAGAAAATTATATAACAAAAGTGCAATATACTTATCATCGTCAACGATCAAAATTTTTTCTTTCATGTAACCGAATCCTTAAAATGAGTTGACAGACATGATTAAAATATAGACAATAGGCTGCATTTGCAAACGATTGACCAGCGCTACCAGCCTGCAGCTCAGTATGGTTCGAGAGCATCGATCACAGCTGATCTATTCTTTTTTCTGATCAGTAACATATTTTTTATAATATGAAAATAATTATTTGTAAATTTTTTATATAAAGACAATCGAGTTTATGAAGAAAAAAATCAAAATTATACTCGATGCCATGGGAGGTGATTTCGCTCCGCATGCCGTCGTTGACGGTGCTGTCGATGCATGCCGCGAATTTAATAATATAGAAATAATTCTGACCGGTAAACAGGACCTGCTGACCGGGTACCTCAAAAGAAAGAATGCCGCCGGGCTGCCCATTACGATCAATCACGCAGCCGATGTGGTTCTGATGGATGATAATCCTCTTGATGCCTTCAGAAAGAAAAAGGACTCATCGATCAGTGTCGGCATGAATCTCCTTGCCCAGAATAAAGCCGATGCCATGGTAAGTGCCGGCAATTCCGGAGCAGTCGTTTCCGCTGCGCTTTTTCTTCTTAAGCGCATCAAGGGTATCGACCGCCCTGCCATTGCAACAATTCTTCCCACCCTTACGGGTCGTGTCATGGTCGCCGATGCAGGCGCAAACAACATCTGCAAGCCGTTCCACCTTGCCCAGTTTGCTATCATGTGCTCGGTATACTGCCGCTATTTTTTCAAACGCACCTCACCCCGCGTAGGTCTTTTAAGCAACGGAGAGGAAGAAACCAAGGGGACCGATACAATCAAGGCCGCCCACCGGTTGCTTTCCGACAGCAGCCTCAACTATATGGGCTATGTTGAAGGACGTGCTGTTTTTGACGGCAGTGTCGATGTCGTGGCCTGCGACGGATTTACCGGCAACGTTCTTTTAAAAACCGCCGAGGGTGTCGCTGAAAGCCTTGGCGCAGCAATCAAACAGGAACTGCAGCGTACTCTTCTGTCAAAAATCGGGTATCTGCTGTCCCGCAATGCTTTCCTGCGGTTAAAAAAGAGATTTGACTACTCGGAATACGGTGGCGCGCCGCTGCTCGGCGTAAACGGCCCGGTGATCATCTCTCACGGTCGATCAAATGCCTATGCGATAAAAAACGCCGTCCGTGCCGCCCGCAACCTTTTTTCGTCCCGGGTCGTCTATCATCTGCAGAATGATCTCGACGTCAATAACGACATTCTCACCGTTGCCAAAAAACCGTCTATTATCGATCGTATGCTTCACCCCATCCATACCAAGAAAAACGACGACGAGGAGTAAGTATTCATTGCGGTGCCTACCGCCCGGTTCGGGTAAGCCGCACATAGAGCTCTTTGTATTCAAGGGCCGATTGTTCCCATGAATAATCACAGCCCATGCAGTTCATGACGAGCGCGCGCCACTTTTCACTGCTTCCGTAGAGCCCGACAGCCCGCTCAACAGCATCAAGCATCGCATCCGATGTGTATTCGACAAAACCGAAACCGGTCCCGTGCCCTGTTGATGGATCATAGTCACGGATCGTATCGTTGAGGCCGCCGGTCGAACGCACAACCGGAACCGTGCCGTATTTAAGACTGTATATCTGATTCAGCCCGCAGGGCTCATACCTCGACGGCATCAGAAACATATCAGCTCCGGCCTCTATCTTGTGGGCAATTTCATTGCTGTAGCCTATCATGCTGCCTGCTCGTCCGGGATGGCGACGGCCAAGATCCGAAAAAAAGTCGTTATAGCGCTGGTCGCCGGTACCGAGAAGCACAAAAAGTACATCCAGGGCAAGCATCCTGTCTAAAGACCCGGCAATGAGATCAAATCCCTTCTGCTCTGCAAGCCTGGACACAACCCCGATCAGCGGGCGGTTTTGCAGGCCCGGCGTAAGGTTAAACCGCTGCATCAAATCCTTTTTGCATATTTTTTTTCTCCAGATGCTTTTTTCGCTGTAGCGTGCTTTCAGATACGGATCCGTTTTCGGATTCCAGTCATTGTAGTCGACGCCGTTCAGAATACCGTACAAACGATCCGCCATTTTTCTCATCAGACCGTCAAGACCCCAGCCGTGTTCAGGGGACTGAATTTCCCGGCTGTATGTTTTGCTTACCGTTGTTATGATATCGGCGTAGACGATGCCGCTTTTCATCATATTCATCCCCCCCCAGTATTCCAGGCCGTCAAGGCCGAAGGCTTCGTCCGGAAGACCGGTCAGGTCGAATGAATCACGGGGAAACACCCCCTGATACGCCAAATTATGGATGGTGAAAACCGTTTTGCATTTTCCAAGCTCCCTGTGGCCGGCGTACAGGTAGTGTTTCAAGGCCGGTATCAAGCCTGTCTGCCAGTCATGGCAGTGAAGTATGTCGGGACCGTGAGATGATCGGGCACACCATGCAAGAACGGCTTTACAAAACACGGTGAAACGTACGGCATTGTCACGGTAGTCACCGTCTGCTGTACCGTAGAGAGCATCGCGATCGAACAAACGGTCACACTCGACAAAATAAAATGACGGCGACGCATGACCCGCACCTGTTCGAATCCTTACCGTATAGTCGTATGATCCGGCCGCAACCGTCAGCTCGTCATAGTCCGGGGATATGTCGGCACGTGCTTTTGCCGTTCGATACAGCGGCATGACAACAGACATGCTGCAGCCGGTTTTACCGAGATAGACCGGTAATGCCCCGGTTACATCGGCAAGCCCGCCTGTTTTTGCATACGGAACCGCCTCCGACGTTACAAAAAGAATGTGCATATCGAAATACCCTATTCCGACCCGTCTTTTGTCGATAGCGAATCACTCATGATACATAACCTTACGGCAGTAATATAATAAAAACTAAAGAAAAAAGGTGATATTTTCGATAAAAAAAGGAGATATATTCGTCAATTTGCGATATATTCGCACGTAGAAACAGCTGTTTGACTATCATTATCGATACATATGCATAAATGCTATGGAATTAACCAATATACAGCAAAGCACACCACCTCCGACTTCACAATCTTCAACTGATACGTCGTCTATGTCATCATCTGCAGGTGCAGCAGCAGTCAATAATCCGCAATCCGGCAACAAAAAACCTATCGGTGAAATCCTTGTCGAAGAAGGGTTCATATCACGGGCTGAACTGACAAAAGCGCTTGATATTCAAAAAACCGAAAAATCTCATACGCAGCTGCCTCTTGGAAAAATCCTCATTGAAAAAGGGTTTATTACACAAGACGATCTCGATGCTGCCCTGAATCATCCGAACATCAGAAAAAACATGGGTTCGTATGCTGTCGATCGTGGCCTGATCACCAAACAGGACCTCGAGATGGTCATGAAAAACAAAAAGCCCGGTCAGATGATCGGCGAGCTTCTTATTCAACACGGGCTGCTGTCCAAAGACGATTTCGGACGGCTTCTCAAAGAACAGATCGATTCACCGAAACTCGGTGAAATACTTATCGACCTCAAGCTCATATCAGACAAAAATCTGCATGAGGCTCTGAGGTGCCAGAAATCAACCCGGGCACTCGGTGAAATACTGTGCGACCTCAACCATATTTCACCCCAGGACCTGAATTATGTTCTTGAAAAACACGGCAAGCAGATCGGCATCGCCGATATTCTTCTGAAGCTCGGTTTTATAGATCAGATAAAATTACGGGAAGCCAAAAAAGAGCAGTCCACATCCTCGGAATCGCTGGGAAAAATATTAATTCGAAAGAAATTTATTACTCCCGAACAGCTTCAGACGGCTTTTGCTAAAAAATATAATCTGCCGTTTTTGCAGCTCAAGGATTTCAATTACAGCAAGCGGGACAAAATCGAGCTTTCCAATCTCGTTTCACAGAAATATGCGGAAAAAAATCTTATTCTCCCCCTGACGCTTGTCAATAACAATCTCCGTATAGCAATTTTTCGACCGGACCAGATGCATGTGCCGCACGAGATCAAAAACCTCTTTCCGCAACTAAATGTTTCTCTGGTGTTTACTACTGAAGAAAAGTTCGAAGAGCTTTTCGAGATACTCTACAGCAAAAAGCTCAGCTCGACAGATATTGGTGATGCCGGAGCAGATAGCGCCGAAGATATCGATTTCATGGAAATCGATCTCGACGAAAATATCGATCAAACCGAGGAAAGCGCACCGGCATATGCTCACCAGGATATCGAAGCGGAGGAGCTCGTCAATTTCATTGTAAAGTACGGCATTATCAACAACGCAAGCGATATTCACATCGAGCAGGACCGTCAGGGGCCCAAGCTCAGGTATCGTATCGACGGAATTCTGCAGGAGACGTCCGTTGAGTGGCTCAAGCAAAAACTGCCGGAAAAAGTCGGCTCTATTATTTCCCGCATAAAGGTTATGTCGAATCTCGACATCGCTGAAAAGCGTGTCCCGCAGGACGGTGTTTTTCGTATTAATTATTTCGACAAGGCCAGTAATCAGAAGTTCGATCTTGATTTCCGGGTTGCCACCTGCAGGGCCATCGTCGGGGAAAACGTTACAGTACGTATTCTCGATTCCCGTAAATCAAACGTCGGCATCGACAACCTCGGCCATTCAGCCCATGTCCTCGATCCGTTCAAAAGAATGCTCAAAAGCTCCGCCGGTATGCTACTGGTTTCCGGCCCGACAGGCAGCGGTAAATCCTCATCTCTGTACGGCGCCCTTCGATACGTTTACAATCCCGGTGTAAAAATAATAACCGCCGAAGACCCGATCGAATACAGTTTTCCGGGGATCATGCAGACCCAGATTCAGCCCAAAATCGGTATCACCTTTGCCCGGCTGCTTAAATCATTTCTGCGCCTCGACCCCGACATAATACTGGTCGGCGAAATGCGCGATAACGAAACATCGCAGATCGGCTTTGATGCCGCCCAGACCGGACATCTGCTGCTGAGTACGATTCATACCAATGACTCCATCAGTGCCGTATCGAGACTCACCGATCTTGATATCGACTACGGTCAGATCGCATCCTGTCTTCTTGCCGTGCTGGCCCAGCGTCTTATAAGAAAAATTTGCCCGTTCTGTAAAAAAGAACACGTTCCGGGCGATGACGAATGGAGTATTCTCTTCGACAGCTATCCTTCGCACCTGACCTTTCATAAAGGCGAGGGCTGTGAATCATGCAACTATACCGGATATAAAGGCCGCACGCTCCTGTCTGAAATATTCGTCATCGACAAGGAAATCGGCCTGGCACTGTCGCAGCGCGCATCCGACAATGAGCTGAAAAAAATCGCCATCGAATCGGGTATGAAAACCATGCTTGACGACGGGCTCTTGAAGCTTGAACATACCACCCTGGCTGAAATCCTTCGGGTGGTACCCCACGATATGATAAAAACGTTCAAGTCACGCACGCACACACAGGGACATGTCAACGACCTCATCGAAGATCTTTTCGACGGCAGCGGCAAGATGGCAACCGACAACCTGTCGCCAGAGAGCTTTGAAGTGCACGATCCTGTCGAGCAGGCAGCCCTCATCGACTCCATGCTGTCGAAATTCAACATCATTAATTCAGCATACGATGATTCCTATATCGATGCCGACAAGAATCTCTTTCACGAGTTTATTTCACAATCGTACAATGCGTTTCGCGATAAGTACGGCAGTGATAAAATACGCTTTACCATCAGTGAAAAAAACGGCAAGGCGGAAATCAGCGTTCTGGAACCGTAGGTATTTAAATACCATGACACGAATCATTACCGTTACAAGCGGAAAAGGCGGCGTCGGCAAAACAAATCTGTGTGCTAACCTGTGCATGCACCTGGCCTCTCTCGGCCATAAACCGTGTATATTTGATGCCGACCTCGGCCTTGCCAATATAAACATCGTTCTGGGCCTCTACCCCGAGCTGACGATAGAAGATGTCATACTCTACGGCAGAGACCTTGCCGAGGTCATTATCCAGGATCACCAGGGTGTAGATATAATACCGGGCAGCTCCGGTGTGGAAAAAATTGCGAACATCGCTCCGGACCAGCTCGAAAGGCTCATCGGTTCGTTTTCACTTCTCGAGGATTACGACTTTCTTTTTTTCGACACCTCGGCCGGTGTTTCAAAAAACGTCGTTTCATTCTGCCTGGCATCCAACGAAGTGCTCCTTATTATCACACCCGAGCCGACCTCGCTTACCGATGCCTACGCACTATTAAAAATACTGGTTCTGAACGGCTTCAACGGCCGCATCAGTGTCGTCGTCAACCAGTGCAAAGATACCGCCATAGCAAAGAAAACCTACACCCGCTTCAAGGAAGTCGTGAGGAAATACCTGACCCTTGACATCCATCCGATGGGCGTCATCATCGACGATCCGCATGTCTCGGAGGCCGTCAAAAATCAGCATGCCTATATTTCATGCTACCCCGATGCCATTGCATCCAAGTGCATACGGGTTATTGCCAACAACTTTCTGAACCAGAACGACGATTCATTCGCAAATCTTACGGTCGAATCGTTTTTCAAACGTTTTATCGGTCATTTCACAAGCAGTCTCAAACTTCGCAGTACGCCTGCGCATGAAACCGCAGCGCCGTCCGATACACCCGATACTCCTCAGACGCACGCTCCGGCTGCAAACCATGAGACCGGTTCCGCTGAAGACGCTGCAACTGCAGCTGCCGGTGAAAATCCGGAGCATGATGAACCCGCGCCGGTGCAGCAGCCCGGCAACGACGATCAGCAGCCCCCGAACGTCCGCACTGCAGCCGATATCGGCGCAGATGATAACTTATTCAGCGCCATAGCCGTTACCCTGACCGAGATGACGGACGAAATGAAAAAAATACGCAAAGCCCTGCAGACAAACGGCCATGCCGTTGAACGCGCACATGCTCAACAGGACAGCGCGTCTTATGAAATGCATCGGAAATCTATTGTACTTGACTTCGATAATTTCGTGAAAGGTCGAATACGTGGATAAAACAACGGTCGTTGAAAAAAAAGTAGAAAAAATTGTTGCAACAATAGAGCAGATACCGACACTTCCGATTATCTCGGACCATATCCAGACGCTGTTCAAGGACGACGATGTTTCTGTCAAGCAGCTCGAAAGCATTATCGAAAAAGACCCCCCCCTCGCCGCAAAGCTCATCAAGCTTGTCAATTCCTCATTTTACGGACTTCTGAATAAAATCGGTTCAATTGAGCACGCCCTGGTCATCCTCGGTTTCAGGGAAGTGCGCAACGTCGTACTCGGCTTCACGATTCAAAGCCATTTCAATAATATAAAGGGTTCGTTCGATCCGAAAAGATTCTGGAAACACTCGGTTGTCTGCAGCCAGATAGCAAAATACCTCGGCAAACATTACAACACTGTCGATGACGGTACCTTTTTTCTTTCCGGCCTGATACATGATATCGGCAAGCTCGTCATCGACCAGTACTTCCCCGAGGAGTTCAGCCAGATAACAGACGTTATTTCCTCAGAAAACATCACCTTCAGCAAGGCTGAAAAAGAAGTTCTCGGTGTCACGCACTATCAGGTCGGGGCCAAGCTTTTGCAGCAGTGGCAGTTTCCCCGAAAAGTCACCATGCAGGTTTTCTATCACCATGCGCCGTGGCATGACAAAAATTACAGCTCGGGGTCGATCATAATCTATCTTTCAAACCTGCTGGCGAAAATTGTAGGCTACCCCAGCCTCGATGACGAGCAGAAAATCACACCGGATGACATACTCAAACCGTCTGTCTGTGATTTCATCAATAAAAACGGTTTTGAACTCGACAGGGATTCTTTCGATACGCTTCTTATCAGTATCAATGAATTTATCGCCGCAGAAGAAAACAATGTCCTGAATATATTCGACTGAGTGCATATTGCCGCGGCCGGCATTTTTATCCGCACAGCAATTCCCCCCTTCCCTTCAGCCATGCTACCTTCTTATTGTTTCTGATTTCATGCACCGGGCCGGTTGCCGTCATTATCGGTTTGACTTCTGGAGGCAAGATGAGATAGCATTTCGGCGTAACTGTTTTGAGGTCTGCCATGAGCATAATCGTCGTCGGTGCCGGTGAAATCGGCTACCATGTAGCCAGGCGACTTTCGCTGGAAAAAAAAGATGTCACGATAATCGATCGTGATGTCGAAAAAATCAGAAAAATTCAGGACTCGCTTGATGTACAGATCGTGCATGCAAGCGGCAGTTCGCTCGGCGCCCTTCAAAACGCCGGCATAGCGTCTGCAGACATGCTGATTGCCGTTACCGACAGCGATGAGGTCAATATTGTTTCCTGCCTCGTTGCCAGCGCACAGTCATCGATTACAACCAAAATAGCCCGCGTGCGCAATCTTGAATATGTCTACAATCCCGATATCATAAAACGCGAGCATCTCTCGCTCGACCTTATTATCAATCCCGATTTCGAAGCCGTGTCATCCATTACAAAGCTTCTGAGCGTTCCCGGTGCGACCGACGTTGTCGATTTCAACGAGGGCCGCGTGAAGCTTATCGGCTTCAGAGTCCAGAACCCGGTATTTTATGACGGCATAAAGCTCGAAGCCCTCCATGAAAAATGCAAAATCGACGACATGGTCATTGTTTCGATCTACCGTAACGGCGAAGTCATCATACCCCAGGGCCGTGATACGATTTATTATAACGACGCACTGTATGCAATAACGACCGATCAGAATATCAAGCCCATGATGAACTTCTTCGGTCGCGGCACCGCTGAAATCAAAAAGGCCATGATTGTCGGCGGCGGAAATATCGGGCTTCTTCTTGCACGCGCCTGCGAGTCCATGAAAATATCCACCAAGCTTATCGATGTCGACGAAGCCCGCTGCATGAAAATCGCCGAAGAACTGAATAAAACAGTTGTGCTGCATTATTCCGGTGAGATCGAGGAAATCCTTTCAGAGGAATACATAGAGGATACCGATCTTTTTATAGCCGTAACCGATGACGAAGAGGATAACATACTGCTTTCCCTGCTTGCACGGCAAAAAGGTGCGCGCAAAGCTATAGCGCTCATTCACAATATGACCTACACGCAGCTGCTTTCGTCAATCGGCATAGACCTGGTCATCAATCCGAACCTGTGCGCCATTAATCGTATTCTGCATTTTATCCGCAAAGGCAAGGTGCTTTCGGTGGCGTCGTTTTACGAGAAAAATGCCGAGGCTATAGAGGCCGTCGCACTTGAAACCTCTGATCTTGTCAACAAACCCCTACGAAAGCTCAAACTTCCACGCCATGCCATCATCGGTGCCATTGTCCGGAACGGCGTACTGATGGTACCCAAAGGCGACAGCGTTATACTGCCGGATGACCATGTCATCATCTTCGCCCTTTCAAGCGCGATTCCCAGCGTCGAAAAAATGCTAATGGTAAAGCTCGAGTACTGGTAGGTGCCCATGGTTTCCTTCCGCATGCATCTCGTATCGTGTATACGCAGGGGTACCGATGTCTTTTAAACTTATACTCAGAATACAGGGGTTCCTGCTGCTTTTTCTCGGTGCCTGCATGGCCGTGCCGGCGCTTATAGCGGTGCTGTATCATGAGGATGCCGGTGTTTCATTCATACTTGCAGCCGTCATGACGACGGTAACCGGTGCGGTCTGCATTGTTTCTTTTCCCGCCGCTCACAAGCAGATAACCCACCGTGAAGGATTCGTCATCGTATCGCTGGGATGGATACTTGCAGCATTGTTCGGTTCGCTGCCGTTTCTTTTTGAGAATACCTTTACGACGTTTACAAATGCATACTTCGAAACCGTTTCGGGGTTTACGACGACCGGCGCAACGGTCCTGCACGATGTCGAGTCACTGCCGCACACCATCCTGTTCTGGCGCAGTATGATTCAGTGGCTTGGTGGCATGGGAATTATTCTTTTTTCTATTGCTATTCTGCCGCTGCTTGGTATCGGCGGCATGCAGCTTTATAAAGCCGAAGTACCCGGCCCGGTTGTCGAAAAGATAAAGCCCCGCATCGCCGAGACAGCCCGTTCGCTCTGGAAAGTGTATATACTTCTTTCGCTTGTTGAGGCACTGCTTCTGATGCTGTGCGGCATGTCGCCCTTTGATGCCGTCTGTCATACCTTCACCACAATGGCTACCGGAGGCTTCTCGACCAAAAACCGCAGCATCGAGTCCTTTCAGAATCCTCTGATCGAATATATCATGGTGCTGTTCATGTTCGCCGCCGGCGTTAATTTTTCACTCCACTATCGTGTATGTCACGGAAAAATCAAGGGCCTGCTCAAGGACAAGGAGTTTCTTTTTTACTGCTCTTTCCTCGCCGGTGCCGTTATCGTTATCGCCGTAACGCTCACTTTTCTGGGCGACGCACACGGTCTTCGCTCATTCAGACTCTCGCTGTTTCAGGCGACATCCATACTGACGACAACCGGCTACAGCTCAGCCAATTTCGACCTCTGGCCGCTCTTCGCCAAGCTTATCCTTCTGATGCTGATGTTTGTGGGAGGCTGCGCCGGTTCTACAGCAGGCGGAATGAAGTGCGTTCGCATTTTACTTGTCCTGAAGCGCTGCTACCGTGAACTATTCCTGATGGTCCACCCGCATGCGGTGGCTCCGATCAAACTGGGTGCCCGCTCGGTTTCTGAAACGGTCATGAAAGGTCTGACCGGTTTTATCATTCTGTACCTGTTTCTTTTTATTATCGGCTCGCTGCTCATGTCGCTCTTCGGCCTTGATATAACAGCATCGCTTTCATCCGTGGCCGCATCACTCGGCAATATCGGTCCCGGGCTGGGCGCGGTCGGCCCCTATGAAACCTATGCATTCATACCGTCACCCGGCAAGTGGATTTTGATAATCATGATGCTGCTTGGAAGACTCGAAATCTTTACGCTGCTTATTCTGTTCATACCGGAATTCTGGAAAAAATAGCTTTTTGTTTTTATTGACAAATAACCGGTCCCGCCTTTATAATAAAATATTTATATTGATAAATTGTATTGTTTTTACAGGACGTTATATTTCATACAGCCGTATCTGAAAAGGAATTTCCATGATTGAAAAAGGATTCAGACATTCCAGGCTTGAAGACACCGATTGCAAACGCATTGAGGACATGTGTCGCACGGCCCGCGGTGACATTCTCACTATGACGAGCCTTGCCGGATGCGGCCATCCCGGCGGATCGATGTCCTCTATCGAAATGTACATAACCCTTTTTGCCTGCGCGTCGACCTATCCCGATAATCCGCGTCACCCTGACCGTGACAGGATAGTCGTCAGCCACGGCCACACATCACCCGGTGCCTATGCAGCTCTTGCCCAAACCGGGTTTATCGACCGCGAACAGCTCATGACCGGATTCCGCTATGCCGGAAGCATATTTGAAGGGCACGTCGAGCGCAGTGTTCCCGGCATTGAATGGGGTACCGGCAATCTCGGCCAGGGCCTCTCGGCCGGCTGCGGCTTTGCTCTTGCCGCACGTCTACTGAAAAACAGTTTTCATACATTCGTGCTTATGGGTGACGGCGAGCAGCAGAAAGGTCAAATCAGCGAGGCCCGCAGATTTGCCGTCAAGTACGGCCTGAGCGATCTGACTGTTCTTATCGACCGCAACCGCCTTCAGATTTCAGGATCGACCGATGACGTCATGCCCCAGAAAATCGTCGACAATTTTCAGTCCGACGGCTGGCGCGTTCTGCAAATCGACGGTCATGATATCATTCAATTGTACTCAGCACTGCATGAAGCTGTTTCGTTTACCGAATCACCCACTGCCATTGTCGCCGATACCGTAATGGGTAAGGGTGTATCATTTATGGAGAATGTCGCCCGATATCACGGTGTGGCTCTTACCGATGATGAATACGCTCAGGCGATCGAGGAGCTCGGACTGGAAAATGATATCGACCGCTACAGAAAACTCCGCGAAGCGCAGCCCCCGGTGCTTCGCTTTGACGGCGGCATTGAAAGCAGCATGCCTCCGGCACTTCGCACAGGAACCCCGGTAATTTACGACAGCAGTAAAAAAACCGACAATCGGTCGGCATTCGGCAATGCACTCAGGGATATAGCCGAAACCAACAGCTCTTCGCCTATTTATCCCATTGCGGTATTCGATTGCGATCTTGCCGGATCCGTAAAAACCTCCGGTTTTCAGTCCGTCAAACCCGACTGTTTTTTCGAGGTCGGCATCCAGGAGCACAATGCCGCCACCATGGCGGGAGCGCTTTCAATTGAAGGGATAATTACTTTTTTTGCAGATTTCGGTGTGTTCGGCGTGTGTGAAACCTACAACCAGCACCGTCTCAACGATATCAACAGTGCGAATGTCAAGCTTGTCTGTACCCACATCGGCCTTGATGTGGGTGAAGACGGCAAAACTCATCAGTGTATCGACTATATCGGCCTTCTGCGGAATCTTTTCGGATTCAAAGTCATCATTCCCGCCGACCCCAATCAGACCGATCGCGCGATACGCTATGCGGCTGCAACGCACGGCAACTGTTTTGTGGGCATGGGTCGCTCGAAGCTTCCGGTCATATGTACTGAAAGCGGCGAGCCGTTTTTCGGTGAAAAATATACATTCACCTACGGTGCAATCGACACGATTCGAACGGGGAGCGATGCCGCGATTATGACCTGCGGCGGAATGCTTCATCGTGCGCTGCAGGCCCACGACATTCTCAGGAAGAAAAATATCAATGTCATGGTTTTAAATGTAAGCTGTCCGAAAAAGATAGACCTGGCGGCCCTTTCGGCCGCTGCATCCACCGGAACGATACTGACATATGAGGATCATTCTGTGCATACCGGTCTCGGCTCGATCATTGCCGACAGCCTATTCGAGCATGAATTGTCTGCCCGGCTTGTCAAGCTCGGTGTTCGCAAATACGGCACCTCCGGAACGCCGGATGCGCTCTTTGCTGCGGCCGGTCTTGACGCACAGTCACTTGCCGAAACAGCAGCCGGAATTTTAAAAAAGCAGTAATTCCGAACCGGCCATTCACGTACCCTCGTATACCGTATCATGAAACACGGCAGCTGCATCAATCCGATCATTCGTCGGCAGCGCGTATCGAACAGCTGCATGCCGTGATCTGTTTCTTGTAACGTACCAGTACGGGTTCTCTGATGCTTGAAGTACTTTCAAACGGATTCAATAAAGCCCGCGACAGGCTGCGCGGCAGGGTTTCCCTGACCGAAACCAATATCGACGAGGCCCTGCAGGACATACGCCTTTCGCTGCTCGAGGCCGACGTGCATTACAGCGTCGTCAAATCATTTACTGGCCTGGTTAAAGACAAGGCGCTCGGTGAGGTTGTCGAAACCCGCGTTTCACATAAAGGGCAGAAACTCAAGGTTTCACCGGGAGACCACTTCATAAACATCTGCCACGAAAGCCTTGTCGGTCTGATGGGGCCTGTTGATACAAGCCTCGATGTCGACAACCGCCCGGTTTCTTCCATAATGCTTATCGGCCTTCAGGGGTGCGGAAAAACAACCACTGCCGGCAAGCTTGCACACCTACTCAAGAGCCGTAATAAAAAACCCATGCTCGTCGCAGCCGACGTATACCGCCCCGCAGCCGTGGAGCAGCTCCACGTTATCGGCTCATCGCTCGATATACCCGTATACTCGGAAAAAAACGGTGCATCGCCGCCGGATATCTGCATCAGCGCGCTTTCGCATGCCCGCAGCGCCGGATGTGATGTCGTCATTTTCGATACTGCCGGCCGCCTCGCCGTCGACGACGAACTGATGCGCGAGCTTGAAACTGTTTCCACTGCTACGCGTCCGAATAATATACTGCTTGTCTGCGATGCCATGATAGGTCAGGACGCCGTTAAAACAGCCGAGGAGTTCAACCGCCGGCTCGATATTACCGGCTTTATCCTCACAAAGCTGGACGGAGATGCCCGCGGCGGCGCGGCATTGTCGATCAAGGAAATTACCGGCAAGCCCATCAAGTTTCTCGGCATGGGTGAATCGCTCGACAGAATCGAGGAATTCCGCCCCGAGGGCCTGGCGTCCCGCATTCTCGGATTCGGCGATGTTGTCGGGCTCATGCAGGACTTCGACAAGGTTATAGATGAAAAACAGGCCGAGCAGGATGCCGCGCGCATGCTCAAGGGAAAGTTTACGCTTGTTGATTTTCTCGAGCAGCTGCAGGCAATAAAAAAAATGGGCCCCCTGCAGGATCTTGTAGAAAAAATTCCTTTTTTCAATCAGATGTCAGGCGGAGCCGCGATCGATGAGCGCGAGCTTGTCAAGGTAGAAGCGGTCATAAACTCCATGACGCAGAAGGAACGCCTCCAGCCCGGCATATTGAATGACAGCCGCAAAAAAAGGATAGCCGGTGGAAGCGGCCGTACGCTTGCCGATGTCAACGACATATTAAAACGCTTCGGCAAAATGCGCGACATGATGAAAAACATGGGTCGCAGCGGTCTGCTCGGCAAAATGTCACAGGGGCTGTCCTCCATACCGGGCCTTGGCTCGCAGCCGGATATGGGCGGTCTTGCGGGTCTCGGTGCTCCCATGGGCGGCGGCATTGTTCGCGAGCGCTCCCGGGATGAAAGAAAAAAAATAAAATCGAAACGCAAGCAGGCTAAAAAAGCCAGGAAAAAAGGCCGGAAAAAATAGCCGCGCAGGGAGCTGATATGTCGGATATTAAAAAAATGTACAAAACCGTTATGGACGATCATTTTCCGGACTCGCTTGCCATTCGTCTGGGCGATCAGGAACTGGTCTACAAAAAGCGCACCTGGAGGGTTGCCGATCCTGACAGCGGTGAGCTCATTGAAAAAGGTCTTCGCTACGGAGAAAATCCCGGTCAGGAAGCAGCTCTGTACGAGCTCGTCAGCGGCAGCCTGTGTCTGGCAGACTGCCGCTTCGTAGATCCGGGTAACGGACTTGTAAGCTCTATAACCGATGAGGACATGCTCCAGTCAGGCAAACACCCCGGTAAGATAAATCTTACCGATATCGACAGCGGCCTTACCATTCTCAAGTATCTTACCGATTCACCTGCCGCAGTCATTATAAAGCACAATAATCCCTGTGGTGCTGCCTACGGCGATTCCCTGTCGCACGCCTTTGAACGTGCATTCCAGGCCGACAGAATTGCTGCGTTCGGCGGGTGCGCCGTTTTCAACCGCCCTGTCGATATGCCGAGTGCTGAAGCCATCGCCGAACAGTATCTCGAAATAATCGCGGCACCCGAATATGAAAACGGCACGCTCGCTGTTCTGGCAAAGCGCAAAAACCTTCGTATAATAAAAATCGCCCGTATCGACCGCCTTGCCGACTATCGGACCGCCCGTTTCATTGATATCAAAAGCCTGATGTGCGGCGGACTGATCCTGCAGCAGTCCCCGATCAATGCAGTCACCGAGAAAAGCGATTTCACGCCTGCTGAGACAACGCACAAGGGTACGGATTACCGCATACGCCGCATGCCTGCTGAAAGCGAATACCGGGATATGCTGTTCGGCTGGGCCGTCGAGCAGGGTGTTACGTCGAATTCCGTTCTGTATGTCAAAGACGGCTGTACTGTCGGCATCGGTACCGGTGAGCAGGACCGTGTCGGCGTTGCCGAAATCGCCGTCATGAAAGCGTACACAAAATATGCCGATCGTCTGTGCTACGAGCATCACGGAATCCCCTGCGCAGAGCTCCGGCGTCAAGCTTCTGATGATGATTCTCTGAAAAATAAAATTGCTGATATCGATGCAGCAACATCGGCGGCGCATGGCGGCCTGCTGGGTGCCGCAATGATTTCCGATGCTTTTTTTCCATTCAGGGACGGCGTGGATGTCGGAATCCGTGAGGGTATTACCGCAATTGCACATCCGGGCGGTTCAATCCGTGATTATGAATCGATCGAGGCCTGCAATGCCGCCGAACCGCCGGTAACCATGGTGTTTACCGGACAGCGGGCTTTCAAACATTGAAAAAATACCGTCAGGAATGCAGTGATCGATTATGCAGCGGGTGTGCCGGAAGGTGTGCCTGCCCGCTATTTCCGGGCTGAGGCCAGTTTGCGCTCATGCCGGTTGAGAATAAAATTATAGGGATTGACCCGTTTTTCATTGTCGGTTACTTCATAGTGCACGTGGTATCCGGTCGACATACCGGTTGTCCCCATGTAGCCGATTACCTGGCCCCGTTTAACCGTGTCGCCTTTTTTTACAATGTATTTAAGCATATGACCGTAGGCGGTTCCGAAACGCTCATCATGTTTGATGCGCACATAGTTGCCGATAAATCTGTTGTACCCAACCTTTGACACGATTCCGTCTGCCGTAGCGATTAACGGCGCTCCTTTGCGTCCTGAAATGTCGAGGCCCTTGTGAAATTCACGCAGCCCGGTAAAAGGGCTTTTGCGCCAGCCGAAACTCGAAGTAATCCAGATATCGTCATCCTTGACCGGCATTATCGTCGGCCGGCACTTGAGTGTTTCCGTCATTTTCGACAGAATGACGATAAGCTCGTTTACATCCTCGCGCAGGTCGTGAACCTGCTCATGCAGAGGCTCTGTCCTGGTTTCAGTACGTTCAATTTCTTCGTTCAGCGATATTTCATCAAGTTCAAACGTGGACTCTTCACCGGTACCGCCCTTTCCCATGCGGTCGTTGATATCAAACCCTGAATCCCAGGCCTCGATGCCGAGAAATTCACGTATAATACGCTCTTCATCGCGAATTCGGATTACTTCTGATCTAATGTCCCCGAGCCCGGCAATGCTGTCTCCAACCCTGACGATCTTCTTTTTGAGAGCTACATTTTCACGAATTTCCCAGCTCCCGCACACTCCGAATGCTGCGAGAAGTACTATACTGAGCAGACTGTAAAATATGAATCTTCGCGGAATATGAAACGATGAAATCGGCTGCAGTTTTTTTGCCTGCGAACCCCAATCCGGCTGAATGATTACAGTCAGATAATTTTTTTTCATTGGTATTTCCGGATTATTTTATATCGTTGACTAGAAATATTATTGAGTATTTATCAATATACGTCTAAAATTGCAAGACTTTTTACTGCAGTTTAAACCATATATTTATAAGAAAGTCAATCCATTCATTTTATGTATTCATTGTTTATATCGGTATAATAATTTGTAAGTTTAGTTATATTGTTTTCATTCAGACCGGAGCGTTCGAAACCATGAAACCATATTTCAGAAATACGACAGTCGCCCGAACAGGTATCGCGTACGTCCTCTGTATGTTCTTTTGTTCGGCCTGCACAGGACAGACCGAACAAGCGGGTACCGGCACGGATTCCGCTGCTGAGGCTGCCGTTGAGGGAATGATTTATGTGCCCGCCGGTCCGTTTATCATGGGCACGGACGATCCTGAGGCCAAAAACGACACCCGGCCGCAGCATACCGTTTCCGTCGACGGTTTTTATCTTGACAGATATGAAACGACAAACCGGCAGTATCGGGAGTTCGTCATTGCGACCGGCTACCGCGCTCCTTTCTTTGATGCATCATGGGCACGTGATTTCAATTGGAACGGATCAGATTATCCGCACGGCAGAGGTGACTATCCGGTTGTTCTTGTAAGCTGGCACGATGCATGTGCCTATGCTGCATGGATGGGCAAACGGTTACCGACAGAGGCCGAGTGGGAGAAAGCGGCCCGGAGCGGACTGACATCGCAGCCCTTTCCCTACGGGCAGACTATCGGTTTCAGCCAGGCCAATTTTTATAAAGGCCTGATCCGCGGCAAAAAAATTTCCCCGGTCGGAGCCCACCGGCCGAACAGCTTCGGACTGTACGATATGGCGGGCAATGTCTGGGAGTGGTGTCATGACTGGTATCATGAAGCCTACTATTCCGTAAGCCCCGGGAACAATCCGTCCGGTCCTGATGACGGCTTCTACCGTGTTTTCCGCGGCGGGTCGTGGATGAATGATAAAAAATTTCTCACATGCTACTACAGAGGCAGAAATGTTCCTGACTATAAAAGCACGACGGTCGGGTTCCGGTGTGCGATGACGCCCGTGCAGTAGTTGACAGTTTATCTGCTGCGGCCGGCCCTGATCGTTATTGCCGATACCGGACATTTTTCAATGCATCGCAAACAGCGGATGCAGTGTGCCGACTGACCGCCCGCATCGTATATTCTCAGCGCTACCGGACAGACCTCATGACATGCATCGCATTTGATGCATTTTTCACTGTCGACGCATATCTGCAGAATGCTCACAAGATTGAACAGAGCGTAGAATGCGCCCAACGGACAGACCGCACGGCAAAAGGGCCGCTTGATCGACATCATGAGCAGCAGAAACAGCACAAGGAAGAATAATTTGATGCCGAACAGGGAGCCGAAAAGCTGCCTGAGATCCTCGTTGAGAATCATGAGCGGTATGCCTGCCTCCAGTGTGCCGGCGGGACAGAAGAATTTGCAGAACCACGGCTCCTGCGTGATCCAGGCTGTGCCGATGACTGCGACGGCCAGCACAGCGTACTTTGCATACTCGAACGCACGGGGCATGGATACTTTTTTGAACGGTATTTTGTACAGCATATCCTGCAGCAACCCGAACGGACAAACCCACCCGCAGGCAATGCGGCCGCCCACGGATCCGATAATACCCAGAAAACCGATAACATACAGTGACAGGTGATAGGTACCGAACGAAGCGAAAAGCTGAAACGCCCCAATCGGGCATGTCGTAACAGCCGAGGGACATGAATGGCAGTTAAATCCTGCACAGGGCACTATCTTGAAACGGCCCTGGTACACACCGGCATGCAAAAAACCGGCGAGTGAGGAGTTGTAAACGACAGTAAACAGGATCTGTGAAATACGCTGCAGTTTTTTCATGCCGGCGCACCTATCCGATGCCCATACAGTTGAGACAGACAATAACTGCATAGCTGAGCATCATCGAATGCTCGCCGAGCATACAACCGACCACCAGAGAACCGAGTGATGCTGCAAGCAGTATCCAGGAAATGTATTTCATGAAAGCGTCCGGGGATTGCGTTCACATGAGCAGGTAATGTTATCGATTGTCAGGGCACCTGCCTTTATGGTAGTACTATCGTGATGCATCATACAGGTGCATATAATGAGCTATACACTATCGATGACTGTTATGCAACCCTGTTGGGTATTCAGGCCGATCGTTTCAAGCCGCTCCGCACAATGAACCGCCAGCTGAAAATACTGTTTATGCTATCCGTTCTTGCCATGCCCGGTGCGGGTTGCGTACAGCACTACCGCGTCAGCGCACTGCCGGATCAGCCGCAGCTCCGCGAGCCGTCGCCGCAGAGCGATAATCAAACCGTTCTGCCTGCCGAGGTGTACTATCATGTTCTGCGGGCCCAGAACTGTTTTGCAGCACGGAACTATGGATGCGCTCTTGAGTCGTATCTGAAAGCCCATGAATACGATTCGGATTCATCATACCTGAATTATTATATTGCACTGCTTCTGAGCATGTCCGGCCGACTCGATGAGGCCGTGCCATACGGTCGGCGAGCCGCGGCGGACAATGGTGAAACATCAGTCCACGAACTGCTTGCCAAAATATACAGCTCCCTGGAGCGTACTGAAGAGGCAATCGATCAGTATGAAATTCTGATCTCCCGCCGGCCGGGCAATGAACAGCTCCACTACAGCCTTGCCCTGCTGTATGTGCAGAACGGGAGCCGTGAAAAGGCTGTCGATCTTCTCGAGGACCTTATCGAAAAAAAACCGCAATCCTCCCGCGGCTTTTTTTATCTCGGCAATCTGTATGTCGAGCTTCAGGATTACGACAAAGCGGTTACGAAGTATACTGCGGCACTTCAGATATCACCTGATTTCGAAGCACCGCTTATGAACCTCGCATCGCTGCATGAGCAGCAGGGTCGCACGCGGGAGGCTCTTGACCTTTACCGTAAACTTGCTGAAAAAAAACCGGATAATATCCGCTATCTTGAAAAAACAGCCTACCTGTCCGTCAAAAACGATCAGCTGCACCAGGCGCTCGAGTATTACAACCGGCTGAGAACACTTCACGATGAACTGGAAGAGGAAACAACCATAAAAATCGGTCTTATTTATTATGAGCAGCAGAAATGGGATGCTGCGATTCGTGAATTCAGAAACGTCATCGAAATCAACAGCGATAACCATCGCGCCGTATATTATCTTGCGAACGCACTTGAAAAATCATCCGACACGCAGGAGGCGTTGACGCTGTTCATGAAGATACCTCCTAAATCGGAATTCTTTTCACAGTCCCGAATACACTGTGCGTTTCTCATGAACCGCAACGGCCGTCTCGACGCTGCCCAGACCGTCATCACCGAGGCCATTTCAAAGAAAAGCTCCGACATCGACCTGTACCGTTTTTATGCGACACTTCTCGAACAGCAGGAACGGTATATCGACGGAATCAATGTACTGCGTACCGCTCTGGCTGTGTCGCCGGACAACGAGGATCTCCTCTTTTATCTCGGCGTTCTGTACGATAAGGCCTCGATGTTTGAAGAAAGCATTCAGGCCATGCAGCATGTGCTTGAGATTAACGGCAACAGTGCCGATGCGCTTAATTTCATCGGCTACACGTACGCCGACCGCGGTATGCATCTCGATAAAGCCGAGGAAATGATTAAAAAAGCCCTTTCCATCAAACCGGGTGACGGCTACATTCTGGACAGCCTCGGCTGGGTGTATTTTAAAAAAGGTCGATATCGAAAAGCAGTGAAGTATCTTCGAAAAGCGTTTTCAATTGTCCCCGATGATCCGGTCATATCCGAGCACCTCGGCGATGCCTACCTGAAACTCAACAAGCGTGAAAAGGCCCGTGAGATGTATGATACATCACTGGAGCTGGATCCCGGGCGGACCGAGGTTCAAAAAAAACGTGACGCGCTCTGAAGCCGCGATCTTCTGCGGACCGCACCGCCGGAGGCTCTGTTTGCACATTGAAAATGAATCTGACTGCCACTGATATTCCGATCACCGCACGCCGGTTTCCCCGCACTGTACTGCACGCGCACGATCGCGGATTCCCCATGCCGAAACCGCATCACCTGATCGTCGTCTTCAGTGCCTGTCTCGCATCCCTGCTTGCCGGCTGCACTGCGAAAATGGCACCTGAACCGCTTGTTCCGCCGCTCGATGACCATATCCGCTATTTCAAGAATACTGTTCTTGCTCCGGGTATACCCGAGGCTGTCTCAGGCATTTCAAAAATGTCCATCAGCGCCGGTCGCGTAAACCGTTCGTTCAAAGCACTCTTTGCCCTGAAGCCCCCCGGCCGGCTGCGCATTGAAATTCTCGGTTTTATGAACAAACCCGCTCTCTATATCGTAAGCGACGGTCACAGGTTTGAAGTCTTCGATCCGGCAGCAAACTGCGTATATGAGGGTTTCGCTTCGGCATCCGCCATGAAAATTGTCACCGGTCTGCGGATTCATCCGTCCGACATCGTCCTGCTGCTTATGGGTGCCGTTCCCGAATCATTTCACGCCGCAGAGGATATTTTCTACAGCAGAACACCGTCCGGATACAGTTTTTCCGGTCAGCTTGACGGTCAAACGGCAACAATCCGCACTGCTGCCGCTTCCGGCAGAATACTGCACATGAGCCTTCGCGACAGCGCCGAGCCGGTGTATCAGGCAGACTATGAATATCATGACAGCTGCAGGACATGCTGCCTGCCGGATCATGTTGTAATTCACTTCAACCGTCCTGCAATCATTCTGAAAGCAAAGAACACAGGCTATTCCTGCGAAAAGATCGATGATTCATCGTTCAGCCTGCCTCCCCTGCCCGGTTCGGTTCGTGTGCCTCTCAGCACCTTCCAGCGGGGTCGTTTGTTTTATGAATAATCCGTTAATGATAGATTATTGACTTGCTTTTCTATACCGCACCCAGTATAGTGATTTCATTGTCAGGCTGGGGGGCCTGCTTCACCGCGCACGTTTTTCGATCGAACCAGGGTACGATTTACGTACTGCAGCACAACATCGCATGCAATTACTCTTTATACAGTTACTTTCTGTGATCTATTGACAAATTTCTACTGTTTGCTAACGTGTATGTAATATCCGCCCAGCAATAAAACGCACCAATGCTCAGAGATTGTCTCATGAAAGGCGCCAAAATCCTTATTGTCGATGACGAAGAAAACATACGACTGCTCTACGAACAGGAACTGCAGGATGAGGGCTATACAACCGCCATCGCCGCCGACGGCAAGGAGTGTCTTGAAAAGGTTATCTCTGAATCACCCGATCTTATCGTGCTCGATATACGCATGCCCCGCATGGACGGCCTCGAAGCGATCGGCAGAATCATAGAGTTAAAAAAAAACATACCCATTATCATCAACTCCGCATATTCAACCTACAAAGAAGATTTTATGAGCTGGGCCGCCGATGCCTATGTCGTTAAATCCTACGATCTTGACGGTCTTAAATCAACAATCAAAGACGTTCTGAAAAACAAGAAAACCGGGCAATGAAAAAAATTCTCGCAATGATCATGGCCGGCGGAAAGGGCGAGCGACTCTATCCCCTGACACGCGACCGGGCCAAGCCTGCCGTGCCTTTCGGCGGTGCCTATCGCATCATAGATTTCACCATCAGCAACTGCATCAACTCGGAAGTCCGTAAAGTATATATCCTCACGCAGTACAAGTCCCTTTCGCTCGACCGTCACATTCAGCGCGCCTGGAATATTCTCAACGGGCGTATCGGAGATTTCGTCTATATTATCCATGCCCAGCAGCGCATCGACGAAACATGGTACAAGGGTACGGCGGATGCAATTTACCAGAATTTCTACACGCTTCAGCAGGAGCGCCCCGATCTTGTCCTCATTCTTTCAGGCGACCATATATACAGAATGGACTACCGCGATCTTATCAACTACCATGTCCGTAAAAAAGCCGATCTGACGCTGGCTACCATGCAGCTGCCCAGGGAGGAATCACGCCACTTCGGTGTTATGGAAATCAACGACGACAAGGAAATAATCGGTTTTCAGGAAAAACCCGCCCGGCCGAAAACAATTCCCGGCAAACCGGATTCCATTCTTACGAATATGGGGGTCTATATTTTCAATACCGATATACTCGTCAAGCGGCTCATAGAAAACGCCCGCAAACCCGACACCGAGTACGACTTCGGCAAAAACATCATTCCGTCCATGATACGTCGCGACAAGGTGTATTCGTACTCGTTCATCGATAAAAGCACGAAAAAACCCGCATACTGGAAGGATGTCGGCACCATCGACGCGTATTACGAGGCCAATCTCGATCTGCTCAACGCGAACAACAGCAACGGTCTGTTCGATCCCGCCTGGCCGGTCTATACATCGGAAAAGCTTTCATCACCGGCGCGCGTAGTCGGGTATGATGAGAACAACGGTACAAGCTACGGACGTGTATCGAATTCCGTTATCGCCCGCGGCTGTTGTATCAACACCGCAAACGTGCACCATTCCATTCTTTCGCCGAATACGTCGGTCGGGCCGCTCAGCGAAATAACTGATTCCGTCATACTGGATGATGTTTCGATCGGTCGCAGCTGCAGGCTTAAAAACTGCATCATCGACAAGGGCGTTGCAATACCGGATGATACCGACATAGGCTACAATCTGAAAAGTGATGCAAAGAACTTCACGGTCAGCGAATCCGGTATCGTCGTAATTCCCAAAAATACGGTTTTATAATATTCCCTTCTTCTGTACCGTTTTCTTCTCTGCCGGTGCGGAATGCTTATGTGCACCCCGCGCTGAGTCACGGGCCAACACCGGCACGCCCGGTCGAAATCAGCGGGCGGCGTATGTGTCTGTACGTCGCGATGAAACTTGATAAGCGCACCACAGCAGATGGGTACGTATCAACAGCCTGCTACTCCATTTTCTTTTTGGCCAGCTTTACAAACGGCTCCAGAAGATCGATGGGAAGCGGGAATATGGTCGTCGAATTTTTCTCCGCTGCGACTTCCGTCAGGGTCTGCAGATATCTAAGCTGCAGGGCGATCGGGTTCTCCATGATGGTTGAGGCCTCGGCCAGCTTGTTGGCGGCCTGAAACTCACCCTCGGCGTGGATTACTTTTGCCCGTCGCTCACGCTCGGCCTCAGCCTGCTTGGCCATGGCACGTTTCATCTCATCCGGCAGATCGATGTGCTTGATCTCGACATTGGTCACCTTGATGCCCCACGGGTCGGTCTGCTGGTCGAGTATTTCCTGCAGTTTGACATTGATTTTTTCCCGCTCAGCCAGCAGCTCGTCGAGCTCCGCTTCACCGCAAATGCTTCTCATGGTGGTCTGAGCAAGCTGTGATGTTGCGTACAGGAAATTTTCAACCTCGACAACAGCCTTGTCCGGACTCATGACCCTGAAGTACACAACAGCGTTTACTTTTACCGATACATTGTCCTTGGTAATGATGTCCTGCGGCGGCACATCGAGCGTTACCAGGCGCAGGCTTATTTTTACCATCTTTTCGATTCCGGGGATGAGAATGATAAGACCGGGACCCCGCGTGCCGACAAGTCGACCCAGCCTGAATATGACACCGCGCTCATATTCGTTGAGGATCTTTATCGCACTGAATAAAATAAACGCGAGTGCTCCTAAAGCAATCAGGTAGCCCATAAGTACCTCCTTCCATCAGGTTGTATAGTAGCAATGATTTTCATATGTTTTTTGAACCCGTTATTTCTTCGACACGCAGCGTCATCCCATCCATTCCGGTCACCCTGACCCGGGCGCCGTTTTTAACCGGACTGTTGCTCACGGCATTCCAGAACTCACCGTGAACGAATATCTTGCCGGTTCCTTCGATATCTGTTTTGGCAATGCCCTCCATGCCGACAATGCCCTCGGTACCGGTTGAGGGCTTGCGCCGCTGCCCTTTGACGACAAGGTAAATACACAGAATGAATATCAGTGACACGATCGTCACGGTGGGGAAAATAACGCTTAAAGAAACCCTCATATAGGGAACCGGTGAATCGAACAGCATGAGCGAACCCAGCGTCAGCGCTACTATGCCGCCGAGCGTCAGCAGGCCGAAGCTTGTCACCTTCAGCTCGATGATAAATAAAACAATCCCCAGCAGTATCATGAGCACGCCGGCATAGTTGGCGGAAAGCGTCTGCATAGAATAAAAAGCAAGAATCAGCGACATGCCGCCGATAACGCCGGGGAAAATGGCGCCGGGGTTTGAAAACTCGAAATACAGCCCGGCCAGACCCGCCAGGAAGAGAATATAGGCTATATTGGGATTGGCAAGCGCCTTGAGGATATTTTCACGAAAGCCCATCTCCTTGAAATTGAGATCAGCACCTCTGGTTGCAAGGGTGACCTTCCCGTCCGAAGTCTCAACGCTGCGTCCGTCAAGAGCGTCGATCAGACTTTCAAGATTATCGACCACCAGGTCGATAACATTGATTTCAAGCGCTTCCTGCTCGCTTATCGACACGCTTTCACGAACAGCTTTTATCGCCCATTCCTTGTTGCGTTTTCTTTTTTCAGCGATGCTCTCGATATAGGCGGCAGCATCGTTTTGTATTTTTGCCGCCATGGTTTCGTCCATTTTTCCGCCGCCGAGCGCTACAGGAGACGCGGCACCGATATTTGTTCCCGGTGCCATGACGGCGACATGCGACGCCAGCGTAATAAGCGCTCCGGCAGAAGCCGCCCGTGCCCCGCCCGGTGCGACATAGACGACAACCGGCACCTCTGAAGAAAGAATTTTCTTGATTATATCGCGCATGGCGAGATCAAGGCCGCCGGGTGTGTCCATCTGAATAATGATGCACTCGGCTGATTTCTCCTCGGCCTCATCGATGGATTTTATGATAAATTCAGCCAGAACCGGAGTAATCGGGTCATTGACGGTTATGACGTCGATTGTCTGTGCTGCGGCACGGGAAACCGGTAACAGTATAAAAAGTAAAGCTAAGACAATCCGGTATTTCATCATTATTTTCATGGTCATTACCCTGCTGATCGTGTGATCGTATGCGTATGCACGTTCTTATCATTATTATAACAGCGTTACAAGCAAATTTCCTCTGCGAACCGCTGAGCGTACTATTCATACTCATAACACAGATTGAGCACTGCACTCTTATGGTAAGACTTTTCCCTCACCGGTCAAGCACCTCACCCGATACACCGGCGAAAAAATACTGGCGAAAAATACTTGACTAATTTTATACAATGAATAAAATAATAATCTTTTGTATCGGTGGCGAGGTAGCTCAGTCGGTAGAGCAGGGGACTGAAAATCCCCGTGTCCACAGTTCGATTCTGTGCCTCGCCACCATTTTTTTTGCGCCCTTCCCTGCCCTTCACAACCTGGATGAATGCCTCGATGCTTCGTTTTAACTGCAAGTTATTGCTTTTTATTTCAAGTAAAATGGTTTATTATATCCGGCGTTTCGCAACACTCCATCACCTGTACTGCAAACCTATTTCAAGGAACGACTGCCATGCCGAATGTCGTTATTGTCGGCGCCCAGTGGGGTGACGAAGGTAAGGGTAAGATTGTCGATATACTCACCCGGAGCGCGGATGTAATCGTCCGCTTCCAGGGCGGCCCGAATGCAGGCCATACCGTTGTCGTCGGTGAAAAGCAGACAATTCTGCACCAGGTTCCCTCCGGCATCCTGCACGATAACAAGAAATGTGTGGTCGGAAACGGGGTCGTGATAGACATCGAAACCATGATCGGTGAAATAGATGAAGTGAAAGCACAGGGCTATTTTTCGGATGATGCAGCGCTGCTTATCAGTGAAAAAGCGCATCTCATCATGCCCTACCACAAACGTATCGACATCGCCCGCGAAACGAAAAAGGGCGCCAACAAAATCGGCACAACCGGCCGCGGTATCGGCCCGGCATATGAAGACAAGGTCGGCCGACACGGCCTGCGGCTTGTCGATATATTCGACGACGCTGTTTTCAGGACCAAACTCGACGAAATTCTTGATGAGAAAAATTTCTATCTGACCAACTATCTCAACGAACAGCCGTTTGAAGCCACTGCACTGCTCGACCGCTTTGCCGCGCTGCGCGAAAAAATCGAAAAATACATCGGCAATTCATCCCGCTGCCTGTATGATGCACTTGAAGATAAACGGAAAATCCTTTTCGAAGGCGCCCAGGGCACCATGCTCGATGTCGATCACGGCACCTATCCCTTTGTCACATCGTCCAATACGGCTGCCGCTCAGGCATCCATCGGCAGCGGCATCGGACCCAAGTACATCGATTCTATCGCCGGCATCGCCAAAGCCTATACCACCCGTGTCGGTTCCGGCCCCTTCCCCACCGAACAGGACAGTGATGTGGGCACCTATCTTCGCGATATCGGCGGCGAATACGGCGCCACAACCGGCAGACCGCGCCGCTGCGGCTGGTTCGACCTGGTAACGGTCGGCCACTCGATACGCATCAACAGCATTACCCATCTCATTATTACAAAGCTCGATGTCCTGAGCGGCCTCGATACCATCCGTGTTTGTACCGGTTACCGGCACAACTCGAAAACGCTTGCTGATTTTCCAGCTGATTATACCGTGCTCGAGCAGTGCGAGCCCGTGTACGACGAGCTTCCCGGCTGGAAGCAGGACCTGAGTGATGTCACTTCATGTGACGGGCTGCCCGACAATGCCCGCAGCTACATCCGCTATATTGAAGACAAAACAGGAATACCAGTCGCAATGGTTTCGGTAGGCACCAGACGCAACCAGATCATCACCATACAGGATCCGTTTGCATCATAAATACTGCAGTTTTTATATTCGTTATCAGCATTTAGCATTTGTTTTTACATTGTTTATTTGCTATACTTTTTCGATTATGTCGATTGAGTGAGCCGCTAGCTCAGTCGGTAGAGCAACGGACTTTTAATCCGTAGGTCGACGGTTCGAGCCCGTCGCGGCTCACCAAGTAAAATCAAGCACTTAGGAATAGTCCTAAGTGCTTGATTTGTTGCTTTTTATGTCATTCCCAACCTCTGGAAATTCCGCTTGACAACGATTCACCCCTGACGACACACTTTAATCAATACGGCCCTAACCTCGCCCGTATTATTAAAAAGCCGCCGACGGTGAACTAACCAACCACTGCATCGGCGGCTTTTGCTATATGCTGCTGATTTATTTATCTCTTATGACAGTCTACACAAACTGCGCCGTCTTTAACCTGTAAAAGTCTAAATTTGACCTAACAGGTGTTGAATCAATGCTCGAATATAATATGACAATGACAGCAGCTAAGATGCAGTAAGTGTCTGTTTGAAAAAAATACAAAACGGTCAATTATCAGACAATATGTGCACTAGCGCCACTTTAAAGCTTTTGGCACATAATCTACAATCCTTATTGAAAATTGATTGCCCCAATATGTTGTATGAGAAAGAAAAAGGATATAAGGCGAAAAGGGAACCCTTAATGGGTTCCCTCTCAATCATCCAGCTAATCAACAATTCAATCTAAATCCCAGTGGCGTAATCGCCATCCGGTCCGGCATTGCAGGTAAATTTCACCTGCGAATCCCACTCCGGTGGATGCTCGATTGAGGTATCGAAGCTGATTTCTGACGAGCCGTTGTAGCCGACCATACCGTCGTCAAACAGCATAGCATCCCTGAATGGATTTACATATTCAATAAACAAAGTGGCCACAGGTTACGGCGCGCCGTCACAGCTGCCGCCGGAATAATCAGCACACATGGTAATATCAACCGTGCAGCTGCCCTCAACAGGCTCGCCGTATTCGTCAACATCATACCAGTTTGAATCGTACCAGATTTTGAACTCAAACTTGACCTGGCTTTCGACAGGTTCGGACCCGTCGACCCAGGCGTTCGTAGTAATGCCGACTGTGCCGTCATCTTGAAGAGAACTGCCCCGGCAGGTGCCCAGGCATATCCATTCGCCGTCGTAGTTCTTTACGTAAAACAGGCCATTGGCTCTCTGCTTGTCCGTGGTCCAGGTAAGCTCGTCGGTAATGTCGACACCGTCTTTATAGACCCGTGCACGGTATTGCTGATCGTAATCAGCTACGTTAACAATGTCGCCGTCGGCCGGGGAGACAACCTCACAGGTGAACTCGCCGCCGGCAGCGGGGGGGGTGGAATCATCCGACGTTTCAAATACGGCTGTCACGGTTTTGTCAAGATCTTTCAGCCGCGGCCGCCCGTACCCCGATGTGAGATTGCTGGTGGGGTACCGGTCCATGGTGATGGTGACCGGGTTGTCGGTAAACGTTGTTCCATTTACTTCCCAGTGCTTGAAAGTATAGCCATTGTCTGGGGTTGCCGTCAGTGTAAACTGTTGGTCCTCGTTCCAGCGGGCGAGGGCCTCACAGTCGCTGCCGCAGCTGATTTCATAAAAACTTGCTATATCATCATTTACTTCAGCAGCACTTTCACCGCTCACCGATCCACTGTCTTTGGGTGAAACGGCAACCGTCAAGCTGGCCGCTTTTGCAGCCCTGAATGTCTTACCATTCTCCCGATTGGCACCTGAGATCAACGGGAAGGCATAACCGTCACTATCCTCAGTAAAATCGATATATCCTAGGTACAGTATGCCGTCCAGGTTGAAAATAACTCTTGGAATACGCATTCTAGGAATCGAGGCAGCCGATACGAAGCCTGTTGTCAGGCCGGTATCGCTGAACAAAAACAGGACCGGCCCGACCCGCGTGATATCGATCACCTGCCATGGCGTCAAACCGGAATCAGGGGGGTTTTCCACAACAAAGTAGCCGTCAAGCGAACTGTACAGCAAAGTCATTGCAACATCAAAGGTAGAGGTGCCGTTGTCGGCAGCCGCTGCATCAGCAGGCGCAAAACACAGAGATACAATCCAGTTCATAATTGCGAGAGAACTCAAGACTTTCTTCATTGAAACACTCCTTTGTTAATCAGGGTTATGTTGATTGCAAAACAAGCCGGAAACAGTCTATTTTCATAGGTAAAATGCAAAATCCGAAAAGTAATGATGTTGACTTTTTTTGAAATTACCGAAAATCCATTGTCAGGTCAAATTAAAACTACTTTTGGATAAATGTAAGATCAAATCTCGGCTTTTACATTTAACCCTATAATGACCTTGAATTCTTCGTCCGTGTTCATCGCTATAGCTGGATAAGTTTTTACCACAGTTTATGCATCGTGTCTGCTTTTCGCAGCCATCGCAGGATGTTATGTCATTGCTTGTGTTATTGGAATGACAAGGAGGCTTTTTTTCATAACAGGTACCATCATGGTTTGTCCATCAAGGTACCGGCGCGATTTTTGGATAATGTCGGAAAGCGGCCATTTAAAAAACTACGGCCC
>CAZFIB010000042.1:0-36314 GCA_964518865.1 uncultured Thermodesulfobacteriota bacterium
TAAAGATTTTTTAATGTTTTTGAAGCCCCGCCTTGTAGGCGGGGTAATTCACTTTTTCGCCAGCCCTAAGCCTACAGGCGAGGTGCTAGTCTTTGATCCTGCACTCGACAAACCGGTGCGGCAGGGTTTGCATGCCCGGATCAAAATCGACCGTTTTGTTCATAGCATAGAGCAGAGCAGGCTGGTACAGGGGCAGTACCAGCGCACGGTCGATAAGGTAGCTGTCGAGGCGCTGCAGGTTTTTCCTGAACTCCCTGCTGTTTGAGGAGTGGGTGATATCCCTGTAGTAACGATTTATCTCTGATTTCTGTCCGGCTGATATCCCGATGTTGAACATGCCGTCGGAGTGAAAGAACAAAAAGTAAAAGTGCGTACAGGTTCCGAACAGAATCGGCCAGTCGGTAAGAATCCAGAGATCATATGAGCTGTGCCTGAAGGTTCCCTGCAGCTTGGGTTCGACAATCTGCTTCAGTACATCGTTTCTTGAAACGTAATCCACCGCAAGTTCGATACCGGCCTTTGCGAAGTGTTGCTGCAGGTGCCCGGCAACCGAGCGTGCCGGCTGGTGGTCTCCCGCCATAACCGACAGCCGGCACCCCTGCGGGTAGCCGGCCTTTTTCAAAAGCGAACGTGCCGCAGCGATGCTTTCAGGATAGACCGGCTTCTTCAGTTTTTTCCCCACCGTACCCTCCGGAATGGTCGAGTATATCGGCCTGCCGAATCCGTTGAGTGCGGAAGAAATAATTTTATCTCGACTGACGGCATGCTCGAGCGCGCGGCGGACGTTGAGGTTCTGCAACGGGCCTTCTTTATCGATATTCATGAGTACGGCTGAAGCCCGTGTGGCAGTGCGGCTGAGTATCTTCAGATGTTTATCGGCATGGGGTTTCTCTGCAGGATCGATATGCTGTGTAATCAGAAGATCGATATCCCCCCTTTTCAGAGCATTCCACTGGCCAGCGTGGGGAATTTCGATGTACACAAGCTCATCAATTGAAGGGCGCTTACCCCAGTAGTCCTCGTTGGCAACCAGATGGTATTCCTGTCCCCAGCGCGGATGTTCCTCCTTGTAAAAATTGCGGAACGGACCGGTCCCGATCGGATAGCGTATAAAATACGCATCACCGACCCTGCGATAGTAGTCAGGGGGGAACAGGAAACCGATTGTTCCGATTTTTCGAAGAATCAGCGCATCCGGAAAGCTTAATACTACGTCGACCGTGTAATCGTCGATTACCTGTACCGCGGTTATGTTTTTCAGCAGAAACCTGCCGGGGAACCGGTTCCGGGGATCGATCATGAGATCATAGGTAAACTTGACCGATTCCGCGGTAAACGGTTCACCGTTGTGAAACCGTACCCCGCGCCGCAGAAAAAAGCGGATGGTAGTGTCGCTTACCTTTTTCCAGGACTCGGCAAGCACCGGCTCGATTTTTTGCGTGTCGGCGTTGAAGGAAACAAGTGTTTCGAATATCTGGTGCTGAAGATCAAAAAAATGGAGCTGCAGCGTTCGCAACGGGTCTGTATCCCTGTTTTCCGTTGTGCCGATGGACGAGCAGTACATGCTGTAGCGCAGTATTTTTCTGGGTTTCTCGGCATGAGCCTGCAGCGGCAGGGAAAGCAGAAGGGCTAAGATAAACCAAGAAAGATTTACGGATATTTTTCGGTCTGAACAGGTCCTCATGACAGTTCGTTCCTCAGTGAAGTTTTGATGACTCGGGATCGAGACCATGAACGGTGCACATAACGCGCGGCAGATCATTGAAGGTCGTAATGACGTATGTTCCGCCGGCCGGGCATGTCGGCATCCTGCCTCCGGGACAGTAGGACGACAGATCCTCTATACGGATTTGATCTATCGGCACGTCGTGTTCGCGACGGTACAGGTTAAGCGCGAGCTCAAGCTCCGTCTGCTCCATAAAGCATATTTTGCGGCGGAATGATGCATCGAATTCGGGATCGTCAAAAAAAGCCGATACTATTTTTTCGGTTTCATTGAGACCCTCGATGAACTTTTGACAGGATTTGGTCGCGCCGCTTATAATATCGGCGTTTTCCCCGGCCGTAAAACGCTGGTGATAGGATTGACCGACAAACTGTGAAAGAAAATCCGAAGCATCGATCGGCGTTCCGTACAGCTCAAACGGCTTTACCAGGTGAAAACTTTTATATGTGCCGTCCTTGTTCATCAACGCTATGGCATGCACATCAGAGCATACCCGGCACATGATATCCTTTCGTATAACCCTGCCGAAAAATTTTTCGTCCTTATCGTTGATGCCGATGTAGAACGTCGTATCGGCAAGAGAGATCGGCTTTATTGAAGCAGCATTCGGCAGGTAGTGATAGAGCAGCTGTATGTCCTCCTCTTCACGCGTAAGCGACTGAAGGGGGCGCTCGGCAGCTGCGAACAGCGCATCGAGCTGTTCGGCCGTCATTCCGGATGCCCGGGTTCTGATTCTGCCGGACTCGTTGACGACAATCAGCTCAGGGGTTGTCGTAATCGAAAAAGAATCGAACACGGTGCCGTTTTTATCGACGAGCACAGGCAACCCGACGGCGTGTTCGTCGGCAAACGGCCCGATAGCGAACCTGACATCAGGTGACAGCACTGCGTAGGCCTTCAGCCCGTATTTCTGATACTGACGGTATTTTTCATTTACGGTCTTGATATAGTACCGGCTCTGTGCATCATCCGATGATATAAAAACGAGCAGCGTATTCTGGTTGCTGCGCCTGAACCTGACGGAAATAAGGTCACCCTGACGGTTTTCAAGCGTAAACTCGGGTGCCGGATCACCTGCAGCCGATTGTGTGACGGTAGAGCCGGCAAGCTTGTCCAGCGCACGATCGAGCTCAACGGTGCGGTCACCCGTGCCCCGGTAACGGATGATTCCTGATGAGTCGATAACGAAAAACTGCGGCACCTTATGAATGTCGTACAGATAATAGGTTGTTTTGTCGGGGTCCGCCAGCAGCGGGTAGGTTATGTTCCATCGCTTTATAACGTTTTGAACCTCGGCAAGATCGTTGGCAAGGGCGACACTGATGACGCCGATGCCCTGCGGCCGGTATTTTTCGGCAAGCTCGTTGATGTCGGGGGTTTTTTTGCGGCAGGCGTCACAATAAACGGACAAGAACTCTATAAGTATGCCTTTTCGAGAGGAAGACATGACGCCGCTCATGGTCACCAGGTGGTTGCGACTGTCCCTGAGAGCGAAATCCTTTGCGGCATCCCCCACATCGAGGGCCGAAACACCCGGCGGCCACAGCACTGCACAGCAGATCAGGATGAGCAGGCGTGCTAAACGAAATTCGGGTCGAACCGTTTTTATCATACAAACAGTCGTCATTTAAAGAATATACCACTTAAAAATTTAAAGGGCAATACGGCCGGTCGGGTAAGAAACGTAAAATAAGACTTTGGTTTTTCTTGGTTCATTCCTAAACCCTCCGCTTCCAGCGGAGGGCCCTGAGTATGCTTAATGCCCATCCTGATTTTTTTTACGGGAGCATGTTCATTGTTTTCAGGGCCACGGGCGTAAGCATGCGGGTATCTACATTTACTGTCATTGCGAACGAAGTGAAGCAATCTCACAGCACACCGCACCATCTCCGTCTCTGATGAAACCGCCTCCACCCTCCGGTGCAAAGCTACTGCGGTGGACGGGGCGTCATCCTGCATTGGCAGGATTCATCGCAATGGCGTCATTGTTTCATATAAAAAACAGTGTGGATGCGCCGTGTGCATCGTTTTGTGACGGTTGCGACCGTTCCTTGACAAGCTATTAATTACATATATAATAGTTATATATGTAATTAATAAAACAGCTCGTGTCAATGCCGGGAGCCGGATATGCACAGTAAATACAAAAAGTTCAGAAATCTTGAAGAAAAAATGATTATTATGGGTCAGTTTTTCAGCGAGTATTTTCGTAAAACAATGGTCGGTCCCGGCATGAACACGGATATCGATTTCACCATTCTGGAATTGAAAGGGCTCGGCGCCTTTGTCGACAGCAGCGGCGAATATACCATGAGCGAGCTGAGCACCAACGCATTTCTTCCCCTGCCGAACATGACATCTATTATCAGGCGCTTCGAGGAGCGCGGCCTTGTGACACGCAGGCGCGACGAGCGTGACAGGCGTGTCGTCAAAGTGCGACTGACGGGCAAGGGCAGAAAGCTTATGGAGAAGTTTATGGAAACGCGCTGCGCGGAGCTGGAAAAAACGCTGGGAAAGCTCAGCTATGCAGACCAGCAGGAGCTTTTCAGGTCGCTCGAGCTGGCGCTGAACATACTGCGGAAAATAGAATATTAGACTGTTAAAAAAAACAGTCCGCATTCCTGAACAGCCTGTGAAAAATTATTTTTCAATTTGTTGTTCAGGAAACATCGGGTGGAAGCATGAATGACCTGTACGGTCTGATGGGTGCAATAGCATGTGTCGACCTGACCACGGGCGCTATCGACACCATTGAAACACAGCCTATGGCTGAATCATTTATCGGCGGCAGGGGGTTTGCCGAAAAACTTTACCGGGACATGGTGCCTGCCGATGCTGCGGCATTCAGCGATGAAAACATTCTGGCGCTGATGTGCGGTCCGCTGAGCGGAAGCAGGGCGATTGCCTGCGCGCGCCTGGTCGTATACGGCAAGTCGGCACTTCTGTATCCGGACCAGAGCGCGATTGCAAGCCTGGGCGGCCCGGCGGCGCACAGGCTGAAGGCAGCCGGCTTCGATGGAATCATTGTACGCGGCCGCGCAGCGCAGCCGGTCTGTCTGGAGATCAAAAACAGGCGTATTACGCTGCGTGATGCTTCCGGGCTGTGGGGCCGTGATATCCCGGATACGCTCTCGGCCCTCGGGAAAGAGTACGGCGAAAACGCCGCCGTCTGCTGTATCGGACCGGCCGGTGAGCGACAGCTGCGAATGGCAAACTTGGGCAGCTCCAACGGTTCGTTTGCCGGTCACGGATTCGGTGCCGTTTGCGGATGGAAAAACATCAAGGCGTTTGTCATGGACGGCGATATGAACATAACCGTCGCCAGGCCTGAAAGGCTCGCAGAAATCAATAGACAAATACGCTCGATGATAAAAGGGCGCATTCTTATGGATCCCATGATCGAGGGCATCGAGCTTGACAGGCGGAGTCCCTGTCCGGGCTGCCCGGCAGGCTGCCCGCGCGGTATCTACCGGCATACATCAGGCATCCGGGAGCACCGCAAGAACTGCGCTTCAGCCTATTTTTATTCCGACTGGGACAAGCAGCATCATGACGGCAACCAAAGCGGTGATTCGTTTCTGGCGACGTCGGCGTGCGACCGTGCCGGTCTGTGTACCCAGGAGATATCCAAGCTGCTGATCTGGCTGCATGCAGCGATGAATCAGGAAATCCTGGGCGACCGTGCGGCTGATCTGCCCCGTGCGCCCCTGGGATCGAATGATTTTATTATGCAGTTTATCGACGGACTCATCGCCCGGACGGGGATCTATGATCTGCTCGCGGAGGGTACCATGCGGGCCGCCCGAGAGTTCGGCGAACAGTCCGAAGCTTTGCTTGAGGGCGTTGTCGAGGGGGCCGGTTTTTCCGCCGACCTGTACAACCCCCGCTATTTTTTGACAAACGCCCTGTTTCATGCTACCGACAGCAACCCCATGCCGCAGCTTCACGAAGTCTGCTATCCGACGTTTAAATGGGTCCTGTGGTATGCAACGGACGGCATGATGTCGCCGATTTCAACCGAAATACTAAGGGCTGTCGCCCGGCGGTTCTGGCTCGACGAACGGGCGGTCGATTATTCCTCCTACGAGGGCAAGGGCGCTGTTGCCTGCCGTATTCAGAACCGGCAGTATGCCAAGGAAACACTTGTTGCCTGTGATTTTTTCTATCCGATCGTGACGGCCGAGGGGACAGCGGATCACGTCGGGGACCCGTCGATCGAAAGCAGGCTTTTGTCCGCGGTCAGCGGTATGGATGTCGACGAGCAGGAGTATTACCGCATCGGTGAGCGCGTGTTCAACCTGCAGCGGGCTATTTTCTGCAGGGAAGGGCATTGCGGCCGGCGCGATGATGTGCTGCCTGATTTCAATTTCGCAGAACCGCTTTTGATTGACAAGATATATTTCGGTATTTTCAACCCGGACTTCATGCTTCCCGGCCCCGGCGGCGAGCTTATTACGCGCAAGGGTGCCGTGCTCGACCGGGACGGATTCGAAAGAATGCTGGACGAGTACTACCGGCACCGGGGCTGGGAAACGGCGACAGGTCTTCAGACCGATGCAAAGCTCAGAGAGCTCGGCCTGGAATGGCTGATTCCCGACATTGCAAAACAGAAGACAGGATGCACTGTATAGAAAACCGTTCGCGAAAGGATGGATGCGCATGAAAGCAGCAACTATAGGCTTGTTCTGTTTGACCGCGGCCCTGGCATGTGTGCCGCTGAAAGCTGACGCCCTCAATATACGCGGTCAGTTTCCGCTGCATCAGGGAATGTACTGGAACTTTTCCTCACCGGGGATGAGGGGCGCTCATACCTGGTGCGTCAACGGCCGTTTCGCACATGAAGGCGCCGGCGATGTTTTTATGTTTGTCCTTGACACGGGCAGGTTTCTGGCTGTGCGTGATGAATGGGACGGCATCTACCTGTACGGGGAGTACGGCCCGGAAGGGTTCGGCATACCCGAAACGCCGCTTCTTTTTTATCCGTCTTCACTAGAGTTCGACAAACCGGTCGTGTCACGCGCAAAGGTGAAGCACTACTCGCCGGGCGAGAACGTGCAGGAAACAGGCGTCAGCGAACGAACAAAAACGTTTACCCTCAAGGGTCTGGAGGATATGTCGTTCAACGGACGGGAGTATCGCAACTGTTCCGTCATCGAGTGCGTCAGCGTTGAAGACGGCGTGAAAACGGTCGAAACCTTCTGGATGGCTCCCAGCGTAGGTCCACTTAAATGGAAGCGCCGGAAGGGGAACAAAGAAACGGTTCTGACCCTTGATTCGTTCGGCGGTAACCGTTTTCACCGCGGTTCCCGCTATGAGCTGAGCGATTACTTTCCGCTAACGCCTGAAAAGCGCGTGTATTCGCAAGAGAACGGTGGACAGGCGAGTGTCGAGCTGCGGCAGCGGCAGGTCAAGGCTGACTGGGAAGTGTATCCGTACAAGGAAGGAAGCGGTGATGAATATTTTATCCGCATGGATGAACGGGGGCTGCTGCTTCCCCTGAAGTTTGTACCGATTGCAGGGCTGGCGGTTGTCTTCCTGCCGCCGGAGCAGCCGGTGCTTTTACTGCCCCGGCAGCTTGAAATCGGCAGGCTGTGCTCGACCGTTTCGTATTACCGGACGTCCCGCTGGCCGTCGGTGACCCCGATGCTCGACTTTCTGCCGGAAATGAAAATCATGTCGATTCCTGTCGGCAGGGAAGATGTCGTAACACCGTCGGTAACCTATGCGGACTGCATTAAAATATGCCTGAGCTCGGTTTCGCGGGCTTTTGCAATGCAGCGCGAAAAAATACGGGCCGGCTATATATGGCTTGCAAAGGATACCGGCATCGTGAAGCAGCACGCAATAAGCTATGCAAACGCCTATCTCGATGTGACGCCTGATTTTGTCTATGATATACAGATGTGGCGCCTGCAAAGTGTCGAGCGTGCTCAACGGGCTGCATCTCTGAAGACTGAAAAAACTGCTCCGCAGGAAAAGCCCGGGGCGGAACAGATGCCCTCGTCAGGGAAGCCCTATGCGGGAGAGCTGAAATGGGCCGGCAACAGCGAAGCAATGGTCGAAACAACAATAAAAGCCTCCCCGTTTTTCGTCAGGCCGGTTGTTAAAAAGCAGCTCATAAAGGATATACGCACGCGGGTCGGCTCTGACGGCACGGTAACAGAAGGTATTGTTATTGAAAGTGTTACGGCAACCACCCCGGAAAAATTTCTCGAGAAGATGCTGAAGGATCTGGAAAAGCTCAGGTCCAGATAATACATTGCGTATAACCGCTTAAAACATTTTACTCACCGCCGGGCATTAATTCAGAGGGACGGCCGCGACAGATCGCGGCCGTCCTTTCGTTTTGATGCCGGGTATGCTATTTTGTGAACTGCTTCCGGCTCACCGCCGGAGGATGTGTGACCTGAAAAGTTTTATGTGTTTCAGGGTGAATCCAAGAAGTTGTTTTAAAAAGGTTTCAGACTGTTTATCTTATACCGTGATGCAATCACTCCGGGATTGAAAGCAATAACCCGGCAGCAGGGAGAACAGCGATGCTGAAGTGGGCTCTGGTGGTTTTTATCGCGTATGCGATTGTCGCCTGTGCAGCATATTTTCTGCAGGACAAACTGCTCTACTATCCTTACGGGACCATCGAGGCGAACCCGAAAAACATCGGGCTTGATTATGAGGATGTTTTTCTGACAACAGAAGACGATAGTACCATTCACGGGTGGTACGTGCCCGGCAGGGAAGACAGGCGCGTAGTGCTGTTCTGTCACGGCAATGCCGGAAATATTTCCCACAGAATGGATTCGATCAGAATATTCAACAATCTGGGGCTCAGTGTTTTTATATTCGACTACCGCGGCTACGGACAAAGCACGGGCCGTCCGTCGGAGCAGGGCACCTACCGTGATGCAGAAGCAGCCTGGAGATACCTGCGGCAGAGCAGGAACAAAGCTCCCGAACAAATAATCGTATTCGGACGATCGCTCGGTGCAGCTGTCGCCGCAAATATCGGCATGCATTTCAATCCGGGGTGCATACTGCTCGAATCGGGCTTTTTATCCTACGCAGAAATCGCCAGTGATCTGTACCCGTGGCTGCCGGTCAGGCTGATAGCAAAATACCGTTATGCAAGCAGTGAGGCGGTGCAGAGAATTAGCTGTCCGAAGCTTTTCATACACAGTCCTGATGACGATATTATCCCATACCGGCACGGCAGGGAACTGTTTGAACGTGCAGCCGCTCCAAAGGAGTTTTTGAAAATATCAGGAGATCACAATACCGGTTTTTTGACCTCGGGCAGCGTCTACAGCGAGGGAATCCGCATGTTCCTTGAAAACCATACCGGCATATGATCGCAGATGCAGTACAGCCGGTTTGGATGGATATGTTCACTTTTGCAGGACAAATCCTATATAAAAAGACACGTAACGGCAATCTATGGAGGTGAATAATTAATTAAGAAAATAACTACTTGAAATTACATGACAAATAAAAAGAAAAAATATTTTACTTTGGCACTAAAAAAGCATACTAATTAATAGATAATATTATTTATATATAACAAACAAAGAAAGGATTAATTCATGCTTTTAACAACTCGGGGCAGATACGGGGCACGCATCATGTGTGAGCTGGCACGTTCGCACGGTAATGGGCCGGTTTCATTGAAACAAATAGCATCCAGCCAGGGGCTTTCAGCCGGCTACCTGGAACATATCATCGCACCGCTGCGCGGGGCAGGGCTGGTGTATGCCGAACGGGGCGCTCGCGGCGGATACGCCCTGACGAAAAAACCGCACGAAATAACCATGAAGGAAATTGTTTTGAGCCTTGAAGGGCCGCTCAACACCGTTCAGTGTGTTGACGACCCTGAAACCTGTGACCATTTCAACGGATGCAATCTCCGTGAGGTGTGGCAGGGTCTTTCAGATACTATTTTCAACTACCTTGAGGGAATTACACTCGACCAGTGCTGCGGCGATTAGCCCCGAGGGGGTTTTTGTCGGTTGCTGGAGGCATAGTTTCAGGTTCTTCGCAAAAGAGCGTGCCATTGAAGCAGGTAGTGTAACAACACTATGGGCAGCGGCCTGTGGTCATGAGGTGTTGCCGTGTGCCCGTAATCCACGGTAACTCCGCACATCATACAGATACGCATGTCGTACAGCTATTGTTATGTAACTGCAGCGGCGTTATACGGTGCATATACAACATACCAGATAATTACACTATAATCGGGGAGGGCACCATGTTTCAACGTATGAGTGTCAGGATGAAAACTCTGGGGGGCTTTTCATGCATCATACTTTTCGCATTGTTTCTGGGTATTTTCGGTTATGTCAACATATCACGCGTTGAGAAGCTTATGGAGGACTATGCCGACTGGGGTGACATCGATATAGTCATGAACGAGAAGGTTACTCAGAATATTCTCAAAATCGAGAATGCGTTCAACCTGTTTCGTCTCGATCCTACACAGGAAAACCTGCGGGAGCTTAGTGCGGCCTTTGAGGCTGCCGGCCGGGGAACTGAGCAGTGGCGTGAAATGGTACAAGGGGATGCCGCTCTTGAAAAGGTTGCCGGGGAGGTAAAAAAGCATATCGCGGGCGTTCGCACTGTCAGCGATGATTATGTGCAGTCCAATGCGAACATGCTGGATGTAAAAAAGAAATGGGACGGCGTAATTCAGGACAGCCTCGATTTTCTCATGACCACCATGGAAAACGTGATCGACCCGGCCAAGGAAGCAGCCGGGCAGCAGCAGGATATCGAGTCCAAGGTCAGCTGGGGAAATATCGACATGGTGATGAATGAAGGGGTTATCGCCAACATGCTCAAGCTGAAGACCGTTTCACACGATTACGCTGCATTGAAGACCGAAGAGCAGTGGCAGATGTTCCTCGAAGCGCTGGCCGCGTTAAAACAGGGACTAGAGGAATGGCGCAGTGCTATCAACGGGGAATCGTCGATGCTCGGCGCAGCAGAAAAAATCGGCAGACAGATTGACGCCTATGAGCAGCTCGGCGAGCAGCTTCATGAAGAGGTGGTGAGGCGGCAGCAAATGCGCGAAGATGTCAAGAGGGAGTTTTCAGAGCTCATCAGCGTTTTGAAAAAAGCCATGGAGCAGGTCATCGATCCGGCCAAGAAAGCAAGCATAGCGTCAGCACAGAACATCCAGCGCAGAGCCGCATTTTTTATGCTGATCGTGCTGGTTGCCGGCATTGGGTTAAGCATGCTGCTGGCACTTATCATAACCCGGGGCATAACCGGGCCGCTGCGCGCCATCATTGCCGGCCTTGATGATGGTTCCAAACAGGTAAGCGCCGCTTCGAGCCAGGTTGCATCGTCAAGCCAGCTTCTGGCGCAGGGCTCATCCGAGCAGGCATCGTCGCTCGAAGAGTCTTCGGCATCACTCGAGCAGATGTCCTCCATAACGAAGCAGAACGCCGAAAATGCCAACGAAGCCAAGAACATGATGCAGAAAGCGGCCGAGACGGTGGAAAAAGTAAACAGGCATATGGGTGATATGACTTCGGCAATCGATGAAATCACCAGAACAAGCGAGGAAACCGGAAAAATCATCAAGACTATCGATGAAATTGCATTTCAGACCAACCTGCTGGCACTGAACGCAGCGGTTGAGGCTGCCCGGGCCGGTGAGGCAGGCAAAGGCTTTGCCGTGGTCGCGGAAGAGGTGCGCAACCTGGCTCAGCGCTCGGCTGAAGCGGCACGGAACACATCGGACCTGATACAGAACACCGTACAGTCCGTACAGAGCGGCAATGAAATTACGCAGGCGACACGCAAGGCTTTTCAGGAGAACATGGAATTGCTCAAAAAAGTCGAGGACCTGGTAGGAGAAATCGCCGCCTCGTCGAACGAGCAATCGCGCGGTATCGAGCAGGTTACCAGCGGCGTCTCTGAGATGGACAAAGTCACCCAGCAGAATGCCGCCAATGCCGAAGAGTCTGCTTCGGCGGCGCAGGAGATGAGCGCTCAGGCCGGACAGATGAAACAGCTGGTCGGCGATCTGGTCGTGTTAGTTGAAGGCGGGATGCGCCGGGCGGCAGATGTGACAAAAGCACCGGCACCGGTTCAGCGCAAAACGGAAGCCGGCACAAAACCGATTGAAACAAAAATGATACCGGAAAAAGCAGGCAGGAAATCCGACGTAAAACCCGAAGAGGTTATTCCGTTTGACGATGACAGCTTTCAGGATTTTTGAAGGCCGGCTTCACGGGGCCGGGGTTATTCATGCAATGAACATAGGTGTGCAGGATATATATCAATGGGGGGTTAACCGTGAAAAAAAGCAGGCAGGGCTGGGCCCCGCCTGCTTTTTACCGTTCTGAAATACTGACCTTTATGCTTATGCGTTCAGGATTTTCCGTGCGCTTTCGTCAAGCACATCGGTCATGAACGGTATGCCGGAAATTTCAGCCGTCTCACGGTTACCGGCAAACAGGTCATCGCGTGATATTTCAGTGAGGTTGAACCGGCGCGCACCGGCCATAAGCTGCTGCAGCCCGGCTGCCAGCTTATCGGCCAGAGTCCACATCGCAATTGCGCCGTAGGGGACATTCTTCATTTCGTCGGCGCCGACTTTTTTCTGCACATCATAGTAGCCGGCAAAGATTTCATCGGCTGAGAGACCGATCTCCTTGACTGCCGGCGGTAGCTCGTCCCACAGGCCGTTTACCGACTGCTTGCGTTCGGGATGCAGCACACCTTCGACATTGGAGCCCAGGTAGCCGGGAATCATGACCGAGCGGCCCATGCAGACCAGTTTGGTGAAGGGGGCGCCGAGGGCGATCGCCTTGAAGATATGGTCTTCTCGGGCAAGGCCGCCGGCAAATGCCATGTCGATGACGTTCTGTCCGCTTGCGGCGAGAATGGACGCGTACTCGCGGGCTTTAGCGTGCAGGTGCAGAGACGGCACGCCCCAGCACTCCATCATGTTCCAGGGGCTCATGCCGGTGCCGCCGCCCGAACCGTCTATGGTCAGCAGGTCGAGTTTTGCCTCGGATGCATACTTAATGGACATGGCAAGGGCTTCCATGCCGTAGGAACCGGTTTTAAGTGAGATCCTCTTGTAGCCGAGCTTGCGGAGGTAGTCGACAGAGTTCATGAACTCTTCGCGCACCTGGTCCGGTGATGCCAGATTGGTATAACCGAGTCTGCTGTGACGGGCAAATGACTTGATGGAACCGTGCTTGAAGGCTTCCTGAACCTGGGGCAGGGTCGGATCGGGATCAACGACGTAGCCGCGCTCTTTCAGAAACTGAGCATACTCGAGCGTTGTTACCTGGATTTCACCGCCGATGTCCTTGGCGCCCTGGCCCCATTTCAGCTCGATTATGACTTTGTCGCCGTACTTGTTGACGACGTATTCTGCAACACCGTTGCGGGTGTCTTCAACGTTGAGCTGCACAATGATCGCACCGGCTCCGTCATAATAGCGCAGGAACGTATCGATTCTCCTGTCGAGCTCGGGAGCTTTCTTGATGCGGCCGTTTTCGATTACCGCTTCCTTGTCGACACCCACAACGTTTTCGCCGACGACGATGGGAAAGCCGACAAGCGCTGCACCGGTAGCAAACGAGTTCCAGTACTTGGCTGCGACAAAGGTCGATCCGAGCGCACCGGACATTATCGGCAGGTTGAATTTTGTTTTGATTTCCTGTCCGAACTCGCCGGAGACATCTACATTGGGGAAGATACAGTCGTCTGCGCTGTCGGTCAGCCCGGACGGAAGGCCGTTTGCACCGTAGTTGTATCCCTGTACCCTGAGCGAGTTGTAGGATGCGCCGACGTGGCAGGTGTTGGCGCTTCCGGCAGTGATGATACCGAAGTCGCGCGGGTACAGCATTTTTCTGCCTTTGATGGCAGACATCCATGTTTCACACTTTCCCTTGCAGTCAGCGCGGCAGAGTGTGCACAGGCCGGATTCCGCAGGGTTGCCTCGGTTAACCGTTCCGAGAGCATCGTTTGATTTGGGCCACTGAATCATTGTAAACCTCCTTGGTGATTATTGATAATAAAAGGCAATCACTTGCCAGTTAAAAGGTAGTAAATTGCCTATCAAGATACATTGTAAGGCATAAACCAAAATCTCATTTAACACTATATTGAAAGTTAAATCAATACTAAAATAGATTATTAATAAATTATATTATGTTTTACATGAGAAGCAAACCAGTAATCATGGGCAATTATGCCGATTTAAATTGCCTTTTAATTACCACTTACAGGCAATAAAATATCAGAAAAGCACATGTTGTCTGCAGGCAGTGAATATAACCGCTATAAGTAATCGCATGAAATTTTTCATTTGCAGTTTTGACGACAGTAGCATTAAATGATATTTTATTGGTATTTTTGCCGTTAAATACGCCCCGTGCGGCAAAACACAAAGGCAGACCGGCAAAATTGCAGTATATTGTTTGCGATACTATCAGTACACCGATGGGCTCGAAGCAATTCAAAAATCAGAAAAAAGGTGATGAAATGAAAAAGAGAAAGAAAGAGCTTGCCATCCTTGACGTACTGAAAGGAAGCGATAAACCGGTCAGCAGCTCGAAAATATACGAGCAGCTCAAGGCGCTCGGCCATGATATGAGTGAGCGTACCGTGCGGCTCTACCTTCAGACAATGGACCGGGAGGGGCTGACGATAAGCCACGGCAAGCGGGGTCGCATGATAAGCGACTACGGCCTGCAGGAGCTGGACTCGTCACGCATTATCGAGCGTGTGGGATTTCTGTCCGCCAAAATAGATCAAATGACTTATGGCATGAATTTCGATCTTGCGACCCATTCGGGCACGGTTGTCATCAATATGACGATTGTCGACCCACGGCACCTGTATGAGGCCATCGATCATATATGCAAAGTGTTCGAGTTCGGTTTCGCCATGGGTGACATGGTCGCTCTTCTGGAGCCCGGCGAACGACTGGGCCGCATAACCGTTCCCGACGGCATGATCGGTCTGGGTACGGTCTGCTCGATAACCCTGAACGGCGTGCTTCTGAAGTTCGGCATTCCGACCAACTCGCGTTTCGGCGGCTTGCTCGAGCTGCGCGAGTCCAAGCCGGTCCGGTTTGTCGAGATTATCAGTTATGACGGCTCGAGTATCGATCCGCTCGAGATTTTCATCAGAAGCGGCATGACCGATTATCACGGCGCCATAGCAACAGGCAACGGGCGTATCGGCGCCAGCTTCCGCGAGTTTCCCTCGCAGAGCCGCGACCTGGTGCAGGACCTCGCCGACCGCCTCAAGAGTGTCGGCCTCGGCGGATTTATGACTATCGGTCTGTCGGGGCAGGCGCTTTTCGACATACCGGTAAGCGAAGGCCGCGTCGGGGCGGTCGTTATCGGCGGGCTGAACCCGGTTGCCATTCTGGAGGAGTCGGGTGTGCGTGTGTACTCACGGGCGCTTTCGGGTTTTATGGATTACAAGCGTCTGATACACTATGAGGAGCTTCGTAACCGCGTGCTGAGTATGTAAGCTCTGCCGGCACGTGTAGGTGGGTGCAGCGAAGCGCAAACCACCCTGCAAGCTGAAATGTTTGAACGCCAAAAAAAATAAGGAGACAAAACATGATGTCGTGCTGCGGATTACCGTGTCTGGAATGCGAAGCATATGTGGCTACGCAGGAGAACGACGACCAGAAACGAGCGATGGTCGCTCAGAAATGGTCTGAACAGTTCAAGGCTGATATAACACCCGAGCAGATCAACTGCAGCGGCTGCAAGGCAGAAGGGGTTAAGTTCTTTTATTGTGAAGGAATGTGCAAGATTCGCACGTGCTGTCTTTCAAAAGACATCGATAACTGTTCTGCGTGCGATGACTATATGTGCGAAACCCTCGCGGATTTCATCAAGCTGGCACCGGAGGCCGGGGAGGCGCTCGAAAAACTACGGTCGCGATAAGATCGGATGTTTAATACGCCGTACCATCGGGGAAAGCGGCGAATGATTTGATGCGTGTGCCTTTTTCTCCAGTTCCTGCAAGAGATGGTTATAGATACCGGCTGCTGTTTTTTTCAACACGCATTATGGAAGCTATTTTGATGATTTAGGCTCTCCATCGTTGGAACCGGCTCCGCCGACTGTCTTGCTTTTGATTGTGGAAGAGCATTTTTTGCAGAGAGCGCTAAATGAGTCTTTTGAAACAAGACGCCAATTGCCGTCCTTCTTCTGGTGGATCTCAACGAACGAGTCATATATTTCAACCCGCCAGACAGTGCCGTCCAGGTTGACGCTTGTATCGAACATTTTATAATATCTGTCGGGGTTAGGATGGCAATCAGCACCGCCTTTGACCCTGCCCACTGAAACACCGAATACGCTGTCTTTGGTCACCATCGCATTGGGGGAAAGGGAGTCTCCGAACCAGCATTTACCGCTGCCTCCGAAAACCTCAAGCCAGACCGGACACGCGGTGTGATTGATGGCGGTTACTTTTAAGGCCCAAGCCGGCGATGCCGTCGCAAGACACACTATCAGCAACGATAATGAGGATTTTCACTGATCGGACAAGTGTTTTCAAAGGATAAACTCCTTTTTTTGTTTTTAAGTTTTCAGAGCAATAAACGAATTCTGTGTATTGCGCACAATACTATTTTTCTCTATTGATTCTGTAGTATTACCGGTTTCATTGTCAAGAATTTTTCAAAGCTCGTGGTATCATCGGAGGCAGGCCCGTCTGATCACAGGGAAAGGTAAAAAAAGATCGATGTGAGGCAGGGGTGCAGCGGCTCATGCAGGCGTGCGCCCGCCGAACAGTGCCAGCTCGAACATCTTGAAGAAACAGTCGACATCGCGGAATCCGATGGTTCTTAGCCAGGTGCACTGCACCTCGACGGATGTCAGAATATTCTCTTTCTTGTCTTCACGTTTGTAGTATGTTTCTGCAACCGCCCCACGGTCGGCCGGATGATCGGTTGTGCTGTGAAACCTGTGCAGGCTGTGGAGAAAGAACTCGTCGAACAGTTCCTCTCCTGCCGTGGTTGCGGAGGCGACATGCTCGAGATTCAGGAAAACGCCGCCGGGGGCAAGAATATCGAACAGCTCCGCATACAGAGCCTGTTTGCGCTTGTCCGGCTGATGATGTACGGCAAACCCGGACACGGCGATATCGAAGGGAATGCAGGGTTCCAGGGCCTGCATCCATTCCGGTGTCGAGAAATCGGCTTTTGCAACAGCCGCGTTCGGCATCGAGCATCGGTTCCGAGAAATCAGCAAACAGAACTTCAGTTGCAGGAAAAACAGTGCTTAGAAAACGCCCGAGCACACCGTCGCCGCAGCCGAGATCGAGGATGCGTTCAGGATGCGGGCGCCATCGCCTGAGAATTCTTGCAATTGCATCGAATTGCAGATCGGTTCCCGGTATGGCTCCGCGCACACCCTCAAGATAGGTTTCCGCCAGCTTTTGTGTCCGCCATTCACTCATTGTTTTCATCATCCAATGCGGGTGGTTATATCCATTGAAAAACAATTTTTAGCAGTATTCAGTATGCGTCGAGAGGGCGGGAAAACGTAATGACCGCTGCTTCACGCTCCCAGAAGAGCAGCATTCGCTTTTTTTCAATGAGCATGAATGAGACATCCCAGCCGTCTGCGCCGTATCTGTTCATGACATCCTGCATTTTTTTTACCGGCAGTTTACTGGCCCCGAGAAACAGCGTTCCCAGAGCTCCTTCAGAAACGACTTCGATCCTGAATTCTTTTTTCACTGTGGGCCTCCGACGTTCAAAGGTAAAAGCTGTTCAATACATGCCGGGGATCATCTGAATCGATTCCGCGGAACAGCGGTATGATTCTGAACGATACACATATATTGATCAACAATCAATAAGCGATCAACTCTGTTTTAAAACCGTCATTGTGAGCATTTGGCCACGCGGCCGTGGATATTCGTGTAATGAGCATGGGGGTACCGTCAACCCGTCATTGCGAGGAGCGCAAGCGACGCGGCAATCGCACCAGGCATGGTGCTGTGTGTATGGAGATTGCTTTACTGCGTTCGCAATGACATTGTTCGATTCTGAGGGTCATGCTCCGCAGCGACCGGGGCGTTTTGGGAAACATGGACGAATTAATTTTCAACCCGACTATTCAAGCGGCTGCATGACCCAGACGCCGCAGGGGCAGGTGTCGCGACAGAAACCGCAGGCGATGCACTTATCAGGATCGGACACATACTCGAAGTCACCATCAGAAAGATCGCGGCGGGAAATCGCATCGGTCGGGCAGATGGTTTCGCACAGGTGACAGTCGCGGCACGAACCGCAGCTCAGGCAGCGACCTGCTTCCTCGCTTTCGGTCCGGCCGGTGTCGGCCATGGGGCAGTAGTGCTCGAGCGTCAGGCTGCTCTGGGGAATGAGGGGCAGCCGGAACGGTTTCCACTCCTCCCCGCGCAGCGAGCACAGGATATACTCTGCAGCCCGTTTCCCGGCGCCGAGCGCATCGGTTGCAAGGCCGGGTTTTTCGACATCACCGACAGCGATCAGCTTCGGGTCGCTGGTGCGTCCGGCCTCATCGGTTTTGATCCATCCGCGGATCGTTTCGACCGTGTCCGGCAGAAAGTCGATAACCGGAATATCACCGATGGAGATAAAAACGCTTTGAGCCGGATACAGGTTACCGTCCGTATCGATGAGACCCTCCTCGGTCACCTCCGCCGTTTGCACAGGCCAGGCGAATTTTGCACCGAGCGCTTCCGCCGCCTCACGCTCGGTTCCGAATGCCAGCGGGCGCTGTATATCGACAAGGGTGACGTCCTCTGCGCCGAGGCGGTAGGCCTCACAGGCAACGTCGCAACCAACGTTGCCGGCGCCGATGACGACAGCCTTTTTACCGACCTGCATCGGCCGGGGGCCCTTGGCTGATTTGAGAAAGTCGAGGGCGGGTATGACACGATCGGAGCCCGGAAATGTAAGGCGGCGCGGCTCGTGCGTACCGACGGCAACGATGATATAGTCGAACTCCTGTTTCATCTCCTCGATGCGGGAGGATGTTACAGCCGAATTGAAACTGACCGAGATGTTCGGGTAGCTGACCAGCCGGTCGACTTCCTTTTCCCAGGTTGCCCGCGGCAGGCGCTCCCAGGGGATCATCTGCGCAAGCTTACCGCCGACAGCGCTTTCTTTTTCGAATATATGAACGTCCACGCCCTCTCGGGCGAGCTGCCAGGCAGCGTTCAGGCCGGCGGGCCCGCTGCCGATGACAGCGACTTTTCTGCCGGTAGAGGGTTTCGGGTCGGGCAGCTCAACATCAAGAACGGCGCGCCCCAGCACGCGGGCGTCGACCCCGCTGTCGACCCGGTGTCGCGAGCAGCTTTCAACGCACAGATTCGGGCAGATGGCACCGCACACGGAAGCGGGAAGAGGCGTGTGCTGCAGAACAAGTTCATAGGCTTCACGTGTTTTTCCATCGCGGATAAGGCGCAGGCGGTCAACGGTGGGAATATGCACCGGACAGTAGAAGGTGCAGGGTGCCGCGCTTTGACGGTTGGCCCAGTAAGGTGCCTTGCGGCGCAGATCGCCGCTTTCAACAAGCCCGATGGGTCTGCGGTCGAGTGTGGGTGCGAGGTCGCGCAGGGGGTCGCCGCCGAAAGCCGTGTCCCAGAACTTTGTACGGAACTGCTCCATGGGCATGGGCCCGGAGAACATAAGCGCACGCTCCTGGGGGGAGATGGCGATGAGTATTTTCCATTCGTCGCGAACGGTGAGGGTCGGAAGTAAATTTTCGCGACCGATCCGGCGCAAATATTCGGGCAGGCGTTCCACGAGCCACTGCCACTGATCGTCATCAGGCTGCGCCTGACGGACATTGGTGCGCGAATAGCTGTCATCGGTTTCGCCGCGGTAGTAGATCCAGCCGCCGACCATGCCCACGCAGGGACGGTAGCCCAGAACGTTTTTCGATTTGGGATCGACACCGCATATGACGCCGGTACCGCCGCAGTTGAATTCCGCAAACACATCGCCGACCGATCCAAGAACCCAGAGTTCCGGGCGGACGTAGTCGGGGTTCCACTTTGTCATGGTGAGACCGCGGGCGCCGATGGAGCCGCCGACCATGACCCGGCCCTGGGCCATCGCATTACAGACGCCGTTGGTAGCGTCACCGCGGATAATGATATCGGCGCCGATGTTCAGGTAGCCGACATCGTCGGAGGCGTGACCGTTGCAGGTAATGGTGGTGCCGGGCTGTCCCATGCAGCCCAGGCGCTGGCCGACCGGACCGTTGACCGTTATCGTATAGGGGCCGGCAGCGCCGGTGAGGCGGCCACCGATGTTATGCTGTCCGTAGGTTTCAAGTATGATGTCGGCACAGTCGCAGGAGGCCTGCTGGACGAGCTGCTCGAATTCCTGAGAGCTCAGGCGGCGGCCGTCCTCATCAATCCCTTTGATAATCACCGGTTGTTTGCGTTTTGCGCTCAACAAAAACTCCTTAGGATTCTAACAGATATATTTGATCTGCAGCCGGTCGGATGCATCCCTGTCGTCGATACCGATGGCATCTGACATGCCTATCGGCAGGCTTTGGGACCTGCCGAGCGGCGCCATGATTTTTTTGATTTCAGTACGGATTCCCATGAAAACATCGACAACACGCTGGGCCACCTTGTCCGGATCGAGGCGCCGGTACATCTTGGGATTCTGGCTTGTAATGCCCTTGGGGCACAGGCCGACATTGCACACATTGCAGCGGTTGCGCTCGCTGCCGAGACAGCCTGCAGCTGCCTGCATGATAAACTTCCCGATATGTACGCCGCTTGCGCCGAGCATGATCAGGGCCATGCCGTTCTGTGCGACATTGGCGTTTTTGCCGACACCGCCGGCGGCGAACAGGGGAATTTCGTTCTGCCGTCCCTGAGCGACAAGGTCGAGATAGCACTCGCGCAGGTTCGACGCTATGGGGTGCCCGGTAGCATCCATGCTCACGTTGTAGGCGGCGCCCGTACCGCCGTCGATACCGTCGATCAGCAGTCCGGCGGCATAGGGGTTGCGCACCAGGTTGTTGAGTACGGCCTTGGCCGATGTAGAAGCCGATATTTTAGGGTATACCGGAACCTTGAAACCCCAGGCCATAGAAAGGCTCTGGATCATCTTCATGACCGACTCCTCGATGGAGTACAGCGTCTGGTGAACGGGCGGCGAGGGGAGATCGACACCCTCCGGCACACCGCGCAGCCGCGCGATAAGCTTGCTGACCTTGAACCACATAAGCAGACCGCCGTCACCCGGTTTTGCCCCCTGACCGTATTTGATCTCGATCGCGCAGGGGTCGCACTGCATCTCGGGAATTGCGCGGATGATTTCATCCCACCCGAAGTAGCCGGATGCGATCTGCAGGATGATATATTTCAGGTAGGGGCTTCTGAGCACCCAGGGCGGGCACCCGCCTTCACCGGTGCACATGACGACAGGAATATCGAGCACTTCGTTGCAGTAGGCTACACCCTGCAGCAGGCCGAGCCACATGTTGGGAGACAGGGCACCGAAGGACATGGAGCCGATAACAAAGGGAAATATCTCACGCACCGGTGGAATCCACCCGCCGCCTGCCTGGCGGCGCAAGAATTCTGCAGGGGGCAGAATCCGGCCGAGCAGTGTGTTGATGTAAAATTCATGACGGCCGGCATCCAGCGCCGGGTCGGTGAGCATGGAGATTCTGTCGAACATGATGCGGTCAAGCAGACTGGTGCTGCTGTTTTTGCGGCCGCCGCGCTTCCACGCCTCTCCATTCTGATGTGAATGAAAGCGCGCACGCTCGTCATTGGTGTTCAGGACAGGGCCGATGGCATCATTGGGACAGACCTCGGCACACAGCCCGCAGCCGATGCATCGGCGGGCGAGATCGGTATTCTGGCGTATGCCGATAAACGTACGGAAGTCATTACGGCCCTTTTGACCGGCAAACACATCGAGCTGCGGCATGCGCTGCCGGCGGTAGGCCATATATATAGCTTCAACAGGGCACACCGAGGTGCACCGGCCGCACAGCGTACATCTGTCTTCCCTGTGTTGTATGACCCAGGGAAGATCGTGATAGGTCATGCTGCATGGGGAAGTGGGAATGGATCGAACTGGGACCATATCCTGTATTCCTTTCTGTCGGGCGGTACGATAACCGTGTTTTCCCGCATAGGCTGAAAGTCAAGACTTCGATCGCGGTCAGGTATCATGGCATCGACACCGCACATCTCGGACGCGAGCGCCCATTCCCCGGGCTTGCCGCCGATGGTTGCCGGGCGGAGCTTTTTGTGGTCCATGACCAGAAGGCAGGTCTCATCGGGCAGCGACCCCATAACGCAGTTCGGGCCGTCGATGATAAGGCGGCGGCAGACATCGCGCAGGCCGCGAAGATAGGCACCCTGCGGGTGGTTTGCAAGCTCTTCTGTTTTCAGCGGCGTGATGACGTGCTTGTAGGCCTCGAGCGGCAGCTTCAGCTGCTTGACGACATAGTGCAGGATGTGGGCGAACACCTCGCTGTCGCTCTGATAGCCGATATAGCCGGGATACCCGAGGCCGGTCAGCCACTCCTTGATAGGCACGAACGCTGTGTTTTCACCGTTGGTCATGGTGGCGATGCCCTGAATGAAAAACGGATGGCAGGCGTACAGGTTGATACCCCAGTTCGTGTTCTGGCGGCCCTGGGCCATGACGACGCGGGCTCTGATGCGGTCGTCATCGAGCCCCAGTGCCTCGCCGACCTGCAGGGGCCATCCGACCTCCTTGATCATCGCGACCTCAGGGTAGAGTGAAAACACTGTCAGGTCGCCGTGCTTTTCGCCGTTCCGGCGCAGGGCGAGCCTGACACACATGAGCTCATGCTCTTTTTTTTCGAGTGAATAGTTTTCCCAGGCAACAGGAATGCTGTAAACGCGCACAAAGTACTGGTAGCGGTCCTTGGCCTCGATGCGGCTGAAGTCCGTATTGAAGCGGTGATCGTACTTGAGGCGGAAGCCCCTGTCTTCCATGTACTTGTTTACCCGCGCGATCGTTTTCGGGGAGTGGGCGATTCCGGAGAGAATCGGATCACCGGGCCTGTACATATCGTAGTCGGCAAACTCGAGTCCCCGCAGCAGCAGGCCGAGACCGCTGCCGTCATAGCCTTCCTGCATGGCCTCCATCGCCTTGAGGACGCTGAAGGGGGAAAACGGCTCCGCAGCTGTTTTCATCGCCAAGCGGCACATGATCGCCTCCCTGCAAAGGTTGAATATCTGAAATAACAGAACACGTTTATGATGCCAACCAAAATAAATCTTGAAAACCGAATCGATAAATATAGCAGGCAAATGGTCAAATTGTCAATTCAATATCGTAGAGAAACACTAGGTGTTTTTTACGATTGTGAGGCGGGGCGGCTTGCCGGTATCTTCGGTGGTGCTGGGTTCTTGTTCAGGTTCCGGTGTTCGCGAGGTGTCGACCGCAACAACCAGGTGCTCCTTTTCGTCCATGGTGAATATTTCACCGTTCATCTGCGGCTCGCGCAGTATCCAGGTGATGTCGACAGGGGGGATGATAAGCAGCTTGAAATGAAAGCGAAACCAGTTTTTTTTTGTGTCCTGCTCGATATCCTGCACATAACCGAAAAAAAGGCCGTTCGGCATGCCTATCAGTACCGTGTCGCCCGGGCTTGTGCCGGACTTAAAGGACATGTGTTTTTTCAAGTGTATAATTGTTTCGCTCAGCTGCATGTCAGCATGTTCCCTGGGTGCGATCAGTCTGCAAGATCGATCACGGCAAAATATGTAACGTCTTTAACTGTAGTTCACGAACAATAGGATGTAAAGTGATTGATAAAAAAAATATTTTTGGTACGATTGGTAAATAACAGACGATTTGTATTATACATTCAGCTGCAAACGGTTCAATGCATGAACAAATTCAGGTAAATATCCAATACTGCTACGCAAAGGGGGTGCTCTATGATCCGGGCGAATGTAGTCGGCGACCTGCCCACTATCGACAGTACATCGTTTATTGACCCGTCCGCCATAATAATCGGGCGGGTGGAAATCGGACCCAACTGTTATATCGGACCTACGGTTGTCATTCGTGCAGACAGATTTTCCTCAGATGATACGGTCGCACGCATTGTTATCGGTGCTAATTGCGGCATACAGGACGGTGCGGTTCTGCATGTGCATGCCGAAAACTCTCTGGCGATCGGAAACGATACGCTGATCAATCACGGTGCCGTCATTCACGGACCATCGATTATCGGCAACCACTGCTTTATCGGCTGCAAATCGGTTATCACGCATGCAAACATCGGTGATACGGTTTTCGTCCGCAGCAATTCGATTATTGAGGATGTAGCCATACCCGGAGGATATTTTATAGAGATAAACAGCGTTGTCAACAATCCTGCGGCAGTCGCCGGATTACGGGCGATCACTGCTGCCGAGCAGGCGTTCATGGAACGGGCGGTACATGAAAACAGGGAGTATGCCGTCAGATATAAATATTCCCTTGAACGATGAGAGACCGTGACCCCGGCAGTTAAAAAGGAGGCTTTGTAACCATATGTGCTCTGCTGATGAGGTGAGGCAGCACCTGCAGTATGTGCTTTCGGAGTTCGACAGGTATTGTGTGTCGTACAATGCAGGTAGTGAAATTGAAAAGAAGTCGTGGGATCACCGACTCGGTCCGCTGCATGTTGCAATTTCACGGGGGACTGTTTTCGAAAAAGCGAGCTGCATATTCTGCGATCTGCAGATCGAAACGCCGCCGGTGCTTGCCGAGCAGACAGGATACAAAGAACCGACCATGGAATGCCTGGTGCTCGAGATAGGGATTCACCCCTTCAATCCGCATGTTCCCAAAGGCTATATCGAGCTTCGTGCCAATATCGCCGGTTCAGTTATTCTTGCAGGCGGGACCGACATATTCCCGTATTTTCCCGATACGGCCGATAACGAACTGTTTGCCTCGAATGTACGTCAGACCTGCGAGATTCACGGTGTCGACTATGAACACCTGCGAAAGGTGCGGGCTGATTTTTTCAGATCAAAATACCGCGACAGCTCTGTGGGAAGTCATGCCGGCATTTACTTTTTTGCGCTCGAATCTTCACACCTGCCGTTTTTTAAAGACATGACGTCAGCTTTTTTCAGTACCTACGGAACCATTGTCGAACGCAGCAGGGACAAGCCGTTCAGCGACGACGACAAAATGCACCAGCACAGGCTGCACGGCGAGTGGGCCCAGTGGATTATGACCGAGGATGAGGGGACGCGGTTCGGCCTGGAGCAGGGCATCCCCCCCGAGGCGCTGCTGGGTGCCATACTGCCGCCGGTTGCCGTTTTTTGATTTTCCCCAAGGTGCCTTGCCGCTTCCGCAGCTCTTCAAAAACAGTTCCTGCATCAATGCTTGTGCCGATAACCGCATCAAAAATCAGCATACCTCAAGCGATAACTTTTATTTGGCCATGTTCCGCTCATCTTAGCCGTTCAGCGTTAGTATTCCCAGTGACCATATTCTTCTGCCCCAGGGCTCCCGATACCCTGTTCATATGATTCAAATATCCGTCCGTGTTGGTCAACGCACATCGAACAGTGTGTTCAAGTCGCTGTCTGCATCGATCGTTGTCCGTATTGCCGTCATGACAACAGCTCATGCTTTTCTGATAAGCTCTCTGAAGCGGGTAAACAGGTAGGATGCGTCGTGCGGGCCGGGGGAGGCTTCCGGGTGGTACTGCACGGCGAACATGGGCTCTCGCCGGTGGGCGATTCCCTCGACCGTGTTGTCGTTGAGGTTGATGTGGGTAATCTCGATCACGCTGCTGTCGAGCGTGTCCATGTCGACGGCGAAATTGTGGTTCTGCGACGTGATTTCGACTTTTTCGGTTGCAAGGTCCTTGACGGGGTGATTGCAGCCGTGATGGCCGAATTTCAGGCGGTAGGTCCGGGCTCCGGCTGCAAGACCGAGTATCTGGTGACCGAGGCAGATCCCCATGAGCGGAACGCGACCGAGCAGCTCGCGGGCGGTGTCGATCGCATAGGTAACGCCTGCCGGGTCGGCAGGACCGTTCGACAGAAAAACGCCGTCCGGTTTTCTGCCCAGTACCTCAGAGGCGGGTGTCTGTGCCGGCACAACAGTCACGTTCATGCCGCTCAGGCGCATGCAGCGCAGGATGTTCCACTTGATGCCGAAGTCGAAGGCCACGATCTCGAGATCAACGGGCGGCAGACTCTCGGCAATGCCCCACGAGCAGGTCAGTGAACCGTCTTCATCCCACAGCATGCTGCTGTTGCAGGTGACCCGGGCGGCATAGTCCTGTCCGTCGAGCCCCTCCCAGCCGCAGGCCGCATCGCGTGCCTTTTCAACCGGAAGGGTGCCGGTTGCGCACAGGTACCCTTTCAGTGTGCCGCTGTCGCGCAGCTTTGACGTCAGCGCCCGGGTATCGATGCCGGCAAGCGCCGGGATATCATTTTCAGCAAGAAATGATGCGAGGGATTTCTCGCAGCGGAAACTGCTGGGCTCGTTCATTTCATGCACGATAAAGCCGTTTGCAAAGACCCGGCGTGATTCCATATCCGGCATGTTGATGCCGGTGTTGCCGATTTCAGGATAGGTCATGGTAACGATCTGGCCGCTGTATGACGGATCGCTTAAAATTTCCTGGTAACCGGTCATGCCGGTATTGAATACGACCTCTCCCAGTGTATCGCGCTTTGCGCCGACACTGTAGCCGCGGAAAACCGTGCCGTCTTCAAGAACCAGACAGGCTTTTTTTTGACGCTGTTCTTTCCAGTTGAACGATTTCATCGAAAAACTCTTTTCAGGCTGCACCGGAATCGCCGGTTACCATGCCGGGAAGATCCTTCAGGCGCAGCTTCGGTGTGTGGCGATGATATTCCTGCAGGCTGCAGACCTCGATACCACCGTACTTCTTGAGCGTTTCGAGGCCCTGAATGGCGGCCCGCAGCCCGTCGATCGTTGTTGTTATGGGAATGCCGCGCAGCACGGCGTGGGCGCGGATGCGCACCTCATCCTGCTTCGGCGACGCCCCCTCGGACGGCGTATTGATGATCCAGCCGACATTTTTTTCCTCGATCATGTCGATTACATTCGGGCGACCCTCGGATACGCGAAACACGGCCAGCGAGGCTATGCCGTTTTCGCGCAGCACCGTACTCGTTTTCATGGTTGCATATATGGTGAACCCGAGTTCGGCGAGCATGCGTGCCAGGGGTATAACGGAAGGCTTGTCAGAGTCGCGAACGCTCAGGAATATGTTTCCGCTGTCCGGCAGGGCGTTGCCGGCGGCAATCTGGCTTTTCAAAAACGATATGCCCCGAGACGGATCGATACCCATGACCTCGCCGGTTGATTTCATCTCAGGTGTCAGAACGACATCGATGCCGGGGAACTTGACAAACGGGAAAACCGCTTCCTTGACGGAGAAATAGCGCGGGGTGATGCCCTCGGTAAAGCCGAGGTCGGAGAGTCTGTATCCCGCCATGACAAGCGCGGCGACTTTTGCAAGCGGCACGCCGATCGACTTGCTGACAAAGGGAACCGTACGCGAGGCGCGGGGATTTACCTCGAGAACATAGACGGTATCGTCCTTAATCGCATACTGTACGTTCATCAGACCGCGCACATTGAGCTCGCGGGCAAGCTTGGCCGTGTAGTCATGTATTGTTTCCCTGCACTGTTCGCTCAGCGTCGGTGCGGGTATCACGCAGGCGCTGTCGCCGGAATGAACACCGGCGAACTCAACGTGCTCCATGACGGCGCCGATGACGGTCGTGTCGCCGTCAGACAGGCAGTCGACATCGATCTCGAGAGCGTTTTCAAGGTAGCTGTCGATAAGTACCGGTCGTTTTTCGGAAACCTCGACCGCCTCCTCGATGTAGCGTTGCAGCTGAACCATGTCATAGACAATAACCATGGCCCTGCCGCCCAGCACAAAGGAGGGGCGCAGCAGAAGGGGAAATCCGATACGCCCGGCGATTTTTTCAGCCTCAGCGAGACTTGCCGCTATGCCGTTTTCAGGCTGCTGTATATCGAGGCGGGTCGCAAGCTTTTGAAAAAAGTCACGATCCTCGGCAGCCTCTATGTCTGCGGGGCTTGTGCCGATAATGTTGACGCCGCTGCGCTCGAGGTCTGCGGCAAGGTTCAGCGGCGTCTGCCCGCCGAATTGAACGATTGCCCCCCAGCATTCTTCGCGGTGATAGATGTGCAGTATGTCCTCAAGCGTCAGCGGCTCGAAGTAGAGCTTGTCGCTTGTGTCATAATCGGTGCTGACGGTTTCCGGGTTGCAGTTGACCATGATGGTTTCAAAACCGGCGTCGCGAAGCGCAAATGAGGCGTGAACGCAGCAGTAGTCGAACTCGATGCCCTGCCCGATACGGTTCGGTCCGCTGCCGATTATCATGACCCTGGGCCGGTCTCCGGTCGTGCTTTCATCGCTTTCACCGTAGGTTGAGTAATAATACGGCGTGTAGGCCCTGAATTCCGCGGCGCACGTGTCGACAAGGCCGTACACGGGAACCAGCCCGGCGCTCAGGCGCTTTTTGCGGACATCATCCTCGCTGCAGCCGAGCAGTACGGCGATCTGGCGGTCGGAGTACCCCATCTCTTTCGCCTGCCTGAAGAGCGGGGTGTCGTTTGCAAGATTTTCAAGAGAGCCGGCCGAAGCGATCTCATGCTCGAAGCAGACCAGTTCCTCCAGGTGGCGCAGGAACCAGAGATCGATGGTTGTGAGCCCGTGGATGGTCGAGATGTCCCAGCCGCGCCTGCAGGCCTCCCGTATCATGAACAGGCGTGAGGCGTTCGGCTTTTTGAGCTTGTCTGAAAGCTCGCTGTCGCTAAGCCCTTCAAATTCTGTGTCCCGGCCGTCCGCCCCGAATCCCGCGCGGCCGACTTCAAGGGAACGGATCGCTTTCTGCAGGGACTGCTTGAATGTTTTGCCGATGGACATTGCCTCGCCGACGGATTTCATCTGCGTGCCGAGCGTATCGTCGGCAGCCGTGAATTTTTCAAAGGCAAAGCGGGGTACTTTGGTTACCACATAGTCAATGGCGGGCTCAAAACACGCGGGTGTTTCACGGGTTATGTCGTTCAGCAGCTCGTCGAGCGTATAGCCGACAGCGAGCTTTGCCGCGATTTTCGCAATCGGAAAGCCGGTCGCCTTGGAGGCAAGCGCGCTTGAGCGTGACACGCGGGGGTTCATTTCAATGATGACCAGGCGACCGTCAGCCGGGTTGACGGCAAACTGCACATTGGAACCGCCGGTCTCAACGCCGATTTCGCGCATGACGGCGATGGCCTTGTCCCGCATTATCTGGTACTCGCGGTCGGTCAGGGTCTGGGCAGGGGCAACGGTAATGCTGTCGCCCGTGTGCACGCCCATGGGATCGAAGTTTTCAATCGAGCAGACGATAACGCAGTTGTCATGCCTGTCGCGCATCACCTCGAGCTCGAACTCCTTCCATCCCAGAATGGATTCCTCGATCAGTATTTCGCTGGTGGGACTGTAAAAAAGGCCGCGCTGTGAAATTTCGTCGAATTCCTTTTCGTCATAGGCAATGCCCCCTCCGGTACCGCCCAGCGTGAAACCGGGCCTGATGATAAGGGGATAGGAGGCAATTTCGTCGCGGATGCGGCAGGCCTCCTCATGAGAGCGGGCGGATCCGCTTTTCGGTACCGCAAGGCCGATTTTTCCCATGGCCTGTTTGAACAGATCGCGGTCCTCGGCTTTTCTGATGACATCGGCACGGGCGCCTATCATTTCAACATTGTAGCGCTCGAGCATGCCGCCGGCATGCAGTTCCATGGCGAGATTCAGGGCCGTCTGTCCCCCCAGTGTCGGCAGCAGGGCATCGGGCCTTTCACGCCTGATAATCTCGACAAGGACATCATGGTGCAGGGGCTCTACGTAGGTGCGGTCGGCGAATTCGGGATCGGTCATGATGGTTGCCGGATTGCTGTTTACCAGCACAACTTCGAAATCTTCTTCCTTGAGGGCTTTGCAGGCCTGTACTCCTGAATAATCGAACTCACAGGCCTGGCCGATCACGATCGGGCCGGAGCCGATCAGCATTATTTTTTTTATGTCGGTTCGTTTCGGCATGGCGTTTTTTTTGATTAATAATGCTGCTCGAGCATTTTTTTACACTGGGTCTCCTCGATGTCGACCGGATACGTTCCGGTAAAGCAGGCGGTACAGAAATGACCGGGCCTCTCAAACGGTTCGAGCAGACCCTCGAGGCTGATATAGCCGAGGCTGTCAGCGCCGAGAAGCTGTCTGATTTCCTCCACAGATTTTGACGACGCTACAAGCTCGTCGCGAGTCGGAAAATCGATACCGAAAAAACACGGATACTGTATGGGCGGGCACGATATGCGGAAATGCACCTCGCGGGCGCCCCCATCCCGCAGATAGGCGATACGGCGGGTGGCGGTGTTGCCGCGCACGATGGAATCGTCGATAGCTATCACCCGCTTACCCTTGACGACCTGCGGCAGGACCGCCAGCTTCATGTCGACGGATGATTTCCTCTGGCTGTCCTCCGGCATGATGAACGTCCGTCCCACATAATGGTTCCTGATAAATCCGAAATCAAGCGGAATGCCGCTTTCACGTGAATACCCAAGCGCCGCCGAGTTGCCGCTGTCGGGAACGGCTATAACGATATCGGCATCTACCGGATATTCACGCGCAAGTCTCCTGCCGTATTCAAACCTGATCATGTGCACGTTTTCACCGAACAGCAGCGAGTCCGGGTGCGCAAAATAGATATGTTCGAAAATGCACTGGGAGAGAGATTCCTCTTTTTCGGTGAATATGCTGCTGTGCAGCCCGTTTTTATCGACCGTTACCAGCTCACCCGGTTCGACATCACGTACGTAGTCGGCACCGATCAGGGGAAGAGCACAGGTCTCGCTGGTGAAAATCCAGCCATCATCCCGTCTGCCGATGGAAAGCGGGCGGAAACCATAGGGGTCGCGGGCGGCCATCACTGCATCGCGCGTCATGAGAAGAAAAGAAAACGCGCCGCGCATTTCACCGAGCGCCCGTTCCACCCTGCGCGGGCGGTTGCGGTACATGGGATCGGCAAGCAGATGAACCAGAACCTCGCTGTCGGAGCTTGTCTGGAAAATTGCGCCTGACTCCTGATACATGCTGCGGAGTGTTTTTGCATTTACCAGGTTGCCGTTATGTGCAATTGCCCAGATGCCGTCCGCGCACTCGGCAACAAGGGGCTGTACATTCTGGATGCGGTGAGAGCCGGTAGTGGAATAGCGCACATGACCGATGCCGATATGGCCCGGCAAAGCGTCGAACGACGACGGGCTGAACACATCGCCGACCAGTCCGAATCCCCTGTGGGAATATATTTTGCTGCCGTTGCTGACAACGATGCCGGCTCCCTCCTGCCCGCGGTGCTGCAGGGCAAAAAGGCCCTGGTATATCACGGGTGCCGCGTCGGGGATACCGTACACGCCGAACAGACCGCATGATTCTTTCAGAGACTGATCCGCCATCGTACTGCAGTAATCTGTTTTGTATGGAGCTATGAAAAGTATTCTTAGTACAGCACCCCATGCACAAGGGTTCAAAAAGCCGGACGCGAACCTTATGAAGAAACGTACCTGTAGGCCGGACAAAACGAAGTGTGTCCGGCAATGGTGCAGGCATTTGCGTATTGCCCAGGTTCTTGGTCCGTCCTGCGGTTCATTTGTTTTGCACCCTTTTCTATGGGAAGTTGTACTGCATAAAGCTGTTTTGCATGGAGCGATAAAACAGTATTCTTAGTAAAATAATATATTATGGCTGATACTGGTTGAATTATCAATATAAAACATTCTCACGGGCAGGAGATGCGCCTGCCGGGAATCGGCATTACAGGCAGGCGGCGATAAAGGATTTGAAAAGCGGGTGCGGCTCGAGCGGTCGTGATTTGAACTCAGGATGAAACTGACATCCCAGAAACCAGGGGTGACCGGGTATTTCGACAATTTCCACGAGTCCCGCATCCGGACAGATGCCGCTGATAATCATGCCGTTGTTTTCAAGCGCTTCCTGGTAGGTGTTGTTGAACTCATATCGGTGGCGGTGCCGTTCTGATATTTCCTCGCTTTTGTATGCCTTGAATGCAAACGAATCCTTGATGAGGCTGCAGGGGTATGCGCCCAGGCGCATGCTGGCTCCGTAATCGAAATTTTCCGAACGTTTCTGCAGTTCGTTTTTGTGGTAGTCATACCACTCCTTGAGCAGAATGAATACCGGATGCGCGGTCGAGCTGTCGAATTCGGAGCTGTCGGCACCGGTAAGTCCGCAGACATTACGGGCAAACTCGACAACGCTGAGCTGCATCCCGAGGCAGATACCGAAAAAGGGAATGCTGTTTTCCCGGGCATACCTGATAGCTTCGATTTTACCTGAGATGCCGCGGTCACCGAACCCGCCGGGAACAAGGATACCGTTCGTGTCCTTGAAAAAAGCAGAACAGGTTTCCCTGCTGATATTTTCAGAGTCGATGAATTTAAGATTGACACGGGCATTATTGGCAATTCCGCCGTGGAACAGGGCCTCGTTCAGGCTTTTGTAGGAATCCTCAAGATCGACGTATTTCCCCACAATCGCTATGGTTGTATCCTTGCGGGGGTTCTGAATGGTGTCGGCAATCGACTCCCACTGATCGAGAACCGGCGCTCTCGTCCATATATTTAAAATTTCGATTATTTTTTCATCGAGACCCTCGCGGTGGAAGCATACGGGAACAACGTATATCGAATCGACATCTTTGGCCGATATAACCGTGTCACGCGACAGGTTGCAGAACAGGCCGATCTTGTCCTTGATATCGGTCGGAAGAAAGCGGTCTGAGCGGCACAGGAGAATATCAGGCTGAATACCGATTTGCTGGAGTTCCTTGACGCTGTGCTGGGTAGGCTTTGTTTTGAGCTGGCCGGCTGAACCGATAAACGGCACAAGTGTGAGGTGAACATACAGCACGTTTTCACGGCCGGCATCGTATTTGAACTGGCGTATGGCCTCGAGGAACGGCAGCGATTCGATATCTCCGACCGTTCCGCCGATTTCGACGATGGCGATGTCCACTCCGTCCGCCACCTGCATGATTTTACTTTTGATTTCATCTGTAATATGGGGGATAACCTGAACGGTTTCCCCGAGGTATTCGCCTTTGCGCTCTTTTTTAATAACCGCATCATAAATCTGGCCGGTCGTATAGTTGTTCCTGGAGCCGACGCGAGCCGTGCTGAAACGCTCGTAGTGCCCGAGGTCGAGGTCTGTCTCGGAACCGTCATCGGTTACGAAGACTTCTCCGTGCTGAAAGGGGTTCATTGTGCCGGGGTCGACATTAATATAAGGGTCGAGCTTGAGGAAGGTGACTTTGAGACCGCGTGCTTCAAGCAGCGCGCCAATCGAGGCGGCTGCGATTCCCTTGCCAAGGGATGAAAGGACTCCGCCGGTAATGAAGATGAATTTCGGTTTCATGCCTGAAGGCGCTTCTGCTGCACGTAAAACGGTTTATACTGAAATTGCCTGCCTGAAGTAATGATTCGGTTTGCCTATAAATGAGTAAAAATAGTATAAACGTTTCATAATAAATTATCGATGCATTATCGCTGATTAGACATCATATGTCACGCACTTTGTGAAAAAATCAGGAAATTATATTGAAAATAAATTACAAAAATGTCACTATTTAACCGCAAACTAAATCACATGCTGCGAACCGTTACCCATGGAAGTTTCTACTGATATCCGCAAATTACACGCAAGGTCAAAACAACAGCTTGATATTCTGTCAAAAATTTCATACGCCCTTCTGCATGATCATGATCTGACCGATCTTTTTGAAAAAATTCTCGCCATCCTGGAAAAGGATATGGGGATGTCACGCGGCATGCTGACTCTGAAAAGTCTTGAGGATGACCGGTTTGTCATACAGGCATCCAAAGGCTTGACCGAGGCTGAAGAGGGCAGAGGTGAATACAGGCTTGGTGAGGGAATCGTAGGTCATGTCGCTCAGACCAAGCAGCCGACCATAATTCAGGATATCAACAGCGATTCGCGGTTTTTGAACAAAACAGGTTCCAGGAAACGGGGCGAGCAGACCGCCTTTCTGTGTGTGCCGGTACTTCACCGGGGTGAGGTTATCGCAACGCTCAGCATAGACAGACGAAAAGACGATATCGAAACCCTCGAGCATGATCTGCAGTTTTTGACTCTGCTTGCCGACCTGCTCGCAGAAGCGGTCGCCGGCATACGGGAGCAGGTGGCTGAGCGCGAAAGCCTGCTGGCGGAGAACAGACTGCTCAGGCAGCAGCTGGGAGAGCTGTACCGGCCCGACAATATCATCGGTGCCTGCAATGCCATGAAGCAGGTTTACATGCAGATATCGCAGGTAGCCGACAGCACGGCAACGGTGCTCGTGCGCGGGGAGTCGGGCACCGGCAAAGAACTTGTGGCGCGTGCGATTCATTTCAGCAGCTCACGAAAAGACGCACCGTTCGTGGCGGTCAACTGCGCCGCTCTGCCGGAAAACCTCATCGAAAGCGAGCTGTTCGGCCATGAGAAGGGCGCATTTACAGGGGCCGTGCAGCAGCGCACGGGCAGGTTCGAGCTTGCAGACGGCGGTACCATTTTTCTTGATGAAATCGGCGACATTTCGCCAGCAGTGCAGGTGCGTCTGCTGCGGGTAATGCAGGAGCGTGTTTTCGAGCGGGTCGGCGGTTCCAAAAGCATTTCGGTGAATATCAGGGTTCTGGCTGCAACCGGTAAAAACCTTGAAGTGGCTATTGAAAAAGGCGAATTCCGGGAGGATCTTTTTTACCGCCTGAACGTGTTTCCGATTCACATGCCGAGCCTGCGCGAAAGAAAATCGGATATCGTTCTGCTCGCCGATCACTTTCTGAACAAGTACAATAAAAAATATAATAAATCTATACGGCGCATTTCAACGACAGCCATCAACATGATGATGTCCTATCACTGGCCGGGAAACGTGCGGGAGCTTGAAAACTGTATCGAGCGGGCTGTTCTGACCGCAAACGACAATGTTATTCACGGCTATACCCTCCCGCCCTCTCTGCAGACGTCCGATGCCACCAAAACATCGATTCTGCCGGAGGAGGGTGCAAGCCTTAGAATGCTCGTCAACTCCTATGAACGGGAGCTGATCGTCGATGCTTTGAAAAAATGCCGCGGAAACGTTGCTTCAGCGGCAAAGCATCTTCGTACAACGCAGCGTATTCTGCATTACCGGGTCGACAAGCTGGGCATCGAGCCGAAGAATTATAAATGAAAGCAGATACCCGCGGGCGTAAGCCCGTTGGTATCTGCTCATGTATTTAACATATGGGTGTAGGAAGCAAGGAAAACCGTCATGCGGGCAACCGACCCCGCAGGGCTGCTCAGGGGTTATTCATGTAATGAGCACATGTGCACACGTGACCTGCAACCCTGTCATTGCGAGTCACGCCCTGGCGTGATGACGCCCCGTCCTCCGCAGGAGCTTTGCTGCGGAGGATGGAGGCAATCTCATCAGATGTGGTGGGGTGTTTATGGAGATTGCTTCGCCTTCGGCTCGCAATGACCGTAAAAAATCACGCGCAGCCCGCCGGGTGCGCCGCGCGCACCGTTTTCGGGCGAGGTGTCTATCTGCCCGGTGCCGGTAGCGGAGAATGGTATTACAGCTTCACCAGTTCGAGATCGCCCCGCACTCCCAGCTGTGAACCGAGGATAACAAGCACACCCCGCACTCCCTTCACCGAAACGGCGAAATCAATCGCCGTTTGAATGTCGTCGGCCATTTTAATCATGTTTCCCGCTGCGGTTGCCACAGCGTCGGCCAGAGCGGCAGCCTCCGAGACAACGGTCACGGCATCCGCGACGCCGAAGCTTAGCGAGGGGCCCACACGGCCGGATGACGTGCACACTGAAACAGCATTGCCGCGCGGCCTGAGGCTCAATCCGATTTTTCCGCTGAAAGGGGATGCGCCGGCAAAGACTCCCACGGTAAGATCCTTGTGTGTGCTGATAAAAATATCCCCGCCGTTTTCAATTATAACATCCTCGCAGTGCTCGAGAAGGCTTCTGCCGGTGAATTCCGCAACAGCCCCGGCAACCGAGGCCATGGGGCCGACATGTGCAGCCGCACCAGCATCGAGCATCGATCTGATAACATCATGAGCCTGCGGGGCATCGGGCAGCGGCCTGAGAGATGTTTTGAAGTCAGGGTTCTGCCGGATATGAGTTGCTATGATAGAACGCACGGATTCGACAGCTTCCTGCGCCTCAGCCTGCAGATTTCTGTTCGAGCTGATATAGAGGTCGGTTTCTTGTACAGTGACGGTATAGGATACGAGGTCCGTGCTGGAAACGTGCCGGCGATAGGTTCGATTTTCGTAGGACATGGTAAAGAATTAAAGGGTTACGTTAAAAGGTACAAAGGCACAAGAGGCGAACAGGATAAAGGGATGAGTGAAGCGCCCTGCGCCTTTTCAGCTTTCGACTTCTCTGCATAGTCCCTCATGACTATTTATCAAAAATCACGCTGAAGACTCCGGGCGTAAGCCCGGAGATGAAAGCGTGCC
>CAZFIB010000043.1:0-35796 GCA_964518865.1 uncultured Thermodesulfobacteriota bacterium
TCCCTGTTTTCAGGGGCCAACGAGTTTTTTTATTTTTTAGATGGTGAATCAGGGGGGTGTTGCCGGAGAGATGATCAAGCGGCAGTTCTCATGCACTGTCAGCGCATGAGAACTTTTCCTATATCCTGCGCAACCGCTTCGGCATCGGCAAGGATATCTTCTTTTGTGCGTGCCGACAGGCTGTCGTCTTCCCCCTCCATGACCTGCACCTGGAAGAATTCCTCGACCGTTCCTCCAGCTTTCCGGACAAGGCGACTGTTTTTTTGCTGATACTTTTCAGCGAGGAATGAGTCGGAGGTTGCCAGGAGCACGACACGTTTGCCCTGCAGGCTGTTTCTCTTTATAAATGTTCGTATTGCCGGCCTGACCTTTGAGGCCCAGATGGGGGAACCGATGACGATAAGTTCGTACCCGGACATATCGACGGTTTCGGGCTCGATCTTCGTGGTCATGCCCAGAAGCGTTTTCAGCATACCGCTGATAATACCGAACCGGCTCATGCGGTTGTTGAGGTCCTTTATTTCCACAAGGTCCGAAGCAACATGCGTATGCACCTCGCTGCACACCATGCGGGTGTTGCCGGTGCGTGAGTAATACGCGATAAGTGCCTTTTTTTCTGCAGTATCTGCGGCAAAAGCAGAGGCGCTCGGCAGAAGCACGGCCACTGCAAGCATCACGGTAAAAAGATGTATCATCGCGGTGCCGATGCTTCTTCGTTCTTTTGTAACCATTGCGTATTCTCCTTTCCTGTCATTGTTCTGTTGGTTTCTTCAGCAATGTCCCTGTTTGCATGTTTTCTCTCAGTGGCCCTCCATTTCCTTTCGTTATGCCCGGTGCAGGCGGTGCGCACGGCGCACCTGCGGGCTGTGGCGAACAACGTCATTGCGAACGAAGTGAAGCAATCTCCATGAAAACCGCACCATACCTGGTCAGATTGCCGCCACCCTGCGCAGCAAAGCTACTGCGGAGGACGGGGCGTCAACCCGCATTCGCGGTATTCCTCCTGATGAACATACAGTAAGCCTTTGATATTCCTTAGTGCACTTCACACTATGCCAGAGCATTTTTCTGCTGCCCGCCTGGTGGTGTGAAACCGTAGGAGCTGCTTCAGCTGCGATTGTTTTTCGCGGCCGGGGCCAGATCGATCCCCTGATCCAGATGTCAAGACCTTTCATGCTGTTCATGTCCTGTCTCCTGCAGACACGCAACACCCTCCATGACAGGCACGGCGTAAAGCGGGGCACTCCGCCGTCATTGCGACAAATGCCCCGGCAGAGTCGCAGCAGTGTGCGTCTCTGCGAGCGCGACGGACTGTGCCCGCCGCAGGTTCACACGTTAGTATGCTTTTCGGATTTTCCAACCGCTTTTTCGAGTATCGCGGCAACATGATCGAGCGCCGCCTGAAGAACCGCCTGCTCCTGCGCCGAAAGCTGCTGCGTGATAACGTTCAGCGTGTCCACCTGTTCGCGGCGGAACATCTCGAGGCCCGCTTCGCCCTGAAGCGTAAGACGAATATCGGCAAGTCGCCGGTCCTCCCTGTTTTGCGAGCGCTTCACGATTCCCTGCGCCTCCAGGCGGCTGACGATATTATTCACGCTCTGCAGGGACATGCCAAGGCGCCTGCTTATTTCCGAAATATGAATGGTCTCCTGCTCGTTGAAAAACGACAGAACGCGCATCTGTGTGACGGTCAGCGTGGGCACACCGCCCTGCAGGCTGCGCCCGAAGTCAAGGCACCGCAGAATACGCTGAAACGATAAATACAGGGTATGTGATAATTCGTCTTCCCCTGTCCCGTGCTGCTTCATCCGGATGACACCCTGTTTTCAGTCAATTGTTATTACTATACGTTTGTATACTATTATTGATTACACGTCAAGTCCTTTTAATTTTTTTATTGATACTGTGGCATGAATCAAAAACAGTGCAGACGGTAAGGAGCGGGTCTACGGCCGCGAATTTCGTGCGCAAAGCGGAATTATGCAGAAGATACATCATCAAGATTTGTCATGATGCATTCATCCCCGGTCGTAAGCTTGCGGGTATCTGCTTATATATGTGCAGCATAAAACCATACATTTGTATTTTAATTAATATACGTTTATGTATATTTTATTTTTCCCTTGCTCTCGAACCTTTTCGATATTACCCTAACACTGTCTACACCACCATCATTGCTCTTTCGGGAAACCGGCATGGACTACACACTGGGTGAACTGCTTGATACCGACCGCCTGCAGGAGCTGATTGAAAGCCTCGGGCACGCACAGGGTCTTTCAATCGCCATTACCGATACGCAGGGCAGCATTATCCTTTCCGCAGGCCGGCAGAACATCTGCGAGCAGTTTCACAGAAAGCATGATAAAACGCTTGCCCTGTGCAGAGAAAGCGACGGTGCACTGGCAGCGTCGATGCGAGGCGGCTCCCCTGTGGGATTCTCTACCTGCAAAAACGGCCTTAACGATGCTGCAGCCCCGGTGAGCATCGCAGGCGAAACGGTCGGCTACCTGGTAATCGGCCAGTTTCTTCTGCAGCCGCCTGATGAATCTTTTTTCAGGCAGCAGGCCCGCCGCTGCGGGTTCGATGAAGAGGCCTACATCACGGCTCTCGGCAGCGTGCCGATCATAAAAAAGGAATACATCGAGCTGCATCTGCGTTTTCTCGCCAGACTCGCGGGCATTATCGCCGATCTGGGGTACAACCGGCTGCAGCAGCTCGAGGCGGCTGAAATCATGAAAGCCGGCGAGCAGGAGCTGCGACAGCTTGCTACGGCCGTCGAGCAGGCTGATGAAATCATTCTGATAACCGATCTTGACGGTACCGTAAACTATGCCAATCCCGCATTTGCAGCAATCACCGGCTGGGACGGCAAAGACTCGATCGGTAAAAACATAGCCGTGCTGCGGGACGGACGGAGCAGCGGATTCGAGGAAAACATTCTCGACACCATGAAGGCCGGCACCTCCTGGAAGGGTTCCCTGATATGCATGAAAAAGGACGGCAGGCGCTTTGAAGCAAAAACAGCCGTTTCACCGGCAAAAAGCGGCGGTGACATAACCCACTACGTCATCGTGATGCGCGATGTAACCCATGAGGCCGCCATAGAGCAGCAGCTGCGACAGTCGCAGAAAATGGAGGCTCTCGGAACACTCGCGGGCGGCATCGCTCATGATTTCAACAACATCCTCGCCGCCATTATCGGATATGCCGATATGGCCCTCGATGATGTCGACGAAGACGGTTCTGCCGGACAGTACCTGCAGCAGATCCGCAAGTCCGGCAAGCGCGCCAAGGAGCTCGTCCGCCAGATACTGTCCTTTACCAGGAAATCCGATCATGAAAAGAAGCCGGTCAAGCTCAAGCTGCTGGTGCAGGAAGCCATGACCATGCTGCGCGCCATGTTTCCCTCCACCATAAAAATCCGACAAAAACTGAAATCAAGAGCCTACCTGCTGGCCGACACAACACAGATGCAGCAGCTTATCATGAATCTTTGCACCAATGCCGCGCATGCCATGCGCGAGTCGGGCGGCACCCTTGAAGTCGCGCTGCAGGATATCAGGCTCGATTCGACCGTCACTATCAGCCGCCAGAATATCAAAGCCGGCGAGTATGTGACCCTGTCTGTCGGCGATACGGGATGCGGCATCGATTCGGAAATTGAGGATAGAATATTCGAGCCGTTTTTCACCACCAAAGAGCTCGGCGAGGGAACCGGCATGGGTCTTGCGCTGGTGCACGGTATCGTTGAAAATCACAACGGGCATATCACCGTCGACAGCAAACCCGGCCATGGATCGAAATTCACCGTATACCTCCCGCGGCAGCTCGAGCAGGCCGACGACACAACGACATCCGGCTCGGCGCCGCCGAAAGGCGCTGAAACGGTCCTGTTCGTGGATGACGAGGAAGACGTAACCGATGTCGCTGAAATAATCCTGAAGTCCCTCGGCTACTCGGTTGTTGCAACAACCAGCAGCCTGCACGGGCTGGAACTTTTCAAACAGGACCTTTCGCGGTTCGACCTTGTCATAACGGACCAGACCATGCCCGATCTGACCGGTTATGAGCTTTCAAAAAGCATCCTTCAGCTCCGCCCCGGCATACCGATAATTCTCTGCACGGGTTTCAGTGACAACGTGTCTACCGAAAAAATTCGTGAAATCGGAATTCGCACATACCTGATGAAGCCGCTCAACCGGCAGGAGCTTGCCGAAGCCGTCCGGTCTGCAATCGACAGTGAAGATGAATAAATACAGCGTAACGGTTCCCTCGCAGGCCGCACCGCTGCGCCTCGACCGCGCCCTGCCCCTGCACATCGGCGACCTCAGCCGCGAAAAAGCCCGCAAGCTCATTCGCATCGGTGCGGTCTGGATCAACGACAGGCGTGTACAGGTTCAGTCCCGCCTCGTCAATCCGGGCGATACCATGCACGTTTATATCGGGCGCGAAGGGTACGAACAGCGCTATGAAACTGCCCGTGAAAACATCCTGTTTGAGGATGACTGGCTGCTTTTTTATCGCAAGGAGCCCGGTATCCCTACCCAGGGTATTATATGCGACAGCTACAACAACGTGTATGCCGGTCTTCTGAGATACTGCAGGCAATCGAACCGCACCTCGTATCTCGGCCTGCACCACCGCCTCGACATCGAAACCTCCGGGGTGATGCTGTTTACCAAATCGAGGCGTGTCAACCGGAGCATCCACTACCAGTTCGCCTCGCGCCGCGCCCGCAAAGAATACTGTGCCGTCGTGTGCGGCAGTCCTGATTTTACAGTCACAACCGTTTCAACCTTCATCAGCAAGCGTGACGGATCGTATTACTGCAGCGACCGCGGCCCGGGCAAGCATGCCGAGACAACATTTACGATCGCAGCCTCCTATCACGGCCGCGCGCTTGTCCGGGCGCTCCTGCACACCGGGCGCACGCATCAGGTCCGGCTGCAGCTCGCCCATATCGGCCTGCCGGTCATGGGAGACGGCCGGTACGGCTCAGGACGCTCCGATAACGCCCCCCGGTGTATGCTGCATGCCGAAACGCTGACCATAGTTCATCCGATACATAAACATGAGGTCACGGTAAAAGCGGATCTGTTTCCGGATATGGAAAAGCTGATAAGCAGGTGCGAGCAGAATGAACAGGTGCTCACAGACAGCCCGGTAACAGTCAGCCGGGGGAATGATAAAACTGCGTAGAGACGCAACACGTTGCGTCTTTACATCCTGTAACAGAGACAAAAAAAAGCCCGGCAGTGCAAGCCGGGCTCGGTCGTAGCCTTTTCTGGCAAAAGACCTATTCTTTGGCGCCGTTTTCCTTGTGATGCTTGATTACCTTGCCCTGGGACATGAATATTACATCCTCGCAGATATTGGTGGTCAGGTCTCCCATGCGCTCCAGGTTTTCAGCAACCCGCATGACATGCAGGCAGTAGCCGATAATATGGGTGTTCGACGACATGAACGTAATCAGCTCGCGCATCACCTGATCACGCAGCCCGTCGAGAATAGAGTCCTGCTCGCAGACTCTGCGTGCCTTGTCCGGGTCTTCCTTGATAAAGGCGTTAATAGTGTCATCCAGCATATGCTTGGAGACATCGTTCATGCGCGGTATGTCGATAAAGGGCTTGATCGGCGGGCTCTTGATAATCTCAAACGCGCTTTCCGCGATATTAACCGCATGATCGCCCATGCGCTCCAGGGCATTGCTCATATTGTAGATTACCAGGATGGTGCGCAGGTCCTTGGCCATGGGCTGAAACTGGGCTATCAGGTTGACGCACACCTCCTCGATATCTACTTCAAACGTGTTGGCCTGCGGCTCGTCTTTCTCGATGACCTCCGTGAGAAGCGACTCGTCCTTGTTGACAAGGCCCCTCACGCTGCGATCCTTCATATGCTCGACAAGGGAGGCAAACTGTATTATCTGGCCCTTGAGATCGTTCAGTTTCTTTTCAAGCATGGCTGTTCCCCGAACATGGATACCGTATTATTGTTTTTTCTGCCCTGTCTCTGCAGTATGCCCCGTGCGCACCGTTTTCCTAGCCGAACTTTCCTGAAAGATATTCCTCTGTTCTCGTGTCATCGGGCACGGTAAAGAGCTTTTCCGTGGTGCCGAACTCGACAAGCTCCCCCAGGTATAAAAACGCCGTAAAATCAGACACGCGGGCCGCCTGCGCGATATTGTGCGTTACCAGCAGAATGGTCACATTGTCTTTCAGCTGCGTGATCAGCTTCTCGATATGCGCCGTTGCCTTGGGGTCCAGTGCCGAGGTCGGCTCGTCCATAAGCATAATATCCGGTTTCATTGCAAGCGCACGGGCAATGCAGAGCCGCTGCTGCTGGCCGCCGGATAGAAACGTGCCCTTTTTGTGCAGCCGGTCCTTGACCTCCTCCCACAGGGCGGCACTGAGAAGCGACTCCTCAACGATTCTGTCTTTCTCACTCCGCGGAATCCTGATGCCGTTGAGCTTGTAGCCGGCGATGACATTGTCGTAAATGCTCATAGTGGGAAACGGGTTGGGCCGCTGGAAAACCATACCGATTTTCTTCCGCACCATTATGGGGTTCATTCGGTACAGGTCATCCTCATGCAGCAGCATGCTTCCGTCAACTGTTGCGCCGGGTATGAGCTCGTGCATCCTGTTGATGCAGCGGATCAGGGTTGTTTTGCCGCACCCGGACGGGCCCATCAGCGCCGTGACACGGTTGTGCAGCACCTCCATGCTGATGTTCTTGAGAACCTGATTTTCCGTAAAAAAAGCCGAAAAATCGTCTACTTTTAGAACCGGACTTTCCATTTGTTTGCTATCACCTTTGCTGTAAAGTTCATACCGAGCACAAAAATGACCAGTACAAATGAGGCACCCCAGGCCATGGCATGCCACTCCTGATACGGACTTGTTGCATAGTTGAATATGAGCAGCGGCAGCGAATCAACCGGCTTGAAAATATTGAGGTTCATGAACGGGCTGCCGAACGCGGTAAACAGCAGCGGGGCTGTTTCACCGGCTATCCTGGCAACTCCCAGCAGAATACCGGTCATGATACCCGTAAGCCCTGCCGGCACGATGACTTTCAGTATCGTTTTACTGTAGGGCACACCAAGAGCGAGCGAAGCTTCGCGCAGGTTCTCCGGAATCAGCTTGAGGGTTTCCTCGGTGGCCCTGACAATAACGGGCAGCATCATGATAGCCAGCGCTATGCCGCCCGACAGGGCGGAAAAAGTGCCCATGCTGATGACGATCCATGCATAGGCGATAATACCGATAACGATCGAGGGTATGCCCTGCAGAATTTCCATGCTGAGACGTACGGCTGCGGGTATGCGGCCGGTTTTGTTCTCGGACAGATAAATGCCGCCGAAAACGCCGAGCGGCACAGCGCAGACGCTTGCCACAACGATCAGCATGCCCGTACCCACGATAGCATTGGCGATACCGCCGCCGAACTCACCCATCGGCCGCGGCAGCGAGGTCAGGAATTCCCAGTTGATGACGCTGATACCGTTCCTGACGATATAGAAAAGAATCAGCAGCAGGGGCACGATCATCAAGAAGGAAAAAAGGATCACGAGTCCCTTGAACACAATGTCTTTTGCTATGCGGATCTGCAGGTGCGTTTCGGCCATGGTCTACTGTACGGACATTTTTTTGATAATGTAACTGCCGATGATATTTATAACCAGTGTTACCAGCAGCAGCAGCAGACCGATCTCGATCAGGCTCGAAACATAGATCGTATCCGTTGCTTCTGCGAATTCGTTGGCGATAATACTTGCCATGGTGTTGGCCGGGCTGAAAATGTTTGTCGGCATCATGTTCGAGTTGCCGATCACCATGGTTACCGCCATGGTTTCCCCGATTGCGCGGCCGAGCGATAAGAGCACACCGGCGCTGATACCCGAGCGGGCATAGGGAAGCACGACCTTTTTGATCATCTCATAGCGCGTTGCTCCCATCGACAGCGCCGCCTCCTTGAGATCGGACGGAACCATGCTGATGACATCGCTGCCGATCGAAGCCGAGTAGGGAATAATCATAACGGCCAGGATCAGGCTTGCCGTGAGAATACCCACACCATAGGGAGCGACTTCCACCTGAATCTCGATATAGCGGACAATCGGCACAAGGGCGAACAGTGCCCAGAATCCGTAAATGACGGACGGTATTCCGGCAAGCAGCTCGATAGCGCTTTTCAGCACGGCCGACAGCGCACCTTCACGAAAGTATTCACCGAGGTACAGCGCAATAGCCAGGGAAAACGGGATCGATATGGCCAGAGCCAGAAACGAGGTCAGCAGGGTGCCCACCAGAAAGGCCAGGGCACCGTACTCGTGGAAAACAGGGTCCCAGACCGTTTCGGTAAAAAACGAAAGGCCGGTTTCCCGTATCGCCGGGATCGACTCAATGGCCAGGGTAACGAAAATACCGGCCAGCAGGGCAAGCATGATGACGGCGGAAAGAATCAGCACGAACCTGAAGACCGAATCGCTGGCCGGGTGCTTCATGTTGGGCTGCGTATCGTTCGCGGCGCGTTCGTCAATTCCGGCTATGTCTTCTGCAGGTACTGAGCTCATCCGTCATCCGTAGTGCGTTTTGTGTTTTGCGGTTTCAAACCGGGACAGGCGTCGTTTATGCTTGTATCGAGCTGTGCAGACATGCGGCTCTCCTCCGATAACGACGGCCCGATATCCATCCGGGTTTATTCATCGCATTCACGGAGGCGGGGTTCCCCCACCCTGCCGTTACCTGTGTGTGCCTGCGGGCGCACCGACGCAGCAACCCTGTAATACTACAAATAAAACAATAGTTAAAGGCTTTAAAGAAATATTTTAAAGCTTACTGCACCGCAGCAGGTTTCGGCGCCGGTTTTTTCTTAGAGGTCGTGCCGCCTGCTGTCTTCTTTTTCAGAATGGGCATCCCGTTATAGGTGGCGGACGTCAGAATGACTTCAGCCTTCTGCACCGCCTGTTCGGGCAGCGGTGCATAATGAAGCGGCTCGGCAAGCTCCTGCCCTTCATGCATCATCCACCACAGCAGATCGAGCAGGGTTGTCGCCTTTTCCCTGTCGCGTCCGTCATAGGACTGCTCTTTATATAATATGATCCAGGTAAAACCGCTGATCGGGTAGCCCTGGCGCGCCGCCGTATCGGTAATCGAAATGCGGGTGTCGTCCGGCAGGGTAACATCGGCTGCCAGGCTGACCGATTTGATGGTCGGTTTTACATACACGCCCGACTTGTTCATGATATCGGCATAGGGCATTTTATTACCCATGGCATAGATAAGCTCGACATACCCGAGAGAGCCGGGAACCTGCTTGATAAGACCCGCCACGCCGGGATTGCCCTTGGCGCCCAGGCCGGTCGGCCAGTTCAGCGATTTGCCGGCTCCGACCTGCCCTTTCCACTTGCTGCTGATCTTGCTGAGATAATCGCTGAAGATAAACGTGGTTCCGCTGCCGTCCGACCTGTGCACGACGACAATGTTCATACCGGGCAGCTTCACTCCGGGATTGATCTTCTCGATACGGGGATCGTTCCATTTTTTGACTTTTCCGAGAAAGATATCGGCAATGATGTCGCCGGTCAGTTTTATTGAGGGATTGTTCGGCAGATTGTAGGTGATGACCACCGCCCCGAGGCAGGTCGGTATATGCAGTATCGTGCCTTCGGCTTTTGCAAGGTCTTTATCCTTCATGAATGCATCGGTTCCGCCGAAGTCGACGGTTTTTTTCAGTACCTGGCGAATACCGCCGCCCGAGCCGATTGCCTGATAGTTGATTTTAACGCCTTTTTCATTTTTATAGGTATCGAACAGCTTGGAATAAAAGGGATACGGAAACGTTGCTCCGGCGCCGAGCAGCTCCGAGGCACAGACCGGTGATGCACAGAAAAGCAGTGTTACAGCAGACACAAGGGCAGCAATCTTTTTCATCAGAACCTCCTTGTTGCGATAGTGCGATTTAGTTTAAATAAATATAATTCTAAAATAAAATAACCATAAATATTGTTTAAATATAAAACCATAAATAATTTAATTTTATTTTTTTAAATATTTTATATTCTTATCCATGCTCTGTTAAGGTAATAAAAAACAATTGTTAAGTATTGGTTAATTTATCGACCTTTCGACGTATAATTACTGAAATTACAGTATGTTTCATAATTAAATTGTTATACAAGTGTTAATTTTAAGCAAATATGCTGTTTTTCAGTGCATGTCAATCGGAAGCTTGATGGTAAATTTCGTTCCCACTCCCGGACTGCTTTCAACATCGATGCTTCCCTTGTGCAGCAGCACTATATGCTTGACAATCGACAGCCCCAGACCGGTTCCCCCGACCCTGCGCGAGCGGGATTTGTCCACAACATAGAAACGCTCGAATATTTTTGAATGCTGATCGCGCGCAATGCCGATGCCGGTGTCCTCCACCGTCACCTCGGCATGCGTGCCCGCCGCGCGGATGTTTATCAGAATGCCGCCCTTCTCCGTGTATTTTATGGCATTGTCGATCAGGTTGGTAAACATCTGCTCGAGCTTGTAGGGATCAGCCTTGATGTGCAGGCGCTCGTCGTGCTCCTGAATTTTCAGGCTGAGGTTTTTTTCCTTCAGACGCTGATCGTAGATTTTCCGCGACTGCTCGATAACGCTTTTCAGGTAGACATCGTCCTGCTCGATCTTTTTTTCCTTCTCGAGGTTTGAGAGCATCATCAGGTCTTTGACGATATTGATCAGCCGGTCGGTATGGCGCTTGATGATGTCGAGATAGCGCCGGTGCTCGCTGTCCTGAACCTCCTCGAGCATGGTTTCGATAAAGCCCTTGATGGCTGTCAGGGGCGTGCGCAGCTCATGGGACACATTGACGACAAAATCCTTTTTCATGCGCTCGATGTTCTTCATGGCGGACACGTCGAGCAGAATGAAAACGATTTCCTCCTTGGGCTCGATAAACGATGCGCTGCAGACAAATGTCCTGTCGTCGAGCGGCACCTCCTCGACGATATCGCGGCGCTCGGCTCTGACCCGTTTCAAAATGCTTCCGAACTGGGGCTCACGCAGAACCTCCCAGTAAAAAAGACCCTCGACACCCTCTGTGCGCGTAATGCTTTTCAGGCTTTCGTTATACAGCACTATCCGGTCGTCCCGGTCGACCACCAGCAGCCCCTCGTGCATGGAGGATATGATGTTTTTCAGCTCCTCCTTCTGCATCGACACTTCGCCGAACAGATTGCGTATTTTCTCCGTCATGTAGTTGAAGCTGTCGGCAAAGTCATGCATCTCGTCCTTGTATTTCAGAAAGACCCGCACGTTGAAATCACCGGCTGCCACGCGCTGTGATGCCTCTCTCAGCTTTCTGACCGGGTCGGTGAGCCTGCGGGAGGTTACAAAAGAGATAAGAAGACCCAGCGCCAGGATCAGCATCATGGTCGTGACGATGTCCTCGCGCAGATCGCCCGCTATGCTTCTGAAATCATCGAGCGATATACTGAGGCACAGCACGCCCCTGATGGCAGCCTCCCGCCTGACCGGGAGCGCTGTGTGCAGCACCGAGGCGTTCAGGGCCTTGTCCCTGCGCACATCGGTTCCGGTTTTGCCGTACAGGGCCTGCAGCACCTCGCTGCGTGTCTTCTGGTTGTCGGCTGCCGCCGGGTCGCGCCGTGAATCGGCAAGCATGGCGCCGCTGGGCGCCACGACCGAGAAGTGTACCTGAGGTATGCGCTCTGCGAGTTTTTTCAGGCGCGTATCCAGCTCGATCGTTCTGCCGCTCTGCAGAAACGGCCGTATTTCCGGGATAAGGGATTCCCCGAGGCTGACAAGCGTGCGAGTCTGCGCCTCAAGGTGAATGGACTTGATGGTTCGAAAGGAAATGAAGGTGAAGGCTGCTGCAAAAAAACAGGTGACGATACAGTAGCCGGTAAAAATCTTCAGGAAGACGGAACGTTTCATTCTTCCAGTTTATATCCCACGCCCCGTATATTCTTTATCAGCTTGGCCGATTTTCCCAGCTTTTCACGGAGGTGGCGGATATGCACATCAACCGTCCTGTCGATAACTGCTTTTTCCTCCCCCCAGAGGTGATCGAGTATTTTCTCACGGGTGAACACCCAGCCTTTTTTCGAGGCCAGAAGCTCAAGAATCCTGAATTCGGTCGGCGTGAGCTCTATTTTTTTACCGCCCAGGCTCACCCCGTATTTTTCAAGGTCGATAACAAGATCGTTGATTTCAAGCTTACGGGTTTCCTTGATCGGTACATGACGTCGCATCACAGCTTTTACGCGCGCCACCAGCTCTTTCGGTGAAAACGGCTTGGTGACATAGTCGTCGGCCCCGAGCTCGAGACCGAGGATTTTATCCATTTCCTCGCTCTTGGCGGTCAGCATGATCATGGCCATGGCCGAGGTCGCTTCGTTTTTTCTGACGTGCTTGCAGATATCGAGCCCGTCCACATCCGGCAGCATGAGGTCCAGAATAAGCAGGTCGGGAATCCGCTTTTCAAGAAACCGGTAAAAGCTCGCCCCGTCCAGAAAGCTTTTGACCTCATACCCGGCTTTTTCAAGGTGAATCGAAATAAGTTCGACTATGTCGGGTTCATCTTCAACAAGCGCGATAAGCTTTTTCATACGCTCACCCCAGGCCCCTGCATATACGTATAGTTCTTATATATTGTTTCACAGGCAAAATGCAACCTTTTGCGCTGCCGACCGAAACACACTGTGCACATTTCAGGTTCACCTTTCATGTTCAGGTCCACCCCTTACATACCCGGCACCACGTTTTCCTGTTCATACCGCCTGCTGTACGGGCCGTTCGTTCCGGTACGAGCATCCCGCACAGCATGTCACGCCCTACTGCGGAAACGAACACGAAATGGTGCAGGTGTAGGGGTCCGTGCCGGTCGAAGGCGTGAAGTACCAGGTAAACAGGTACACATAAATGCCCGGGGCGCTGACCGGAATATTGATATCAAACGATGACTGTGAGTCGGTGCTGTACAGCGTTCCCCACTGGGTCTCGGTTTTGTTGGCGTACTGCGCAACGGCAATCGCGCCCAGCCGGTCGCCCGCATCGCCCTCGTCGGTGATTTTGATGGTCAGCTTGTCGCCGGTGTATCCCCACACCGCCAGAAACGTGACGTCCATGCCGAGCGGAAAAATGCCGCCCAGCACCCGTGTTTCCAGGGGATAGTTCTGCATGCCTTCCGTTATGACCGCCGCGCCGACGCTGTACGGCCCGAGCGGCAGATAGAATTCCCAGGGAACATCCTGCTGCGCCGATATCAGCTCCTGCGGTGCGGCATCGAACATATCGCCCGCATCCATGGCGGATGCTGAAAGGGGAGCCAGCAAAAAGCACAGAACCTGAGCCGCGACAAGCAGTTTCATCGCTTCCGTTTTGCAACCCTTGATCGTCATTGTCCTCGAGCTCCTTTGTTTCAGTGAGTGTTATAGCTCATGATTTTAAAACGTCCGTTCATTTCAATAATCGAGCCGAACAGGTTCAGCACCTTCCGCTCGCCGTTTTCGTTCCTGACAATCAGGCGTGCATCCCTGTGCACCCTGAATGTTTCATACTCCGTAATGCCGTCGCGCACCCTGACCTCGATCAGCTCACAGGTGCGGCCGCCATAGCCCGAAAGCATGCTTGCAAGACAGGCCGTGCTTTTTGTTGTGTGCTGCCCCCACACAAAATCATAGTGTTCCCGCCACTGCTCGATTTTGCTGATCGGCAGCTGCGGCCAGATGATCGTGCGGTATTCGTGCTCGCTGATCGTGATTGCCTCCAGTCCGGCCCGGTCCCTGTCATGCACCAGCGAGAGCACTGCCCGGCCGAGCGCGTCAACGGACTTGAACGTGTTGGAAAATCCGTTTTTACCGGCAGTCTGCCGTCCGGCGCATGTCGAAAGGCACACGGCAGCACACACTGCCGCCACAAGGAGCCATGCAGCAGCCCCCGCCCGGAGGCGGGAGCCGCATACACGGTTATTGCTTACTGTTCTACTGCGTAACATTTGCATTTCTCAACTTAGAACGGCAGGTTACCCTGTGCAAGATCCATTTTGGCCTTGAAAGCGGCGATCTTCAGAGCAATGCCGCCTTTGGCTGCGATAGCATCGAGCACACCGGCGATTGCCTGGGCAGCGTCGCTGCTCAGCTTGGCATCCTGGCCGGCAACGGCAGCGTCGATCGTGGGCATGGCAGCCGCGATCGCCTCGGCAGCGGAAGCCTTGATGGCCGGGTTCTGCTCGAGAATGTCGACCGCTTCCGCGCTCAGGGCATAGTACAGTTTGGTGTACAGGGCGCCCTCGGCGTTCTCGGCCATCACGTTGTCGCGCAGCGCGCGCAGGGTTTCGAGATCGGCATTGCCGGCACCCAGCACTGCGGTCAGAGCACATGTGGTCGGAGGCGTATCGCAGCCCTCGTCGACCTGGCCGTCGCAGTCATTGTCTTTGCTGTCGCCGCAGACTTCAGTCGCACCGGGGTTGACCGTTGCATCGGTGTCGTCGCAGTCCTGCTCGCCGTCACAGTCGGCCTCGGCATAGTAGCCGTCACCGTCGGAATCCGTACAGGTCGGCTCTTCTTCCTCGGTCCAGCTTGCAAGGCCGTATCGGGTCCAGGGCTGGCGGGTCCAGTCATCATCAGGATCGACCGCACCGATGTAGGTGGTGTCTTTAATGAAACTGTTCCCGGAAGGGGCTGATGCAACGGAAACAGTCCCATCAATTGCCGGAGAGCCAGAAGCGGGCCTAAAGTCCGGAGCAGTAAGATCATAGGGGAGTCCCAACTTGGGATCGCCTTCTAGATTGTTTGTCATTACCGAAGTCAGAAAGTCATCCGAAGTAAAGGGAATGGTATATCCCTCTTCATCCGTATCATCGGAACCCGTACCCTCGAGATTATTGTGAAAAATACAATTATCAATAACAAGGCCGCCTTCTTGTGCCTGTGTAAAGGTTGCCTCATTGTCAATATCGAGTCCGTATTCCTTGAAACCCATAAAAATGGAATTGCGAATATCACCGCCGGTTCCCCGCCGCATCAGCATACCGAGATCGCTTTCATCCCCATACGTGGTTGAAGGGTCTCCTATGACCGTTGCATTGTAAATCTTAGGGGCAGACCTGGGAGTAGCATCATTATCTGCTTTGAGGTTATCAGCCTCAAAACCATTGTCGGCATCGTCGCCTTTCTGCTGTACCACGACAAACTGTACGCTTCCGTTCCAGCCGTATGTCCAGTCAACAGAGTCGTCGGCGCACTCGGACAGAATACCGTATTTCCAGTTAACCGTGCCGCCGAACATCTCGATACCGTCATCAAGATTCCCATGTACCTGAAAGTGGTTCAGCTTGGTGCCGGAACCCACAGCCTGCAGGGCGATACCATTGAGCTCATTTTCCGGACTGAATTCGATTCCCGCATACTCAACCCTGAAATACTTCATGGTTCCGCTGTTGTCCATCGGATCATTACCGCCGAACTCGCCGGTGTCGCCTTCACCTTGAGCAACGCCGCCCTCGACGTTCAGGGGAGCCTTGCCGTTGATGATGAGACCGCCCCAGTCACCACGTGCAGGACTCGGCTGATCGCTGGTAAATATAACGGGTGCATCTTCTGTACCGTTAATATTGAGCTTTCCTCCCGTAGCAACGATAAGTGCTCCGGTGCTCTCTTTTTTTCCGTATACGTTGACACCGCTTTCAATAGTCAGCGTTACACCATCGAGAACAAATACAGGTCCATCCAGAAGGATATCAGAGTCCCATGTGGTATCGGTGGCAATGTTACCCGTAACCGCAGTCTGCGCAAAAACCTGCGGTGCAAGTCCCAACATTAAGATGGTTGCTATAGCTATTATCCTTTTCATTTTTAATCCTCCGTACATATTGACTTGTAATTAATGTAATGCTTGATACTTACGTACTTCCTTAAATCAAATAAATATCCGTTTCATCACCCCCTTTTCTTTTTTAATGTTCACCATTTGTAAGATAATTTTATCTTCCAAGTAACTCCTTCCCTGTATTTGTGCTGTATATTTCCACCCTGGGTATACGTCTGTCCTTCGTTTGTTATGTTTTCCGCAATAAGTTTTGCCTCAAAATTATTTGCAAACCGCTTAATCAAAACAATATCCCAGCGCGAGCTGTCCTCAAGTATGATATTGGGAAGCAAATTGCCGCCAGCTTCACTTATGCGGTCAGATATGTGCTGAAACATAATCCTGCCGGTGAAGTTCCATTCGGGGTTGCTGTATTCGAGTGCAACATTGTAGGTGTGATCAGCCTGACCGACCATCCTTCGCTTCAAATCTGTTGGCACAAATCCCTGCCGGGGGCTGAGTTCAGCCTCAGAATCGGAATAAATATAATTGCCGGTAATGTTGTAATACTTTAGATACGGGGAAATAAAACCGAGATTCTTTCGAAGTTCAACTTCTGCACCCATAAGTTCAGCACTCTCCGCATTAACAAAGGATTTGACCAGCTCAATACCCTGCTGAATGGTTTTTTCAATTGCATCGTCGAAATCCTTGTAAAACAAACTGACTGCTATAAGGTCTGAATCGTTAATAAACCACTCCCAGCGAAAATCATAGTTTTTAATTTCCGCAACCTGCAGTTCAGGATTTCCCTTGAGGGTCCCTCCCCCCCGAACATCGGTAAATTCAAAAGGCGCCAGTTCATGAAACTCAGGACGGGAAACCGTTTCACTATAGCCCAGGCGCATGTTCATATTTTCAATCATTGTCCATGTAATATTTACCGAAGGAAACCAGTCTTCCGAATCTATTGAACTTACGATAGGCGGAGATTCTTTCTGAAAAAGATTATATGTAATGGAATTTATTTCACTATCTTCAAAGCGGGACCCGCCGGACAGCCTGATCTTGGAAGTCAGCGGCAGTTCAAGCAAACAGTAGAAGGACATAATCTTCTGATCGGCATCATAGGTGTCGGTAGCACGCGTCGTCTCCTGCACCTCAAACTCATAGGGATTTATGTTTTCAGGACTAAAGAGTTCTTCCATAGGCAGCGACATGTCGATCTTACTGGTATCGCGTGGAAGAAAGCGGAACCTTCGTGACCAGAATTCGCGGTCTCGCTCAAGGTATGCAGCGCCAAATTTGAAGTTGGAATCAAGATCGCTCCACTGTTGGAACGTTATCCGCCAGTTAATCGACAGGTCATGAATGTCTTCTTTCTGAAGCGTCCACATGTGGAATCCGCTCATGCCCTCATTAGCAAATACATATTTGTTGAGAAGTTTGTTTTCTTCACGTTCAAATTCGCGCAGATCAGGCTCCCACATGCTTGACATTGAATAGTTATAGCGCCAGTCAATCTTATGATCAAACAAAGCATAAAACCTGTGTTCACCAAGCAGCTGTCCCGAATATATTTCCTCCTCGATCCAGCGCAGACGGGTATCCTGGATGTAGACATCTTCATCGCTGTGGTACCCTTCATAATAAAGAACCTCATCTTCGCCGGTGTGACTGTAGAAATTATTGAACTTTATGATGTGGTTTGGAGACAGTTCGAACCCTATATTGAACAATCCATGCAGCTTCATGGTTTGTCCGGAACGTTCAAACGAGTAAAACTTATCCCTGCGAAGGCCCTCACCGTCTACAACATATATATTTTGACGCTCTTGCTGTCGGTTCTGATAATCATGCTTATAACTGATAGTAAAAATATAGCCGAACTTATTGAAGCGATCACCAACAAGAAAGCTGACATCGTGGTTCAACGGTGCATTTTTGGAATAAGGCGTCCAGACATTCTGAAATGATTCGCCGAAAGCTTCCAGCTCATTCGGCTCAAATCCATCTTTGGAAAACAAACCACGACGCTTCAGGATTGTGTCTGGAATAATGTCGGGTTTGTCGCGTGTCCCGTCATCATACCCGAGCCAGTCGCGCGCGCCGCCACGATACGTCATGAAATCTCGATTTGTCGTTGCAGTATTGTACTTCAGCGATGAGCTTAAACTAAGAGTAAATTTATCCGGCATGGATTTCGTCTGTATCCGGCACAGACCACCGGAAAAATTACCGGGCAACTCCGGCGAGTACGATTTTATAACATTAATTGATTCTACTATCCCCGCAGGAAATATGTTCAGCGGCACCAGCTTTTCATTGGGTTTGGTGGTGGGCAATGATGCTCCGTTCAGCAAACTCCGGTTGTAGCGCTTGGGCATGCCGCGGGCCTGCATGAACTTGCCGTCGTTGATGGTAACGCCCGGCATGCGCGACAGGATGCCGGCAACGTCCGACTCGGGTATTTTGGATATGGTCTCGGCTGAAATATTGTCCATGATATTTGCCGCCGTGCGGCGCTTCATCAGCTGCACCAGCTCCACGTCACCGCGCGGCTTGGCCACCACGCGCATTTCATCGATCTCCACCGGCGCGGGCGAAATGCGTATTTTCTGATCGTTCGCCGCACCCGCTGAAACCGACACGCCCTTGACGTATTTCGTTTCGAAGTTCGGATACGTTATTTTCAGGTTGTACACGCCCGGCGCAAGCTCGAACACGAAAAAGCCCTCGCTGTTCGTGAGTGCGAACATCGGCCGGCCGCCGTCAACGCTGACCGCCTCGATGCCGGCCTCGGAAAGGGGCTTGCCGTCCGCAGCCTCGACCACTGTCCCGGTAATCGTGCCCGTGCCGCTCTGCGCGCATACCCGCGATAGCGCTCCGAATCCTGTGACGCCGACGCAGACAACCGCAATACACACTGCGCAGCAAAACCGTGTCAGCCGACCTTCAGATTGTTGCATAGGATGTTCCGCTCGTATCAGTTTCCGTCGTTACCGGTTCATGCACCGAATCCGCCGCAGCCGGAGGGTTCGTTGCGCAGTCAGGGGCATGGCCATACCGCTACTGTACTGCCTTGTTCTGCTGCTCGTCCAGCGCCGACATCAGGCTCTTGACTTCCTCGACCGGCGTGAGCATTTTAAGCATTGCCAGCGCTTCCTGCCGCTGCGTGGGAAACGATGTCGCCTTTTCAAGCAGCTCGCGCGCGATTTTCAGTTCGCCGCTGCGCATGGCGCAGTACCCGGCCATGAGCCACTCATGCCCGTCCTTGCTCATCATGTTTGCAGCCTGCACGTACAGCTGCTGCGCCTCGGTGAACTTGTCCTGCAGGTAATACAGCTGGGCTTTCAGCAGCAGCCGCTCGTGGTTTTCCTTTTCCTGAAGCGCCCGGTCGATGGCATCGATGGCTTTATCGAAATCATAGGCCGAGTAATAGGCAACCGACATTTTTTCGAATTCCTCGGCTGAGCCGCCCTCTTCCAGGGCCCGCTCGTAATACTGCGCGGCGCGGCCGGGGACGCCGACCATGGAATACAGGTCGCCCATGACCATGGCCTCCTCGCGCGACAGCGGATGCAGGTAGCCGTAGGTTTCATAGGCGATGGCAGCATCCTCGAACTGCTGGTTTTTGAAGTATGCCTGGGTAAGCAGCTTCCACACCTGGGCGTTGCCGGGGTTGCGCTCCAGCAGCCTGGTGAGCATGTCGACGGCGCCGGTGAAGTTTTCCGTTGTGATATAGGCGTTCGCCAGCAGGCTCACAACCTCCATCGTGTCTTTGCGGTAGGTCATGACAAGGTCCTCGCCCAGCTCTATGGCGCGCTCCAGGTTGCCGGCCTGGTAGGCGGCGGCCATTGCCATGAAGAGGATCTCGGGGTTTTTCTGCGGGCTTTTCTCGAACCCGGCAACCAGGGCCTCGGTGGCGTTGTCGAAGTCCTTCACCTGGTAGTAGAGCTTGCCGAGGTTGAGCCACACCGGCGCATAGGAATCGTCCAGCGTCACGGCGCGTTTCAGGTAGATGATGGCATTCGGGAAATCGCTCAGGAAACCATAGGCGGTGCCGATGTTGAAATCCACCAGAAAGTGGTTCAGCCTGGGCTTGTTTTTCTGAAATCGCTGCAGCTTGTCGATCGCCGCTTCATAGCGGCTGTCGTTCATCAGCTGCTGGGCCTCGAACAGCTCCATCTTGGTCCGCTCGGGCACCTGGGACCAGTCGATCTGGAGCTCCTGCGCGGCAGCCGGTGAAAAAAGAGCCGGCGCCAGAAGCGCAAAAATAAATAAAAACGCTGCATGTTTTTTCATATATGCCTCATTTAATCGAGGTCGAGCTCATAGCGGATGGTGGACTGTGCCCAGCACGACACCGGCGTTCCCTTGACCTTTGCCGGCTGAAACCGCCACTGCCGCACCGCGTTGACGGTGGCATCCTCGAATATCTCGGGGGGCTCCGCCTCGACGATCTCGACCGTTTTGACCATGCCGTCCTTGTCGACCAGGAATTTGAACTTGACCATGCCGGTGATGTTTTTGCCCATGGCCTTCGTGGGGTAGACGGGCCGGGTCCGGAACAGCGGCATGGGCTTGACATCCACATCGCTCTCATTCCAGATTTTCATCCCCAGGGACAGGCCCATGTCGCCCTCGCCGGTGGACATGCCCAGGTCGAACTGAAACGGTACATCGAGCATGCTGGACGAGTCGAACTTGGGCATGATGTTCTTGATCTTCGGATTGACCTTGGGCGGCTTTTTGCGCTGCTTGCGGACGATACGCTTTTTCGGGGGCGGCGGTTTCAGCTTCATGGCGCCCACGAGGCTGATGGCGTCGCGGTCCCGGTCCTTGCGGGGCGGGCTGGCGAACTTGAGCAGCAGGGGCATGCACATGACGAGCAGAAAGCTGACGATCAGCCCGATGACGATCGATGCAATGTATCGTGTCGTGGTTGTCTGCATCACTCTATTTTCGCCGCTACCGAAACACCCTTGGCGCCTGCAAGACGTGCCTGGTCGATAACGTTTACCAGCTTGCCGGTTTTGGCCTCTTTATCGGCTACAACGATAACCCCGGATTCGGGGTTTTCGGCAAGCGCCTTTTCAACGTTGGCCCGGACGGCGCGGATGTCGATTATCCTGTTTTCCATATACACGGTGCCTTCCTTGCTGATACCGATGAGTATGGTGCTCTTTTCCTGCTTGCTGGCCGTCTTTGCCGACGGGCGGTGCACTTCGAGCCCGGTCTCCTTGACAAAGGTGGTGGTCACGATGAAAAAGATCAGCAGCAGAAAGACAAGGTCCATCAGCGGGCCCATGTTGAGCTCGATCGGTCCGGCTGACCTGCGTCGGCGTGCCTGAATCATAGCTTGAATTTCCTTATGATATGGATACTGATTTCATCGACTGTTTTCTCGAGTTTCTGCGACCGCCGGTTCAGCAGCAGGCTGATATACATTCCGATAATGGCCACAACCAGGCCGAACTGGGTCGTGATGAGAGCCTCGGAGATGCCGCCCGACATGGCCTTGGCATTGCCGGTGCCGAAGATATTCATGACGTTGAAAGTCGTGACCATGCCCGATACCGTCCCGAGCAGGCCCAGCAGCGGTGCGGCTGCGGTCAGCGCACCGATATTCAAAAGGTGTTTCTTGAGCTCGGGGTAGACGCTGCGCCCCACCTCATCGACAACCCTGCGGTCGATGCGGCCGTAATGCCCGGCGGCCTCGCTGAAGCGCCGCAGCAGCTCCCCGTAGAGCCCCGTTCCGTGCGGGCGGGCGCTTGCCGGCTTCTGCAGGCTCTCAATGAGGCTGTCGGGCGTCAGATCGCTGTTCTCCATGGCGCGGAAAAACAGGGTCCGCTCGACAATGAGAACGCTCAGCAGCACGGTCAGCAGAACCAGGGGCGTCATAACCCAGCCGCCCATCTGCAGATACTCCAGAACCGATATGTCCCAGATCATTGTGCGCTCGTCTCTCCTGAGGTTATCTTGACCGCGTTGACCAGCATAATGGCCTTTTCCTCAAGCGTGCCGATAATGCGGTCGATTCTGCCCTGAAAATAGCCGTGAATGAGAATAATGGGTATGGCCACGATCAGTCCGTACTGGGTGGTGATGAGAGCTTCCGAAATACCGCCCGACATAATCTTGGGGTCGCCCGTGCCGTAGAGCGTAATCATCTGAAACGTCGCGATCATACCGGTAACCGTACCGAGCAGCCCGAGCAGCGGTGAAACCATGCCCAGTATCTGCAGCGAGGACATGTTGCGCTCGAGGCGCGGCAGGGTCTGCTGAATGGCCTCCTCCATGACCGACTCCAGCACCTCCACGCGCTCCTGGCGGTGGTTGATGCCGGCCTGCAGAACATGGGCAAGGCTGGTGCTTTTGCCCTGGCACATCCTGAGGGCCTCGTTCCACTTTTTGGACTGCAGCGAGCTGGTCACCCGGTCCGACAGCGCGTCGCAGTCCCTGCTCTCGCGCGCCAGCACGATCAGGCGCTCGATCATGAGCAGCACTGCCAGCAGTCCGACCGCCAGCAGCGGATACATGAGAGCGCCGCCGGATTCCAGCTGCTCATACCAGGTGGGCATGTCGGTCAGCTGCCGGAAGGCGCCGCCCGCCGACAGGTCGAGAAACAGGCCCGGCGACTTGCCGGAAACAAACTTTTTGGCCTCCCTGGTCATCTCATCGGGCGGCTCGACGGTCAGCTCGTGATAGGCCTGCTTGGCCTGAACGTACTCGAGATAGCCCACCTTGCCGTCCCTGCGGTACACGGCGTTGAACGCGCCGATGCGGTGGACCTCGCCGCTGCTCTGCTTGCCGGCGGCATCGATAAACGAAATATTCTTCGAGGCGATGGTACCGTTGCGCTCGATTTCATCGATCATCACCTCGGTCAGCTTCTTTAAGTTGTCGAGCGTGGGAAACTCGAGCTCGGAGAGCAGCGGTTCGACCACCTTGTCGCGCTCGGGCATCTCGGCGGACACGATCGAGCGACGCAGAACGGTCGCCGCATCCTGGGCGATGCCGCGCACCGACCCCGACACTTCGTTCATGGCGCCTTCCTGCTCGTCCAGGCGCTTCTGCAGCCGCTCGATATCCTTGTCATACCCGTGATACTTCGTATTGAGATCCTCGAGCAGCTTGTCCTGCCGGCGCTTCTGCACTTCCATCTCTGCGACTTTGGCCTGCAGCTCTCCCTGCTCGAACAGTATTTCGGCCTCCTGCAGGGCCGCCTCTTTTCTGGCCTGCTTCAAATCGCTCTCGGCCTTGTCCTGCGCCGTATCGATCGGACGCGTGATCTGCTGCCGGGTCCGGTTGTCCGCCGGCTGAGGTGCTTCCTGCGCTACGGCTGCCGTAAGTGCTGCAAGCGTCAGTGCAAGCGTGAAAAGAACTGTCGTTTTCATTGGACTCCTCTCACTGGAAGGTTGACGAATTCAATAGGTCTGCGGCGCTGGGTAATCTCGACTGCCTTTTTGATTTCCGCTTTGTACTTGCCCGGCAGGCTCACCCAGGTACCGTCCTGGAAAATACCGACCTCCTCCTCGTCAAGGGACTGCATGAGAAGTGCGGTGCGGCCGAGCCTGAGCACGTTCACCATCAGCTTTTCACCTTCAAACCGAATCTCTTCTTTAATTGTTTCCACACCTTTGCCGTAATCCATTTCAACCCGGAGCCCTTCAAACACGCGCCGGATTTTTTCCCCCATGGTCAGCTCGGGGTCGTGGATAACCTGGCGCAGCGAGGAAACGCGGGCGGTGCGTTCGTCCATAAGAAAGGGCAGGTCGTTCTGCACCAGCTCCTCCATGCGGTTTACGACCTCTTCCAGGTAGGGCACCAGGCCCTGGCGCATTTTTTCCATTTCGAGTATGCGCGTCTGCATGCGCGATATGAAATCTTCCTGGCGCTTGACCACGTCCTGCATGTGCTTGACTTCGACCTGGCCGGCCTCCAGAGCATCTTTGAGCTGATAGTACTTGCTTTTCAGGCGCTCCTTTTTCGTCTGCCAGCCTGCTGCCTTTTTCTGGGTGGCCTTGCGCGTATCGATCGATTTCTCGATTGTCTGCGTTATCGCTTCCGGCTGTTCTTCAGCCATTGCGCCTGTTGCAAAAACAGCCAGCATACAGCCGACAACTATGCCTGATTTTAGGTAAGCCATTAGAATACCTCGCTTTTTATTTAATATGTCGGATTGTATAATATTAATGCTGCAATTTATTAATATAATGTTAACAAAAGATAAACCTATTGTTAATATTTGGTTAATGTGATGATATATGATTAAAATATTTATAGTACAAAATATCTCTTTTTGTTTTTAATTTTTTTTATATAAATTTATCGTTAACATTATGTTAATAGTATGAGGCGGTGCGTAATAACGCTAAACGAAGATAATCCCTGTTAAGAGAGCCGAACAGGTGGTCGCGGGGCACAATTAAGATGAACCGCTAGACTGCAAGCGGTTCGGGAAGGGCTCCCGGCAGCGGATCGAGCGGCCGTACGTTCGTGTCACCCTCGGTGAAAACAATCAGCTTTTCCCGGTCGTAGCCGCCCCTGACAAGGCTGTCGGCGCAATCGCGGTCAGGTACGATTATTCTCCCGGTAAGGGAGAAAAACCACCTGATAAAACTTTCGGTAAGCCGCGATATGTCTTCATCGCCCACCGATGAAACGATTTTCTGCTTCATTTCCATTGTGTACATTCCCGAACACTGTACGTGCAGCAGCCGTGAGGCCAGCATCCCGATAAAGCCCACCGGCCCGGGCGTTGCCACCACGATCTGATCGGGGTCGGCCTCGCTTATGATTTTTATGGACGACAGAACCGAGGGGAAATGAATCGTCGACGAGGGTAAAAACGCCGGGGAATAGCTGTGTACATTGGGGAGGTTCAGAAAGCCGTGCTGAAACGAGCCGGCTCCCGCGTTGCCGTTGCTGCACCCGACGATGATCAGGTCGCACTTTTCTTTGAGAATCGTGTCTTCAAAATCACCCCACAGGTTCTGTCGTTTTTCAAGGTCGTCGGCATAGTCGGTGAACCACAGCACACGTCTTCTTTTGTGGTTTTTCGAACTGCCGTAGGCGGCGGCTATCTCGTCCAGCAGATCACGCGACTCGTGCAGCAGGTCCATGGTGGTGAAAAACGGAATCGACAGGAAAATGCCGGGAATGGAACCGCTGATTTTCTGAATGAGCCCGAGGAGGTTGCCCTGCTGAAGGTTGTTCTCTATTTCCATAATCAGCATTTTGAAGAGGCAGTCGGCGATTTCCGAAATTTTATCGTACAGCAGCCGAAGCTTATCATCCACGGGCATGTCGTTGTTTTTCTGAAACGCCTCGACCAGGTCGACGATAAGCCGTTGAATGGTATTGCCCCCGTTGCCTTTTGCATATTTCATTTTCTGCATCACCAGCTTGTTTTTCAGGCCTATGGACTTCTGCTCGAAAATGAGCCTGTTGATGGAGCCGAACAGGGATGAGGAAATGGGCGTGCTCTGGGCCTGTGAAAAATCATAGGCGATTTTGTACAGCGCAAAGGCAAGCCCCTGGTAATTATTGTGACGGCCGCCGGGACAGGACTGCTTCAGCTTGAACTGCTCGACGTATTCCCCGGGAGTCGCCGCCTCGAGCTCGGTATAGGTTTTACCGATAAACAGTCCGCTGTGATCGTCGGTACCGCCCGTGATGCCCTTGACCCAGGGCGTATCCCCGAGCGGCTCTATGCCGTGCTTGCGCCTGAGGCTCTCGATACGCTCGGGCGTGAGCTCGGCAAGAGCATCCATCAGGATGTCGTTGGCTATCCGGCTCCTGCTGCCGTTGATGCCCTCAAAACAGTTGAAAAGCAGAAACAGCTTCTCGAGATACCCGAGGCTGAGCCGCTTGTTGATGGCATAGGTTGCATGGGCCACGGAATGCGCCAGGTCCTGCTCGCGTATGTACTCGCGCAGATCATAAATATCGGTCCTGATTTTTTCGATCACGGCAAACTGCGCTTCGTCGAGGCCGTAAATCAGAACATGAATTTTGCATCCGTTTTCCGGGAAGTAGGTGGTTGTCTCGACACCGGTGAACACCCGCTCGGGATATTTTTCTTTCAGCCTGAGCGAACCGGCGATCTCGTTGTGATCGGTGACCGTCACGAAATCCATACCGCTGCGCAAAGCTTCGCGATAGATTGTCTCGGTGTCGGTATACGACTCCCGGGCGCCCAGCCTTTGCAGAAACCATTCCGAGGGACGGGCCGAATATGAGGAATGAACATGCATATCGACTTTTGCCATAGCGCGGCGGTCCTGTGAAATGTTTTTAAGTATTTTTTTTTATATTTATAATTGTTTTAAAACATACAATGTAGTAATTAAGATACATTAAAGAATCAGTTATCTTTTTGTTAGCATATATGCAGCGCGGAAAAGAAACGACTACAATATATTGTGTGCAGCTGTCATGCGTATCGTTTTGCAAGACAGTGGATTAATCGATTACTAACGAATAATTAATTTCAAATTAATGGTTTGTAGTGATACTGCCTGCTGAATTCACTCCTTGCATGGGGATTCTGTTATGACGGGAGACTCCGGATCGGGCAAGCTTATCGATATAGGCAAACATATCAGGGGTCCGGTCACAAGCAGGTTTTACAATCTCATTGAACAGCCTTTCGAAAAGATACTCTCTCTGGACAAGCTCAACCGTATCTACAGTGAGATAAGCTCCCTGACAGCCTGCACCGATGCGTTCTTCGCCGACTGCATCACCTGCATGAACGTGAGCCTCGATTTGACAGGCGGTGAAATCGAGCGTATTCCCGACAGCGGCCCGCTGATCGTCATCGGCAATCACCCCTTCGGCGCGCTTGACGGCGTCATTCTGGGGGCTTTGCTCACACGCCGCAGAGACGATGTCAAGCTTCTCGGGAACTATTTCCTGCACCGGATTCCTGAAATCAGAAAATATATTATTCCGGTCGATCCCTTTCAGCAGAAAAAATCAACCAGTTTCAACATCACACCGCTCAAGGAAGCCATTGCCTGGCTGCGCAGTGACGGGGCGCTGGGCGTGTTTCCGGCCGGCGAGGTATCGCACTTTCAGCTGACCTCCCGGCGCGTGACCGACCCCCAGTGGTCGACGCATGTCGCATCCCTTGTGCGCCGCGTAAAAGCCACCGTGCTGCCGGTCTATTTCGACGGCCAGAACAGCAGCCTGTTCCAGCTGATGGGCCTGCTGCATCCGCGTTTTCGGACCATCATGCTGCCGCGCGAGCTGATCAAAAAAAAGCACACGTCGATCAAGGTCCGCATCGGCAACCCCATCCCGTTCCGATCGCTCAACCACTTTGAAACCGACCGCGCCATGACAGAGTATCTGCGACTGCACACGTATTTTCTCGGGCGCCGGGGACGGCAGCCCAGGCTTCCCGATATCGGAAAAAAAATAAGCTTTTTCAGGAAAACCGGCAACGAGCCCACGATTGACCCGGTTGCCGGCGACCTGCTCGAGCGTGAGGTCGGCGAACTCGACGAACGGAACCTGCTGCTTCGCAACGGCGACTTCTCGGTCTATTTCGCGCGGAGTCATGAGATACCCAACATACTGCTGGAAATCGGCCGGCTGCGCGAAATCACCTTCCGCGAGGTGGGCGAGGGAACCGGCAAGGCCTGCGACATCGACAGGTTCGACAGGTATTACCTGCACCTGTTCATGTGGGATCAGTCGCGCCGTGCCGTCGCCGGGGCGTACCGGCTGGGCGCAACCGACCATATCCTTTCCCGATACGGCAAGCAGGGCCTGTATATCTCGACCCTTTTCAGGCTGAAGCGGTCATTCCCCGCCAACCTGGGCCCGGCGCTCGAGCTGGGCAGATCGTTCATCTGCTCCCATTATCAGAAAAAGTACAACTCGCTTTCCATTCTCTGGCGCGGCATCGGCGAGTATGTGGCCCGCAATCCGCAGTACAAGGTGCTGTTCGGCCCCGTGAGCATCAGCAACGATTACCAGAGCATGTCAAAGGACATGATGATCCAGTTCCTGCGCGACTCCCGACGCGACCCCGACCTGGCCCGCTATGTGCAGGCCCGTCACCCGGCGCGCAACAGGAAAATCCGGGAGCTGCACAAAAACGACGAGCTGACGGTAGAACATGTATCGGCCCTGATCTCCGGTATCGAGCAGGACGGCAAGGGCGTTCCCGTGCTGCTGCGGCACTACCTCAAGCTCAACGGCACCATACTCAGCTTCAACCTCGACAAGGCATTCTCGCGGGTTATCGACAGCCTGCTGGTCGTTGACCTGCGGAAAACCGACGAGCGGCTGCTGAAGCGTTTTATGGGACAGGACGGCTACCACCGCTTCCGGCAGCATGACGGCAGCGCATCGCAGCCGGACCTGTCCGAGGACACGCAACCCCGGATCAGTGCTGAAACAGCCTCCGCCTGAAAAACCGTCTCTATGCAGCCCGGACAAACACATCGCGATACCGGCAGCCGGCCGCTGCCCCTGAAAAAACTGCTGTACTACCTGGTCTTCATAATACCGGCCGGCGTGTGCATCAATATCGTTTTTTCCTATTACACCGTTTCGGGCGGCATACTCAAAACGCTCGCCCGCTGCAGGCCGGACTTCCTGCTGCTGGCCGCCGTGCTTGCCGTTGTTCCCTGGTTCACCCATGCGCTGCGAATGCACATGTGGATTCGCATGCTCGGGAGGAAGCTGTCCTTTTTCGAGCTGTTCTATGTTTCCCTCGGAACAGACCTGGGATCGGCCCTCAGCCCGACAGCGGTCGGCGGAAGCTATGTCAAAGGAGGCCTGCTCATGCAGAAACGGTTTTCCGCCGGCACCTCCGCATCACTCATGACCATGGGAGCCATCGAGGAAGTCGTTTTTTTCATGCTTGCCCTGCCGGTCGCGCTCATCTGTACCTGCGAGACAAGCATCCCGGCGATGAAAAGCCTGATTCCGGCGAACCTGAGCCTTGTCTCCTCCCTGAGAAATGTTTCCTACCTGGCCGCGTTCGCCCTGTGCTCGCTGATCGCCCTGCAGTGGTTTTTCGGCACCTCTCGCCGCGGAAAAAAATTCTTTCTCAAAACCGTCGCGTTCATGAAATCGCAGTGGCACGATTTTATGGTCGTCTGGCGGATGATCACACAGCGGGGGAAAACCCGCTTTGCGATAAACATCGTGCTCACCGCCGTACAGTTCTTCTGCCGCTACAGCGTGGTTACCGCCGTGCTGCTCAGTCTCGGCGTCGGGGTCAAGCCGGTCGCACTCTTTTTCCTGCAGTTCCTTATATTCGCAATCACCATATTCATTCCCACCCCCGGCGGCGCGGTCGGCGCCGAGTCCGGTTTTTACTTTCTGCACGAAACCGTCATAGCCCCCGACATCCTCGGGCCGGTAACCCTGCTGTGGCGGTTCATATCCTACTATTTTGTGCTTATACTGGGATCGGCCGTATTTACGCTGCTGCACTGCACCGCTGCAGCTGACGGGGACGGCCCGCAGCTAAACGAGCCGGTCGCCGACGAGGCGTGAGCAGGCGCAACGCTGTTCCGGCAAAATGAACCACCCCGCAGCTTGCTGCGGGGTATCTGAAGAGATCGCCACGGCCTTCGGCCCTGCGATGACACATGCCCGTCTGTCATTGCGAACAAAGTGAAGCAATCTCCAAAAACACCGCACCATACCTGTTTGGATTGCCTCCGTCCTCCGCAGCAAAGCTGCTGCGGAGGACGGGGCGTCATCACGCCGGGGCGTGACTCGCAATGACTGCTTTTCCGGTGCCCGCCTGGAGAAGCGAAACTGCAGGAGCTGCTTCAGCTGCGATTCTTTTTCGCGGCCGGAGTATAAGCTCCGGTTCGTTGGCAGTCCATCTGCGGCGTTGCGCTGCACCCTCAGTCATTGCAACCGAAGGAAGATATCTCTTCACGGGCTTGAGATTTCTCGGTTGTGCTCCTTCGAAATGAGAGAATGGCTGTAGTAGAGTGATACATGCTCTAGTGCAGGGGAAGATGCAGTTCCGCCATTAAATCTTCATACTCCCGGCAGACGCGGGAGCAGTATGCTGCTGTAGTAGCGCGGTCGTTTTTGCAGAGAAAGCGACCGGATATCGCTTCAAATGCCAGTACAGGGTCTGCTTTTGTCATGTCGGTAAAGTCGACACGGTCAAAACCGATACTATCCGACACCTCCTGCAAAAAAGCTGCGAGAGCCTCCGTATCCGGCTTCGGCTCAAAATAAACACCCAGGTCAAAATCACTTCCCGGTTCCACCCGTCCGCTTTCAGCCGAGCCGAATACTACGGCAAAAACGATATCTGACCGGGCGCTGAGAAACGCGGCCAGCTGCTCAAGCGGTATCTGTCGTGCCGTTTCCTTCACTGGCGGTGATCTCCTTTATGAAAAGCGAAAAGTCATCGAGATGATTTCGCAGAACTGTAATAATGATATCATCGTCGATGATCTCATAGCGGTGTACGATAAGGTTGCGGAACTGCACCATTTTTTTATAGGTACCGGCATCCTGAATAATGCCGAGCTGTTCCAGCACGGAAAGCGCGTTTCCTGCCGAGCTTACGGGTGGATGATCCTTGAGAGATACAATCCGGTGTGCGATGTCTATCATCGCTTCAATACAGATTTGAATCGAACGTTCGACACCGCGCTTGAGAAAAAAATCCGTCTTTATTTTTTCAGGTTCCAGTCTTTCAAGCTCGGTAAGCGTGTCCTGAATAATTTCCAGCTTTTTGCGTATAACACCGTTTATGATCATAAACACACCGCAGTTCGCACACGCACCACCGTCTGCCGGCAGCATGCTGTTCGCATATTAGTATTTATCATTGTAAGCAGATAAAAGTATAGGAAATGCATACATGAGGGGTCAACAGAAAAAAAGGGCTCTATTGAATACAACAACGTCATTGCGAGCATTTGACCCCGGGCGGGACCGGGGTTGTTCATGTAATGAACATATGGGTGCAGGTACTATGGCAGGTATCAAAATACTGTAGCCGGGAGCGGCCTACGGCCGCGAAAAAGATCGCAGCTGAAGCAGCTCCTACGGTTTCGCACCACCAGGCGGGCAGCAGAAAAATGCTCTGGAATAGTGTGAAGTGCAACAGGTCGTTGAAAAAGTCATTTTCTCCAGGCTGTTCATCGGTTCCCTGTCCGCTCAAGCGGAAAGGTATCATATACATAAGAAATCATCTGCCGAAATACCATCGCAGCGCGATGAGTATTCAAAATGCCCCGAGGCAAGGCGCGCGCTGTCTCTGACACCTGCCTGCAGGCAATCATGAGGAATCCCCGACCCTGTCGGGATCTGCGAGAGGCGTACGTGTTTGTATGTCGCAGTGACGAATGATGAGCGCAACGCAACATATGGGTATTTTTCAACAGCCTGTTACGGCTCGTTCATCGCGCTCATATTGACACCGGACCACACGCGCTCGACGAGCTCTCCGGTGTCGTGCCAGCGCCCTGTGCCGATCCAGTCGGCGATTGCCGCAGCGACATCAGGATAGTTGAGTGACGCCTGCTGGGGTTTTGCCAGCCAGGTTTCCACGACGCTGCGGTCCAGCGTTTTCATGACATCGGCAAGGCCCAGCCGCTTCAGGGCCAGGGCGTTCGAGGTCTGTTCGAGCTGCCCGGCAAGCGGGCGCACCAGCAGCTTCTTGCCCAGATGCAGGGCCTCGCTGGCGAGCTCGAACCCGGCGTTGCAGATCACGCCGCCGCAGGTCAGCAGGTCGGAGAGAAAGCCGTCCCGGGAAAAGGGATTCAGCTGGATCGGGCCCTCCTCGTATGCCTCGTCGATGCCGGTATAATAGTAGAAGCCGAAGTCCTGCAGCGGTTTCAGCAGGCGGATGACATCGCGGCGCTCTTCAAAGGGAAGGTACACGAGAATCTTTTTCGGGTTGTTCTCACAGCGCTCCATGGGCATATTCGGAATAATCGGCGGCAGAACAGGGTGGCCGAAGTGGTGCCAGTGCAGGCCGAGCGAATGATCGACGGGCGCAAAATAGTTCAGAACAGCCAGCGACACCGGGTCCCATTTTGCAAGCGGCACCGGATACTGAAAAGCGTACTGGTGCCCGATACCGATGCTGGTGAGCTTGCAGCGCCTGACGATGCGGGCCGTTACCGGCTCGAAGTCGACAATCGCCAGGTCGTACCCGCCGGCGTCAAAGCTGTTGATATCGCGAAAAAACTGCAGCGGGCTGAGAACCTTGAGGGTCTGGAGATATTTTATTTTGCCGCGGCGGTACGCGAAGGTCAGGCCCTTGAATGCAGTGAAGGGCTTGAACATCTCGATATCCCAGAGCTCTTCAGGGTCGCGGCCGCTGAAAACGACATGGACCGTATGACCGGCTTGTTTAAGTGCGCGAAGCACCTCTCGCGAGCGGCTGATATGACCGTTGCCGGTAGCCTGTACACCGTAGAGAATATTCATGTGATGTTGTATTCCTTGACTGGTTTATGTCCGGAGTCGCAAAAGAAGTTTACACGGCAACGGCGATGCCTGTCAAGACGCTCAGTGACCCCAGCACGATTCCGGCAAGAATATCGGTGGGATAGTGAACACCGAGGTAAATGCGGGAAAAGCTGATAAGCGATGCCGCTGCATAGGCGGGAATGCCGAGCAGGGGGAAAAAATAGCCGACCAGCCCGGCCATGATAAAGGCAGCCGCAGTGTGACCCGAGGGAAAGCTGAACGAGTCGTGCGGCACGACCCGGCGCTGCACCCCGTCGAGGGTGTGGAACGGGCGGCTGCGCCTGATTTTCTGCTTCATGAGTTTATAGAGCGGCAGCTCGATCGCATAGGCGATACAGGCGGCAAGCAGAAACTGCGGGGCGATGTCGGGTGCCAGAAAGAACATGCTTGCGGCAATAACCGGGTACAGGTAGCCGTCGCCCGCTGCGGACACAAACGGCATGATCCGCAGAAACAGCCGCCGGCCGTTGAGTCTGAAAATGGATGTAAAAAAGAATACATCCCAGTGGTTTACTCTGTCTATAAAGGCAGCAAGCATAAAATGGCCTCAACGTATTTGTATATATAGCAGTAAAAGATACTTTTTTTAGAATTAAATTAACAAATTGTTAATTATTTTTAATTTTTTTGCTTTTTTCACGATACACCAGACCGCCGACGAACGCCGTAAACGGCGCAACCGTAACCAGTCCGAAGCTGCCGACAAAGGTATTGAGCACCTCTGCGGCAACAAGCTTCAGATTGAAAATATTCTGCAGCGGGATGCCCTGTCCCATAAAATACATGAGCATGGTCATGTACCCTGCTGAATAAGCCAGCAGCAGGGTTGTCGTCATGGTGCCGATGACCGAGCGCCCGACAGCGATGCCGGATTTCATATGATCGAACATGCCGATATCGGGCCGTTTCTCCCTTATTTCATGCATGGAGGCGGAAATGTCCATGGCAAGGTCCATGACCGCGCCTGATGAGGCCGTAAAAATACCCGCAAGGAAGATACGGGTCAGATCCAGGGTATAAAACCCGGAATATAAAAGCGTTTCCGAAAACGGCCGCACAGCCCCGTGCACCTTGAACCCGCGGGAAAACAGCTGTGCAAGAACACAGGTGAGCAGCAGTCCCAGGAACGCCCCCAGGAAACAGGTTATACCCTTTCTGGATATGCCGCCCACAAGGAAACTTATGGAAGCGGTCAGGGCCGCCACAACGCCGAGGGCAATGAGAACAGGATCATAGCCTTTCAGAAAACAGGGGATCATCACCTTCCACAGCATGAGCGCGGCAAATAGAAATGAAAGTATGGCTTTCAGCCCGGTCCAGCCGGCAACCGCGATCAGCAAAACAGCGAACATGCACATCAGGAGCAGCTCGAATCCCAGCCGGTAATAGCCCCTGGCGTTGGCCCATATGATGTTTCCGTCTTTTACGGAGAGCTCCAGCAGCACGGTCTCGCCGGTCGTGTACACCTCATCGAGCTCCATCTTGCCGGTGAGCTGATTGATGGCCGTGATGCGCCGTCCCGTGAACGGGCCGTTGAGCACCTCGACGGTCAAATGCTGAATACCCGTTCTGACGAGTACGATTTGATTTACTTCAGAGTTGTCGACTTCCACTATGCGGCCGCGGGCATGCGTTGCGTCTTTAAACCGCCGGTTCTCGAACCCGGTCGGCACAAACAAGAGACCGGTGCACAGTACAACAAAAAACAGCACCAGCACGGCATCGGAATGAATTCTTGGTTTCACGTTAATCGACCTCTCTCATTGCACATATCGAAAACAGTGTTCCTTCATGTGAAAAAAGTATCCTCGCCCAAAGGGCGAGTCGTTATGATGGCTCCCGGAGGGGGCCATTACGTCCTTGAGACCCATTTTGACCGCGCCGAGTCTGAGCCCCGTGCTGCGGAGAAAAGGGCCGAACTGTCTGAGCGCAGCGAGTTTTCGGCCCGCCGCTGCACGGGGCTCAAGCGAGGGTACCCGCCGAAGGCGGGCCGGGCAAACGGGTGTCCTTTCTTTGGCCATACCTTTCTTTGGACACGCAAAGAAAGGTATGACACCTGGAGCAATTTACAAAACAATACAGCACGGTATCAAAACATACGAGCGGCCGCGTAAGAGGACGGCCCTCCGACAAGTTGATATGATCCCGGAGGGACGATATTTGCCGCGTCCGAGTCGTTTCTGAAAACACGTCTAAAGTGGTTCGTTACATGCTCTCATTGCACATATCAAAAACAGTGTTCCTTCATGTATAATAAACCTTAAGCACATGCAATCAATAAACGAAGGGCAAGATCATATATAAGATCCTGCCCTTCTGTATACATCTATTGTTACTGAAACACGGTGCCTGTGCGTTACTTAATTGCTGAAGTTAGAATCCAGGCTGACGCGCATGACTTTGGCGATCTTCAGCGCGATGTCGGTGTTGTCATAAAAACCGTCGAAATAACCGGCACCGATACCCTTTGCATACACCGGAACAGGAACGCCGGTGTGGGCGTAGCTGGTAAAAGCAAGGCCGGCCCGCCGGTTGAGAATGTGCGTGCAGGTCACGGTCAGCGGCTCGTAATAGCCGTAGAGATAATAGGTTTTGTCGTCGTAGTAGGACTCACCGGCCATGCTCAGTGTATAGGCATCCTCGAGCTGCTCGATTTCCCAGTCGGTCAGGTCGGAGAAATCAAGGCCGAAGGCATCCTCGATATGCGACTTCATACCGGCGGTCACCGTGTTTTCCGGGCTGCCGCTTCGGTACTCTGCAACAACCTCGTCGAACTTCTCATAGGACATGGTCTGTCCCTGCAGGACATCGAGATAGAGTTCATAGTTGGTATTGGCAAAGCCCACGGTCAGGCCGCCGCACTCGTGATCGGCGGTAATAACGATCAGGGTCTCGTTGGGATGCTGCTCGTAGAAATCGAGGGCTTCCTTCACGGCATTGTCGAATGCGATGGTGTCCATGATGCCTGCCATGGCATCGTTGGCATGGTGGGCCCAGTCGATCTTGCCGCCTTCGACCATCATGAAAAAGCCGTTTTTGTTGTCCAGAAGCTCAATGGCTTTTTCGGTAAACTCGGCCAGCGAGATGTGGCTGGAGGGCCGGTCCATCTCATACCACAGGGCTTTGGAACCGTCGAGAACCGAGTTGTAGGCAAGAATTTTGCCGCTGCCGGGCTTCAAAGCCTGAAAGGCCGTTTTCTCGGTTACGACCGTGTAGCCGTTCTGCTGGGCGGTTTCTATGGAAGATGTCTGCGTTCCGTCACCGGTCGGTTTTTTGATGCCGCCGCCGCCGAAAAAGTCGAACCCGCTGTTTGCCAGCTCCATGCCGATTTCATAGTAGTTCTTTCTGGTCGGCTGATTTGAATAAAACACCGCCGGGGTTGCATGGTCGATGGACACGCTGGAGATAATGCCGACTTTCATGCCTTTCTGCTTGGCTGAAGTTTTACAGTTGCCTCAGGAAATTGGCAGTAATAATCGTGTAAGTT